>NZ_CP055156.1:3315618-3978742 GCF_014217805.1 Adhaeribacter swui
GGGAACGCCGTTAATGGCGCGTTCCAGGGGCGTAGCTACGGCTTTGGTACATACTTCGGCGTTGGCCCCGGTATATTTAGCCGTAACCGTTACCGAAGGCGGCACAATATCGGGGAACTGCGTAACGGGCAGGTTAAAGAGCGCCAAAGCGCCCAACATGGTTATAAATAGCGATATTACCAGTGATAACACCGGTCGCTCTATAAATATCTTAAACATTTTGAGTTTACTTAAAAGGGTATCTATCCGCCGGAATTATTCCGGCAGTTGCTGCTATTTTCGACTTTGTTGGTTTATAAACTTTGGTTCTGGGCCGTTAACAAGCTATCCATCGGAATATAAACCGGCTTAATGGTTAAGCCATCGCGTAGTTCCTGTACACCTTCGTATACCACCTTGTCGCCGGGTTGCAGGCCAGAGTCTACGATGTAGAAGTGCGATAAGCGCGCCCGGGGTTTAAAATTTTTAATTTTCAAGGTGTTGTTCTGGTCTACCACATACACAAAATTCTGATCCTGAATTTCGAACGCGGCTTTTTGCGGAATCAGGAGGGCTTCTTCTACCTCGTTGGTCAGGCGCACACGACCGGTAGAGCCGTGTTTTAACAGTTGTTTTGGATTTGGAAACTTAGCCCGGAAAGCAATAGCACCGGTATTGGCTTCAATAACTCCTTCTACGGTTTCTATTTTACCTTTTTGCGCATACCGGGTGCCATCGGCCAGTACCAAATCTACTACCTCGCTGCTGGTGCTGGTGCCTTGCTGTTGCGCTTTAATATGATGCAAATATTCTTTTTCTGAAACGTTAAAATACACGTACACCGAACCTAAATCGGATAAGGTAGTAAGCAGGGCTCCTTCATCTACTAAGCTTCCTACTTTTAAAGGAATGCGGTCGATGATGCCGGTAAACGGAGCTTTGATAAAGGTATAGGAAAGTTTGGTAGCCGCATTGGCCTGAGCCGATTTAGCTTCTTCGATGCCGGCTTTGGCGGCGTTAAGTTTAGCCTGGGCCACTTCCAGTTCCGATTTAGTAACTACGCGCTTTTCTACCAGGGTTTTTACCCGGTCTACTTCGAGCTGGGCGCCTTTGGCGGCGGCAATGGCACTGTTCAGGTTGGCTTTAGTGCGGGCAAGTTCGGCTTCATATTCTTCGGAGCTAATCCGGAAAAGCGGTTGTCCTTTTTTTACCTGTTGCCCTTCGTCTACGTAAATATTATCCAGGAAGCCTTTTACCCGGGCTCGAATTTCAACGTGCCGTTGCGCCTGGATGTCGGCTACATAATCGTGGTGCAGTACGGTGTCTTTAGTAATGACCTGCGTAACAGGCAAAGTGGGTATCTCCGGATTTTTCTTTTCTACCTCACCCTGGGCGGTGCAGCCACTAATTAATAATCCGAATACAAATAAATATAACAGGTTTAATACTTTTTTTATCGTTAGCATGACTTGGTTTGTTTGAAAGCTTTGGCCAAACGGGTTGGCAGCAGCAAATACAAATTGGTTCACGGCCGGACATAGCAATGCCGGTCGCTAAAAAATTAGAGAAAATTAAAAAAAGTGTTCCGGCAAACCGGAATTAAACCTGTTTAAAAGGGGGTTAAACGAAAGAGAAAGGCGTAATAATTAGGTAGTAGCGAGGCACATCGGGCATAAATGCCAGCCGGTTTTTCGCTAGTAATAACAGGAATAGAAATAAAGGCCAGTTTTACCTGTACTCTAGGTAAAAAGCGCCCAAAATTCTTATAAACGTGGTTAAGTAACAGATGAAAATTAGACTGTCCCAGGTCGCTAAATTCCTGCGATAATTCAATTATCTCAAATAACAGGTCCTGGAACAAATCAGCTTGATGGCATTTGTTAGCATTCTTATTTGCTTGCGTTTCCTGCTTAAAATATTCGGTTATTTGCGCATAGGGTAGCCGGTCCACCCTGTGCTTTTTAGGAAAAAAAGCATATACCACCGTGTGGATTAAAAAGCTGAAAACAAATAAGAAACAATAAATACCTTTATGCATTATTGTGCTTAATTAATACTCTTGTATATAAATAACTGTATTTTAGAGTTGTAAGTTTAGGGAATACAGCTTTTAATAAAATTTAACAGGGTATTTATAATTTTAACTGCAAAATTAATAAGAATTGCTCTTTTTTAATGTAATCTGTAGAAAGTATTTTGTTTCTGCGAAGTGCTTGTTTTTATTATTTTTGTTTTATCGTGTTTTAGTGGGGTGCTATAAAAACTAAATTAAGTTATTGGTTTGCATAAGCTTTCTATGGCGCGGATTTTCTTCCAACATTTTTATGGCCCGGAAGTTACTGCCGTGACTTGCTTTACTTGCAAGAAATTAAAAATTCTCGTTCGCATAGCTGCGGCGGTCGCTTAATATCTTAGTGGAGTTGTTTCATTGCTCAGGTCTTGTTCTTTTTGTCTTGATACAAAAAGAACCAAAAAAATCAAGACGCTAAAAACTCGCTGAACAACGGAACAGTTTAGCGTCAAATTCTGCACCTGTCTTAAGCTATCTGTTGCATAGTAGGTTGACAGAATTCTAAATTTTTAAAATTTACTGACAGTATTTAACCAGGAAGTTGTCGTTCTTTAATAATTTCAATCCGTTGGCGCAGGCTTCCTGCCAGGTACTAAAAGCGCCTAATACTTTTTGTTCTTTAATTACGATATACTTGCCCCGGTATATTTTCTTAAGCCTTTCTTTATTTTGCTGGTAAAAAGATATGTTTTTTAACATGGTGGTGCTGGGTTTATGGTTAACTGGTATCCAAAATCAAAATTTTTAAAAAATAATACTGCCGGTAAAAGTTATGGGACTAGCTTGGAAGAATAGGAACATAGCTGGCATGTGCTGGAGCAGTATTTCGGAAAATACATCGTTTTAAGGTACTCTTTTTTTTAATATTTTTACAAGCCTGTAGCGCGCAAGTACGTTAGCGCATCAAAAACCGGAAGCGGCCAATGTTCTTCAGGGCAATACCGGTACCTCTTACCACAGCCCGGAGCGGATCTTCTACCACGTGCGTGGGTAGTTTGGTTTTGGCCGCAATCCGCTGATCTAAACCCCGCAACAGGGCGCCTCCTCCTGTTAAATAAATGCCCGACTGGTGAATATCGGAGGAAAGCTCCGGGGGGGTTATTTCCAGGGTTTTTAAAATGGCATCTTCGATCTTGGCTAATGACCGGTCCAGGCATTCGGCCATATCATAATAAGATACCCGCACTTGCTTCGGCAGACCACTAATTAGGTCGCGGCCGCGTACCGCAAAATCAGCGGGCGGATCCTGTATTTCGGTTTGGGCCGCACCCACAGCCAGTTTTATTTTTTCTGCCGTGGGCTGCCCAATTAAAACATTGTATTGCTGCCGCATATAATCCACAATATCCGCATCAAAATTGTCGCCGGCTACCCGTAACGATTGGTCGCAGACAATGCCGCTTAAAGCCAGCACGGCCACTTCGGTGGTGCCCCCGCCAATATCCACAATCATGTGTCCGGTGGGTTCCTGCACGTCCAGGCCAATACCAACGGCGGCGGCAATGGGTTCATGAATCAGGTAAACTTCTTTCGCCCCGGTTATTTCGGCTGAATCGCGAATGGCCCTTTTTTCTACCTCGGTAATGCCGCAAGGCACACAAATAACCATGCGAAAAGAAGAAAAAAATTGCTTTCGGTTGGCGTTAATCATTTGCAACATGCCCTTAATCATTTGCTCCGCCGCGTGAAAATCGGCAATAACGCCGTCTTTTAAAGGGCGCACCAGGCGGATTTCGTCGTGCGCTTTTCCTTCCATTTGCATGGCTTTGCGGCCAATAGCCAACACGCGCCCGGAACTCCGGTTAAATGCCACAATAGATGGCTCGTCTACCACAATTTTATCTTCCTGAATAACCAGAAAATTGGCGGTTCCTAAGTCAATCGCAATTTCCTGCATGAAATAATTCGAAATACCCATGTAGCGGATTTTAGTTTAAAATGCGGCTGAGCACCCTGTGCTCAAACACAAATTTTTAAAATTTTAAATTTTTACAGATGTAGATCGCCGGCGGCCTCGGGCTGGTACAAGATTTCTTCTACTTTGTAAATAAGAGTTTCGTCGGCCAGGGGCCACTCAACCTCGTCGCCTACCTTGCAGCCTATTACCGCCGTAGCCACAGGAGCTAACACCGAAATTCGTTGTTTAGCCAGGTTAGAATCTTTTGGGTAAACTATTTTTATCTCCATTTCTTCTTTGCTTTTCAGCTCCTTTATTTGCACAGTAGAGTTCATGGTGATAATATCTTTCTGAATTTCGTGGGCGGCCACTACTTTGGCCCGCCTTAATTCTTTGCTGAGGGCTTTTACCACCTGGGGCCCCCGCACAACAGATACCAGTTGCACCAAACTGTGCAAGCGATGGTAATCTTTGTCGGTCATATATATCGTGTTCATCTTTTTTGATTTTTTTAAATTATTACTTATGCAGCATTAGCCTTCTGTTCTGTAATCCGGGCGTTATCGGATTTTTTAAATTTTTTGTTTAGAACGAAGGCGCAGCACCAATATGATTAAAGGTGAAAGTCGCCGGCGGCTTCCGGTTGATAAATAAGCTCTTCTACCCGGTAAGTTGCCGTACCTTGGGGCAAAGGCCAATCTATTTTATCGCCAACGCGGCACCCTAATACCGCCGTACCAATTGGGGCTAATACCGATATTTTCCGGGAAGGCAAATCCACTTCTTTGGGATAAACAATGGTTACAATCATCTCGGCCTTACTCTTTAGTTCTTTTAGCCGAACCGTAGAATTCATGGTAATTACATCTACCGGAATTTCTTCGGGGGCTACTACTTTGGCGCGTTTTAACTCTTTTCCAAGGGCTTCTACGGAGCTGGTACCGTTTACATGGCGTTGGGCTTGCACTAAAGTAAGTAGTCGCTGGTAATCTTTTTCGGTTAAATAAATGGTATTCATGGCGTTTATAATTTTAGTTTAGGTTTTAATTACAATAGGTTTTATAAAAAAGAAGGCTGCCGCCACGGTATTTTTCCCGGAAGAATTAACAGAAAAGCACATTTTTAAATAATGCCCAAATAGCCGTACATGGGCAGTTAAAATAACCCACGCGGCCAATAGCATACCCGTAAAGACATAAACAAGCCTTACGGTAGCGCAATAGCTATAAAAAATTACTTCTCAGAAAAAATTCGGAAAACCGGGGTAAAGCAGTAATGGTAGCAAAAGAGAGTACTGTTTAAGCCACTCCCCAGCTAAATTTCAGTGTAAGGTAGGGCCGGAAGCTTCCGGCCTCCGGCTTATATGTAAAAGTCTTTAGGAGCAGTATAAAAGAAAAGGCAATAACCGGTAAGCACATCACTCAACGATACGTGATGCGACGCTGCAACAAAGCCCGAAACAGGCTTTGAAAAAGAAGTAAAAGATTTATTAGGTGGCAGCACGGTCTGTTTTTAAAATTTCATTAATTTCAAATTAAAGCAATTTTCAACAAAAAAGCAACGTGCCGGCCAAGTTAAATTAAACACAAGCCGGCTTGTGCGCCCTTTTGCTACCTGCGGGCTGGGTTAAATGAATGTTTTTAAGTACAAGTAAATCAGCTAATTGTAGTTGTTTAGAGACAATGCTGTAAGGGTACAAGCCACCTCTGTATTAAGCATTATTAGTTATAGAATAGAATAAAGCCACCAGAATACTTTATTTTTAAAAAATACTGGTTTTATGTGGGTTTTTACCTGGCCTTATTTTCCAGGTCTTTTAATTTTATTCCTTTGGGAGCAAGAGCGTTTGTTAAATTAACAATCAGAAAGAATGATTTTATAAAATGATTTGCGTATATAAGCTACTCTTTCACCGGAACAACTCTAATGTTCATGCTAAAAGCAAGTCTTATGAAAACGTTTTTGGTACCCACCGATTTCTCTAAAAATGCGACCAACGCGCTCAATTATGCGGCCTCTTTAACGAGCCAACTCAACGGAAAATTACTGATTGTGCACGTTGTAAATTTTGTAATATTACCCGTGCGAAGCGGCAAACTGGTTAGCCTCACCGAAAAAACAGACATCCACTACTACGCTCAACTAAATAAAATTGCCGATAAGCTGCGGCAAAAGAAAAACATTGATTGCGAAGTGGCCGTGATCGATCAGTCAAAACACGGATCGTTTCAGGCGGGCTTAAATCAGTTTATTCTGGAACACGGGATAGACCTGGTAATTATGGGAACCAAAGGCGCTACCAATTTTCTGGATAAAATGGTTGGTACCAATACCTCCGAATTTATTAAAGAAGCTGTTTGCCCCGTGCTGGTAATTCCGGTTGATGCCCGCTTTACAACAATAAAACACCTGGCTTACCTGACAACTCCGGAAAAAGAAGAAGATACTTATTTGCAAAAACTTTTCGGCTTTAACCAATCTTTTTCCAGTCCGGTTTTTATTTCGGTTATTACAACCGGTCCGCCCCAAAATGGAGAAGAAGAAGCCAACCTGCACCATGTTTTTAAAGAATTTTCAATTTCAGATTACAGATTGGTACAGATTGCTGAGGAAGATATAGTAACGGGTATTCAAACGTTTGTAAAAGACAACCAGGTAGATCTGGTGGCGGTATCCGTACCGAAACAAGATTTTTTTGAAAATCTTTTTCAAAGTAACATCGGTAAAGAGCTTGTTTATCAGCCTACTTTGCCTTTATTGGCCATGCCGCAATAAGGGCCAATAAAGGCATAATCCTGAAATCGGCGACCGGAAAAATAAAAATTTTAAAAATCGGATTAAAACTTAAGCCGGAGTAGCTGGTTGTAAGGAAAGTTGTTTTTTTACAGTCAGGTAAAAAATACGGTGTATCTGGCGTTACATTTTTAAAATAAATAAAATCGAATGAAGCTAAAACTATCCCTACCCCTCTGGACCATAATAGCCCCTGTTTTTGCTTGGTTAGCTTACGCCGGAATTGCTATGGGGTGGGGTGATCTTTATACCGTAATACTGGCTAATGCTTTAATCGGTGGGGTTTTGGCGGCCGTTTACCACGCCGAAGTAGTGGCCCACCGCGTAGGCGAACCGTTTGGTACTTTGGTGTTAGCGATTGCGGTTACCTTTATTGAAGTTTCTTTGATTGTTTCGTTGATGTTGGCGGGTGGCCCGGAAGCCAGCGCCCTGGCCCGGGACACGGTATTTGCCGCCGTTATGATTCTGTTAACCGGCATAGTAGGTTTATGTTTGTTATCTGGCGGTGCCCGCTACCACGAACAAGCTTATGGGGTAAAAGGAGTAAGTGCCGCCCTGGTTACCCTAATTGCTATATTAACCCTTACCTTGGTTTTGCCTAATTATACCACGAGCATGGCCGGGCCGGTGTTTAATTATCTGCAGCAAATCTTTATTGGTATTGTTTCTTTAATTCTCTACGGCTCTTTTGTACTTGTGCAAACGGTTCGCCACCGCGACTTTTTTCTGCCGCCCAACGCTAAAAACGACGAAGACCTTCACGCGGCACCTCCAACCACCAAGGTAGCACTGCTGAGTCTGGCCTTTTTGCTAAGTTGTCTGGGAGCGGTAGTTTTATTGGCTAAAGCGCTGGCGCCCACCATCGAGGCCGGGGTGGTTCGTTTGGGGGCGCCCAACTCTTTTGTGGGGGTTATTATTGCCGGCCTGGTTTTACTACCCGAAGGTTTGGCCGCCTGGCGGGCCGCTAAAAATAACCGGTTGCAAACCAGTTTAAACCTGGCATTGGGCTCGGCCTTAGCCAGCATTGGATTAACTATTCCGGCCGTAGCGGTTATGTCTTCTTTCACGGGCTTACCCATTACCCTGGGCATCGATGTAAAATCGATTGTTTTATTATTTCTCTCGTTGTTTACTATCATGATACCGCTTTCTACCGGCCGCACCAATATCCTTCACGGTATCGTACTTTTAGTAATATTTGCCGTTTACCTGTTTACCTCTATTGTGCCGTAACTTGTATTTTAGGGTTTTAGCCAGGCAGTATGGCTGGCTATTTTAAGTAAATCAAGTTTAAGAATATTACTTGCCTAACACCAGGTCCGCTATACCATTTGATATTTTTAGTACTTGAGAAGTATTATCGCTGGTGGTACAATTGGCAAGAACAATAATGGTAACATCTGGCGCCACATAACGGATCAGGTTAGTGGCATAACCGGGCCTGTTACCCCCGTGCCAGAGGTAGTTGCCATACTTATTCTGGCCTACTCCCATGCCGTAACCATAATGCTGCACCCCCGTGGCAACATACATGCCCGAAGAAGGATCTATGGCTACCTGGGCCGCCAGCATCTGCTGTTGGGTGGCTGGGCTAAGTAATTGGTTCTTTTTCAAGGCCCGATCCCACTTTAACAAATCAGCCGTGGTAGAATGCACGCCACCATCGCCTTGAATGCCCGCCTGGGGAATCACAAAATTATAGGTTAGTAAACTATCCGGCGGAACATATCTTTTTCGCCGGTCAGAATACACGTATCCGGTGGCATAATTGGAGAACTGCTCGCCGGTTTGCTTAGACAGGTATACCCGGGAATGCGCCATCTTTAAAGGCCGGAAAATATACTTGGTTAAATAGTCAGAAAAGGTTTGTCCGGTTACTTGTTCCAGGATGGATGCCAATAAAACATAGCCCGTGTTGGAGTATTTCCATTGCTCACCCGGTTTAAAGTAAGCGACTGGTCTTGATTCGGCTAAAAAGTTAATCACCTCCTTGTTAGAGGCTGCTTTAGCAGCAGACCAATTTTTCAGCATATCCATGTAATCGGGTAAGCCGGCAGTGTGCGTTAGTAAATGCTGCAGCGTAACCCGGGAGTAAGGCAGTTGGGGAAAAAACTTTCTTAAGGTATCGCTTAGTTTTAGCTGATTCTTTTCCACTAATAACAAAATGCCCATGGCCGTAAATGGCTTAGAGAGCGAAGCTAATTCAAAAACAGATTGATTGTCCAGAACTTCTTTCGTGTTGTAATTTCGGTAACCAAAAGCTTTTTGGTAGATGATCTTTCCGGACTGGGCTACCAGCACGTTACCGTTAAATTTTTCGCTGGCCACTTGGGCTTGCATGAAGCTATCCAACTTTCCCGCCAGATAGCTTTGCGCGGTGGTTAGCAGCGGTAGCCAAAAAAAGAATAGTCCAAAAAGCAGTAACAGCGCTTTATTCATGAGGCATGAGTTAAAGAGAGATTTTTAAAAAAAGCCATCTTGGTTCTGTTATTCTATACGCTGGAGGAATAAGAAAACGAAGACGGCTTTTATTTCCTGGATACTTTCGTAGCGAAACTAGATTCTCCTGCCAATGGGCTTCCGGGAGTTTACTCCTGCATACCAAAGTTGGTAATTTTGCCGGCTGTATTTAAGGTAAAGTTCATTTGAAAGGGGATACCTTGCTTTTTGCTTTTAAAAGTAGCAGTGCCCGTTTCCGGATTAATGGGTTTGGTAGGGTCCAAGGTAATGCCACCCGTATTCTGGTACATTTCTTTGGCTTTGGCAATTAAACCTTCCATGGTTGCAGCCGAGAGTAAACTTTCATCCAGGTAGGTTTTCATAAAGTTTTGGATCTGATCGGTCGCGTTGGTGTTAATGGCTTCCTGGAAAGCCAGGAATATTTTTTGGTATGCCAGATTTAAACGCGTTGTTTCTGCGGCAGTTCGTTGCTTTTCGCTGTTACCAGGATTTGATCTGATCCAGATATCTCTTTTAAAAGCCGTAACCTGGTGAATAGTACCGCCGGCATCCCGGGCAAAATCCAAAGTAAAATCCGGATGCTCTTCGGCTACAAAACTTAAGCCGGCATTTTGCTTAAAGTTAATCTCCCGATTGCTCCACATTTCTTTTAAGGTTAAGCCATTAGCAGCCGGGCTGATCTGCAAGGCCAGATCTTGTTTACCTAGTAACTGGTACGTGCCGGCAAACTGTTTCAGATCCGTCGTGTTTTGGTTGGTACTTTGAGCCATCAAGCGGTTTGGAGTAAATAACAGTACCAAGATAATGGCCAGCGTAAAGGAGAAAGCGTAGTTTAATTGGATGCGTAAAGAAGAGGAGCTTTTCATAGTAAAAAATTTATGGTTTATAGTTTAAGGTGGCGAGCTAGAAGGGGTCAGGCGCACTGGAAAGGAGCCTCGGTAGCAGCAAGTTTCATAACCACGAACTTAGCGGCGAAGTTGATCCTACTTTTCCTGGTTTCAGCAATGAGTGTCAGTTCTTTTCCTGCGCGATTTAATAAAAAGCAGATCAAGTATACTTCTTAGTCAGATAGCGAGGTTAAAACATAGGCCCCGGTTTCCGGCAAAAAATGTGCCGCCTGCAATTAGGGGTCAACGGAATAAAGCAGAATAATTTGTTGCAAAAAGAGTGGAAGTAGTTTCGCATGGTATCCGCAGGTTTTTCTTTTACAGATGCACCATCTGCTAGATTCCATAAATTATTTAAGCTGTTATTAAAATTATTTTCTTATAAGTAAAATTATTAGAGCTACTATAAAGAAGGATTGTCGAAGAAATTTGCGCTGGTATGCTGACCATCCAACAATTTACCCAGTAATACCAGGTTTCAGTATCCAACTTACAAGAAAGGAATCGCTGATACTAGAGAACCAGGCTGTTAAGATATTATCCACCAAGACCATCTTTTCTGATGAAGCCACCGTTGAATAGTTAAAGCAACAATTAACCGAAGCCCAAGCGCAGCTAGCTCAAGGCGAGCTTATTATCAGCAGTTATAGCAACAAGAATAAAAGATCGTGAATTAGACGGTTATTTTGGCGCAAGTAGTAAAGTTGCGGGAGCAATTACCCGGTGTAGGTAGGTACGGGAAAACTCCATCACCTGCTAATTGACTTCTTAGCTTAACATCAGCTCAAACAGAAGCGGTATAAGCTTTATGTTTTACTACGGAGCCATCATTTGTTACGCACTAAGCGGCAGAAGTGGGCAAAAACAACGAATTCCCAATACCTTTTTTATACAAGTATGCTAACTTGATAAATTAAATAGAATTTTTTATCGCTTAACCTGTAAAGCTATTTTACAAAGCTACCAGGTTTTCCATGCTTATGGTTTCACAATGATCCGTCCCCATGGGCAGGAAAGAGCTAAGTTTTTTAGGAAAGATTGCTTTTCTTAAATTTAAAAACTGCATTATTCCAGCACATACTCTTGGATTTTTCGGTATAAAGTGGTTATACCAATATTAAGTAAGCGAGCAGATTCCGTTTTATTCCCTTTGGTATAATGTAAAACTTTCTGAATATGGTGTTTTTCTACAGTAGCTAAGTCAAATAGTGTTTTTTCGGGGGGGGAAGTTGCAAAACGTATTTCAAAGGGTAGCTGCTCAACTGTTAATTCAGGTGGGTCCGCTAGAATAACTGCTCTTTCTATTACATTTTTTAATTCCCGGATATTCCCTTTCCAAGCATGTTCCTGGAGCAAATCCCGAAAGTTTTTATCAATACCTGTTATTTTCTTGTTTAGTTTATTTGCGTAAACTGACAAATAGTAGTTGGCTAATAAATCAATGTCTTTCTTTCGTTCCCGAAGAGGTGGCAAAGTAATTTGAAAAACAGAAAGGCGGTAATACAAATCTAATCGAAAATGATTTTTTTCACTTTCCTGTTGTAAGTTCCGGTTGGTGGCGGCTATTATCCGCACATTAATGGTAGTGGGTTTGTTATCACCTAATTTTATAAAAGTACCAGTTTCGAGTACCCGCAGCAACTTGGCTTGTAACTCCAAATTCATTTCGCCGATTTCATCCAGGAAAATAGTGCCTTCATGAGCTTCTTCAAAAAGACCGGCTTTGTTTTTTATTGCTCCGGTAAAAGCACCGGCTTTATGACCAAACAATTCACTTTCTAATAAGTCCTTAGGAAAGGCACTGCAATTAACCGCTACAAATGGCTTCTGTTTACGAGTTCCCTCGTTATGGATAGCTTGAGCAATTACTTCTTTACCTGTTCCGGTTTCACCTAATAAAAGAACAGTAGTATTGGTTTGGGCTACTCGGGTAGCCAGCTCGATGACCGTGCGGAAAGCAGGGGCACTACCTATAATATTTTGAAAGCTGTACTTTTGTTCGACTTGCTTTTCTAACTGCGCAATCCGGTGTTGTAAGCGGGATTTTTCCATAGCCCGGCTTAGGAGTGGTATAATTCGGTCGTTATCGTCTCCCTTAATAAGGTAATCAAAGGCGCCGTTTTTGATCGCCATTACGCCATCCTGAATAGTACCGTAGGCCGTTAATACCACAATCTCAGTCCAGGGGTATTTCTTTTTTATTTGAGCAGTAAGTTCTATACCATTAATATCCGGCAATTTTACATCGCTTATAATGATATCAATGTTTTCTTTCTCTAATAAATTTAATCCTGCTTTCGCATTAGGTGCCTCCCATACTTTGTACCCTTCTAAGTTGATTATGCGCGCGAGTAGCCCCCGTAGTTTTTCTTCATCATCAATAATTAATATATTCCCATTCGTCATAACGGCATTGCTTGTAGTGCAATGTTACTATTATTTAGTTAAACTACTGGCAAACTAAAGCTAAAAGAAGAACCTTCACCCAGTTCACTTTCCACCCAAATAGAACCGCCCTGAGCCGTTATAAATTCTTTAGAAATAGCTAATCCCAAACCGGTACCGCCTTTAATAGACTCAGCATCGGGTACCTGAAAAAATTTATCGAAAATGCGGTCTTTGTAGCGGGCATCGATGCCCCGGCCAAAATCCCGCACCGAAAAACGCACAAACCGGTTGTTCGAGGAGGTAACGGACCCGGCACTAATAACAATACGGGCTTGTTCCGGACTGTACCGGATGGCGTTTGATAAAAAGTTTACCAGCACCCAGGCTGTTTTTTCTAAATCGCAGTTTACCGGCGGCAATTCGTTGGGCAGATTGGTTTCCAGTTTTAAATGTTTTTGCTCGGCCTGAAATAAAATGGCTTGTGTAGCGTAATTAATGATTTCGGTAGGTTGGGTTTCCCGGTAATGTAGTTGAATATTGCCGGTTTCTACCTGGGCTAAATTTAACAGCTCGCCGGTAATACGCAGCAAGCGGTTGCTGTCTTCGGCAATGTGCTCCATTAGTTTTTGCTGCTCCTGGTTTACAGCGCCAATACGGTGGTCGCGCAGCAGTTTTAAACTCATTTTAATGGAAGCAATGGGGGTTTTGAGCTCGTGTGAAATAGTGGCAATAAAGTTGGTTTTAGCCAGGTCGAGTTCCCGGAACTGAGTAATGTTTTTTAAAATAATTACCCGGCCGATCAGCTTTTCTTCTTCGTTGGCGGTACCGGGTGATTTAATCTGAATTACATCTTTGGTGAAGTAACTTTCTTTGCCTTCGTTAAAAATCTGCAACGGAACTGATTCATTTACGGCCAGCAGGTGCCGCAGTAAATCGTTTTGTAGGGCTACATCGGGCGCGTATTTATTAATTAAATCTGCTTCGGTTAAGCCCAGCAGTAAAGTAGCTTCGTTGTTGGCAAACAAGATAATTTGTTTTTCATCCAGCCCGATAATCGCATCCGACATGTTGTTGATAATGGTTTCGATGCGCCGTTTTTCAAAAATAATGCGGGCCAGGTTGCTGTGTTCGTACTCGTCGAGTTTGCGGGCCATTTGGTTAAAGGCGTCGGCTAATTCACCAAACTCATCCTGGGCTTTAAAGTGCAGGCGCTGCTCGTAATTACGATTGGCAATTTGCTTAATACTGGCGGTTAGCTCGCGAATAGGATTGGCAATGTAACCCGGGAAATTTAAAATAAAAGTAAGCGTTACCAGAATACTGAAGGTGCCAATAATTACCAGGTACATGATCACCTGGTCGGCGGTTTGCTGGGCTACCTGATTTTTGCGAACAATGGCCCGCATATTTAAATCCGTAAGCCGGAATATATCTTGCCGGATAGCCGCCATTATTTTGTTAGTAGCAGCCAAGTCTTGCTTTGGCCCGGCTGTTTGCCTGAAAAGATCAAAGTTTTCTTTAATGGCAATGGTAATGGCTTGCTCGCCCGGTTCAGTTAAATTATTTAGCTGGTTCTGTAAATTTTTTTTAAAAATTTTAATCGCGGCGGCATAAGCTAAGGAGTCTTCCGGTAAAAACTGGTCGGTGGCTTGGAGCATGTTTTTGCCGTATTCCAGCGATTCGTAATTATCTTTTAAAACTTCGCCGGCTTCTTTGGCCAGGCGGTTGGCATAATAAGCCCCTAAGCCGGCCAATAACAAGATTACCGCAAACAAAAAACCCAGGCCCCACGAGAGTTTGGTTTTAATTTTCATCAGGCTAAAATAATAAGATCGGTTTCCGGAGGCATTTGCTGCAGCAATTTGCTGAAGATACTTTGTTTAAACACGTATTGCATAAAACTTAAATGCGGTTTGCCCATGCAAACCGTGGTAATTTGCTTTTGCGATACTGTTTCCACAATGGCCTGGGCTACATCTTCATTTTTCACTTTTATTACTTCGGCGCCGAGTTGCGCCGCTAATTTTAAATTATTGATCAAATGCCGCTGGGCGGCAAGGCCAATTTTATCACCGGCTTCACGGGCCGTTTGTACGTACAAAACCAGCCAGGGCGAGTTGTAATATGCAGCCAGCCGGGCCGTTTTGCGGATCATTTTTTTCGCCGAAGCCTCGTTGGTGCTGATACAGGCCATGAACCGCTCGGGCTTGAGCTGATTGGTCAGTGGTATTTCGGCTTCTATTTTGCGTTCTACCTGGTTGGCTACTTCGCGTAAAGCCATTTCGCGGAGCTGCAGAATTTTCTCGGTTTTAAAAAAATTATTCAGCGCAATCTCAATTTTCGAAGGGTCGTAAATTTTACCTTCTTTTAACCGAGTAATTAATTCTTCGGCCGTTAAGTCAATGTTTACCACTTCATCGGCCAGCCACAGTACGCTGTCGGGCACCCGCTCTTTAATGGCAATACCGGTAATTTCTTCAATTTCGGCGTTTAAACTTTCCAGATGCTGAATATTTACCGCACTAATCACGTTGATGCCCGCATTAATCAGTTCTACTACATCCTGCCAGCGCTTTTCATTTTTCGAGCCTTCCAGATTGGTGTGCGCCAGTTCATCCACCAATACTACTTCCGGCCGGATGGTGAGGATAGCAGTCAGGTCCATTTCTTCGAGCTCTTTGCCTTTGTAAAACAACTTGCGGCGCGGGATAACGGGTAAACCCACCAACAGATTATGAGTTTCTACTCGGTTGTGGGTTTCGATGTAGCCAATCTGCACCGCGATGTTGTTATTAAGCAGAGCGTGCGCTTCCTGGAGCATGCGGTACGTTTTACCTACGCCGGCGCTCATGCCCATGTAAATTTTAAATTTTCCCCGCTTCGACTTCTGAATCAAATCGAGAAAATGCTGCACCGATTGCTCTTGTTCCGGCATATTAGCAGGACGTTAGACGTTAGATATTAGATGTTGGATGTTGGATATTGGATGTTAGACTTTTTCAAATTTTAAAGGTACAGCATCAGAGTAACGAACAACTAATAACGAACAACGAACAACTACTCTATTTTACCTTTTACTTATTATTCAAAACGAAATGGCGATGGAGGAAGTAATAGCTGCGGACTGATCTACGGCCCGGTTGGCGCGGGTAAAAATAGCATCTTTGCTATCGAGCAAACGACCTTCTAGACGTAGTAATACATTTGGTACGGGCGCGTAATCCAGGTTTAAAGAATAGCCATAAGTTTTAAATCCGTTCTCCGTTCCGCTGGCAATGATGACGCCGTTCGGGTCGTGGTAATACTCGGCGCGGGCACCCAAACCTACTTTATCCGTAAAATTGTAATGCAGCAATAAAGTGGGATTAAACCAGGTATTGTATTTATCGCTCGTCTGGTTGTCGCGGCTGCTAGCTGCCCGTTTCTCAGCCCCCATATCAAAAATAGCGGCCAGCTTTAGTTGTTCGCTGAGCTGGAAAGTGGCGTAAAAATCGTGAAAATAGCGCTGTTGCCGAACGCTATCCGGTTTTTCGTTGCCGATAAACGTACTGGAATTTAACAGAATGTTGGCGTTTGGTTTAAACTGAACTTGGGTACCGATAGCTTTGTTGGAGTTACCTTCCGGTTCCCGGATATTTTGCCAGCCGTTTAATACCAAGCCAGTAATTACCCATTTGCTGCCCGCCTCGTAAGTTAATTTGGCTCCGCTTTCATAGTAAGGCGTGTTTTCGGCGGCCAGGCTGCGGGTTAAAGTATAATTATCTTTGGAGATGGCGCTTTCCAGGCCAATGTGCGAGGCAAAAATACCGGCATCGAGCCAAAGTTCGGGGGCTAACCGCACGCCGGCGTTGGCTTCAAAAACATGTTTTAACAAATCCTGCTCGGCCGCCAGATTATACTGCGTGTAGGTGCCGGCCATGATAGCCAAGTTACCCCGCACCCGGTCGGAGGCATAAGCGGCCTTCAATAATGCCAGGTTCACGTTAAATTCGTTGTGGCGGTTGTGGTTGTACAAAAAACCAGGCCGCTCGTGCGTGGGCGGTGTATTAAAATCATACCCGTAATACACGTCGGCGTAGCCGCTAAACGTAACCTGGCTGGTTGAATCGGTTTGGGCAAAGCTCCATACTGGCATGAGGGTAAAAAGTAGATAAAGTAATTTCATGTAATTTTTAAGTTTTAGGATTGATGGCTTCTTTTAAGCCTTATTCTTTAGCTTTTTAAAACAAGCTTTTTACTGGTTTTCGAGTAGTTCTTTGGAGCCGGTTCCCGTCTCCGGGCAATGATGCTAATGGACTTTAACCGGCTGAGTTTGCCTCGGGCCGGCAGGCCCCGTCGGGACACTCGGGCGGGCTGCTTTTCCTTTCCTTGCTCCGCTGCGGAATGCCTTTCGGCACCGGAAAACCAGCAGGCCCTCGTTGCCCCGACTAGCGTCATTTCTTCTAACTACTGCTTTTACTAATTTCTGTTTTTGCATTTTGTAAGCCTTTTACCTGAAATAGAATTTTTATAAATCAGCATAACTTTGACTTTAATTAGAACTTGGTAGCTAAGCGTAAAGACACCAGTTTGGCTGTTGAGGGCCTTCTAAGGTTCCGGTTCTGCGCAGCAGCATTCCGACGAAAGGAGGAAAGGAAGCTTAGACCAGCCCGAAAGAGCCAAATGAGGCCTACCGGCCACGAGGCAAAACTTGAAGCAAACAAGTTAGATAGCACCAAAGCATGGAGACGGGAACCGGCTCCAAAGATAAACAGTCCACAACCCTTTCATTATGATATAATCTAGTAAAAACTGAGAAGAGACCGTTATAGCTTTTTTTTACGAGCATTTAGCTCTTACTTACCACCAGCAGCCAGTTGATCCAAGGCAAGGTTTAATTTTAAAACGTTGATTTTTTCGGGACCCAGAAAGCCCAGCAGCGGTGCTTGGGTATGTTGTTTTATGAGGGCAGCTACCTGCTCAGGGGGCAAATTACGGGCGGCAGCTACCCGGTTAATTTGCACGGTGGCGGCGGCTACCGATAAATCCGGGTCTAAACCGCTGCCCGAGGCCGTTACTAATTCGCTGGGCACTTCGGCGCGTTTTACGGTGGGGTTTTGCAGCAGAAAAGTGTCTACCCGCGCTTTTACCACCGCTAAATAATCTGGGTTAGAAGGGCCTTTGTTGGAACCCGCCGACCCGGCGGCATTGTAATCTACCGCACTCGGCCGACCTTGGAAATACTCGGGCCGGGTAAAAACCTGACCTAGGTTGGCATAACCCACTACCCGACCGTTATGCATTAATTTTACGCCATTGCCCTGACCCGGCGCTAACCGGCCAATGCCGGCTACTACTACCGGGTAAATAACGCTGCATAGAACCAGCAGCACGAAGGATAATTTTATAGAAGGAATTAAATACGTTTTCATTTCTGTTTTTTTAAATTTTTGCTGAAACGAGAGGGTGATTTTCCCTACCCCTTCCGAAGAGGGACTTTTTATGTTCTCATTCTATCGCGAGCGTCTTCGCTCGTGATGATTATCGTCCGGCCTCTGGCCGGTTGAAATTTGCCGGCTAATTCGCTTTTGAAATAAGTTTATCGGTTTGCCCGGCCAGAGGCCTACCACGTGGTTAGACACGAGCGTGGTGTACTCGCGCCAGCTTTGTTACTGAAAAACTTAAATTTTTTAAATAAACCAAGACACTACTACATCAATCAGTTTAATACCAATGAACGGGATAATAACGCCGCCAAAACCATAGTACAGCAAGTTGCGACGGAGCAAAGAACTAGCGCCAATGGGCTTGTAAGCCACGCCTTTTAAAGCCAGCGGAATTAAGAACGGAATAATAACCGCGTTAAAAATTACCGCCGATAAAATGGCGCTTTCGGGACTGCTGAGGCGCATAATGTTTAAGCCTTGCAAAGCCGGAATGGCCGCGATAAACAAAGCCGGTACAATGGCGAAATACTTGGCTACGTCGTTGGCAATGGAAAAAGTAGTGAGTGTGCCGCGGGTCATGAGCAATTGTTTGCCGATTTCCACAATCTCGATGAGTTTGGTGGGGTCATTATCCAGGTCTACCATGTTACCGGCTTCTTTGGCCGCCTGGGTACCGGAGTTCATGGCTACGCCTACGTCGGCCTGGGCTAAAGCAGGCGCATCGTTGGTGCCGTCGCCCATCATGGCTACCAGTTTGCCTTGGGCTTGCTCGGCTTTAATGTAGTTCATTTTATCTTCGGGTTTGGCTTCGGCAATAAAATCATCTACACCCGCTTTTTCGGCAATAAACTTGGCGGTTAAAGGGTTATCGCCGGTAACCATTACGGTTTTTACGCCCATCTTGCGCAGCCGCTCAAACCGCTCTGATATACCGGTTTTAATAATATCTTGTAGTTCAATTACACCCACTACGCTTTCGTTTTCGCTTACTACCAGGGGCGTACCGCCGTTGCTCGAAATTTCTTTTACCTTAATGGCAATATCTTCCGGGAATGGGTTACCGGCTTTTTCGGTGATGGTACGAATGGCATCAGATGCGCCTTTGCGGATACGGGTACCATCGGGTAAATTCACGCCGCTGCTGCGGGTTTCGGCGGTAAATTTAACAAAAGCTGAGTCCGATAACTTTACGCCGTTTAGCTGTTGCCCGTTCACGCGGCTATTGGCCAGTTCAATAATGGATTTACCTTCGGGCGTATCATCGGCTAAAGAGCTCAGGTAACTTAGCCGGATAAAATGGGTTTCGTCGACTAAATGCCGGGCGTAAAAGCTGGTGGCTTTGCGGTTACCAATAGTAATAGTGCCGGTTTTATCCAGGAGCAGTACATCAATGTCGCCGGCCGTTTCCACGGCTTTACCGGATTTGGTAATCACGTTGGCTCGCAAAGCCCGGTCCATGCCGGCAATGCCAATGGCCGATAACAAGCCCCCGATGGTAGTGGGAATTAAACACACAAACAAGGAAATCAGCGCGGCAATGGAAATGGGCGTGTTGGCGTAATCGGCGAAAGGTTTTAAGGTAACGCACACAATCACGAACACCAGGGTAAAACCAGCCAGCAAAATGGTAAGGGCAATCTCGTTGGGGGTTTTCTGGCGGCTGGCGCCTTCTACCAGGGCAATCATTTTATCCAGGAAGCTTTCGCCGGGCTGGGTGGTTACCATTACTTTAATTTTATCCGATAATATCTTGGTACCGCCCGTTACGCTGGATTTATCGCCGCCCGCTTCCCGAATGACCGGAGCACTTTCACCGGTAATGGCGCTTTCGTCGATAGTGGCTAAGCCTTCTATAATTTCGCCGTCCGTGGGAATAATTTCACCGGCCTTTACCAGGAAAATGTCGCCTTTTTTTAACTGCGACGAGGAGATGGTTTTGGGTGAGCCATCCGATTGAATAACTATAGCGGGCGTTTCTTCGCGGGTTTTGCGTAAGCTGTTAGCCTGGGCTTTGCCGCGGACTTCGGCAATGGCTTCGGCAAAGTTGGCGAACAACAAGGTTAAAAATAAAACCAGAAACACGGTAAAATTATAACCAAAGCTGCCCTGGGTTTTGTCGGGCGCCACTAAAACGCTCAAGCTTACCAGCAGCATAATCGCCGTCCCGATTTCAACGGTAAACATTACCGGATTCCGGAACATACTTTTGGGGTTCAGTTTTACGAAGGCTTGTTTGAGCGCTTCGTTTATTAATTCCTTCTGAAACAAGGAAGTATTGGGAGCAGTCATTTTTTAAAAAATTTAAAAATTTAGTGAAGGGTGAAATATTCGGCCAGCGGACCAACTACCAGAGCCGGGAAAAATGCCAGGGCCGCAATAATCATGATCACGGCAAAAGTCATGATACCAAAGGTGCTGGTATCAGTGCGCAAAGTGCCAGCGCTTTCGGGGATGAATTTTTTACCGGCCAGCAAACCCGCAATCGCCACCGGACCAATAATCGGCAGGAAACGGCCCAGGATTAAAATAAAGCCAGTAACAATGTTCCAGAATAGATTATTATCGCCCAAACCTTCAAAACCAGAGCCATTGTTGGCAGCCGCCGACGTATTTTCGTAGAGCATTTCGGAAAAGCCATGAAAGCCCGGATTATTTAACCAGTTGGCGGGTTGCACGGCCCAATTGGCTTGCGGATAATTTACAAAAGTCCAGGTCGATAAAGCGGTGCCCACTAAAATCAGGAACGGGTGCAGCAAGGCAATTAACACGGCAATTTTCATTTCGCGGGCTTCTATTTTATGCCCCAGAAACTCCGGCGTGCGGCCCACCATCAGCCCCGAGATAAACACGGCAATAATCAGGTAAATAAAATAATTGAGAACGCCCACGCCGCAGCCGCCGTAAAACGCGTTGGTCATCATGGCCAGGAGTTGCATCAGCCCCGAAACCGGCATAAAACTATCGTGCATGCTGTTTACCGAACCCGTAGAAATAATTGTGGTAACGGCGCTCCAGTAAGCCGAGGCTGTGGCGCCAAACCGGATTTCCTTGCCTTCCATGTTGCCCATTTGCTGCGCGATGCCCATCTGTTCTAGCGCCGGATTACCGCCGGTTTCGGCAATAATGGTCGGGATTAAAAACAACAGGAAACCCGCCGTCATGACGCTGTAAATAACCCAGGCCAGTTTTTTGCGGTTCAGGTAAAAGCCCAGGGCAAATATTAAGGCCAGCGGAATAATGACCTGCGCCACCATTTCGGTCATGTTGGTCAGGTAATTGGGGTTTTCTAAAGGGTGCGCCGAATTAACGCCAAACCAGCCGCCGCCGTTGGTGCCCAGGTGTTTAATGGCAATCATGCCGGCCGCCGGGCCCCGTGCAACCTGTACGCTATCACCTTGCAGGGTAACCAAACTATCTTTGCCGGTAAAACTGGTGGGCGTACCGTTAAAGGCCAAAATAGCGGCTATTACCAAACAGAGCGGTATTAAAATGCGGGTAGTTGCTTTTAATAAAATATCGAAAAAATTGCCCAGGTTTTGCGTGGTTTTTTCGCGCAAAGCATTAAATACCACAATTAAAGCCACAATACCCGTAGCCGCCGACACAAACTGCAAAAAAGTAATAATGCCCAACTGCGATAAATACGTGAGGCCGCTTTCGCCGGAATAATGCTGTAAATTGCAGTTTACCAAGAAGCTAATGGCGGTGTTAAACGCCAAATCGGGTGTCATAGACGGGTTGCCGTCGGGGTTCAGGAACAGGCTACCTTGCGTAACCAATATTACCAGCGCGTACACAAACCACAGCATATTTATGGTGAGCAGCGCAACCAGGTGTTGTTTCCAGTTCATTTGGCGGCGGGCATCAATGCCGGAAAAGCGCAGGATGGCCCGTTCTACTGGCGCCAGAAAATCCAGGAACGTGCGTTCGCCTTTAAAAACGTTAGCAATGTATTTGCCGAGCGGAATGGCCAGTACCAAGGTAAGGCCGTAGGTAATAATTATGCTGAGGAGTTCAGTATTCATGTTTTGAGGAATTGCAGGTTAAAATTTTTCGGGCCGGAGTAACACGTACACCAGGTACCCAAACACGGCCAAAGCCAGGAAAAACAAAAGTGTCATCATGATGGGGCCGTGGTTAAATGTGCTCGAAATAAGACACGGTTTTAAAAAACAGCCCGAAACAGGCCAGACCGGCAAAAAGCAAAAGCGGGGTTAAGAGTAAGTCCATATTCTAATTTTTATTTTAGTATGAACCTCCTTTGCCAATTGCTGTGCCAGCAGGAAATATTGGGTTTTATTTGGTTTTTATTGTATTGATAATCAGTGTTTTATTTTGTTATTCTGATATTTGGTGGATTGCGGGGAAAAAGAAAACCCTTCCATTTTGGAAGGGTTTTCTCGTTTTGGGAGGTCAATATCAAACAATAATAGTTTTAACAAATATTGTGTACCGGCAAAGTGTTACTTGAATGTTTTCTTAATTTTTTTAATGTTAATTATTTTTAAAACTTAAAATGGTAGGTCTATTTCTTCTTCAACGGTATTAGAAATAAATTTTTTAATCCGTCAAGTTCTAATATAATATTTGGGCTACTTTTTACCGGTGGAAAAGCAGAATGTATGTAGCACAAATGATACGAATTACTGTAATGATAAATCTATTTACCAGGTATAGAAGTAGCCAATGGTATTAACAAGATAGTGGTTTATACACTTTGCGGGATAAACAGGATCCTTATGGTGTAATTACAAGTGATTATACCTTCTTAGGATTTATCACTTTAACTCACCAAGGCGTTACTCGATAGTATAAATTTATGCCATTGAAAAGCCACTTTCTTTCGAGTGGCTTTTTTTATGTAGTTAATTTTATTTTAATTAAGTACAGAAATAATTTAGAAAGGGGGAAAGGGCAATGGTGTGTACCTGTGTGCAAATAAAAAAGCACTTACAGAAATTCATCTATAAGTGCTTATCAATCAGTGGAGAATATCGGAGTCGAACCGATGACCTCTTGCATGCCATGCAAGCGCTCTAGCCAGCTGAGCTAATCCCCCTTGCGTTTTGGTGGTACAAAAGTAAAAGAAATTTTTAAATATAGTATAGCCTGGAAAAAAATATTTTTAAAAAAAGCCCGCCGTAACCGGCGGGCTTTTTAACAGACTGGTTCTTTTGTATTAGAAACTATACCGCAAACCTAACTGCATGCGCCAGGTATTGGTAGTTGCCAGATAATTCCGGAAAGGCGAGGTAGGTAATACCGTTTGGTTGTTCTCGTTCCGGATGGTAATCATCTGGAAAGTAGGAACGCCTTCGGGGGTTACGCTGGCCACGTTTAATAACGGGTAGTTAAAGCTGGAGCCCCCGTTTAATTGCTGAATTACGCCCCAATCAGAATTAAGCAGGTTGCCTACGTTCTGAATATCCAGGCTTAACTGCAAGGTATTCCGGCGCTCGCCGATGTTGGTGAAAACATCTTGCAATAACCGGAAATCGAAACGGTTTAACCACGGCATTAAGCCATTGTTTCGTTCTACGTAGCCGCCACGGCTATTTTTTAAAACTTTGCTGTTGTTCACGAACTCATCGAAGGCGGCTCTTTGCTGCTCGGGGGTAAAAGTAACTTCGCCGGCAGTAATGGGGGCAAAGTTTAACTCCGATGAATTATTCGGGATGTATAATAAGTCTAAGCTAACGCCGTCCTGGTTCAGGTCGCCGCGGGTGGTGTAGGCAAACCGACCGCCATTGCCCTGGCCCTGGTGCGAGCCTTCGTAGAATAAAGAAACGGTAGTGCCTAAATGGTTCAGGTATTCTTTGCGGTAAGAAATGCTACCTACTACCCGGTGCGGGCTGGCGTACTGCGAAATGCCCAACAGTTGCTCGTTCGGGTCGTTTACGGAGTAGTTGTTAGACCAGGCCGAGGCTGCCGCTGAACCAGGGTTACCGGTAATATCTTTGGCCTGGGTGTAGGTATAAGCCACATTACCAAAGAAGCCGTTTTGGTTAGGCAGTGTAACTCCTACGGTAGAAGAAAAAGAATGGCCTTTTTTGGTGTTTGATAATACGGCAGCAATGCTACCGGTAGCGTTGGTGTAATTCGCATTGGCGCTACCACCCCAGAAATCCCGGGTATCGCCGGCGTAATTCATTTGCTGGGTAGCCGGTTTCCGGTTGGCATTATACATGTATACCCCTTGAATGTCTTTAGAATATAAAACATCGGCGGTGGCAACCAAAGGCGTACCCGGAATAACATAATCTACGCCAAAGCTCGAACGCCAGATTTGCGGCATTTTAAAATCGCGATCTACTACAGAAATACTTCTGGGAATACCGGAGCTGGGCGTTGGTAAAAACACATCCTGCGGACCATTCTGTACCCAATACAAAGGCTCCGGATTAAACCGGATGGTATTTAGGGCAGTAGCAGGAACGGGTTCTAAGTTGTTTTTGGTTAAACCGGTACCACCGGCCATGTTGGTTAAAAATACAAACGGTACCCGGCCGGCAAAAATACCGGTTCCGCCGCGTAATTTTAAAGAACCATCTTCCAAAACATTGTAGTTAAAGCCTACGCGGGGCGAAAACATAACTTTTTGCTTCGGCCAACGCGAGCTGGAGTAGGTTGTGGCGTTGCCATCCTGGTCTAACAATTGTAAATTATCTACCGCGGGGTTCGCGCCTAAATCGTTCAGGTATAACGGTAGTTCGGCCCGCAAGCCGTAAGTTAAATCAAAACGGTTGGTAAAGGCTACCCGGTCCTGAATGTAAGCGCCGGCTAAACCAAAGGTAATGCTCTCGTACGGGTCGCCGTAGGGGTAAGTAATGCCGTAAGAAGTTGGCTGGGCATTATTAATAAAATCATCCACGGAAGCGTAACGGTAATACGACGTCGACATCCGTAAATATTTATTACCGTACTCAATTTGCTCGTAGCTGATACCGCCGGTAAGGGTATGCTTGCCCGCTAAGTAAGTTACGTTATCGATAAAGCTGTAATTATCGTTAATCAAATCATTGTCGCCGGAGAACAGCTCGGTACCAAAACTCATGTACTGGTCGCCGTCTTTCCAGATGTCAACAAACGGGAAACGGCTGCCGGGGAAAGAACGGGTAGCCTGGCTGTGGCTGTAAGTGGCTAATAACTGGTTTGATAATTTAGGCGTTAAAGTGCTGTTTAATTCACCGGTTAAGGAACTGATTTTATTTAAAAAACTGAAATTGGAGTTAGAAAAAACCAAAGAGTTCGTGCTCACCCGGGAAGAAGAAGAGCGGGGGTTCGGACCGGAGTTGTCGTTTACTACCTGGTCGCTGGTACCTTCGGCGTAAGTATAACGCAGCGTGGCTTTGTGCTTGTCGTTAATGTTCCAGTCCAGGCGGGCAATTAAACGGTCGCTGAGGTTCGTAAACTTGTTGGCGTAATTTTCATAAGCCCCCGGGTCGTAGCCGTAAGTAGAAATTAAATGCTGGCGCACCCGTTCTAAATCTTCTACGGTAGTACGGGCTACGTTACCGGTAGCACCTGGTCGGCTGGCTACCCAGGTAATACCCGGAAAAGTTTCTTTCTCGTGTTCGTAGTTGGCAAAAAAGAATAATTTATTTTTAATAATAGGACCGCCTAAACGGGCACCGTAGGTCAGGGTGCGGTTATCGGGGTTTACTACTTCGGCGCCGCCTACTTTGGTGCCCCGTAAATCCTGGTTCCGGAGGAAAGTATAAGCCGAACCGGAGAAATTATTGTTACCGCTGCGGGTAATGGCGTTAATGCCGGCCCCGGTAAAACCAGATTGGCGTACGTCGTAAGGGGCAATGTTTACCTGAATTTCTTCTACCGCATCCAACGAAATCGGGCGGGTAGCGCCACCGGGCAATAAATCCTGGGCGCTTAAGCCAAAGGCGTTGTTAAAGTTGGCGCCATCAATCTGTAAGTTGTTATAGCGGTTATCGCGGCCGGCAAAACCTACGCCGTTGGCCTGGGGCGTTAAACGGGTAAAATCTTCTAAGCTGCGGGTTACGGTGGGCAAAGTAGCAATTTGCTGGGTACCAATGTTGGTGGCAGCCCCGGTTTTGTTGGCGTTAAACACATCGGAACGGTCCGCTACAATTTCTACTTCCTGTAAGTCGGTGCTCGATTGGCCCACGCGGGCGTCCAAAGAGTAAGGTACCCCTAATGCCAGGGAAATATTGTTATACGTTTGCGTCTGAAAGCCAATATAGCTTACTTCTACGGCGTAGGGGCCACCTACCCGCATATTCTGAATGTTAAAACGGCCATCGACGTTGGTAACGGTGCCATACACCGTACCCGAAGGCTGGTGGGTCGCTTTTACGGTAGCACCAATTAAGGCTTCGCCGTTCGCATCTCTTACTGAACCGGTAATACTACTGGTTGTTACCTGGGCGTACAGGCTGGCTGTACCCAATAACAAGAAGAGGATAGTGAGTAAGTACTTCTTCATAAAGAATAATAATTATTGTTTGTTTACGCGAATAGAAAAAGGAACAGGAATAAAGTTAAAACGAGAATTAAGCAACTAAGTTATTTTAACTGGTTACATCTGAGTTAGTTAAAAAGGAATGGTGGAATGGGAAAAGATTTAGATCATGCAGTAAGGTTAAGTTTTTAAAATTTCTTAATACAAATTTAATTCAAGTTTTTGGCTTTTGTATTAAAAAAATATTAATAAACGCTTTGATTTATTAAAAAATTTAAAATTAACTGATTTTGAGAAAGTTAAGAATGGGGTAAAAACAAAGGATAAATGGTAGGCCGCCTAAAAAATAGAAGTTCTAACCGGAGGGGTTTGCCAGTGGGTTTCGGGTAGTAGGAGGTAGGGCCTTGAAAATTAAAAGCCTCTATCTTTTTTATAGATAAAGGCTTGAAGGCTGCGGGGTATTTTTAAAATGGCTTATAAAACGTGAGCTCGAGATAAGAAAAGAAAACAGGGCTATTCATTCTTAAATACGTCATCCTGGAAGGATTTAATCGGTTATCTACTGGTTAGTTCCTTTCAGGATGACCAAAATGGATAAGGGAAACCTAAAATGTACTTAAATCGAACTCACGTTATATAGTAAATAGAATACCTGTTTCCTTTAAAAACTGTTGCGTATTCTAAGATGTAATAAATAAGGGTACTAATCAGAAGCTTCCCGGAGTAGTATTTTGCTGATCTATCCTGTTTTGGTGGTGAAGACACCACCCAAGGCGAATGTTGCCTCTATTTTTATTAAATACAAAACAGCTTCGTATTGTAGGTATTCCGGACAGGAGCAGATATTTTTTAAATTTTTAAATTTTTGGCCGTACCGCTTTTATAAAAATCTTCTGGTAATACCGGGAGTATAAGTTGTCTTCGATTACGCCCAGCGAAGTAGAGGCATGAATAAACATAACCTGGTCTTTGCCTTTTACGTCGGTAACCATGCCCACGTGCGTAATTTTATTGCTAAACTTGTTGGCGCCAAAAAACACCAGGTCGCCTTCCCGGATGTCGCTGGTGCGTACGGTGCGGCCATATTTGCTTTGGTCGGTGGAGTTGCGGGGCAAGGTTACATTAATGCTTTTAAAAGAAGTACACAGTAAACCGGAGCAATCCATACCAATGCGGGTGGTGCCCCCAAAACGATAAGGCGTGCCGCGGTAAGAACGGGCTACCTGAATAACTTTCGCTATTTTGCGGTCGACGTGCGTTTTGGCGTAGCGGGCATTCCGGCGTTCCATCCGGCGGGCTACCCGGTCGAGTTTGCGCGATTTTTTAATAAAAGCTTTTTCCAGCATCCGCTGGCTGGTATCCAGAGCCATGCCCGAAGGCTTTTGGCCAAAGCTAAAAGTAGGTTTACTAGAACGGCAGGAAGCCATGGCCAGTAAAACCCCCAATAAAATAACAATATACGATCTGGTTATCTCTCTCTGCTGCATAGGCCCACTCGTTTAGCGATGTGGGTAAAAATAAAAATTATGAAAAAGGAAAAGAACCATTCGGCCCTGAATATTTATCCACCCTAAAACCAGAAAATTGTGGATTACCTGTTGAGATCGTATATTATTTATTGATAATGAATGTGTTGTGGTAAGCGGTTTGCCAGGAATCCGGCAGCTAAACCGGGTACTGCCGCCCGAGATGGAATAAGGTAACGTTGTTTTGGGAGAGCCAGGAATATGTTTACCGCTCGGTAGCTAAAAATTAAAAATTTTAAAAAAATCCGGTAAGGTCAGGTTATTTTATTTGGCAGCTCAACTTAGTTGGGCGTAATCAGTAAATCTACCCGGATGCGTTTCATTTTTAATTGGATTAAACCATCCTAAAGGCAATATGCCCATTTTAAAGTTAAATTGTTTCGTGATAACTCGTAATTTTGCCTCATGTGCGGAATATCAGGAGTATATGCTTTCAGTGACAAAGGACGCGAGGTTTTAACTAAACTCAAAGCTTCCACCAATGCCTTGGAAACCCGGGGACCCGATTCGCAAGGCCATTTTGTATTCGAGAATGTAGGTTTAGGCCACCGGCGCCTTTCTATTCTGGATTTAAGCGCCGATGGTGCGCAGCCCATGACCGACGAATCCGGTAGGTACGTGATCGTGTTCAACGGCGAAATTTTTAATTTTCAGGAATTAAAAAAGAAGCTGGTCCGTAGTGGCTACACTTTTTTCTCCGGCACCGATACCGAGGTGTTGCTAAAATTATACATTACCGAAGGCCGGAATTTTTTAAAAAAACTAAACGGGTTCTTTTCTTTTGCCATCTACGACAAAGAAGAAGATTCTTTGTTTATTGCCCGCGACCGGATGGGGGTGAAGCCCCTGCTCATTTACAAAGACGAAGATCATTTGCTGTTTGCCTCCGAAATGAAAGCCATGCTGGCTTTTGGCATTCAACGCAAGATTGATTATGTTTCGTTGTACCAGTACCTGCAGTTTAACTACATTCCGGGGCCGGCCTCTATATTTAAAGGCGTAAAAAAATTAGAACCCGGCCATTATTTATACATCAAGAAAAACCGGGTTTTAAAAAAAGCCTGGTACCGCATTCCCTTCGATCGCAAAAAAGCCAAGAAAAACCCTTTGTCTTACGAAGAACAACAGAAAAAGCTGGTTACCTTGATGGATGAGGCTGTGCAGCGGCGGTTAATTGCGGACGTGCCCTTGGGTGCTTTTCTCAGCGGCGGCATCGATTCGTCGGTAATTGTGGCCCTGGCCTCCCGGCACACTGCGCACCTGAATACTTTTTCTATTGGTTACCAGGACGAGCCTTTCTTCGACGAAACCCGGTACGCGCAACTAGTGGCCGATAAATACAAAACCAATCACACGGTTTTTTCTTTAACCAACCAGGATTTGTACGACCATTTGTTTGATGTATTAAATTATACCGACGAGCCTTTTGCCGATTCCTCGGCTTTGGCCGTGTATATTTTAAGTAAACGTACCCGCGAAAAAGTTACCGTGGCCTTATCGGGCGATGGCGCCGACGAGTTGTTTGCGGGCTACAACAAACACATGGGCGATTTTAAAGTGCGGCAAGGCGGCTTTCTGGCCGAAGCAGTTACTTTTCTGGGGCCGCTCTGGGATGTATTACCTAAATCGCGCAACTCGGCCTGGGGCAACCGGGTCCGCCAGTTTCAACGCTTTGCCGAGGGCATGTCGGTTTCGGCCAAAGACCGGTACTACAACTGGGCTACCCTGGCCGACGAAGACGAAGCCGGCCATTTATTAAATAAGCGGGTACGCCGGGCCATGGCCAAAAACATCTACAAAAAGCGCAAAAAACGCATTCTGGAGCACATTCACGAAGACGGCGACATCAACGAAGTTTTGTATACCGATATGCAGCTGGTATTGCCCAACGATATGCTCACCAAAGTAGACTTAATGTCGATGGCGAACAGTTTGGAGGTGCGCACGCCTTTTCTGGATTACAAGGTGGTAAACTTTGCTTTTAGTTTGCCGCAGGCGTCCAAAATAGATAAAAGCATGAAAAAGAAAATTGTGCAGGATGCTTTCCGGACAATGTTACCCGCCGAGTTGTACCAACGGCCCAAACACGGCTTTGAAGTGCCTTTGCTGAAATGGTTCCGGAACGAACTCAAAACCTTAATTACCGATGATTTGTTATCGGATGCATTTATTCATGCGCAGGATATTTTTAGCGTAAACGAAATCCGGAAGTTAAAAGAAAAGCTGTTTTCGGCGAACCCCGAAGATGTGCACGCCCGCATCTGGGCTTTAATCGTGTTCCAATATTGGTGGAAAAAGTGGATGGCCTAAATCTTTAAAACCGCATGCAACCAATAGTTAAGAAAAGATATCTGGTTTAGCAGGGTAAAGGCCAATGGAGGAGAATAATAATTATAAAATTTTTTTAAAAAATTGAAAAATTTCGGCAGAAAAACAAAGTTTGGCAAAAACAGGAACGATAATTGTTAAAATCGGGAAATATAGTAAAAACCAATTTTAAGAACGTAAAATCAATTGGTAAGTAACTAGGTAATAATAACTTAACCGGAGGTAAATTTTAATTTTTAAAAATCCGGTTAATTAATTATGAAATTTGCCTTAAAATATTTAGTTTTTTAATTTTTTTCTATAATTCAAAAAATAATTAGTAATTTTATATCCGAGAAACTTGTTACACCAAAAATCTCTAACTATTAACCAAAAATAATATGAAAATTGCAGTTGTAGGAACAGGCTATGTAGGCCTGGTTACCGGAACCTGTCTGGCCGAAGTGGGCATGGATGTTACCTGTATTGACATTGACGTAAAAAAAATTGAAAATTTGAAGAAAGGTATCCTGCCGATCTATGAGCCAGGATTAGAAGAAATGGTGTTACGGAACACTGCTCAAGGTCGCCTGCACTTTTCTAACGACATTGAATCGAGCATTCAGGATGCGGATGTTGCTTTTATCGCGGTAGGTACCCCTCCCGGCGAAGATGGCAGCGCTGATTTAAAATATGTATTGGCCGTTGCCCGCAGCGTTGGTAAATACATGAATAACTACACCGTGGTAGTAACCAAGAGCACCGTGCCGGTTGGTACTGCTATTAAAGTAAAAGCGGCTATCACCGAAGAATTAGCTCTCCGCAATTCTTACGTAGAGTTTGATGTGGCTTCTAACCCAGAATTCCTGAAGGAAGGCGCCGCAATCGACGACTTCCTGAAACCAGATCGTATTGTAGTGGGGGTTGAATCTGCCCGCGCCGAAGAAGTAATGCGCCGCTTGTACAAGCCTTTCTTGTTAAATGGTCACCCGATCATTTTCATGGACGTGCCTTCGGCCGAGATGACCAAATACGCTGCTAACTCCATGCTGGCTACTAAAATTTCTTTCATGAACGACATTGCCAACCTGTGCGAAATTATGGGTGCCGATGTAAACATGGTTCGGAGAGGCATTGGCAGCGACCCGCGGATTGGTAACAAATTTATCTACCCTGGTATTGGTTACGGCGGTTCTTGCTTCCCGAAAGACGTAAAAGCTTTAATTAAAACAGCTTCGGAGAACGGTTACAGCATGCAAATTTTAAAAGCGGTTGAATCGGTAAACGAAAACCAGAAGTCCGTTTTATTCAACAAAGTAATGGATCATTTTGGCGGCGACATTGCCGGTAAAACTTTTGCTTTGTGGGGCCTTTCTTTCAAACCAAAAACCGATGATATGCGCGAAGCGCCGTCTTTGGTAATTATCGAGAAATTATTAGCCGCTGGCGCTAACGTGCGGGCTTACGATCCGGTAGCGATGGAAGAAGCGAAACACAGCTTAGGCGATACCATCGTTTTCGCGAATGATCAGCACGATGCCTTAATTGATGCCGATGCTTTATTAATTATTACCGAGTGGCCGGAGTTCCGTACCCCGAACCTGAAAGTGTTAGGTAAGTTAATGAACGACAAAGTTATTTTCGATGGCCGAAATATTTATGAAGCTAAAGAAATCCAAGAAGCAGGATTTGCGTATTATTGCATCGGTGTGAAGACGAATCTTCACGATGTAGCAACCGTATAATCCTTCAATGACAAGAAAACGCGTACTGATCACCGGCGGTGCCGGCTTTTTAGGGTCGCATCTCTGCGACCGCTTTATCCGGGAAGGTTACCATGTTATTGCCATGGATAACCTCATCACCGGTGATTTAAGTAACATTGAGCATTTATTTAAACTCGAGCAGTTCGAGTTTTACCACCACGATGTATCCAAGTACGTGTTTGTGCCGGGGCATCTGGATTACATCCTGCATTTTGCCTCGCCGGCCAGCCCCATTGATTATTTGCGTATTCCCATTCAGACCCTCAAAGTAGGGTCTTTGGGAACGCATAATCTGTTGGGTTTAGCTAAAAACAAAGGCGCCCGCATGTTAATTGCGTCTACCTCGGAGGTATACGGCGACCCGGAAATTCACCCGCAGGTAGAAGAGTACTGGGGCAACGTAAACCCGGTAGGCCCCCGGGGCTGTTACGACGAAGCCAAGCGGTTTCAGGAGGCCATGACCATGGCGTACCACATGCACCACGGTCTGGAAACCCGCATTGTCCGGATTTTTAATACCTACGGCCCGCGCATGCGCCTGGATGATGGCCGCGTATTGCCGGCCTTTATTACGCAAGCCTTACGGGGCGAAGAGTTATCGATTTTTGGCGATGGTTCGCAAACGCGTTCTTTCTGCTACGTCGATGATTTAATCGAAGGAATTTACCGCTTGTTACTCAGCGATTATCCGTTGCCGGTAAACATTGGGAACCCCGACGAAATTACCATTAAAGAGTTTGCCGAGGAAATCTGTAATTTAACCGGCGTGCCTTTAAACTTAGGCTACCAGCCATTGCCCAAAGATGATCCGCAAAAGCGCCGTCCGGATATTACCAAAGCCAAAGAAATTCTCGGTTGGGAACCTCAAATCTCCCGCTCCGAAGGTTTAAAACGCACCCTGGAGTATTTTAAGCAACACGTGTAAGATCGTTATATTTTAAATTTTAAAAAACCGCAGTTACCCTGCGGTTTTTTTGTTTTTATCAAAGTCAAAACTTAGTGAGTCTATACCCTAGATTTTTAGATTAAACCGATTAAATGAAAAAAGTCCCTCTTTGAAGGGAGTAGGGGTAGGATTTAGAACTTCTGATCAAAGTTTACAATAGATGTTATTTAAATTACCCTGAGTTTGAGATAAGAAAAGAAACCATTTAAAAGAAAGTTATCTTATTCTATTTCCTTCTGAAGGATTCAAAAACAGCAAAACTATAGTTATAGCGATTTTATAACTACTGCCATTGGCTATTCTATTTGAGTAAATTAATACTTCTGTCGGGTTCAAGTTAACTTATTGATATTGTTCCTAAGATAAATAAAATATTAAATTAAAATATAAATATTTAAGGAATAAACAGAATGCTGCATAGTTGCTTGTATTTAAATTAAATAGAATTTTTTTAGATAGATCTTGATCGGAAATATGCAGAATGCTAGATGTTTAAACCAGCGATAAGCTTTAAGACGATAAATTAAAATTACATTAATTCAAAATAGTTATTTATTAAGATTAAAAATCCTACTTTTGTTTAAATAAGTTTAAAGGTAAATAGAACTTTAGCGGTTTTGCAGGAATATAGTACTAAGTGTACATATAAAGCAGAAAAGCTTTCTGTTACTTAACAAAGAAACTTTAGTGGATTTTAAAAATTGATCTAAATTTGGTTAACTGCATTAATGAATTTAAAAAATAAAAAGGTTCTTATAACCGGTGCGGATGGCTTTATCGGTAGCCATTTAGTAGAACGGCTTTTAGAGGAAGGCTGCCAAGTAAAAGCTTTTTGTTATTACAATTCTTTTAATACCTGGGGGTGGTTAGATACCCTGGCTAAAGATCAGTTGCAACAAATAGAAGTATTTACGGGTGATGTGCGGGATTCTAATGGGGTACGGACGGCTATGCAGGGTTGTGAAATCGTATTTCATCTGGCGGCTTTAATCGCTATCCCTTATAGTTACCACTCCCCGGATAGCTATGTAGATACGAATATCAAAGGCACTTTAAATATTTTACAAGCAGCCCGGGATTTAGGAGTGCAGAAAATTCTGGTTACATCCACCTCCGAGGTATACGGAACAGCTCTTTATGTACCCATAGACGAAAAACATCCGCGACAAGGGCAGTCTCCTTATTCCGCTACTAAAATTGGCGCAGATGCAATCGCGGAATCTTTTTACCGGAGCTTTAATCTGCCCGTTACCATTGTGCGGCCTTTTAATACTTTCGGGCCCCGGCAATCTGCCAGGGCGGTTATTCCTACTATTATCACGCAATTACTTGCCGGTAAAAATGGAATTAAATTAGGGTCTTTACACCCCACCAGAGATTTACTCTTTGTAAAAGATACGGCTAATGGCTTTGTGGAGATTGCGAAAGCAGAAGCAACCATCGGTGAAGAAGTAAATATTGCTACTCAATCCGAAATTACTATTGGCGAATTAGCTCAAATGTTAATTGCTAAAATTAACCCGCAAGCCCAAATAATTAGCGATGATGTTCGGTTGCGGCCGGCAAAAAGTGAAGTAGAAAGGCTTTTCGGCTCTAATGAAAAAATCAAGCGCCTTACCAATTGGCAACCGCAGTATAGTTTTAGCCAAGCCTTAGACGAAACGATTAACTGGTTTAAACAACCTGAAAATTTAGCTAAGTACAAAGCAGATATTTACAACGTTTAAAATCAGTTGTTTATAATAAAAAAATAGGTACTGTAAGTAAATATGTCTTTAACTTCTCAGCCCATTACCGAACATGCTGTTTCCAGTGCCATTGTAGCGCTTTGTCAGTTTATTAAAGAGCTTTTTCCGGGGCAGGAATTTATACCGTTGCATGAACCCCGTTTTGTGGGGAACGAACGGAAGTATGTGTTGGACGCAATCGATTCTACTTACGTTTCGTCGGTGGGTAAGTACGTGGATCAGTTTGAAGCCATGATCCGGGATTATACTGGTGCCCGCTATGCGGTAGCTACGGTTAATGGCACGGCCGCCTTGCACATGGCTTTATTGCTGGCCGGCGTAAACCGCAACGAATTAGTAATAACCCAGCCCTTTTCTTTTATTGCTACCTGCAATGCCATCTCCTACGTAGGTGCTTCGCCGTTATTTGTGGATATAAATAAATCTACTTTGGGGCTTTCTGCGGATGTTTTAAGCGATTTTTTAAAAAATCAAACCGAATTTCGTGCGGGTAATACCTACCACAGAGAAACCGGAAAACGAATAGCCGCTTGTGTGCCCATGCATACTTTCGGCCATCCCGCTGAAATCGAACAAATAATAAACAGTTGCCGGGAGTATGCTATTCCGGTGATAGAAGATGCGGCGGAATCCCTGGGGAGTACTTTCGGGGGAAAACAAACGGGTACCTTCGGGTTATTGGGTACCTACAGCTTTAACGGCAACAAAACAATAACCAGCGGCGGCGGCGGCATGATTGTAACGGATGATGAAAAGCTGGGGAAAATGGCCAAGCATTTAACCACCCAGGCCAAAGTGCCGCATCGTTGGGACTTCGTGCATGATCATATTGGTTTTAATTACCGCCTCCCAAATTTAAACGCCGCAATGGCCTGCGCCCAACTGGAGCAACTAAATCAATTTATTTCGAATAAGCGCGAATTAACGCAACAGTACAAAAAGTATTTCGAGCGAGAAACTGCTTTTAAGTTAATACAGGAACCTGCCGGAGCACGGTCTAATTACTGGCTCAATGCTGTACTTTGCCCCAACAGGAGCCACCGCGATGCCTTATTGGCTTATAGCAACGACCACGGGGTAATGACCCGCCCCGCCTGGCAATTAATGCACCGCCTGGATATGTTTAAAGACTGCCCCCGGACGGATTTGCCGGTAGCCGAATGGATAGAAGAAAGATTAGTTAATATACCCAGTAGCGTGCGAGTGAATGGCTAAAGAACGTATTCTGTTATTAGGCGCAGGCGGGCATGGCAAATCCGTAATAGAAGCTATCGAGTCGGAAGGGCGTTTCGAAATTGCGGGTATTCTCGATAGTCCGGATAAAGTGGGACAAACCCTATTGGGTTACCCGGTTTTGGGTACCGATGCCGATTTGCATGCGTTTATTACCAGTATACCCAACGTGATTATTGCCGTGGGGCAATTAAAAAGTGCGGCTAAACGAAAGCAATTATTTCAACTGGCCAAAGATGCCGGGGCTATTTTGCCGGTTATTGTGGCTTCTACGGCGTATGTATCTAAACACGCAACCTTAGCGGAAGGTACCGTAGTATTGCACCAGGCCTTTGTAAATGCCGCTGCCCGTATTGGTAAAAATAGCATTATCAATACCTCGGCTATCGTGGAGCACGATGCTACCATTGGAGATCATTGCCATATTTCGACCAAAGCGGTGATCAATGGGGAATGTAGCCTAGGCCATGAAGTCTTTATTGGAAGTGGGGCCATTCTGAAGAACGGAATTTTTATTCAGGATAAAGTAGTTATAGGAGCCGGTGCCGTTGTGCTTAAAACAGGAAAGACAAATTCTGTTTTAGTTGGTAATCCGGCTAAAGAAATATGAAATGAACAGAACGCTTATAATTGCCGAAGCCGGAGTAAATCATAATGGCAGTATCGAGCTTGCCAAGAAGCTGATAGATGCTGCTGTAGAAGCCGGAGTAGATTATGTTAAGTTTCAAACTTTTCAGGCAGAGAAATTAGTAAGTAAATCAGCTAGAAAAGCCGAATACCAGGCTAAGAATATTAACGACAATGATAACTCTCAGTTTGCCATGTTAAAAAAACTAGAGTTAGACACTAAAACCCATCACCTTTTAATCGAATACTGCAGAACCAAAAATATTAAGTTTCTATCTACTGCTTTTGACCTGGAAAGTATTGATCTCCTGAATGACTTAGGCATAGATATTTTTAAAATTCCTTCCGGAGAAATTACCAACTTTCCTTATCTACAAAAAATTGGCTCTTTGCAGAAGCCGGTGATTTTATCTACCGGTATGGCTAATCTGGCTGAAATTGAAGCGGCCTTGGAGGTTCTGGAAAACGCCGGCACCAATAGAGCCCATATTACCGTTCTACATTGTAATACAGAATACCCGACACCCATGCCGGATGTAAACTTAAAAGCCATGCTTTCAATCGGGCAAGCTTTTCAGGTACCTGTGGGGTATTCAGATCATACTTTAGGTATTGAGGTTCCAATTGCAGCGGTAGCTATGGGAGCCGTTTGCATTGAAAAGCATTTTACCTTAGATAAAACGATGGAAGGGCCGGATCATATTGCCTCCTTGGAGCCCCATGAATTAAAAGCCATGGTTACGGCTATCCGCAATATAGAGGCCGCTATGGGAGATGGTATTAAAAGGCCATCGCCCTCCGAACTGAAAAATAAAGAAGTAGTAAGAAAAAGTATTCATATTCTCAAGAAAGTTAATCAAAACGAAATGATTACTGCGGATCATCTTATTGCTAAAAGACCAGCTGGTGGTATATCTCCAATGTTATGGGAACACGTTTGTGGGAAAGTCGCAACTAATGACCTATTTGAGGGGGACATTTTAAAATGGGAAGATTTTAGATGAAGAGGAAAATTGCTGTTATTACAGGCACAAGAGCTGAATATGGTTTATTATATTGGACTTTAAAAGCTTTAAAGGAAGATGATGAGATAGAACTTTTGATACTGGTAACAGGTATGCATTTATCTCCTGAGTTTGGTTTAACTTATCGGCAAATAGAGTCTGATGGTTTTATTATCAATAAAAAAATTGAAACCATTTTATCCTCTGATAGCTCAGTTGGTGTAGGTAAAGCTATGGGATTAGGACTAATAAGCTTTGTAGAAGCTTATAAAGAGTTGAAGCCAGATTTAATTTTAGTGTTAGGAGATCGATTTGAGATTTTCTCAGCAGTTGCAGCTGCAATGGTCTCTCGGATTCCCGTTGCACATTGCCACGGGGGAGAGTCAACTTTCGGGTTAATTGATGAACCTATTAGGCACTCTATAACAAAAATGAGCCATCTGCATTTTACCTCAACTGAAATATATCGTAATAGGGTTATCCAATTAGGAGAGAACCCTGCCAGAGTTTGGAATGTAGGAGCATTAGGAATAGAAAATATTAATAGAGTTAAATTACTAAATAAAGAAGCATTTGAGGAGTCTATTCAATTCCAGCTTTTGCCACGAAATCTTTTAATTACATTTCATCCAGTAACATTAGAGATGGCTACTGCTGAAGAGCAATTTAACAATCTATTGAACGCACTTAATGATCTTGATGAAGTCGGCTTAATTTTTACGAAGCCAAATGCAGATACAGATGGTAGAGTAATAATTAATTTGATCGATCAATTTGTGTCAGAAAACAATCAAAAATCAATTGCTTTTACAAACTTAGGACAACTCCGTTATTTATCTGCTTTGCAATTTGTGGATGGCGTTATTGGTAATTCGTCAAGTGGTTTGATAGAAGCCCCCAGCTTCAAAGTGGGTACTTTAAATATAGGAGCGAGACAACAGGGGAGAATAAAAGCCACTAGTGTAATAGATTGTGAACCTACCATAGAATCAATTCAGCAGGGCTTAGCTAAATTGTTTACTGTTGAGTTTAAAGAAACGCTGATTCATGTTGAAAATCCATATGGTAGTAGAAACGCATCTGAACAAATTGTTCCAGTACTTAAAAGCATTGAACTAGAAAACTTAATTAAAAAGCAGTTTTACGATATTTTGTAACATGCGCATTGTATTTATAGGTACGGTATTGTTTTCCAGAGTTACCTTAGAAAAGCTGATTGAAATAGGTGCGAATGTGGTGGGCGTAATAACAAAGGAAAAAAATGAATTTAATTCAGATTTTGAAGATTTAACTCCAATATGTTTAAGGGAAGGTATTCCCTTTAAATATGTTAATGATATTAATCATCCTAATAACATAGCTTATATTAAGCATTTAGAGCCTCATGTTATATATTGTTTTGGATGGTCTAGCTTAATCAAAACTGATCTTTTAAACACTGCTCCTTTAGGTGTTATAGGATTTCATCCAGCCGCACTTCCTTATAATAGAGGTCGGCATCCGCTTACTTGGGCATTGGTTCTTGGATTAAAAAAGACAGCTTCTACTTTTTTTATTATGGATGAAGGAGCAGATACCGGAGATATTGTTTCTCAGCAGTTTATTGATATTTCAGATACTGATGATGCGATGTTATTATATAATAAAATAATTGAAGCTGCCCTTGTTCAAATTCCAACCTTTACACAAGCTCTTCAAGAGGGTAATTTAATAACTGTAAAACAACCTGTAGAAGGAAATACCTGGCGTAAAAGAGGAATCGCGGATGGAAAAATTGATTTTAGAATGAATTCTAAGACTATCTATAATCTAGTGAGAGCATTAACCAAGCCGTATGTTGGAGCTCATATTGATTATAAAGGAGAACAAATAAAAATTTGGAAAGCAAATCCAATTCTGTGGAGTGAAGTAAATATAGAGCCAGGTAAAGTCCTTGAAGTGACTGGTAATATAATTAGAGTGAAAACATCTAATGGAGCAATTGAATTAGTTGAACATGGTTTTGAGATTCTACCAAACACGGGAGACTATTTATGAGAAATGTGATAGTAGTTGCTGCACACCCTGATGATGAAGTTTTAGGAGTAGGAGGCACCATTTTAAAACATAAAGCTAGTGGAGATAAGGTTTGTTGGTTAATTGTAACTAACATTTTTGAGCATCAGGGATTCTCTAAAGATAGGGTATTAAGTCGTCAGATTGAAATTCAGAAAGTAGCCAAAGAATTAGGGGTAGATCAAATTATAAAACTTGATTTTCCTACTATGTCGCTGTCCAGTAGTTCAATTATTCAAATGGTTCCTAAAGTATCTTCAGTATTTAATGATTTTAAACCAGAAATTATTTATTGCCACAATCGATCTGATGCACATTCAGATCATAGAATAATTTTTGATGCAGTAATGGCTTGTACAAAATCTTTTCGATATCCTTTTATAAAGCAAGTATTAATGTATGAAACTATTTCTGAAACAGAGTTTGGCCCAGCCTTATTAGAGAAAGCGTTTATTCCAAACTATTTTATTGATATATCTAAATTTCTAAACAAAAAATTAGATATAATGAAAATTTATGAATCAGAAATAGGAGAACATCCTTTTCCAAGAAGCTTGAAGAATATTGAAGCATTAGCAACTTACAGAGGAGCCAGTGTTGGTGTTGAATATGCAGAATCATTCCAGGTAATCAAATACATTGATAAGTAAATTAACCAATTATACATTTAGTAATATTTAAGGTGAATTAAATTTAATGATGTCCCTAGATAATAATATTATTCCTCCAAGTACCACAGGTAGAGAAGCGCTTATTCAATTAGATCGGGCAATAGTAGAATTTAAAACACTTTTTATTGTTGATGACAATGGAATACTGCAAGGTACCCTGACCGATGGGGACATTCGAAGGGGGCTTATTGCCGGAAAGGATATTGACACTTCCGTTGAAAACTTTATGTTCCGGAACTTTCGGTTTTTGTACGAGGGGCAATCTTCTTTAGAAAACATTGCCATGCTCCGGAAGAGTAAAATAGCCTTGGTACCAATAGTAGATGAAAACAAAAAGTTAATTAAAATTATTGATCTGGCCAGTAAAAAATCGCTGCTACCAGTAGATGCCGTAATTATGGCCGGAGGGCGCGGGGAAAGATTAAGGCCTTTAACGGATTCTATACCGAAGCCACTCTTAAAAGTTGGGCTTAAACCTATCATTGAGCATAATATTGATCGGTTGATCTACTTCGGTATAGAAAATATTACGATTAGCATTAAATATTTAGGCGAGCAATTAATTGAAGCGTTTGGTAATGGTCAGGCCAAAGGGGCTAATATCCGGTACATTGCTGAAAAAGAGGCGTTAGGCACTTTAGGCGCCATCAGCTTAATCGAAGATTTTCAGAGTAAGCATGTGTTGATTATGAACTCTGATTTGCTCACTAACATTGATTTTGAAGATTTCTTTCAATCTTACCTGGACCGCAATGCTGATATTGCCATTGCAACTGTACCTTACCAGGTAAACATTCCTTATGCTGTTCTGGAAGTGGAAGACTCTAAAATCCGGGATTTTAAAGAAAAACCCAGTTATACCTATTACTCGAATGCCGGTATTTACCTGGTAAAAAGAGAAATATTAAAGTTAATTCCGAAAGGAGTATTCTATAATGCCACCGATTTAATGGAATTGCTAATTAAAAATAACCAAAACGTAATTTCTTATCCTATTCTGGGATACTGGTTGGATATAGGTAAACAAGAAGATTACTTAAAAGCGCAGGAAGATATAAAACATATTAATTGGTGATGGCAGACCTATATATTATTCCGGCGAGAGGTGGTTCTAAAGGAATACCGGGTAAGAATATTAAACCTTTAAATGGGAAACCTTTAATACACTATACATTAGACGTAGCAAAAGCGGTAGCTAAACCAGAAGATATTATCTGTGTATCTACGGATGATGATGCCATAATTAAAGCAGTAACGGAATACGGGTTTAAGGTTGATTTTAAGAGACCGCCTGAGCTAGCCAGTGATACCGCCGGCATGAACGAGGTTTTACTACATGCCCTTAATTTCTATGAACAAAAGCAAGCTACTATTGATAAAATAATATTATTACAACCTACCTCTCCGTTCCGGAAAGCAGAACAAGTGAAAGAAGCCCTGCTGGTATTTTCGCCTGACATGGACATGGTAGTTTCGGTAAAAGTAACCGATGCGAATCCGTATTATGTATTGGCCGAAGAGAATGAACACGGTTATTTAGAGAAGTCAAAAAAAGCCAATTTCGTCCGTCGGCAAGATTGCCCAATAGTTTATCAATATAACGGTGCTCTTTATATAATTAATCCGCAAATGCTTAAATCTAAGTCGCTGACTGGTTTAGATAGAGTAAAGAAATATGTAATGGATGATATTACTTCAGTTGATCTGGATACTCCGTTAGATTGGAGCTTTGCTGAATTTTTAAAAGGCCGGTTTTAAGTAATTCTGTTGAATGTTAAAAAAGTTAATTTCCCATACTTTAATTTATGGTTTAGCTCCTCAGCTCCCTAAAATTGCTAGTTTGTTTATATTGCCCATTATTACTAAAGATTTAACTACTAAAGATTACGGAATTGCTGGTTTAGTAGAGGCGTATACTGGTGCATTAGGAGCAATTGGTGGTTTAGGTCTTCCAGTAGTATTAAGTAATTACTTTATCAAAGCACGAACTCGTTACAAAGGATTTTGGAAAGAGATTCACGGGATTCTATCGGTTTGGTCTATTGCCTATACCTTTTTATTAGCTCTCTTTTTATACTGTATTTTACCTTCTGAGGCAAACGAGCACTTATATACTATAATATTTTTGAATTGCCTGCCTCCACTTTTATTCAACACAACCAATATTATTGGTAATTACTATTATCAATTAGAACAAAAGCCGTTAGTGATAGGCATTATTTCCGCAACTTCAGGTTTTGTTGCAGTATTCATGAATCTATTTACAATTTCCTATTTGAAAATGGGATACTTAGGTTGGTTTATTTCATCTGCAACGGCTGTATTGGTGACATTCTTATTCTATGTTTATCCTGTATATTTTAAACATGATTTAAGTCCAAATTTTAAATTCAAGTTGAAACGAGTAAAAAAATACCTCAAGATAAGTTTACCTACTATCCCACACTATTATTCCTCTTATTTATTAGATAGTGCTGATAGAGTAATTTTAGGTTATTATAAAGTGAATATTAATAGTTTAGGATTGTATAATGTAGGGTATAATTTTGGTAATTATATCCGTTTTTTGGTGATGGCCATTAATCAGGCCGTATCCCCATTTTATTTGAGGTATTATGCAAAAGGTACTACTAGTTCACAATATGCAGCACGTGATTTAACTTTCTTACTACAAGGAGGTGTGTTATTTATATGTTCTATTTTGGCATTATGGCTTAAGGAAATTTTTCAAATTTTAATTAGTAACAAGGAATTACAAAAAGGCTATGTGGTAGGTATATTAATTATAATGGCATATTCCTATAGACCTATGTATGTGGGTGCTGTAAACAAATTGTTTTATCATGAGAAAACTAGTCAGTTATGGAAAATTTCTTTCATAGCAGGTATCACTAATCTCGTTTTAAATTTAATATTTATTCCTATTTATGGTATCTACGCTGCTGCAGTTACTACTTTTTTGTCTTTGCTTTATATGGGTTTTTCTGCTTACTTTCTAAATGTTTTCAAAAAGATTGAAGATGTTAAATATTATCCTTTAAGATGGATGCTTATTATACTGTTTTTATCTACAACAGTATTTATATTGAAAGATATTAATGTGAGATTTAAAATTACTATCACAATTTTATTTGCATGTTTTATAAGTTTGCTTCTGTATAAACTATATAGAGAATTAAATAAAGAAAATATCTAATGAAGCATGTTTTTTTTGTTCATAGTACTATAACTTCTATTATAGCTGAAGCAATTATAGAACATGAAAATATTTTAATTAAAGATGTAATCATAATACTTGATCGTGAAGCTGTAATAGATAATAAATTTTTAAGTTTTAAATGGCAATTTACGTCACCTCCTGATCAGTTTCCTGCTCATTTTAATATAACTAAGTCATTCAAAAAGCTTTGGTTATTTGATCGGTATATAAAAGAAATAACTTATAATGATTCATTTTATCTTTATGTACCACAAACAGGTATAAAATCTATACAATTACTTATTTCAAATTCTAAATGCCTAGGCTATAGTATTATGGAAGAGGGTTTAGGAAGCTATAAGCATAAGAATATTATAGATAGTAAAAATTATAAAATAGGTTTTTATGTTAGAATCGCCTATTTATTTAGAATAAAGAATAAGAATCCAATGATGGATGGTTATAAAAAATTATATGCAATATCATCAAAAGCATTTCCTGGTTATAATAACCTAATAGTACTAAATCCGAACTTCCAGTACAATAGTATAAAATTAAAGTATAAATATGATAATAGCATTATTTGGATTTTTGATGCTATTTCTATTTATAACATTACTAAAATACAGTTTCATATAGGTGGTATATTAAAGTTATTAAAGTATTTTGAAGAAAAAAGGTATAATAAAATTTATTTTAAACTTCATCCAGCTCAATTGGGAAGAAATGAAGATGAATATTTTAGGAAAATGCTTAGTGTAGATAATAAAATATTATTCGAAGAAATTCCGTACTCTGTACCAATAGAAAGTATAGCAAAGAGTAATAATAATATTAAATTTTTTGTTAATATAAGTTCTATAGGGTTTTATGCAAATCTATTTGGAAATGAAGTATATTCTTATGCTAATTATATAGCAGAATTTGACTCTAATTACAATGAATATCTAGAGTCATTTCCACAGGTCTTTAGAGAGTCAGTAATATTTTTGTAGTATAATTAAAAATTGTTAGTAGTCTATATAATTATAAAAATATGTAATGATATATTTGTAAAATAATACAATTTAATACATTGTATTCAAAATCGTTTACATTATAATTATTGCATCTAAATAATAAAATTTTGTTTAATGAACAGCTCAAATGAACTTGGTATTTCAGTAATTGTCTGCTGTTATAATAGTGCTATTAGATTGCCAGAAACATTAAAAAGATTAGCTTTACAGCAAGTTTCGGAGATTGTCTCTTGGGAACTTATTGTTATTGATAATGCATCAATTGATAATACTTTTGAAGTTGCTAAATATGAATGGCAAAAATACAATACTAATATTCCATTTCGTGTAGTAAAACAACCCAAACCTGGATTGACCTTTGCTAGAGAGATGGGAGTAGAGTGTTCTAAGTTTAGTTTTATTTTATTCTGTGATGATGATAATTGGTTAACTCCTAATTATTTGGAATTAGGTTTTTCTATTTTAAAAGAATTTGATGAAGTTGGCATAGTAGGTGGAAAAGGCGAAGTAGTTTCGGACGTAAATATACCAGCTTGGTATAACAGATACAGTAGTTTCTATGCAACTGCACCACAATTCAATAAATCTGGTTATATAGATTCAAACAAACCTGCGCTTTATGGTGCAGGTTTGTTTATAAAAAAAGAAGTATTTACTAGACTTAATCAGAAAGGGTTTAAGAGTATTTTAACCGATCGAAAAGGTGCATTACTTTCTTCGGGTGGAGATTATGAACTTTGTTATGCTGCTACATTAATTGGGTATAAACTATATTATGATGAAAAGTTATTATTTTATCATTATATGCCAGCTGAAAGATTAACAATTAATTATTTGCAAAAATTAACAAGTGCTATTGCTTATTCTAGTATTCAATTGTTGATCTATTTGCATTTAATCAATGGTCGTAAATTAAACAAGTATTCTTGGATTAAAGATACTTTATATATTTTAAAAATTACACTTAAATCTTTATTTAATCTCTTAGTTAGAGAAAATTATAATCAATTAGAAAATAGAATTGACTTTAAGTATAATTATAGTTCATTAAAATCTATTTGGAATATGAGAAAGATGTATCAAACTTACTACTTACAAATAGCTAGATTAATTAGTAGTAATAAGTAGCATATATTATTAAGTTAACTTTTGAAAAGTGTTAAATTATATAAGTAAAATATTTAAGCTATTTTTTAATAAGCTTTTAACGTTGTATATATTGATAAGGCATTATGAAATGCCGCAAACATGTCGATACTTCATAAGATACTTTTATTTAGGTAAAATTGTCCAATGTAAATATTTTATACATGATTTTATTTTAAAAAAGCCATATAAAGTAATCTGCTATAATAGTGAATTTGCTCCAGAATTAAAATTTGTTGTGCCTTTTGCATATTGGCATCATTTAAATGGAACGTTAAAACAAACATATTCTTCAAAACAGACTAAAGGTTTATATTTTTTTTCAGAAAATCATATAGAGAAATATGAGGAAAGAGTATGGTGTGATTTTAATTATGATATAGAAATACCAAATAGCCAAGATCATAGCTTGAAGTATGATTATAGTAAGTGGGCGCAAGTTCCATTCAAAAGTCATTATAAAAATAATCTATTTATTTTTGATAAACCAATTGTTGTTATAGCAAATCGATATAACTCAGAATGGGATGGGGGGCCTATTTCGTATATTGATATTCCCTCATTAGAATACTTGATTAAAGTTCTTTCTCCTAATTTTACATTAATTTATAATAGACCTTCTTCAGACTTGATTGTTAATGACAATAGTAAAGTTTATAATTTAAATGAAAAAGAGGTTATTCGGAACAAGTACTATGATAAAATTCTATTTGCAGAGGATCTTTTTAATAGCTCGGAAAATAAATTTGATAGTTTTAATCAATTTCAATTGATGTTATATGCGAATTGTGAAAAGTTTATTTCAGTTCATGGTGGTACTGCTGTTTTAGCAAGTTACTTTGGTGGTAAAAATATTATTCTATCAAGTAAAGGGATTGAACATGTTTGTAACGAATTTGAAACAATTTTTCCAAAACTTTCCGGTGCCAAAATATATGTTGCAAAATCTTGTAAACAATTGTTAGAGTTAGTAGAGAATGTTTATTTGAATGAGTAATATATTGTTAATATCTCCTGAACCTTGGGGGGCGAATTTCGTTTCAAAGCATCATTATGCCTTAGAATTAGTTAAACGAGGTAATATCGTATTCTATCTTAATCCGCCGAGTAAGGGTTTAGGTAAAAAAGTATTTGTTCAGCAGTTAAATGACTGTTCCAATCTCAAAATAGTTGATTATACCCCCATATTTAGAGGTTTAAATAAATTGCCAGCTGGGTTGTCTAGTTTTTTAATGAAACTAGATATAACAAGAATATTGAAGGTTTTAAATGTGGATTTAGATATTGTTTGGAGCTTTGATCCGTTTAGATTTCAAAAATTAAATTTATTTTTATCAAAATTTAAGATTTATCATTCAGTGGATGTGCATCACACAACTAAAGAATACTTAATTGCAAAAAATGCTGATGTGATATTTTCAACGGCACATAAAATACTTAACAAATTTAGTGAAATAAAGCTTCCAAAGTATTTTGTTAATCATGGATTGGCCTCTCATTTTATTGATAATAAAAGTTTGATTAAATATTCTCTTGTTGGTGATCAATTAGTTAAAGTAGGATATGTCGGTAATTTAAATTATAAGTATTTAGATAAAGAGAGGCTTTATAAAATAATTTCAGAAAATCTAAATTGTGGGTTCTATTTTATAGGTCCAAGGTATTCAAATAATTTAAGTAATGCCGAAATAAATAAAGAGTTTTTTAATCAATTAGAAGTGCTTCCTAATGTCTATTTTTTAGGGCAGATCCCTTCTAAAGAACTCCCTCATTATTTGTGTTTGTTCGATATGTTTCTAATGTGCTATAAAGGTGATGAGAATATTGCTTCTATGGCAAATCCTCACAAGCTTCTAGAATACTTTAGTACAGGTAAGATTGTTTTAAGTCATTATATAGACGAATATGCCAGATACAAGGATTTGTTGGTCATGGCTGATAATAATGAAAATTTACCAATCTTGTTTTCAAAAGTTGTAACAAGCTTAGATTACTACAATAGTTTAGATTTGCAACATAAAAGAAAAGCCTTTGCTTATGATAATACCTATGCAAAACAACTTGATAGAATAGAAAGTATAATTCTGAAGTATATAAAATTGTGAAGAATGTGTTGTGGGTTTCGATTGCTTTTCCTCCTAAAAGTGATCCAGAGTGCTTACAGAATGCCAAGTATTTTAAATACCTTTCAATAATTGAAGGTATTGATATCAATGTTGTAACTTCTAAGATTCCTACGCTCTTTATGCCTTACGATGCTCAATTGGAATCTTATGTAAGTAAAAGTCAATCTAAAGTTGAAATTAAAATCGCTGAAAATAAGCTAACTAACTTTTTAATACGCAAGATATCGCCGAATATTTTGCAGAATCCTGATTCAAAATTTACTTTTCATTGGCAATGGAGGCAAGTAACTCGCCAAATAACCACAAAGCCAGATGTTATATATTCCAGATCATTTCCTTTGAGCTCTAGTATTATGGCACTTAAGCTTAAGAAATTCTACCAGGTTCCTTGGGTTATGCACTTAAGCGATCCGTGGGCAGATTCTCCTTTACATGCTTATACAGGTGAAACTTATATAAGCCATAAGAAAATGGAAAAGGAATGTTTTGAAAATGCTGATAAGATTTGCCTTACTTCTAATTTAACTATTGAGCACTATAAAATACTATATCCTAACTATAAGCACAAGTTCGTGTTATTCCCAAATGTTTTTGATAATGATGATATTCTAAAATCAGAATTTGTATTTGAGAAAAAACTTAAGTTTGTGTACACTGGGGGATTAGTAGAAGAAAGAAGCCCGAAAGTACTTTTTGAAACTCTTGATGAAATGTTTACTTACAATTCTTCTCTATTTGACAATGTTGAGTTTTTATTTGCCGGAGCTCTGGATAGGTATAATAAAGGGCTTTTCGATTCTTGTACTTTACCTTTTGTGAAACATTTAGGAGAAATGCCGTTTAAGAATGCTTTAGCATTACAAAGAAATGCAGATGTCTTGCTCGTAATTGATAATCCTATAAAAGATCCACGGCAAGCAATGTATTTTCCGTCTAAGCTCCTGGATTATATGACTGCTAAGCGAAGAGTTCTTGCTATTACCAGCAAAAATAGTTCCTCCTGGGAAATTATAGAAAAAGGATTAGGCGATGTAGTTGAACATAAAAACAAAGAACTATTAAAAGAATATATATCAAGGGCTATTAACGCTTTCACAGCTAAAAGAAGAGGATATTTTGAAATTAGCCATATTGATCCTCTTTATGACGCCGAATACAATGCTAAACGATTAGCGCAGATTATAGAAACCTTATGAAGCAAATTGCAATAGTGCTAGGTACCAGGCCGGAAGCTATTAAATTAATACCTCTTTATTTAAAGTTTAAGGAAAGTAAATTTTTCAATCCTGTTCTAATTTCAACAGGTCAGCATAAAGAAATGCTGGAGCAAATCTTTTCTTTTTTTAATTTATGGCCTGATATTGAATTAAATGTAATGTCTAATAACCAAGGTTTATCAGGTTTAACCTCCATATTGTTTCAAAAACTAGAAGAAGTTATCAGCAGGTATAAATTTGATGGTATAATTGTGCAGGGCGATACCTCTACGGCAATGGTTGGATCTATGGTTTGCTTTTACAACAAAGTAAAGGTTATTCACATAGAAGCAGGCTTAAGAACTTACGATAAATTTTCGCCTTTCCCGGAGGAAGTAAATAGGAGAATAATTGGGCTTGTTGCTGACTTTCATTTTGCGCCAACTGAAAAAGCAGCTAAAGCTCTTGAGAAAGAGAATCTAAATGGTATTTACATTGTAGGAAATACAGTTATAGACAGCCTGATATTGGCGATGAAAAAAATTGCGGCCGATGAAGAAAAATATAAGACTAACTTAGAGATTAGTTTTCCTGATTTTGAAAATAAAAGGTTAGTTCTGGTAACAGGCCACCGCAGAGAAAATTTCGGTAAAGGTTTTGAAGAAATCTGTAAAGCTTTAGCGATGCTTGCGGATAAGCATAAAGAACTATCATTTGTTTATCCAGTACATTTAAATCCTAATGTAAGACAAACGGTTTTCAAGTTTCTGCAAGAATATAAAAATATTCATTTAATAGATCCTCTGCCATATGATCAGTTGTTATACTTAATGAGTAAATCTGTTCTTATTTTAACTGATTCTGGTGGCATACAGGAAGAAGCGCCTTCTTTAAATATTCCTTTGATTGTTATGCGCGATAATACTGAAAGACCGGAAGGGATAGAGGCAGGTTGCGCCGTATTAGCAGGTACTACTGCCAGTAATATTGTTAATTTATTTAAACGAATTTACGAAGACCAGAAGACTTATAATAAAATGGCGCAAGCTGTTAATCCTTATGGAGATGGCAAAAGTGCAGAAAGAATAGTTCAGGTTTTGGAAAAAGAGCTATAAGCTAGATATGAAAAATAACTATAAAAATATCTTTATTTTTGCCTATTATAGCTTTAAAGATCCAATTTTTCAGAGTGCAGTTTTACCATATTTTAGAAACTTAAACTCAGATACGAAACTGAGATTTATTATTTTAACCTTTGAGCAGCAAAAATATAAAATTACAGATAAGAGCGAGTTGAATTTTTTTCAAGATGAATTAAATAGAGAAAACATTCTTTGGTTCCAGACAAGTTGGCATTCAGGAAGGTTTAAAATCTTGAAAAAAGCATTTGACTTTGCCTGGGGTTTGATTTATGCTAGTTATCTTATTTTAAGATTTAGAGCAAAGGCCATATACTCAGAAGGATTTCCAGGTGCCGTAATTGCTCATCATTTAGCTACTCTGTTTCGTGTACCGCATTTAGTCCATACTTATGAACCCCATACCGATTATATGATCGAAGCTGGCGTTTGGAAGAAATCCTCTTGGGAAGCAAGACTTTTAAAAAAATCGGAAGTTAAGGTGGCTTTTAGAGCAAGTTTTATATTTACTGCTACGAAAGCAATGATTGATAGGCTAAAATTACAGGGTGTTAACGCTACATTGCATAGAGTGCCATCCTGTGTTGATGCAAGTTGTTTTTATTATTCTGAGAAGCACCGGAAAGAAATTAGAAGCAAATTCAATGTAAATGATGATGATTGCGTTATTGTCTATTTAGGAAAGTTCGGGGGGATGTATATGGATGAAGAAATATTCGATTTTATGTATGACCTGGAACAAGATAAATTAATTAATTTTAAATATTTTATTTTAACTCCTGATGACCATTCCTATGTTTATAGTTTTCTAAATAAAAAAAAATTAAACAAAGAAAAATTTATTGTTAAAACTTTAAATAGATTAGAAGTAAGTAAATTCTTATCTGCTTCAGATTTTGGTTTAGTTCCTGTAAGACAAAATCCAAGTAAAAGATTTTGCTCTCCAATTAAAGATGGAGAATATTGGGCTTGTGGTTTACCTATTATTATTCCTAAAGGAATTTCAGATGATTATATCTTCTGTCAGCAGTATAAAATTGGTATTGTTATGGATGATACTTCAAAAATTTCTAATAATAAAGTCCTAAATGAAATCAAAGTATGGTTAAGAGAGCAAAGTAGAGAGGATGTTATTAAAAGGTGCCGTAGCTTTGCTCTTTCAGATCGTTCAATTGAAAAATACAAATCCTTATATAAAGAAATTTTTATGAGTATATAAATAATGAATTACTTACTACTTCAAGAATTGATTCATGATTTTAAGTTTTAACTGGATTTTAATATTCTTCTACACATCTTTATTTGTGAATGATTATGATGTAAATCTAAATAGATTTGTAATTAAAGATATTAAGTATTTCGGAGCAAAGGGAGATGGAAAATCGAATGATCAAATTGCATTTGAAAAAGCAGCTGCTTATTTTAATAAAAGAGGTGGTAATGGTAAATTAATTATTTCTAAAGGGACCTATTTGATAGGAAAACAAACCTTTACAAAGGGGCATGAAGGAAAACCAGCTTACGAAGGAGCCGATGTACTAAAATTTAAAAATATAGAGAATTTTACCTTGTCTGGGCAAAAAGGTAGTAAGTTAAAGTATATTAAAGGATTAAAATTTGGTTCTTTTGACCCAAGTACCGGAAAAGTTTTTAGCTCTAAAAGAAATTTTGTTGATTATAAGTACGCTGCATTTATCGGGCATTGTATCAATTTTGAAAATTGCAAAAACATTAAAGTTAATGACTTCGAAATTGATGGAAATAATCAGTCTATAAGTTTAGGTGGAATTTATGGAGATGTTGGAAGGCAATTACCCCATTATGGCTTTTTTATAAAAAATTGTAGAAAATTAATTATTAATAATGTAGATGTTCATCATTTCGCCTTAGATGGAATTAGTATTGCAAATTCTTTTAATGATAATCTAAGAGATGAAATTGAAATTATTAATTCTAAGTTCTCTTTTAATGGAAGGCAAGGGTTTTCTTGGATTGGTGGAAATGGGTTAGTAATAAAAAAATCCTCCTTTAATAATACAGGAAAAGCATCAGTTGCTTCACCACCAGGGGCAGGTGTTGACATTGAAGCTGAAGTTGGACCTATCAATAATGGTTATTTTGAGGATTGTGAATTTATCAATAACAATGGTTGCGGTCTGGTTGCAGATAATGGTGATAGTAAAAATTGCACTTTCAAAAATTGTACATTCTGGGGAGTGTCCGCATGGTCTATATGGATTAATAGGCCTGTATTTACTTTCATAGAGTGTAATATATATGGCTCCTTTGTTCATGGTTTTAATGCCTCTAACGATGTTGCAGCTACTAAATTTATTAATAGTAAATTTGAAGATAAGCCTTTTGAAGGAAAACCAGTTTATGGTAAGTTTTTGATTGAATCTAATGGTAGAAAGAGGGTTTCATTTAGCGGATGTTCTTTTATTGCTCATCAGAAAAAACTATGTTGGGTTCAAGGTTCAAGTTCATGGCTCCCTGAAGAAAAATATCAATTTAGTAATTGCAATTTCTTATTTAAAAATGTGGATTATCCAAAAGGTGATTTTATTGCTTTGATCCGTAGCATACAGTATAAAAACTGTACTTTTAAATTTGAGCATCCACTTGCTAAATCAATGGGATATTGGCTGAACAGTTGTTGTGGAAATCTAAATACTGATTTAGGGGGAAATAAAACTATATATACTACTAGTAAGGTAGATTAAAATTATGCTTGTAATCCTTTTTTTTATGTTTCTATGAAGATTTTGTTTGTTGTACCCTATCCTCATAGTAAGGCTCCTTCCCAGCGTTTTCGGTTTGAACAGTACTTAGAATTTCTACGGGAAAAGAAATGGCAGTTTAAATTAGTGCCGTTTATAAATGAACCCACCTGGAAAATTTTATACAAGCCAGGTTATACTTTGCAGAAAACTTGGGGAATTATAAATGGTTTTATTAAGCGGTTTTTATTACTTTTTACAGTTACCCGTTACAATTATATTTTTATACACCGGGAGGCAACTCCCATTGGGCCGCCCTGGTTTGAGTGGATAGTGGCTAAAATATTAAAAAAAAGGATTATCTATGATTTTGACGATGCTATCTGGCTACCTAATACTTCTGAAAATAATAAAATCGTGGCCGGTATCAAATGGCACCACAAAGTAAGTTTAATTTGCAAGTGGGCGTATAAAATAAGTTGTGGCAATACCTACCTCCAGAATTATGCCCGCCAATATAACCCGAATGCCATTGTGAATCCAACTACTATTGATACGGTAAACCTGCATAACCAAGTAAAAGATCAGAATACAGAGAAGGTAATTATTGGCTGGACGGGAACGCATTCTACCTTAAAATATTTAAACCAAATAGTTCCCGTTCTGCAAAAGCTGGAACAGGAGTATCAATTTGAATTTTGGGTTGTTTCTAATCAGGCTCCCCAATTACCTGTTCGTTCCCTAGTGTACAAGCCGTGGCAAAAAGAAACGGAAATTGCGGATCTGCTTCAGTTTAACATAGGTTTAATGCCGCTGAAAGATGATATCTGGGCAAAAGGAAAATGCGCCTTTAAAGCTTTACAATACATGGCGCTTGGCATTCCGGCGTTAGTATCTCCGGTAGGCATGAATACCGAAGTTGTAGACGACCGGGTAAATGGGTTTATTTGTCATACGCCACAAGAATGGTACGATAATCTAAAAGAAATTATTTGTGATCCCAGCCTTAGGTTAGAAATGGGGAAAGCTGCTCGTAACAAAATACAACAACACTATGCGGTTTTAACTAACCGGACTAACTTTTTAGGCCTTTTTGTGTAACTAGGCATAATGTACAAAGCTGCCAGGTAAAAAGGCATGAATGGTATTTTATACCGCACCAGCGTACCAAAGTTGCCACTGTTGGTACCTACTCCAAAAGCTAGAATTAAGGAAAAAAGAAAACAGAAAGTTAAAATTGGTTTTGAGCCGATTAAAAACAAAGTTTTGAAGAACCCGGTTTTAAAGAAGAATCTTAACGTTAAAAATATAAAGATACTGGCTTCTATAGCCGAAAGAAACATAACCGGATTACGTACTTCCCACAGAAACGGACGGTATAAGGCTACAATGATTGCCTGAGGCCCAACTGTTAATAAGCTACTAATACTGCCATCAAAAATACCAATGTTATACGCGGAACCAGTTTGTACTTGCTGGGTGAGGTATATAGTGTTAATACGGGATCTTTCTTCAATATTGTTTAAATCGTATTTCGTATCGCCTTCCGTTAATTTGGTAGCACCTAAATAGGCAACTACTAAGCCAAGTCCAATAAAGATGGGCTTAGCAAGATTACGAAGTGCTTTACTTTTTATCCTCTGGTTATTTTCGGTAAATACCCAAAATAGGGCAGGTGGTAAAAAGGATAGCAGAATATACACTTTAACAGTATAGATAACGTAGGCTGCTCCTAATATAATAAGACCTGATAGAAGTAAGTTTTTCTTTTGAATAAAAGTGGCATAAAATCCATAAAAGAGCCAGCCCAAGGCACCCAGTGTAATAGAGTCTTTTAAAAGGCCCGAACCCCAGAAGAAAACAGAAGGCAGAAAAAAAACAGCAATGGCTAACTCTTTATAAAGTTGTGGAAACATTTTTAAAAAGGTCTGGTACAAGGCCCACATTCCACTAAAGCTTAGAACAGCAAAAAATAAGCCGATAACGGTATAGGTATTAAAACTGAGTAAACTGAAAAAAGCGGATAATTTTACTATAAAATACTCGGTAGGAGAGCGATACCATAAAATGCGGCTGGCGTATTGGAGTGTGCCTTGATCAAATTCGCCATTCGCCATAAATAATTTTAATCCGGTACTAAACGATCTATTAATAGCCTGTACTATAATTTGACCTTGATTATAATAATTAAAAGTATCTCCACTGGGTCGGCCACCGCCATAATAAAACTGATAAATAATGCCTAATGCAATTGCACCGATCAATTTCACCGTTAAAGCCGGAATAAAATACTTTTCAGTGTACCGGTTTGTGAATGAACCTCTTACCCAATAAGCTAAAATGTAAATTAATATTAGGTAAATAGGGGTAAGTAAAAGGTCTTTAGAATCCACTTGTGAGTAGGTTAAAAGTTAAAGTGGTTAGTTTGAGATAAATAATTAGTAGGTTAAAACTTGCAACTTGTCACCTACAACTTGGAACCGCTTTACACCTTTTTATTCTTCCGTAAAAAATCGCGGGCTTCGCGGAAGGCGTCGGTTTTGCGTTCGGCTTTGTCTTTTACTTCTTCGTAGTGCTGTTTGGCCCGGACCAGGTCTTTTTCCTGGGCGTAAATGCGGCCTAAGTTTAAATGCGAGGCAATGTAATAACCCGATTCCACTTCGTTGGTTTGCCGGGCAAACTGGATGCATTGTTCGTAGAGCAGCTTGGCCTTGGCTACATCTTTCCGGTTCTGGCAAATATACGCTAAATAATATGAAGCGTAGCGGCCCCCGATTGCTTCGTAACCGGGCATGCGTTTGTTGTACTTCGTCAGGATGTCGTTGGCGAGTCGTTCGGCTTCCCGGAAGTTGCCTTCCCGGAAATTCATCATGGCGTAAAAGCGCTCGAAATAAGCGTTGTCGGGGTAGGTAGTTGCTAGCTGCCGGGCTATGGGCATGGCGGCAAAGTGGTCGTTTTCTTCGTTCGCCAAAATTTTCATGAGAAAAAACTTGGCTTCGGTGCCGGTGTAAAATCCGTTCTGGGCTACCATTTTAAGCTGTTGCAAGCCCAACTGCTTGTTGCCTTTCGGGAAAAACAAAATAATGGGCCGGAGTAAAGGATAGTTCTGGGCAATCCAGACGGCATAGTAGTTATAGAGGGCTTCGCCGAACAAAAACTCCGGACTTAGACCGTTGGCGACGCGGCTTTTTTGCAGAAACTCCAGCGACCGGCGGCTGCACACGGTTGCTTTACGCCAGTTGCTGCGCTCGGAGTGTAAGCGGGCCTGAAAACCGTAAGCCGCCGACAGGAAAAAGGCCGCTTCCAGATTTTTATTATCTTTCTCGTACATCCGTTCGGCAAAAGTAATGGTGGTATCCATGTAGGCGAAGAAAGGCTCGTCGTACTGGGTGGTTTGCACGTTGGTGGGCACAATTTTCCACCAGTTGCTCAGGCCCATTAAAAAGTAAGGCATGGGATGTTGTTTGTACCGCCGCCGCAGCGAGCGGAACTGCTTTTCGGCCCGTTCGAACTTGGCGTTGTACATGTTATCCACGGCCCCCATTAACTCGTTTTTGATATCTTCGTTCAGGAGCAGCCAGCCGTCGGTTTCGATGGCTTGCGGCAGAATATCAATGGAGTCGATGTATAAATCCCGCATGAAAAACGTGTCCAGAGGAATGGCATGGGGCATGTTTTCTTTTTTGGGACCTTCCTCTCCCTGGTCCTGGGCCAGGCTGATAAACGGAAGTAAACCTACTAAAAAGAATAAAAGCAGTTTTTTCATGCGCTAAATAAAAAGCTTTTTACGTTAAAATTAAACTAATATTTATCGTATAAAGGTTCCGGAGGCAAAATAATTGTAATGTTCTATAAAATTAGCCAAAAGTGCTGCTTGTTCTTGAATAAATCCTACCAAAAGTAAAAAATAATAAAAGCTGGTTCGTGTTAAAGTTAAAATACGGGTGGCAGGTTACGATCGCTGCAGCGGAAGCAACCAGCTGCATTTAGAGCAATCAAAGGTTAGCCCGGGGCAATGAAGCCAGGTTTATTGTACTCTTTTCTACGTAAATCAAAAGCAGTCCGCCCGATTTTAGAGCAGCAATCTGCAACTGGCCTGGCAACCAAAAATTTAAATTTTTAAAATTTACTATTTACCAGAGGGACTTGGGTATTTTGTACCAGCCGGTATGGCGATGTCTTGAATTTGTTATTCAAAATCAGAAGCACTCCTGTAACGTGAGTTCGGGCGAAATTTAATAAAGAACGTGAGTTCGATAAGAACTTATCTACACAAAGAACAACTAAAAGTACTAGCAAGAGAGAAAAAGTTTTCTAATTATTTTTATATTCATTTAAGTCATCCTGAAAGGATCTAACCAGTAGGTAACCGATTAGATCCTTTCAGGATGACATACCTAAAGATGAATAACGCTGTATTCTTTTCTTATCTCGAACCAACGTTAGAGAGTTATTCTTCTTTGTTTTGTTCATCCTACAAGAATTCAAAAAATTGCAAAAGGATTTAATTCCAGAAGGATCTAATCCCAGAATGATATAATCAATAGGTAACCAATTAGATTTCTCCGGAATGACCCAAATAGATTGGAAGAAAAAAAATCAACAAATTAACATTATCTCACCGGCAGCTATGCTTATTGGTCGTTTGTGCTGGTAAGCACGTATAGCGAACTTAGGCTAAAACAAGTTTTTATCCGTAATATTCGGCCAGGATAACCGGTGCAGGAGGTAGAAACACGACCAGGAACCCTATTTTTTAAGCAGCGAAACAACTGCATGGGGAGATAGGGCAAACAAAAGTGTATTTCAGATTTGTACTCCCGGATTTTTAAAAATTTACAGTATACGCATTTTTACGACGATGGAACTACTAAAACAACTATGCCAGATACATGCCCCTTCGGGCAACGAGGTGCAACTCACGCAATTTCTTTTAAATTATATTGAACAAAACAAAGCCAACTGGCGCGTTACGCCGCAGGTGCTGGCGGGCGAAGACTTTCAGGATTGCATTATTCTGGTTTTTGGTCAGCCCCGGACGGCTATTTTCGCGCACATCGATTCGATTGGTTTTACGGTGCGCTACGGCCGGCAGCTCGTAAGAATTGGCGGTCCCGATACCGAAACGGGTTACCAGTTGGTGGGCCAGGACAGTCAGGGCCCGATTGCCTGCACCTTGCAGGTTTCGGAGGAAGATGGCAGTTTGCAGTACGAGTTTGAGCGGGAAATTGACCGGGGCACGGAGCTGGTTTTTGCCTGCAATTTCCGGGAAACCCAGGATACGGTGCAATCGTGTTACCTGGACAATAGGTTGGGGGTTTACAATGCCCTGCGCGTAGCCGAAACCCTGGAAAACGGGGCTATTGTGTTTTCGTGCTGGGAAGAACATAAAGGCGGCTCGGTGGCTTACCTGGCCCGCTACTTATACGATAACTACCGGGTAAAGCAAGCTTTAATCTCGGATATTACCTGGGTAACCGATGGCGTACATCCTGGCCAGGGCGTAGTTATATCTATGCGCGACTCGCTTATTCCGCGGCGCAGTTTTGTGAATAAAATTATCTCTTTGGCCCAACAATCTCATGTTTCTTTTCAACTGGAAGTAGAGGGGGCGGGCGGCAGCGACGGCAAAGATTTGCAGCAAAGCGATATTCCCTGGGACTGGTGCTTTGTGGGTGCCCCGGAAGACAACGTGCATTCGCCGGACGAAATAGTACATAAGGACGATATAGATAGTATGGTGGCCTTGTATCAAGTGCTGATGCGGGAACTCTAATCGCGGATTTAAACGGATTTAGCGGATTTCACGGATTCTGGATGGTAAATGATAGGAGCGACAATCGTTCAATTACTTGAATAAATTTCTTAAATAGATAAATGAAACGGACTATCTGAGTGATTTAACTAATAAAGCTGTTTAGCATTTTAAAGTTTATCCATTAAACTAGCCTTACAGGTTCTTACCATCTGTATTTTGGTGAGATATCCGGTAAAGATTACGGATTTAAACGGATTGAATGGATTACGCAAATTTTTGAATGAAAAGTTATTTGCTAAACTACCCGGATTTGTGGAAAGGATAAGTTATTTAAGTTTTAGCTTTTTATAAATCGTTTAAATTTTAAACTTTCTTCTCCAAAGTTGAAAAGCAATCCTACCTGTAATTTGTAAGCAGTAAGATAATTGATGATTTGTGCGTAATGTAGAGTATTAATCTCTGAAACGGCTTTTAACTCTACTAAAACTTTACTTTCTACCAGAAAATCAACTCGCCTGGTACCAACCTCTATATTTTTATAGTATAGCGGCATTTCTAATTCTCGCGCAAATTGTAATCCGGCTTCCTGCATTTCAATGGCTAAAGAACGTTGGTAAACAATTTCCGGAAAACCGTTACCCAATACCGTGTGCACCTGCATAGCACAACCTATTATTTTACTGGTAATAGTCGAAAAGATTAGTTTTTCCGGTTCTTGCATGTTGTAATTGGAATAATAAAAAAGGTGAAAGCAATTACTGCGTAAAATTTAGTTGAATTTTAAGGTTTTTATTGAACTAGTTACTATCTGTTATATCTAAATTACTAGTTTAAAAGATTTAATACTGATCGACGTGTTTTCTCTCATTTATACCTAAAGTTAGGTGTTAGTTAATGAAAACATACGGCCATTATAACTTTAACTATGAATTTTTAAATACACAATGGCTTCTTAATTACTTTAAAATCCGTGTAATCTGTTAAATCTGTTTAAATCCGTGATTGGCTTGCAGTTGTGGAATTAAAAGATTTAATTTACCAGATACCAATATAGTATTTAAAGCATTTTCAACAACTTTAAACCCGTTTACATGGAGAACATTGTTTACCTGATTCCGGCTTTCGGAGTGATTGCCTTACTGTATACATTTGTGAAATCTGCCTGGGTGAGCCGGCAAGATTCCGGCGACGCTAAAATGTCGACGATTGCCAAGTATATTGCGGAAGGAGCCATGGCTTTTCTGCAAGCCGAGTACAAAGTATTAACTTATTTTGCCATTATTGCCTGTTTGTTTTTGGGCTACCTGGGTACCGTCGGCGAAAATTCGTCGCCGGTAATTGTGGTGGCTTTTATTATTGGGGCCTTGTTTTCGGCGCTGGCTGGTTTTATCGGGATGCGCATTGCTACCAAGGCCAACGTGCGCACGGCCCAGGCGGCCCGCACCAGTTTATCCAAAGCGCTGGATGTATCTTTTGGGGGCGGTGCCGTGATGGGCATGGGCGTAGCTGGTTTAGCCGTTTTGGGTTTAGGGACGTTGTTTATTGTTTTTAAAGCCATGTTTGTGGGCGATACCTACAACGCCGAAGAAATGGAACGGGCCCTGGAAGTATTAACCGGCTTTTCGCTGGGCGCCGAAAGTATTGCTTTGTTTGCCCGGGTGGGCGGCGGTATTTACACCAAAGCTGCCGACGTGGGCGCCGATTTAGTGGGGAAAGTAGAAGCCGGTATTCCGGAAGATGATCCGCGGAACCCCGCTACCATTGCCGATAACGTAGGCGATAACGTAGGCGACGTAGCCGGTATGGGCGCCGACTTATTTGGCTCATACGTAGCCACCATTCTGGCTACCATGGTACTGGGCCGTGAGATTACCGTTACGGATAATTTTGGTGGTATTTCTCCCATCTTGTTACCCATGGTGATTGCGGGCCTGGGCATTATCTTCTCCATGATCGGGACGTTGTTTGTGAAAGTGAGCGAAGGCGGCGATGTGCAACGGGCTTTAAACCTGGGCAACTGGTCGTCGGTAGTTTTAACCGCCATAGCGTCTTATTTTGTAATTACTTTTATGCTACCCGAATCGTTGAGCCTACGGGGCTTCGACTTTAGCCGGATGGATGTGTTTTACGCCGTGTTGGTCGGGTTAGTGGTGGGTACTTTAATGAGTATTATCACGGAATATTATACTGCCATGGGCAAACGGCCGGTAATGAGCATTGTGCGCCAGAGCAGCACCGGGCACGCTACTACCGTAATTGGTGGTTTAGCCGTGGGCATGGAATCTACGGTACTGCCGATTCTGGTATTAGCCGGGGGGATTATTCTGTCTTACGAAGCGGCTGGTTTGTACGGCGTAGCCATTGCGGCGGCCGGTATGATGGCCACCACCGCCATGCAATTAGCCATTGATGCCTTTGGCCCGATTGCCGACAACGCCGGGGGAATTGCCGAAATGAGTGAATTACCCAAAGAAGTACGCGAACGCACCGATATCCTGGATGCGGTAGGTAACACCACGGCCGCTACCGGTAAAGGTTTTGCCATTGCCTCGGCGGCGCTCACGTCTTTGGCTTTGTTTGCGGCTTTTATGGGTACCGCTAACATTACCGTTATTGATATTTCCAATGCCCGCGTATTGGCGGGCTTATTTGTGGGCGGCATGATTCCGTTTATCTTCTCGGCGCTGGCAATTTCGGCGGTAGGCCGGGCGGCCATGGCCATGGTGGAAGAAGTGCGTCGGCAGTTTCGCGAAATACCCGGCATTATGGAAGGCACCGGCAAACCCGAATACGATAAATGCGTGGCGATATCTACCCGGGCCGCTATCCGGGAAATGATGTTACCGGGTGCTATTGCTTTGATTGTGCCCATTGTGGTTGGTTTTACTTTTGGTCCGGAAGTGTTGGGTGGTCTGTTGGCCGGGGTTACAGTATCCGGGGTTTTAATGGCAATGTTTCAATCCAATGCCGGCGGTGCCTGGGACAACGCCAAAAAATCCTTTGAAAAAGGCGTGATGATTAATAACAAAATGGAATACAAAGGCTCCGATGCGCACAAAGCTTCGGTAACCGGCGATACCGTGGGCGATCCGTTTAAAGATACTTCCGGCCCGTCGATGAATATTTTAATTAAGCTGATGTCGATTGTTTCGCTGGTAATTGCGCCGCACATTGCGGTTACTACCACCGAATCGGCTCCTGCATTAAACCACGAGCAATTAAAACAGCAAACCATTACCCCGGCGGTGTCGGCTATTAAACCAGATAGCAAAGTAGTACACCTGGCGCACCGGTAAAAAGCTAAAATTTAAAAAATGAAAGAAAGCCCTGAAGAAATTTAAGGGCTTTCTTTTTACAAAAAGCTTTACCTTTATTTTCTGGTTTGAGGGTTGATTATATCTACAGTTAAAAGCAAATTTTTTAAATTTTTCGTTTTTCGGCCTTTACATATATGCAGTAATAAGCTCTTTCCGCAGGATAATTTAAATAGAAAGTTATGGGTAGAGTTCACCAAGGGAAGTTATGGGTAGAGTTCGCGTTAGCGGTCTCTACCCATTATTGGACAGCCAATCTCTGATTGGCGTGACCAGTAATTCCGATAAACGCCAATCAGAGATTGGCCGCACGAAAAGGTACTTAGAGCGCTGCGCTAACTCTAAGCACAACTAAAGCGTATTTTAAATTTTTTCATTTTCAGCTTTATAAATTAACCGCTCTTATAATCGCTTAACAAACCGAAAACATAAAGAAAACCACTAACCTGTAACCTGCAACCTAAAACCTGTAACTTGCAACCTGAAACCTGCAACTAAATAATGAGCGCGACTACTGTTGAACTGCACGATAAAGAGTTTGAAATTTATTTACGGGAAAGCCAGATTAAACTGGCTATTGAAAAGCTAGCCGCCCGCATTAACCAGGATTACGCCGGCCGAACGCCGCTTTTTCTGGCGGTATTAAACGGCTCGTTTATGTTTGCTTCGGATTTAATGAAAGAAATGCGTATTCCCTGCGAAATTTCCTTCGTTAAATTAGCCTCGTACCAAAACACGCAAAGCACCGGCTCCGTGAAAGAATTAGTGGGCCTGAACGAAAACCTGACCGGCCGGGACGTGATTATTCTGGAAGATATTGTGGATACCGGCCATACCGTGCACCAACTTTTAGAGAAACTGCAGACCCATGTAACGGCTACCATCGAAATTGCCAGTTTGCTTTTAAAACCCGCTTGTTTGCAGCACGAGTTACAGATAAAGTACGCGGCGCTTTCTATCCCGAACGATTTTGTGGTGGGTTACGGCTTAGATTATAATGGTTTAGGACGCAACTTGCGGCATTTGTATAAAATAAAAGAAGCCTGATTTTGTAGTTAATTACTTCCTGAATCGGGTTTCCTGTGCGGTGTTTCTTTTGGTAATCAATTTTATTTGTACTTTTGAGTTTAATAATTTAATTCAGGCATGTTAAATATTGTTTTATTCGGCCCTCCGGGCGCTGGCAAAGGAACGCAAAGTCAGAAATTAATTGATACCTACCATTTAATTCACCTGTCTACCGGTGATTTACTCCGCTCCGAAATTGCGGCCGGCACCGAGCTGGGCTTGCGGGCCAAAGGCCTCATGGATCAGGGAATGCTGGTGCCCGACGAAGTGGTAATCGGGATGATTGATTCTAAGTTAAAAGAAAATAAAGATGCGGTTGGTTTTATCTTCGACGGTTTTCCGCGCACGGTAAAACAAGCCGAAAGCCTGGATGTTTTGCTGGATCAAAACAATACCGCCATCAGCGGCATGATTGCCCTGGAAGTAAGCGAAGAAGAACTAACCAAACGCCTGCTGCTGCGGGGTCAAACTTCCGGCCGCCCCGACGACCAAAACGAGGAATTGGTAAGAAAGCGGGTACAAGAGTACAACACCAAAACTGCTCCGGTAGCCGGCTACTACGCCAACCAAGGTAAATACCACGCTATTAACGGCATCGGCGAAATCGAGGCAATTTTCACCGAAATCTGCGATATCATTGATTCGTACGCTACGCAGCTAAAAGCGTAAACAGACGATAGTCCATGGTCGATAGACCATAGGTGATCGTTCAACTATAATTGCAGAACTTTACAATTTGCTTTGGGAGAAGAGCAGTTAAGTATAGCTCTTATTTTAGGTTACCAGGATGAATTTTACAGGATCTTACTTTTAAAATTTCGCTGGTAGCCTAAAAGTGAAGCCGCTGCTAACCCGATTTTTTAAAAAAAGTGAAAAAATCTGCAACCTAATTTTAATATTAAGCACTAACTGAACCACTTTTAGAACGAAGCAGTTACTGGTATTTGTTATAATCTAATACAGCTAATTGTAAAATTCTAAACTTACGAACTATGGCCGTGGTCTATCGATCATGGACCGTGGACTAAACCCATACTAGTGGCTACATCTAATTTTATTGATTACGTTAAAATCTGCTGCCGTTCCGGACACGGCGGGCCAGGTTCTTCACATTTGTTCCGGGATAAAAAAAATGCTAAAGGCGGACCCGATGGGGGCGATGGCGGCCGCGGCGGCCATATTATTCTGCGGGGTAATGCCCAACTCTGGACGTTGCTGCACCTGCAATACCAGAAACACGTAATTGCCAAACACGGCGAAGGCGGTAGTAAAGACACCTCTACCGGCGCCAACGGCGACGATGTTATTCTGGAAGTACCCATTGGCACCATTGCCCGCGATGCCGAAACCGGCGAAGTTAAAACCGAAATTACCGAAGACGGCCAAACCGTTATTTTAACGCCGGGTGGCCGGGGTGGTTTAGGCAACGCGCATTTTAAATCGCCCACCAACCAAACGCCCCGTTACGCACAACCCGGCGAACCCGGCCTGGAAGAATGGGTGATTCTGGAATTAAAGCTGCTGGCCGATGTGGGTTTGGTTGGTTTCCCGAACGCGGGTAAATCTACTTTACTATCGGTAGTTTCGGCGGCGAAACCTAAGATTGCTAACTATCCTTTTACTACGCTGGTGCCTAATTTGGGCGTAGTGGCCTACCGCGATTATAAATCGTTTGTGATGGCCGATATACCGGGGATTATTGAAGGCGCTTCGGAAGGGAAGGGCTTGGGCTTGCGGTTTTTGCGGCACATCGAGCGTAACTCCATCTTGTTATTCATGATTTCGGCCGAAAGCGCCGACATTGCTAACGAATACCAGATTCTGCTGAACGAACTGGAAACCTACAATCCGGAGCTGCTGGAGAAAAAACGTTTGCTGGCCGTTACCAAATCGGATTTGCTGGACGAAGAACTGGAAAACGAAATCCGGGCTACGCTGCCGGCCAATGTGCCTTCGGTATTTATTTCCAGCATTACCCAGAAAAATATTCAGGTTTTAAAAGATATGATTTGGCAAGTCTTAACGGCCAGCTAAATTTTTAATTTTTATACGGAATTAAAAAAGATAAATTTTCATTTAACAGAAGGGAATTAAAGGTGTACAATGTGCCAGTTTGTCACGATATGGCTTTGGCAAATAAATTGATACCTTCCCTTCAAACACAACAGGAAGAATAATATAAGCTATGTCAGCGGATAAAAATACGAACCACGAAGCCGAAGAATTTGAGAATGTAACCGAAGCTGGTTTACCGGAAGATACCAACTCTGCCCAGCCCGATACGCCTGCCGAAGAGGAAAAGGTAGAAGAAAATGGCCAGAGCAGTAAAGCAGAAGCAGAACTGAATGATTTAAAAGATAAGTACCTGCGTTTGTATTCGGAATTTGATAATTATAAACGCCGGACTTCGAAAGAACGGTTGGATTTATTAAAAACCGCCAACCAGGAAATGATGGTGGCCTTGCTGCCGGTACTGGACGATTTTGACCGGGCCCGTCAGGCGATGGAAACGGCCCAGGATGTAGAAGGCGTGAAAGCCGGGGTAGATTTAATTTATAATAAGCTGCAATCGATTATGCAGCAAAAAGGATTAAAGCCGATGGAAGCCGTAGGGCAAACTTTTGATGCCGACCTGCACGAAGCCATTACCCAGATTCCGGCCCCCGACGAAACCCAAAAAGGTAAAGTTATAGACCAGGTAGAAAAAGGATATTACCTGAACGATAAAGTAATTCGCTTCGCGAAAGTTATTATAGGAGCATAGGCCATGGCTAAGAGAGATTATTACGAGGTATTAGGAGTTAGCAAAAGCGCCAGTGCCGACGAAATTAAAAAAGCGTACCGCAAAATTGCTATTAAATTTCACCCGGATAAAAACCCGGATGATCCTACGGCCGAAGACAAATTTAAAGAAGCCGCCGAAGCCTATGAAGTACTGAGCGATCAGGAAAAACGGGGTCGATACGACCAATACGGCCACCAGGGCGTAAATGGCAACGGTGGTTACGGCCACATGAACATGGAAGATATTTTCTCCCAGTTCGGCGATATTTTTGGCAATGGCGGTGGCAGCCCGTTTGATTCGTTCTTTGGTGGTGGACGCTCGGGTGGGCGCCGGGTACGGAAAGGTACTAACCTGCGCATTAAACTAAAACTCGACCTCGAAGAAATTGCCAACGGCGTTGAGAAAAAGATAAAAGTAAAACGCTACGTAGCTTGTAATGCTTGCGGCGGTAACGGCTCTAAAAATGGTACCGCGCTGCAAACCTGTAGCGGTTGCCAGGGAACCGGCCAGGTAAAAAAAGTAGTGAACACCATGCTGGGCCAGATGGTATCTACATCGACCTGCCCCGTGTGCGATGGTGAAGGCCAGAAAGTAAGCCAGAACTGCGATGTGTGCCACGGCGAAGGCCGCGAGTTAAAAGAAGAAGTAATTGCGATTAACGTACCAGCCGGTGTGGGTGATGGCATGCAACTTTCGATGAGTGGCAAAGGGAACGTACCGCAACGCGGCGGCATTGCCGGTGATTTGCTTATTCAGATTGAAGAAGAAGCTCATCCATTGCTGAAACGCGAGGGCAACAACGTGGTATTTGAGCAATACATCAGTTTTGTGGATGCTGTTTTGGGAGCCAACATTGAAGTGCCTACCATTGAAGGAAAAGTAAAAATTAAAATTGACCCGGGTACCCAGGGTGGCAAAATTTTGCGCTTACGCGGTAAAGGTATTAAAGACATTAACGGTTACGGCAAAGGCGATCAGTTGATCCACATTAACGTTTGGACGCCCAAAAACGTAACCAGCGACGAACGTCAGATTTTAGAAAAACTGCGCAGCTCCGATAACTTTGTGCCTAACCCCGGTAAAAACGAAAAAGGCTTCTTCGAGAAAATGAAAGAATACTTCCAATAAGATCGCGGATTTTCACGGATTAACAGGATTACGCAGATTATTAAGATCTGCAAAGATTAAAGTTAATGAAAGCCTCTTCTGAATAAAGAAGAGGCTTTTTTATGCATTTTATTTTGTGCTGTATTTTGAAATAGCAGGAAGAATTTAAAAATGAGATGCTATTGAGAGTTTTCCTCTTTGGCTCTGGAAGCAAAACTGGTTGGACATAAGGATAAAATATTGCCGTGTTGCCTTAGATTTAAATACAAATTCCATGTATAACAGCCCATTTCAAAAAAAGTAAAATTTTAAAAATTTAAAAAATTGATTTCAGTCCATCCCTGGTGAAGGCCTTTGAGCTTTCCGGTGCGCAGCATTCCGAGATACGAGGAAAGGAAAGATCACCAGCCTGAACCAGGGATGGACGAGGCCCGCCGGCCATGAGGCAAACGCAGCCGTATCTAATAAGATGGAACCTGTATATGGAGACTGGAACCGGCTCCAAGTAAGTTTGGTAGAATAGTGAATTTTTAAAAATTAACTTTTTAGCAGTTTGCCAAAGCCGATCAGGGTTCCGGCTAAAAGCCGGAGTAAAGTCACAGACTTTACCTTAAAGGTAGGTACAAGTTTGAAAACTTGCACCAGAAGAGATGGAAAATTTCCGACAGTAAATGGCTTGAAAAAGAGAACCAGTTCCCAAGATAATTTAAGTTCAATGGCGCTGAAACCTTGTGTATCCAACGGGAAAGCCTAAATTTGAAAATAAAACCTACCGCCTTGAGCATACTTAAAATTGACGGAGTAAGTAAAAAGTACGCGAACCATCTGGCCTTACAGGATATTACTTTCAGCATACCAACTGGTTGTATTTTTGGCTTATTAGGGCCTAACGGAGCCGGTAAAACGTCCCTTATCCGGATTATAACCCAAATTACCGGAGCCGACACCGGCCAGATTTACTTTAAAGACCAGCCCTTGCATCCCAACCACATCCGGTCGATGGGTTATTTGCCGGAAGAACGGGGTTTGTATAAAAAAATGAAAGTAGGGGAGCAGTTGCTCTACCTGGCGCAGCTAAAAGGTTTATCTAAAAGCGAAGCTACCGAAAAAATTAAAAAATGGGTAGATAAACTGGAAATCCGCTCGTGGCTAAGTAAAACCATCGAAGATTTATCGAAAGGCATGCAGCAAAAGGTACAGTTTATTGCTACCGTAATGCACCAACCCGAGTTAATTATTCTGGACGAACCTTTTTCGGGCTTCGACCCGATTAATGCTACCGTAATTAAAGACGAAATTCTGGCGCTCCGCGAAGCGGGTTCTACCATTATTTTTTCGACGCACCGCATGGAGTCTGTGGAAGAATTGTGCGACCATATTGCTTTAATTAACCGGTCGCGCATGATTTTAAACGGACCGGTGCAGGAAATTAAAAATGCCTACAAATCCAACACGTACTTAATAGAAGGCAAAGGGCGGCTGATGGTGCTATCGCCCGATTTTAAGGTGATAGAGCAAAAACAAACCGGCGACTTTTTCCGGGCCAAAATACAACTGCTGCACGACGTTACACCCAACCATTTGCTGCGTTATTTAATCGACCGGGTAGAAATTCACGCTTTGCAGGAACTGGTACCCAGTATTAACGATATCTTTATTAAACAAGTAAAAGAAAATCAGGATGCATAAAATCTGGCTTATTATTCAACGCGAATACCTGGTACGGGTCCGGAAAAAAAGTTTTATCATCATGACCTTGCTGGGGCCTATCTTGCTGGCTTCTATTATGGTAGTGCCCATCTGGTTAGCCACCGTATCCGATACCACCGATACCATCGAAGTGCTCGACGAAAGCGGTTTGTTTGCCAATGCCTTTAAAGATAATGCCGAAACAAAGTTTATCCAGGTGAGCGGGCCTTTAGAAATTCAAAAAGCGGCTTTTTTAAAAACCGATTATACGGCTTTGTTGTACATCCCGAAACTAAATTTAGAAAAACCCGACGGTATCCGGCTTTATTCAAAAACGAACCTGGGCATTACCAAGCTGGTGCAATTAGAAAATATTTTAAAAAAAGAAGTAGAAACCTTAAAGTTTAAGCAGTCGGGCATTGACCGGGAGGTGCTGGATAAAATGAAAACCGACGTAGATATAAGCACCACCAACCTAAGCGATAGCGGCGAGCAAAGCAACAATGCCATGGTTACCACGGCTGCCGGTTACCTGGGCGCTATTCTAATTTACATGTTTATCTTTATTTACGGCGTGCAGATTATGCGGGGCGTAATCGAAGAAAAAACTAACCGCATTGTCGAAGTTATTATTTCGTCGGTGAAGCCATTTCAGTTAATGGCGGGTAAAATTATTGGTATTGCGGCGGTGGGGCTCACCCAGTTTCTACTTTGGATTATTCTGTCGTCGGCGGTTACGGCGGCGGTTTCGTCGAGTTTTGAGGTAGACCGTTTCTCGAACGACCGGATTACCGAAACTTTGAAAGAAAGCAAAGACCCGGAGCAGGCCAGGGAAATGAACAACATGCTTACCGCCCTGGATAACCTGAATATCCCGAAACTTTTGGTTTGTTTTGTGTTTTACTTTTTAGGGGGCTATTTGTTATACGGCGCTTTGTTTGGGGCCGTAGGTTCGGCGGTAGATAACGAAACCGATACGCAACAATTTATGCTGCCCATTACCATTCCGCTGGTGCTGTCGTTTATTGTGGCGCAAACGGTTATTATTAAAAATCCGGATGGTCCGGTGGCTTTCTGGATGTCGATGATTCCGTTTACCTCGCCTATTGCCATGATGCTGCGCCTGCCTTTTGGCGTACCGGGCTGGCAAATTGTACTATCGATGCTGTTACTGATATTGGGCTTTGTTTGCACCACCTGGGTTGCCGCCCGCATTTACCGGGTAGGTATTTTGTTGTACGGCAAAAAACCAACGTACCGCGAATTATCTAAATGGTTGTTTTATTAGCTGCTATTTTTTAAAAGAGCCGACAGTTCACCTTTATTTAACTTCAATTTTTTAAATTTTGATTAATTACAATCCCAAAGACTGGTTTACTTTTATCTTCCGGTTTTCCCGGGCCGATACTTTCCGGAAATTGTTGCCTTTAATGCTGGCAGTTAGCGTTTATTCGGCTGCCATTGCTTACGTCGAGATTAATTTTATCAGCGTAAACGATTCGCAGAACTTGCGCAATGTGGGCATGATGCACAATGTACTGGGTTTTGTCATTTCGTTGCTGCTCGTTTTCCGGACCAACACCGCCTACGACCGCTGGTGGGAAGGGCGTAAAATCTGGGGCGGCTTAACTAACAGTTCCCGGAACTTAGCTATTAAACTAGAGGCTTTTGTTACCGACGAAAGCGATAAGCAATTCTTCCGGAAAACCATTCCGAATTACGCTTACGCTTTAAGAAACTTACTTCGTGAAAACGAAGATTACCACGAACTAGATCCGGTGCTGGATTTAAAACCGGGCAAACATATTCCCAATCAAATTGCTGCCAGCATGTACCAACGGGTTCATGATTTATTTAAAAAAAACAAAATAACCGATGCTCAGTTGTGGATTTTAAACGAGGAGGTAAAAACATTTACGGAGTACTGCGGCGCTTGTGAACGCATTAAAAACACGCCCATTCCGTTTACTTACAGCGTATTTATTAAAAAATTTATTTTCTTTTACGTCATGACTTTGCCATTTGGCTGGGTGTTTAGTTTGGGGTATTACATTGTGCCCGTGGTGGGTTTAATTTTATATGCCTTAGCCAGTTTAGAGCTGATTGCCGAAGAAATTGAAAACCCATTTGGCACTGATGCCAACGATTTGCCCATCGATCAGATTTGCTTTAACATTCGGAAACACGTAAGCGAGTTATTAGCTTAATATCTGATTTAAGTTTCGCTGCTAGCTGAAGAATTTTTTGTGCTTGTCAAATCTCCCTTTTCTGGCGCAAGTTTTCAAACTTGTGCCTACCTACATGGTAAAGTATCCGACTTTACTCTGGCTAAAAGCCGGAACCCGCATTGGCTTTAAATAAGCTGTTAAATGGAAGTTTTAGTAATATGTTTTTAAAATATTAAGCCGAAGGTTATTTTATCGTACTTACTTGGAGCCTTTTCAAGTCTCCAAGCTCAGGTGCTGTCTAGCTTGAAAAGTAACCAGTTTGCCTCATGGCCGACGGGCTTCTAAACCCCTCCCCCTGCGGGACCTCCCCTAAAAACAGGGGAGGAGATGCCGTTATTTCTACTTTTATTCTACGCTGCGAAATGTGGCTATTCGTCACACCGGAATCTTAGAAGGCCCTCTAGAGCCAAACTGGTATCAGTGGCGCTTAGCTCCAGCTTTTCTTTCACATTTTATATAATCAAAAGAGAAGAAAAATAAATATAAGTGGCGGCTAATAATTATAAGAGTTAATGGAATTAAACTTCCTGGTTCTGCTTCTCCTAATAGCAGATACTAAAGAATTCCGCTTTATACAATTTAATAATAATTTATAAGTAAAAGTCGTAGCTAAGTGCAAAGATACCAGTTTGGCTGTTGAGCACCTGCTAGGGTTCCGGTTTTGCGGAGCAAAATTCCGCAGACGCAGTCGAGGAAAATGAATGGCGGCATTTCCTCCCCTGTTTTTAGGGGAGGTGCCGTAGGCGGAGGGGTTTAGAGGCCCGCCGGCCACGAGGCAAACTGGGTACTTATCAAACTAGACAGCACCTGAGCTTGGAGACTTGAAAAGGCTCCAAGTAAGTACGTTAGAAATGAAATAAAATTTTAATTTTTAAAAATGTGCCAAACAAAAAGCCACCTTCTGGTGGCTTTTCAGTGAAATGTGTAACGCTTCATCTAAGATTAAGAAGAAAAAGAACTGCCGCAACCGCAGGTGCTGGTGGCTTGCGGGTTGTTAAAGGTAAATCCGCGGGCGTTCAGGCCGTCCTGGAAGTCAATCTGCATGCCCATTACGTACATGCCGTGTTTTTTATCCATGATCAACTGAATGCCATCTATCTCGTACGCTTCGTCGCCATCCTTCTTTTTATCAAAACCTAATAAGTACGACATGCCGGAGCAGCCCCCGCCTTGTACGCCCACGCGCAACCCATAATCGGTTGGTACGTTTTTATCCTGCATAATGGCTTTTATTTCGGCTAAAGCTTTGGGAGTAATGGTAATGGGTGCAATTTTATTTAAAGTGGAAGTTGCCATAAAAGTCGTTTAATAATTTATTCTCAAAAATAACTAATATTCCCTATTATTGTTTTGCACAACCAATATAAACAAGTAACAGGTAGCTTAAACAAATGATTCCGGTATTTAGGTAATTGGGCCGGAACTAAGAAAACAAAAACAAACTATGCAGGAGTACATTCTTAATTTTTTAATGGCAATCGTTCCCGCGGCTATAGTTCTTCTGAGCATGTATCTGGTAATAAAAGCATACCTCGACAAAGAAACCCAGCGCCGCGTTTTAGATATACGCTTAAAAAATACCGACATTGTTTTACCCATCCGGTTGCAGGCTTACGAACGGATTTGTTTGTTGCTGGAGCGCATTGCCCCGAGTAATCTATTAATCCGGGTGAGTCCGGCCGGGCAAAATGCGGTGGAATTTCAGTACACGCTGCTGGCCGAAATTAGAAGTGAGTTTAGCCATAATGTGTCGCAGCAGGTATATATGAGCGAGGCGGCCTGGGAACACGTAAAACAAGCCAAAGAAGACGTAGTTACCATGGTAAACAAAGCTTTTCATGAGCTGCCTGAAAATGCCAAAGGAACTGACTTAGCTAAGCGGATACTGGAAACTGTAATTGCCCAAAACAGCGATCCTACCACGCCTGCCTTAACTTTTATTAAGCGGGAAATAAATCAGATTTTTTAAATTTTTAAATTTTCACATAAATTTATTTTAAGGGAAGGTATAATTGCAGGCAAGCGATGGACAAGGGAGAAACAATACCTCTTTGCTTTCGCCAGCTTGTAGCTGTGGGTGCCCTTTCTTTCTTCCTGCCAGCTTGTAGCTGGTGGGTTATAATAGGAGGAAGTTTTCAACTTCCGGCCAGTTGAAAACAGGCATTGATTTGTAGGTTCAGGTTACACTTCGTTAAACCTAAACCAGATAATAGATTTAGTCAGGCGGCAATGATGTACACACGGGCAAAGGCTGATGCTGTCGGCTTCTGGTACCGCTGTTTGTGTCTTCACAAACAGCTTTTTTCCAAAGACCTATTATTTTATAAAAACAAAGCCGGCAAGCGAATACTTACCGGCTTTGTTTTTACTTTTACTTAGTCGTTGCTAGTTAAAAAGCTCTTGTAGCTTATAAACCAGCGCTTGCACTTGCGCCACGGAGTGCGCCGGAAAGTTAGCAATCCGGATTTGGGTGTCTTTGTAACTGCCGTAACCGCTGCCCACTACCATATCAAAAGGCGCCAATTTTTTTATTACTTCCGCGGATGAAATTTTGGTATTGGCAATAATCGTTGTTTGGGATTGTTGCGCCGGATTAGTTACCGCCGCGCTGAAAGTTTGGCTGGTAGCCAGGTAATCGTAAATAAGTTTTGCTTTCGTTTCTGTTTCCTGCCGGATGGTGGCGATACCATGGTGGTTCATTTCTTCTACTACTTTACCCAACAGGTAAATAGCCAGCACGTTAGGCGTTTCGGGGTTCTGGAAAGCCCGGGCTTTGCTGAGTAAGGCCGGAATGCTGTGGTACGAACCCAGCGATAAGCCTTTATTTTTTAAATTTTCGGCTTTGGCAACGCACCGGCCGTTCACTAACCAAATGCCTAAACCAGCCGGCAAGCCCATGCCTTTCTGCACCGAAAAATAAACCGAATCTATCTGGTTATAATCAAAGTTAGGGTAAGGCGTGGAAGAAACCGCGTCCACGTAAATTAAGGTTTCCGGGTTTAATTTGGTACGTAGTTTATTTATTTCTGTAACCGGCGTGCTTACCCCGGAACTGGTTTCGTTTTGCACCACGGCCATTAGCTCAGTCGAAGCCGGAATATCTAAGTCATCGATAGAAAAGCCTTCACCGAAAGCTACTTCGTGTTTGGTAGCCTGGCGGCCTAATTCCAGGGAAATCTCGTAAAAACGTTTCGAAAAAGACCCATTTACCAAATGAAAACTTTTGCGCTCCACGTTATTCTGAATGGCGCGTTCCCACACTTCGTTTGCCGAGGCCACAAACAAAATATCCCAATTATCCGGTAATTGCAGCAATTGGCGCAATCCGGTTACCGCGTGCGCGTAAATATCTTTAAACTGCTGACTCCGGTGCGAAATAGAACCAACCTTGTTAGCCATGGCCGTAGCCAGATGCGCCGCTACGGTCGGATACAATTCCGAAGGCCCCGGCGTAAAGTATATTTTGTTGTTCATTTTGTAGTTGGAAAGTTGAAAGGTTGAAAAGTTGGAAAGTTAGACAGCTTAAAGTTTACAAGGTTAGAAAGTTGAAAGGTTACAAGGTGGACTCTAAATATAAATCACACCATAAGTCCTTACCAAAATTTTTAAATTTTTCAACTTTCAAATCTTCTAACTTTTCAACTTTCCAACCTTTCAACTCATTAATATAGCACCCGGAATTTAATGGTGTTGGCGATGCTGCGGAGGTCGCCGATCAGGTTTTTATCGTAGGCTTTGTCGATGTCGGTGATAACGTAGCCGATGTTTTCGTTGGTTTTTAAGTATTGGCCCAGGATATTCACATGGTGGCTGGCTAGTACGTTATTGATGTTCGCTAACACACCCGGTACGTTGTCGTGCACGTGAATAAGACGGTGCGCATTGTTTAATTCGGGTAACTGAATGTTCGGGAAGTTAACGCTTTGGTAGGTATTGCCGGTGTTAATGTACTCCATAATCCGATTCGGCACAAAGTTGGCAATGTTGGCCTGGGCTTCGGAGGTACTACCGCCAATGTGCGGTGTTAAGATTACGTTGGGTAAACCACGCAGCTCGTTTACAAACTCTTCGGCGTTGTTGGCCGGTTCGTACGGAAACACGTCTACGGCAGCGCCAATGATTTTGCCTGATTTTATATTTTTTACCAGGCTCGGAATATCTACTAAATGGCCGCGGCTCAAATTCAGGAAAATAACGCCATCTTTCATAGCCTCAAACTCCGCCGGACCAAATAAATTTTTGTTGCTGGCGCGGCCATCTACGTGCAGCGTTATAATATCGGCAATGCTTAATAATTGCTTTAAAGAAGTACATTTTTTTGCGTTACCTAACTGGAGCTTTTCTACCATGTCGTAGTAGTACACCTCCATGCCCATAGCTTCGGCCAGTACCGATAATTGCGAGCCAATGTTGCCGTAGCCCACAATCCCCAGTTTTTTACCCCGCACCTCAAAGCTATTATGCGCCGATTTATCCCATTTGCCCTGGTGCATTTTCTCGCTCTTGGTCGGAATATTGCGGGACAGCATGATGATTTCGCCGATTGCCAGTTCTACCACGCTGCGGGTGTTGCTGTAAGGTGCATTAAACGCGGCAATGCCGGCTTTGGCACAGGCTTTTAAATCAATCTGGTTAGTGCCAATGCAAAAGGCGCCTACCGCCATTAATTTATTGGCACTTTCGATTACTTTTTGCGTTACCTGGGTTTTAGACCGGATGCCCAGGATAGAAACGTTCTTTACTTTTTCGCACAATTGCTCTTCGTTTAAAGCCGTGCTCATAATTTCTACCTGGTAGCCTTCCTGCTTAAACAAACGCACGGCTTCCGGGTGAATGTTTTCCAGAAGCAATACGCTGATCCGGTTTTTCGGGTAAGAAATAGCCATTGGGAGTTTATTTTGGTATAAAAACTCATCGAAACTCGGGGCAATATGTTCTGCTTTGGCTACTACCGCTTCGCGGGCTACATTTTCGGTGAAGGCGTAAAACTTATTGGCTAAGCCAGCTTCTTTAATTTCGTAATCGGTGTAGCCATCGCCGAGCACGTACACATCGCCTTGCAGCGCCAGATTTTCCAGTAATTTTATCTTGCCTTTATCACGGCACAACACGTTATCCTGATCGAAGCCCACAATGTTGTCGTTCTCGTCGTACACAAACGTATTGGCATAAATATTTTCTTCTTTAATGCCGTACTCCGTAACAATAGGGGTAATAAATTCTTTAAAACCGCTGGAAACAATCAGGATTTGATCGGCGAAGGCGGTAAAGAAATCTTTGTTGCGGCGAATAGAATCCGATACTTTGGTTTTAAGCGTGGCAATGAGCGGGGTTAAATGCTTTTTATTGGCTTTTAATAAAACCAACCGCTGGGTTAAACCTTCGGTAAATGAGCTACGGCCATCCATAGCGCTGTTAGTCAAATTTTTAATTTCTTCTAAAATCTGCGCTTTATCTTCGTAGTCTTTCAGCGAAATTTCCCCCAGTTCATCCAGTGCTTCTACCTGCGTAAACGTACTATCAAAATCTATAATGAAGAATTTATCTTTGATCATGGCAAAAAAGAGAATAGAATGATATGAGAAGCCAAAGTTGAAAAATTTTTACAGTTTATAGAAACGATAAATGGCTTTATTCTAAAAATTAGAAATCAGCGTGTTATTATTGCTTCTAAACCAGTTTTTTTAAAAAAAATTTAAAATTTAAGATGAAAAACCAGCTTCTTTTAAATGAGATTTAGCTGGTAATTTTAAAAAGTACCGGTATAAAGATAAGGAAAAAATTACGATACTACTTTTGCTACTTTATTAGCTGGCGGATTAACAATGCATTTTTGATAAGCCTGGGCAATTTGGCGGTATTTTTCGGAAGGCAGATGCAGCTCATCGAACCAATCGTGGAAGTGGGGAGCCGTGCCGCGGCAATCAACATGATATACGTTGGTAAACTGGCTGGTTAATTCGATAAATAGCTGATTTACTTCAAAAATAAGGGCTTTTATAATTTGCCGACTAATTTCCTGATTCCGGATGCCTTTAATCATGAGCGGCCGTTTTAGCCATTTGCCCGAGCCGGCTAGCCAGTTTAATAAAGGCTGTAGCCGGTACCACTGCAGCCAGCGGTATTTATACGTCGGGAAGGCATAATCATAACCCTGGGTAATAATCTGCATTTTGTCGAATTTGCCGGAGCTGCATATTCCCTGAAACAATTTGTAATACTGCGCCTTTAACAACCAGATAAAAGAATAAAAATCTTTGGTGAGGTAACGATAACCCACCAGCATGTCGGCTTTGTCTTGCTCTGTTTCCTGAGCCAATAAATTTTTCAGCTCGGTTGCAGATCGTAGCGGGCCTTTGGCTTCGGCATCCACCATAATAGCCAGGCGGTTGGCGCTGAGTAAATCGTTGCCGCCGCCACTAATTAAAAATACGTCGGGCCGGTGAATAGAAAGTTCTTCCACGTATTTTTCGTCATATAAAATATTGGTAAACCAATCGCCGCCGTAAGCAATGCTGTAAACGGCAAAGTTGGGGTCGGTGCGCAACCAATCTACAATGTCTTTGATAATCAAAGGAAACTGAAACCACGAATCGCCTTCCGCCACAATAATTTTGCGTTCGGGGCAAGACAAATCGCGAAAGCCGTTTTTGATTAATCGGTAATACTGCCGCTGCCGGAAATACGTACTGATTTTGTTTAATAAACCTATAGCCCCGGTAGTAGAGTTAGATTCTTGCTGCAGGGAATTTTCGTTTAAATCAAAGATGCGCAAGAGTAATTCGCGTAAGTCGGTAAAAGTTAATTGGGTTTCCGGATTAACTAATAAGGCAAAATCGGTTGGGCTAAAATCCAGCGGATAAGCTGCTATTTTATCAAGCAGTTTTTGTTTTATTTGCAACGTAGCATCATCCAGTTGCTTCATTTTTTTAAATTTTTCTTTTTTATAAAGCAAATAACAGGCTTTAACCGCTGCTTAAATTGAAAAACCTTACGGGTTATTGAGGTATATGAATTGGTTCAGATACGCGGCGAACCTCTGGTAATCTCAAATAAACCGGTTAAGGCGGTATGCCGAAACAGGTAGGCTAACTTATTAGAATAAGTTTTATAAAGGGCTTTTCTTCCAGTTTTTACCGCCTAATTCTTTGTATTTACTATCCTGCAACGGATACATCTGAATGGTGTTCAAGCTGGCTGGTAGGCTAGCTACAAAATGATCTGCTACTTGCAGGTAATCATTGCCTTCCAGGGAATTTTTTGTTACCAGGTTTTCCACTTCCCGATCATCATACAGATTGATAGTGCATTTCGTGCAATGTTCTTTTTTAAACTTATTAGCAAAACCCTGGAGAGAGGCAGAGTCGGTTGTTCCGGATTTAAGCAGTACGTAATAATTTTCGACGGCTGCGGTAGCCTTTATGCCTAAAATCTCATAGGAGCTTTGATCGAGCTTAGCAGACTCATGCGCTGCTGTTGCCTGGTTTTTTGCTTTATTATTCCCGTTACAGCTTGTGGCCGCACCAAAAGCAATCAGGATTACGAATAAATAAGTGGTAGCTTTCATTTTAATAATTTAATTCTTTAAGCGCGGGTATTTACCCTCTACTATTTCACTTAACCACCTGTTATAACTGTAAAGATTAAGTACGTAAAAGGCGTGGTTGCATTTTAAACTAAAAAGAGCGGCTTCGAGCTGCTCTTTTTAGTTTGATTTTTATATAGGTTATACTTTGGTCAGTATGATTAACCATTTTAAGCTGTGGTTGTTACTTCCTGGAGTTGTTCGTTAATTGCCTTCTGGTAAACTTCTTCGTAGCGGGGTACAATTTTTTCTACTTCAAATTCGCGGGCTCGGGCTAGGGCATTGGCCCGGAACTGCGGTAGATTGGCATCGTCCAGCACGTACAAGGCATTTTTTACCATGTCGTCTACGTCGCCGATGTTACTTACAAAACCGGTAATGCCGTCGAGGTTTAACTCCGGAATACCGCCCGCGTTGGTAGATATAACCGGTACTTCGCAGGCCATGGCTTCGAGCGCGGCTAACCCAAAACTTTCTTTCTCAGAAGGCATTAAAAACAAATCGCACACCGATAACACTTCTTCTACGGCATCGAGTTTGCCTAAAAACCGCACATCGCCGCAAATTTTTAGTTGCCGGCACAGTTTTTCCATTTTCTGGCGTTCGGGCCCGTCGCCGACCAGTAACAGTTTGCTGGGTATTTTACGGCGTACTTTATCAAATATTTTTAAAACGTCCTGCACCCGTTTCACGCCCCGGAAGTTAGACGTATGCACCAAAAGTTTTTCGCCGAAAGGCGCAATCGCCGCCCGGAAGTGTTCTTTATGTTGTTTCCGGAAACGTTCCAGATTAATAAAGTTGGGGATAACCACAATTTCTTTTTCGATGGCAAAGTATTTATACGTTTCCTGGCGTAAGTCATTCGAAACTGCCGTAACGCCATCGGATTGGTTGATGCTAAATGTTACCACCGGTTCGTAAGACGAGTCTTTGCCGACCAGTGTGATATCAGTACCGTGTAAAGTAGTAACTACCGGAATGTTAATTCCCTTGGTTTTTAAAATTTGCTTGGCCATAAAAGCAGCCGAGGCGTGCGGAATGGCGTAATGCACGTGCAGAATATCTAATTTTTCGAATTGCACGATATCTACCATTTTGCTGGCCAGCGCCAGTTCATAAGGGGCATGTTGAAATAAAGGGTACGACGGTATATTAACTTCGTGATAAAATACATTAGCGCTAAAAAAATCGAGCCGTACGGGTTGGCTGTAAGTAATAAAGTGCACTTTATGGCCCCGCAATGCCAAGGCGTTCCCCAGTTCGGTGGCTACTACACCGCTGCCACCAAATGTTGGGTAACAAACAACTCCGATATTCATGTTAATAAAAAATGAGTTAAAGTAAATTTGGTACTACAACCAACCAGCGAAACAAATGTTCGGTTTAAATAAAGCTATCCTGGGTAAACCAAGATAAACCATTACATTAATTAATTTCTTTTTACGGCCACTGTAGATTAAAGGGAGAATAACTGCCCGTAAATAAAGCTAAAATTTAAAAAAATAGATAATCGGGCTATTCTGTTTCCGGTGAATTAACTAAAAATTTGTTACGATTTAGTCAGGATAGCCTTGTAAATCACATCGTGGATGCGGGTGCGGTAGCTGTGGGTTAATAGTTTTTGATTAGCTGCGGTGGGGTATACCCGATTAGATAAAAAGATGTAAACTAATTTTTGGTCCGGGTCTACCCAGGCACAGGTGCCGGTAAAGCCTGTATGGCCAAAAGAATTAACCGAAGCTTTATTGCTGGTAGGTCCTATGCCGCTCGGGTCGGGTTTATCCCAGCCTAGACCCCGACGGTTAGTTGGGTTTTGTTGCTGGGCAAACTCCGTTACTACCGGGCTTTTAAAATAAGAAATACCTCCGTAATTACCGTTCTGCCGGTTCATTTCCATGAGCACGGCTAAATCGGTAGCCGTACTAAATAAGCCGGCATGCCCGGCCACCCCGCCCAACATAGCCGCGGCCTGGTCGTGTACCGTTCCCCAAACCAAAGTTCTCCGGAAATAATTATCGTACTCGGTAGGGGCAATCTGCGATTTTGAAAATATGGTTAACGGATTATAAGTGATTGAATGCAAACCTAATCGTTTGTAGAAATACTGGCTGGTAAACTGGTCGATGGGTTGTTGCAGTAACCGCTCGGCTACCCGCTTTAATATATAAAAGCTCAGGTCGCTGTACTTCATTTCGCTGGGCGTGCCTTTTTTCTTTGGCAATAACCGGGAATGCACCGTCCAGGACCATAAAGAGTCTTCCATGGTTTTAACAGAGTAAACGCCCGGTACTACTTCGTTGGGGTAAATGGTAGTTTGGGCGCTGGCGTAATACGTAGGGCTTAACTGTTGTGCCGTAATAGTTTTTTGCCAGTTGGGGATGCCCGGCTGCAGACCGGCCTGGTGCAATAAAATATCTTTAATAAGTAAATTTTGCTTGTTGGTGCCAATTACCTCGGGCAAGTACCGCGAAAGTTTTTCGTTTAAATCCAGTTTACCCTGATCTTTTAAATACATAATAGCCTGCAAAGTGGCGGCTACTTTGGTAATAGAAGCAATATCGTAAAGCGTGCTGGCCGTAACGGGGTTAGCAGATTCGTAAGTAAAATTTCCGTAAGATTTATTAAAAACAATGGCGCCGTCGCGGGCAACTAAAATTTGGCAGCCGGGCGTTGCCTTCTCGTTGATGGCTTCCATGGCTAGGTCGTCAATTTCGGTGAGTACGTTAGAGTCCAGGCCAACGCTTTCGGGCACATCGTAGCGCAAACGGTTTAAACTGGCTGTTTCTAAACCAAACCCCGCCGGAAAAGCCGCTGATGCGGTAACGGGTAATTTGCCTTGGGCGGGCAACGCCCCGAACAACACTTGTGGTATCACGCTTTGCGCCACCGGATTATCTTCGTAACCACAAACCAGCCACTTGCTACCTTCAAAAAACTTTAAACTATACGCATTGCCCAGCACGCAAACCACTACTTTCTGGCGGGGGTTTTCTTTTTGTAAATTTTTAATAAATGTCCGGGTATTTTCGCCGATGCCGTAATTGCTTACCGAGGTGCTGTTGAGGCTGTGGATACTTACTACCACCACATCGTAACCGCCTAGCTTTTTACGTAAGTTAATCAGCACCGAATCGGGTACGTAGCGTTCCCGCACGTTATAGGTGGCAAAAGGAGCATAGTGTTGTAAGGTTTCGGTAAAGGGATTATCGGGCCGGATGCCAATGCTCACGTGCGCGTAGCGGGTGGTATCTACTTCCCGGAAAGGCAGTACGTTCCCATGATTAGCTACTAAGGTAATTGATTTTTCGTAGAGCTTGTGTTGCACGGCCCGGCTCCGGGGGCGGTTTAATTCTTCTTTTAAATGCGCCAGATTTACCGGCTGGTAACGGTTCAGGCCGGCCCAGTATTTGGCGTGCAAAATTTTCCGGACGCGGGCATCAATTTCTGCGGGCGTTATATCGCCGCGGTTAATGGCATTTTTAATTTCGGCGATAGCAGTAGGCACATCCTCCGAAAAAAGCAAAACATCGTTACCTGCCAGCAAGGCTTGGGCATCCACCAGGCCGGGTTTGTAACCCTGGCTCACGCCTTTCATGTTTAAGGCATCGGTAAAAACCAGGCCCTGGTAGTTCATTTTTTGCTTTAATAAACCGGTTACCAGTTTATGCGATAGGGTAGTGGCTTTTTTCTCGGTGGAGTCGAACTGGGGCATGTACAGGTGGCCCACCATTACGCCTTTAAGCCCCGCCTGAAACGATTGCATAAAAGGGTATAAATCTACTTCAGTAAGCCGTTTTAAATCAGAGTTAATGACCGGTAAAGCTTTATGGGAATCGGTATCGGTGTCGCCGTGGCCCGGAAAATGCTTTGCTACGGCCATAACGCCGTTATCCTGTAAACCTTTTATATAAGCTATGCCCCGGCGGCTTACCTGTTCTTTAGATTCGCCAAAAGAGCGGTTGCCAATAACCGGGTTTTGCGGATTACTGTTTACATCCAGTACCGGCGAAAAACTTACCTGTACGCCCAGCCGGCGCAAGTTAAGGGCAATTTCCTGGGCCATTAAATACACGTAGTGCTCATCGGCCATCGCACCCAGGGTCATTTGTTTGGCAAAGTGCATGCTGCTATCCAGGCGCATATTTAAGCCCCATTCGGCATCCATGGCAATGAGTAAAGGTACCCGGGAACGGGCTTGGTATTGGTTGGTTAAGGCCGCTTGCTTGTAAGGGGTGCCATACATAAACATCAGGCCACCGATGTTATAATTGGTAATTAATTTTTCTATTTGCTGTACGTGCGCCGAGCCTTTGTTAGAAAGGGCCGTAACCATAAACAACTGGCCTAACCGCTGCTCAAAAGTAAGGGAAGTAAAAACACTATCTACCCAGCTATTTTCTGCTTCTGTAACCGTTGGCTCATCGGTGGGGGTAAACGACGATACCACTAAACTTAACCCTATAAATGCACTAATTATTAAAAAAAATAAAAAATTCTTCCACATGGGTACGGGTACTATATATTTGAATAGGTCAGAATAAAACCTAATTTTGTAATAATAGATTTTACTCCGACTCCAGGGTTCGTGCTACTACAACACCGGCTTGCCGAAGTTAGTTTAAGCGATAAAATCAATCTTTTTCATTTCGGCTCCTATCTGTATAGTTTTAACTTCCGACCGAAAAATTTATTTTATTACAACCTGATTACACCGCTCGAAACAAAAACAAAACGCAGAACCCAACATTTCGTTTGTAATAATACTATTATTTTTTTGATTGATTAACTTTAAAAAACGGAAATCAATCCGGAATATAACGTAATTTGGTTGATTCCGGGTAGAGGCTAGTCTGGTTGTTTGGTGGTGTTTGGTTTAAAGATATTAGTTAAGTTTGCCCGATTTTAAAAAAGAGAGTGCTGCATGCCCGATATTATACATTTGTTACCCGAGTACTTAGCGAACCAGATTGCCGCCGGCGAAGTGGTGCAGCGTCCGGCATCGGTGGTGAAAGAGCTACTCGAAAATGCAGTTGATGCGCAGAGTACCAATATTCAGTTAATTGTGAAGGAAGCCGGCAAGCAATTGATTCAGGTGGTAGATAACGGCCTGGGCATGAGCGAAACCGATGCCCGCATGTGTTTTGAGCGACACGCCACTTCCAAAATTAAATCCAGCGAAGATTTGTTCCGGATCCGGACTATGGGCTTCCGTGGCGAAGCCATGGCCTCAATTGCGGCGGTGGCCCAGGTAGAACTAAAAACCAAAACCCGCACCAGCGATACCGGCACTAAACTCGTGATCGAAGGGTCGGAGTTTATTAGCCAGGAACCGGTGGCGGTGCCCGATGGTACTTCGGTTTGCGTGAAAAATTTATTTTTTAACGTACCGGCCCGGCGCAATTTTTTAAAATCCAACCCTGTTGAGATGCGCCATATTCTGGATGAGTTTATGCACGTAGCCTTGGCCCACCCGGACATTGCTTTTTCGCTGTACCAAAACGAGATTGAAATTTTTCAATTACCCGCCGGTAAATTAAGCCAGCGCATTGTAAACTTATTCGGCAATAATTACCGCGAACAGTTAGCCACCTGCGAAGAAATTACCCCGTTTTTAAAAGTAAAAGGCTACATTGGCAAGCCGGAGTTTGCCAAAAAAAGCCGCGGCGAACAGTTTTTCTTTGTAAACGAACGGTACATCCGCAGCTCGTACCTGAACCACGCCGTGCAAACCGCCTACGAAGGATTATTGCCCAAAGACAGCCATCCGTTTTACGTGTTGTTTCTGGAAATTGCACCCGAAAGCATTGATATAAACGTGCACCCTACCAAAACTGAAATTAAGTTTGAAGACGAAAAAACGGTATATGCCATTGTGCGGGCGGCGGTAAAGCAATCGTTGGGGGTGCATAACATTGCCCCGTCCTTGGATTTTGAAGGCGACGTAAATTTTGCGCCTTTAAAGCCCGTTACGCCATCCTTTGAAGAGAATAAATTTGAAAAAGCGAGTAATTTTGAAAATTTTATCCGGGAGAACTCCAGTCCGGCTAAACCCATTTCAATAAATCCGGTTAAAAGTAACGTTACCAAGCAACAGGATTGGCAAAAGGTATTTGAGCCTTTAACGCAACCATCGCGGGAATTTGCGCGCGAACCCGACGAAAGTAAATTAACCGAACTGGATTTTTTAAGCGGGTTCAGTAACCTAAGTAATCCGGAACCTTCAGGTAAAAAAGCGCTGCAAGTACACCAGAAATACATTATGGTGCAGGTAAAATCGGGCATTATGCTCGTGGACCAGCAAGCGGCGCAAGAGCGTATTTTGTACGAACAATACTCGGCTTCGCTGCAGAAGAACAGTGGCGGTTCGCAGGCTTTGTTGTTCCCGCAAGCCGTACAACTTTCGCCGAACGATTACGATTTGATGCAACAACTGGCCGGTGAGTTTAATGCTTTGGGTTTTGTGTTTAGCGAGTTTGGTAAACACACCATTGTGTTAAACGGCATACCGGCCGATGTGCCCGCGCGCGACGAAAAAGCTTTGCTGGAAGAATTACTGGAGCAATACAAAAACAATCAGCAGGAGTTAACGCTTTCTAAGAAAGAAAACCTGGCGCGGGCCATGGCCAAACGGGTATCATCCAGGTTTACCAGCAAACTTACCGACTTAGAAATGAATGCTTTGGTAGATAAACTGTTTGCCTGTCAGATGCCCAACTATACGCCTTCGGGCCAGAAAACGTTAGTGATGATGGAGCTGGGGCAGCTGCAACACTTTTTTTTAAAAAATTGATTTATTTGATATGATAAACATAACCCCCACGGTTCGTAATCTTTTGATTATAAATGTTGTGGCTTTTTTGGCTTTCAGCTATTTTGGCAGTTCGGCGCCGTTTGCCTTATACGGCTTCCGGTCGCAGTATTTCCGGCCGTACCAGTTTTTTACTTATATGTTCATGCACGGCAACTTTGGGCATTTGTTCAGCAACATGCTCAGTTTATTTATTTTCGGCCCGATGCTGGAGTACCGTTGGGGCGCGCAGCGATTTTTAATTTTTTACTTAATCTGCGGCATTGGAGCTGGCGTATTATATACCGGGGTACGTACTTACGAGTTTGGAAATATGCAGCAGCAAATGGAATCTTTTCTGGTAAATCCGTCACCGGAAGCTTTAAATGCTTTCCTGGACGAGCACCTGGATGGCGGCTACAACAAGCAAGCTATTGTGGAGTACAAACGCAATGCTAACGATCCGGCCATAATTGCGGCTTCTAAAAAAGCTATCAAAAACATTTACGAAAGTATAATTAACATTCCGATGGTGGGGGCTTCGGGGCGGTGTTTGGTCTTTTACTGGCTTTTGGGATGTTGTTCCCGAATACAGAATTATTTTTGTTATTTTTTCCGTTTCCCATTAAAGCCAAGTATTTTGTGTTGTTCTACGGAGCCTACGAGCTTTACGCGGGGGTAAAACGCATGCCCGGCGATAACGTAGCGCATTATGCCCATTTGGGAGGTATGCTTTTTGCGTTTATCTTAATTAAAGTTTGGGAACGGAACCGAACTGATTTTTACTAACCAACCTCTATGACGAGTATTTTTGACGATATCCGGAATGCGTTCCGGTTACGCAACGCCCTTAATCAGTTGATTCTGATTAATGTAATTATTTTTGTGGTATTGCTCCTGGTACGGGTAATCCTTAAAATCTCTACGCAAACCGATGGCGTTTTTGAAACCATTCTGGATTATATTGCCATGCCGGCTAATCCGGGCATATTCCTTACCCGGCCCTGGACTATTTTTACTTACTTTTTTACCCACCGGGAATTCTTTCACATTATTTTTAACATGCTAAACCTGTATTGGTTTGGAATGATTATCCGGGAATATTTAGGCGATAAAAAACTGGTTAGCTTGTACTTGCTGGGCGGTTTGGCCGGAGGAATTTTCTTTGTGCTTTTCTACAACTTGATTCCTTTTTATCAAAGCCGGGCGATTTATGCTACGATGATTGGGGCGTCGGCGAGTGTGTTGGCCGTTACCGTGGCAGCCGCTACTTTACTGCCCAATTATACTTTTAATTTATTGTTTATTGGTCCGGTAAAAATCAAATACATTGCCGCCTTTTTTGTTTTATTATCTATTTCGGGCGCAATCGGCGATAATGCCGGCGGTAATTTAGCGCATTTGGGCGGCGCATTAATCGGGTTTGTATTTATCAAACAACTGCAGCGGGGCACCGATTTAGGGCGGCCTATTCACGGGATTGCTAATTTTTTCCGGAATCTTTTTAAACCCCGTACTCCTTTAAAAGTAACTTATAAAAACCAAAGCCGCAGCACTTCTTATTCTTCCGCGTCGTCGAGTGGCGAACCCTCGCAAACCGAAATTGATTTAATTCTGGACAAAATTTCGCGGTCGGGTTACGAGAGCTTATCCAAAGACGAAAAGCAAAAACTTTTCCGGGCCAGTCAGAAGAAAGATTAAAGAATTTGGCTACGAAAAAGATAATTTTAAAAAATTAAAATTTCGGACACCATTAACCCGCGCGATAACTGATTTTGTATTTTGGTAGGCTAAGTTTATGCATTTACTCCTGGTTTTACATCAAGAGGGTAGATGCTTACATTTAAACCTTATCGCTATGAAAATTTCGTTTATTTTATTGGCCTTTTTTCTGAGCATTCATTTTAAAAGCCAGGCGCAAACCAATGATTTAAATAGGTTTTTGGTAAGATTTAAAGCGTTTTCGATGAATCATGCGCCGAAAGTTAAATCGTTTATGCCGTTAGTAAATCCGGGTAGTAATGCGGCTTTCATGCCAAATGCCATTGACACATCTAAAGCGTATATGGAAGATCCGGAAACCGGATTACGGGTTTTCCCGCAGATCGGTAAACTCCTTGATCCTCGAACGGGATATACCATCGCGTATGAACCCGGTGTAAAATATCAGGTAGATTTAAAAGCGGGTAAAATATACCGTGATCAAACAGAAGTAAAAATTGAGCGGGAAGAAAAAGTGCGGGATTGATAATTTTTTAAATTTCGTTTGTGCCGCAAATAAAAAGCGACTGTTCTTTCGTCGGAACAGTCGCTTTTTGTTTATAGTTAAAATGAGCTTAGAGGATAATAGCAGCGGCTACGGTTTCGTTGGTAAACTCATCTACTAAAATCAAGCTACCAGTGCCGGTATTCTTGCGGTAATCGTCGTAGAAAAGGGGCAGGGTGGTACGCAGGGTTATCCGGCCAATATCGTTTAAGCCAATGTTCAGGTCGTCTTCAATTTTGTGCAGCGTGTTAATATTCATTTTATAACGAATATCTTTTACCAGACACTTAGCTTCTTTGGTAGTGTGGCGCACAATGTATTTTTTGCCTTTTACTAAAGGTTTTTCGCTCATCCAGCAAACCATTACTTCTAAATCCTGACTAATCTCGGGCTGGTTATTAGGTTTCACGAGCATGTCGCCGCGGCTAATATCAATCTCGTCGTTTAAAGTAATAACTACCGACATGGGAGCAAAGGCTTCGGCCACGGGACCATCAAAAGTTTCAATGGATTTTACGGTACTGCTAAAGCCCGAGGGCAACACCAGTACTTCGTCGCCGGGTTTAAATACGCCGCCTTCTACACGACCCGCGTAACCCCGGAAATCGTGGTACTCGGTGCTTTGCGGGCGCAATACGTATTGCACCGGAAAACGGGCGTCTACGTGGTTTAAATCGCTGCCCAGGTGCACGTTTTCAAGCATGTACAACAAGGTAGAGCCCTCGTACCACGGCATATTTGCAGATTTATTTACAATGTTATCGCCCTGCAAAGCGCTTACCGGCACATAACGTACATCGGCAATATCTAAGCGGGAGATAAAATTCTGGAAGTCGGTTTTAATTTTCTCGTAAACCTCCTGGCTGTAATCCACCAAATCCATTTTGTTCACGCACAAAATAATATGATCGATTTTTAGTAACGAAGTGATAAACGTATGGCGACAGGTTTGCTCAATTACGCCTTTGCGGGCATCCACCAGAACTACCGCTAAGTTGGCGGTAGAAGCGCCGGTAACCATGTTGCGGGTATACTGAATATGGCCCGGCGTATCGGCCATGATAAACTTGCGTTTGGGCGTAGCAAAGTAACGGTAGGCCACATCAATGGTTATACCTTGCTCGCGTTCAGCACGTAAGCCATCGGTGAGGAGCGCCAGGTTTACGTACTCTTCGCCGCGCATCTGACTGGTGCGCTCAATGTTTTGTAACTGGTCTTCAAATATGGTTTTGGTATCGTACAGCAAACGGCCAATGAGGGTACTTTTACCATCATCTACGCTGCCGCAAGTAATAAAGCGCAGCAAATCGGCCTCGCGTGTTTGTTCTTTCATTTTAAGTGGTTGCAAGTTGCAAGTTGCAGGTTACAAGTTGCAGGTTTAAGGGTTAGAAAGTTTTAAGGTTGGAAAGTTGAAAGGTTAAAAAACTTCCACTAATCTAATTGATTAACCATTCAGCAATTACCGTTAAACTTTTTTTATTTTAAAAAAATCTAATTCTGTGGTCTATCGACCGTGGACTATCGACTACTATTAAAAATAACCTTGTTTTTTTCGGTCTTCCATAGCGGCTTCGGAGCGTTGATCGTCGGCGCGAGCGGCGCGTTCGGTAACGCGGGCAGCCGCTACTTCGGCAATAATGTCTTCTATGGTATTGGCCGGGGAGAAAACCGCTCCGGTACAGGTCATGTCGCCCACAGTCCGGAAACGCACGGTTTGCTCTTCGTACTGTTCATTCTTAAGCAAAGAAATATATTCCGATTTAGCCAGCAGCACGCCTTGGCGGTTTACAATTTCGCGCTGGTGCGAGAAGTAAATACTCGGAATTTCTAAATTCTCGGAAGCAATGTACTGCCAGATGTCCAGCTCGGTCCAGTTACTGAGCGGGAAAACCCGGAAATGCTCGCCCACATTTTTACGGCCGTTATACAAATGCCACAACTCGGGGCGCTGGTTTTTCGGGTCCCATTGGCCAAATTCATCGCGGTGCGAGAAAAAGCGTTCTTTGGCGCGGGCTTTTTCTTCGTCGCGGCGGGCTCCGCCAAAAGCGGCATCAAATTTAAATTCTTCGATGGCGCTTAATAAGGTAATGGTTTGCAAACCATTGCGGCTTGGATTCGGGCCTTTTTCTTCCTGCGCTAAACCTTTATCAATAGATTCCTGCACGGTACGCACAATCAGGCGGGCGCCAATTTTATTTACCAAATAATCCCGGAATTCAATGGTTTCGGGGAAGTTATGGCCGGTATCCACGTGCAGCATCGGGAAAGGTAACTTGCTGGGCCAAAAAGCTTTGCGGGCCAAATGCGCCATCACAATAGAATCTTTACCGCCGGAAAACAGCAGTACCGGGTTTTCAAATTGCGCAACCGCTTCGCGAATCAAAAAGATAGATTCGGCTTCGAGTTGCTTTAGGTAACTAAGTTTATAGGAATACATGTGTTTTAGTCCACAGCTTATGGTCTTGGGACCATAGTTTTAAAAAATTATATCTTTATTTTAATCAATCGTTGATGAATGAATAGCTGCCTTGCCAAATGGTTAGAAGCATCAAGTTGTAAATTTTTTAAATTTTTAACTTTCCAACCTGCAACCTTTCAACCTAAAGCGGCAAAGGTAATGCGAGGTAAGATAGCATCCAAAAGCTTTTGCAAGCTAAGGGCGTAGTCTTCCTGGCCGGTACGAATTTCAAGGTCAGGATTTTGGGGCTCTTCAAAAGGCGCATCCAGGCCAGTAAAGTTCTTGATTTCGCCGTTCAGGGCTTTTTTGTACAAGCCTTTTACATCGCGCTGGGCGCATACTTCAAAAGGCGCATTAATGTACACTTCGTAAAAATCAGTTGCACCGATAATGTTTTTCGCCATGCTCCGGATTTCGGCCGTTGGACTAATGAAAGAACAAATTGTTACTAAACCTGCATTTAAAAACAGCTTGGCTGTTTCAGCCGAACGGCGAATATTCTCCAGCCGGTCCGCATCCGAAAAGCCTAAATTGTTATTAATGCCGCTGCGTAAATTATCGCCGTCGAGTAACTGGGTTAAGTGGCCGCGCTCGTGCAAGGCAAATTCCAGGCCTTTTGCCAAAGTACTTTTACCCGAACCGGATAAGCCTACCATCCAGATAACGATGGCCCGTTGTCGTAGCAATTCTTCTTTACTTGCCCGCGTGAGCGTTTGATCGAAAATCGGGTGAATATTTTCTGCCATATTCTTCTTGAAAAATTCGCGGCTAAATTAAGCGGTATTTTGGTAAGATGTTTAAAATTAATTTGAGAACTTAAAAATTAGCCGCTCCTTACACCGGTTCAAGTTCAGTAAAAATTAAATTTTTAAAATTTTACGTTTGATAAAACAGGTAAAAAGCTGCGGGGTTTATTTTTTAATGAGCCAGGCTTGGCGGCCATTTAAATCCGGTTACTTTTGCCTAAATTTTAAAAAACAGATTTATGGCCGCGATAAATGTTTCCGCGATAATGCCCGACTTGTTACAAATAGCTAAAAAAGCCGGCGATGCCATCATGGAGGTTTATAATCAACCGGCCAGCTTTACGCAGATAACTTTAAAAAGCGACCAGTCGCCGCTTACCCAAGCCGACCAGGCCGCCAACGATGTAATTGCCGCCGGATTAGCTGCGTTAACCCCCGATATCCCGGTTTTATCCGAAGAAGGAAAAATGGTGCCCTACGAAGTGCGCCAGACCTGGCCCTTGTATTGGTGCGTTGACCCCCTGGATGGGACCAAAGAGTTTATCAGCCGCAACGGTGAGTTTACGGTAAACATTGCTTTAGTAGCAGGCACTACGCCCGTAGCCGGCGTTATTTATGCCCCCGTTACCAACGAGCTTTATTACACTAACGGCCAGGATGGCGCCTATAAAAAACAAGGTGACCAGGAAGTAGAAAAACTGGCAGTAACCGGAAAAACAGAGAAATTAGTAGCCGTGAAAAGCCGCTCGCACGGAGCGCCGGAAGAAATTGCTTTTTTAAGCCAGTTTGCGGTTACCGACGAAGTACGCATCGGGTCTTCTTTAAAATTTTGTTTAATCGCCGAAGGCAAAGCGCAACTGTATTTCCGGCATGGGCCTACCATGGAATGGGACACCGCCGCCGGGCACGCCATTTTGGCACAAGCCGGTGGCAAATTAACTAATCCCGACGGCGAGCCATTTACGTACAACAAGCCTTCGTTACTGAATGGCAGCTTTTTATGTTCGGGCTGGCAGTAAAAAACTTATAAAGTTTACGGCATTAATTTTGTTTAAATAATTTGGTGCTTTGGTTTTGTTTTTTACCTTTGCCGCAAGTATAATTAGAACATGAAAACAAATATGACCTTTTCTGGTATTAACAATGCGCTGGCAGGTTGCTGTTGTGCGGCGTTTACGCTTCCGGAAAGGTTTGCTGTTATATAAAATTTAAAAAAACAAGAATATATAAGCCTTTCCGAAACCAGGAGAGGCTTTTTTTGTTTATATACTAAAAGAAATTAAAATGAATAAACAATTCCAGATTAACCATGCGGCGTGTTGCTGTTGCTGTGCTTGCCCCTGGGGAAGCCTTGATGCGGCTGCGTGTTAATTTTTGGATGCAACTTTCATCAAGCCTTTCCTGGGAAACCCGGAAAGGCTTTTTTATTTCTTTTTGCATAAATTTTTCTGCTGACTTAAAATTTTAAAAATATGTTACTCACCGCCGAAACGCAAGATTTACAAGAGCAACTAACTACTTTAAGTTCTTTTATTGGCAATACGCCGTTATTTCCGATTACCCGGGCTTACAGCAAGCCGGGCGTTAAAATTTACGCCAAACTAGAGTGGCAACAACTAGGCGGCAGCGTAAAAGCCCGGCCTGCTTTCCGGATAATTCAGGATGCGGTAAAAAGCGGTAGATTGCAACCCGGCCAGTCTTTATTGGATGCTTCGAGTGGTAACACGGCTATTGCTTACGCCGCCATTGGCGCCGCTACGCAAATACCTGTTACCATCTGCTTGCCCGAAAATGCCTCGGAAGAACGGAAAACTTTATTAAAAGCGTTCGGCGCTAATATCATCTATACCTCGCGTTTTGGTTCTACGGATGAGGCTCAGGAAATTGCCAAGCAGTTAAATTCGGATTACCCCGACCGGTATTTTTACGCGGACCAATACGGTAATCAAAGTAACTGGCAAGCGCATTACCACACTACGGCTAACGAAATCTTCCGGCAAACCAAAGGCGAAATCACCCACTTTGTGGCGGGTTTAGGCACCACCGGTACATTTACCGGTACCAGCCGCAAGTTGAAAGAGTTAAATCCGGAGATTGAATTAATATCGTTGCAACCCGATGCGGCCATGCACGGCCTGGAAGGGTGGAAGCACCTGGAAACCGCGCGGGTACCAAAAATTTACGATGCTACTATTGCCAACCAAAACTTGGCGATTGATACCTACGAAGCTTTTGATTTAATTCAGAAAGTAGCGCAAAAAGAAGGTTTACTGGTTAGCCCATCAGCCGCCGCCAATTTAGCTGGTGCCATTAAAGTAGCCGAGAGCATCGACGAAGGCGTAATCGTAACGGTTTTCCCGGACAATGCCGAGAAGTACGCCGAAGTATTAAAATCGTTGTTCTAGATGTTGGATGTTAGATATTGGATATTAGACTTTTGGTTAAAGCCCTAATTTTTTAAGTATTCCCTTAGCGCAAATACTTTTCATGGCGCAGGTTTAGCGCAGCGTAACTTGGGTCTTTAAATAAAAAGCCAGTTTGTAACTGGCGGAAGAGTAAAATTTAAAAATAAATGAAACTACAACTCACCGAAACTGCCCACCGCCTGATTCAGGAACATGCCACGGAAATATACCCAGACGAATGCTGCGGCTTTTTGTACGGGAATGAAACGGACGTGCGCCTAGTGCAGGAAGCGGTACCGGTAACCAACAGCAAAGACGGCGACAAACGCCGTCGCTTCGAGATTTCGCCGGTAGATTACATGCGAGCCGAAAAATACGCCCTGGAAAATAACACTAATTTACTAGGCGTGTACCACTCGCATCCCGATCATCCGGCCCGGCCTTCGGAGCACGATTTAAACCAGGCAGTACCGTACTTTTCTTACATTATTGTATCGGTGCGGCAAGGCCAAGTAGCGGACCTTACTTCCTGGCAATTAAACGAAGCCGGTCAGTTCGAACAAGAATCTATCTTACAAAACGAAAATCATATTCAGAATACCTAAAATGGCAAAAATAATAATTCCTACGCCCCTCCGAAAATTTACCGGTAACCAGGCCACCATCGAAACCAATGGCTCCAACGTGCTGGAAAGTCTACAAAGTTTAGCGGAAACCCATCCGGAAATTAAAAAACATATTTTCGATGATGCCGGACAAGTGCGTAAGTTTGTGCGCTTATACCTCGGCGACGAAGACATTAAAGCTTTGCAAAACGAGCAAACTGCCGTGCAGGACAATTCGGTAATCAGTATTATTCCGGCCATTGCCGGTGGTATTAACTAGTTTTTGCTGATTACAAGCTTTTCGAAAACATAAAAATTTAAAAAATGCCAGAGTAATCTGGTTAATTATACCTGAAAAGTTAATACCTACTACAATGGTAACTTTTAATAAAGAAGAATTAGAGCGGTACAGCCGCCATTTAATTATACCCGAATTTAACATTGAAGGCCAGCGCCGCTTAAAAGCCGCCAAAGTTTTGGTAGTTGGTACCGGTGGTTTAGGCAGCCCCTTGTTGTTGTATTTAACCGCCGCCGGCGTAGGTACCATTGGTATCCTGGACTTTGATGTGGTAGACGACAGCAACCTGCAGCGCCAGGTTTTATTTAGCGTTTCTGATGTGGGCCGGCCAAAAGTAGAAGCCGCCCGGGACCGTTTAGCTGCCTTAAACCCGTACGTAAACTTTATCGTGCACAACGAGCGCCTAACTTCCGAAAATGCGCTGGATATTATAAAAGACTACGACTTAGTAGCCGATGGTACCGATAATTTTCCGACCCGTTATTTAGTAAACGATGCTTGTGTTATCTTAAATAAACCCAATGTTTACGGTTCTATTTTCCGTTTCGAAGGGCAGGTTTCGGTATTTAACTACACCGATGCCGAAGGAAACAAAGGGCCTAATTACCGCGATTTATTCCCAACGCCACCACCGCCCGGTTTAGTGCCCAGCTGCGCTGAAGGCGGCGTATTGGGCGTACTACCCGGTATTATTGGTTCTTTGCAAGCTAACGAAGTGATCAAAGTATTAACTGGCGTAGGCGAGCCATTATCCGGTCGGTTGTTTTTGTTTGATGCCGCGGTGTTCGAAACCCGGGTATTAAAAGTGCACAAAGATCCGGATAACCAACCAGTAACCGAACTAATCGACTACGAATTCTTCTGCGGTATTGGTGGCGATGATGAAGACGAAAAAGATAAAGTAAAAGAAATTTCGGTAAGCGACTTACACGCGTGGCAGGAAAACCACACCGACTTCCAATTAATTGATGTGCGCGAGCCTTACGAATACGAAATTGCTAACTTGCACGGCGAATTAATTCCATTGGCTGAAGTAGAAGCCGCCATTGATAAAATTGCTTCCGATAAAAACGTGGTAGTACACTGCCGTTCCGGTGTTCGGAGCGCTAAAGCTATTGCGGCCCTAGAGAAAAAATACGGTTTTAAAAACCTGTATAACTTAAAAGGCGGCATCCTGGCCTGGGCCAACGAAATTGACCCTACTATGGCGAAATATTAGTTACAGGTTACAGGTTGAATTTTAGTTAGAAGGTTGAAAGGTTAAAAGGTTGGAAAATTTTGAATGATGAATAGGTAATTCATCATTCAAAATTTTAGAAATTAACCTTTTACTTCAGCTTTCTGACCATTATACCAGAAAATAATATTATAGTCTGTGGACTGGCGTCTATGGACTAAATTCTAAACCGTGGTCTATGGACCATGGACTATGGACTAAAAACAATGACCGAGTTTGAACAATTAACCGAAGACATCCGCCAGGATTTAGATGCGTACAAAACGCGCGGTTTAAAAATATTTGCGTCGTCGTCGTTACAGACGAATAGCATGCCTTTGCTGCACATTATCAGCCAGGTAGCACCCGAAACCCCTATTTACTTTTTAAATACGGGCTACCATTTTCCGGAAACCCTGGAGTTCCGGCAGCAGGTAAAAGATTTACTGGGCTTAAACATTACCGATTTGTTTTCGGCGGTGCCCAAGTACCAGCAACGCGACGCTTCTGGTCGCTTGCTCTTTACCTCTGATCCGGATTATTGCTGCTATTTAAACAAAATTCAGCCTTTAGAGCCCATATTGGCCAGCCACGATGTTTGGATCAGCGGCGTACGAGGCGACCAAAGCAAGGTGCGCGCCCAGATGAAGCGCGAAGAAAAAGCCCCGAATGGGGTATTGCGTTACCACCCGATGCTGGGCTGGACCAGCAAAATGGTGTACGATTACATCCGGTTACATAAATTACCCAAGCATCCGCTCGAAGGGGAAGGATACGTGAGTATTGGTTGCGAGCCTTGCACCCGCAAAATAGACGTAGATGCTTTACTAGACGACCGCAACGGTCGCTGGTTTGGCATGAACAAAACCGAATGCGGTTTACATACCCAATTAATCGCCAAATAAAACATGAAAATACTCCTTACTGGCGGGGCCGGCTACATCGGCACCGAACTCACGCATGAACTTCTGAAAAATCCGGAAGTACAAGAGGTTATCATTTATGATAATTTAAGCCGTAAAAATTTTAATTTATTTATTGGCCGCAACCATTTACCCGACCACCGGGTGCGCTTTATTATGGGCGACATTCTGGATTCGTACAAACTGCGCAAAGTAATTAACGAGGTAGATGTAGTTTACCATTTAGCGGCCAAAGTACTTACGACTTTCTCCAACGACGATCCGCATTTGTTTGAACAGGTAAACCACTGGGGCACCGCCGAACTAAGTTATGCGCTAGAGCAAAGCCAGGTGAAAAAGGTAATTTACCTAAGTTCGGCTTCGGTGTACGGCGACGCCAGCGTGCCCATGGATGAAAACACCGAGCCGCAACCGCGCACCTACTATGGCTTATCGAAGCACAACGGCGAAAAAATGATTTCCCGTTTAAATGGTCGCATGCAAACTTACATTATCCGGTGCGGCAATGTGTATGGCTACAGCCGTAGTTTGCGCTTTGATTCGGTAATCAACAAATTTATGTTTGATGCGCATTATACCAACCGCATTACGGTGCAAGGCAGTGGTAAACAACAGCGGGCCTTTGTGCACATTCATAAAGTAAGCCAGGACTTAGCCAATATTTTAACGCACGATTTACCGTCGGGTACTTATAACCTGGTAGATAAAAATTTAAGCGTGAATGAACTGGCCAATACCATGAAGGAAATTTACCCGGACCTGGAAATGCTGTTTATTCTGCAGGACCGTAAATCAAGGACTTTGTTCTTAAATCCGGATAGCCGCCTGGAAGCAATTTCTACGTACCGGCCCAAAACCATTGCGGAAGAGCTGATTGAATTTAGCCAGCATTTTGCTTTTGTGCCTAGCGGCTTTTATAAATAAATACCCCGAAAAGTGCGTTTTAAAAATGCCACCTCTTCCGGGTGGCATTTTTAATTTATAAGCCTTATACGTTAGTCCAAAACAAGAAAATTTAAAAAATGAGTTGCCGAATTGGTTTTACCGAGTTTTCTTAAAAGTTTAAATTTTCCGGAATACCACCCTCTACAGTAAAAAACCTGGTTATGGCGCAGTAATAACGTGGCTTAAATTAGCTTTCTTTGCTTAAAATTAAGGGCTTGGTTAAAAGTAATTACCTGCCTTTACGATTAATAATCTGTATTCATCCGCGCTTCTGTATAAGTACTTCAATTATGACCTCACCAATACCTCCTTCGCGATTAAAAATTTACCTGGCTTTTGCCGCAATATACCTTATCTGGGGTTCTACTTTTCTGGGAATCCGGTTTACCATCGAAACCATGCCGCCTTTCTTTATGTCGGGTTCCCGGTTTTTACTGGCGGGTTTAATTTTGTTTTTATTTGCCCGGCTTCAGAAGGTAGCTCTTCCCACTTGGCCCCAATTTAAAACCAGCGCCATTATTGGCATATTGCTGGTGCTGGTAGGTAATGGGGGAGTGGCCTGGGCCGAACAAACCGTGCCCTCCAGCATGGCGGCTTTATTAATTGCCACGGTGCCCTTATGGATTACCTTACTGGGTTTTTTATTTTTCGGCAAACCCAGACCCGATGGTAAAACCATATTGGGGTTAATATTGGGACTAGCCGGCGTGTTGGTTTTAATTGGGCCGGATAATTTAATTGGTCAGGGCAATATGGATGCGTGGGGCATGATCGTAATTATTTTGGGTACCGTGACGTGGGCTTTTGGTTCTTTGTACGCGGCCCGCGGTAAAAATGCGGCGGCACCTATTATGTCGTCGGCTATGCAAATGATTACCGGCGGGATGTTGCAAATACTGGTAGCTTTTATGATAGGCGAATACACCCAGTTAAATTTGGCTGCTTTTTCTACTAAATCCATCCTGGCTTTTTGGTACCTGGTGTTATTTGGTTCGTTAATCGGCTTTTCGTCGTATAGCTGGCTTATTCGGGTAGCGCCGCCGAGCCGGGTAGCTACTTATGCTTTCGTAAACCCCTTGGTGGCAGTAGTTCTGGGTTGGTTTTTTGCTAACGAAGCCGTTACTACGCAAATGCTGCTAGCCGGACTGTTAATTTTACCGGCGGTTATTTTAATTCTGCAAGCCAACGCTAAAAAAGAAATTACCAAAATTGCGGAGCCATTGCCAACGCCGGTACTGCAAAAATCGCAGAAGGTATAAACCGGTAATTAGTAATTTTTAAAAAATCTGGTATTCCGTAGATGAAGTTGAATTTGTTTGCTTAAGCCGGATGCAGATTTAAGCATTAATAAGATTGCCGGGAAATAGCAATCTTATTTAATGCTTACGGATGATTTTTTGAAATTTTGTTATAAAAACGGTAGATAAATTAAGTATTTACTGAAGGGGATTTCTGTATTCTAACCCAAGCGATTAACTGGATACCTGCGTAATTTTGAATTAAATAGAACGGTTTTATTTTACCACATATTTAAGGATTATGGTGGGGTTATTAGATCATATTTTTGATAATATCGATATTCAAAACTTAGATAGGGGGAAAGTGGATGAATATGCTACTTATCTGAAAGAAATTAACAATCAAAACTTACCGCTGGATAAAAAAGTTAAATTTTTGTTGGTGCGGGTACGGCTGCAACAGCGGCTCATACAGCTCGACATTTGCCAAAATATTTTTAATCACGAGTTTATTTCTTACAAAAAGAAGAAATAAAAGCCGCGGGTTTAATTATTTGTATTTATGATAATTAGTACTTATTAGTGGGTTTGATCTTAAAAAGAAATTTTAAAAAGTACGCCCGCTTTAAGAATAATATTAACGATTAAGGTTATACCGGCCAGAAACAAGCCCATGCCAATTAAATAATCCATGCGGGGCAAGCGCGACTCGATTTTTTTTAAATTTTGCCCAACTGTAGCGCCCAGCGCAAATCCCAACATCAGCGGTAAGCTTTTTTCCCAAACTACGTGTCCCAACCAATAATGCGTCGTAAAGCCGGTAATGCTGGTAATTAATAAAATAAACAACGAAGTAGAAGTTGCAATTTTAACCGGCATCCGGAAGATTTTGATCATGGCGGGTGTTTGCAGAAAGCCCCCGCCAATACCGAATAAACCCGCAATGGTGCCGGTTAAAAAACCAAAGAAAACCACTAAGCTGCCGTTTAAGCGGTAAGCCAGATGTTTCTGATGGTTTTTCCGGATAAAAGAGGTAGGCATGTGGCTCATCCGGTACATCATACCGGTGTGGCGCAAAGCTTTGGGCGAATTTTTGGGCGTGCCCAGCAAATAAAAGCCCACTATAATTACAAAAAACGCAAAAGTAAACTGTAGTTCCAGAACCGGTAGAAAAGTAACCAGAAAAGCGCCCAACACGGTGCCGCCCATCGCCGGAAACTGAATGAGCGAAGCTACCAGGTAATCAATATTTTTTTCGCGGTAGTTAAAAAAAGACGCAATTAAGGCCGCCGGCACCATCGCCGACATGCAACTGCCAATGGCCTGCTCAATAGGATAATTAAAAAAAATAATTAAAATCGGGACCATAAATACCCCACCGCCAAAGCCAACCAGGGTACCAAAAGCACTAACCAATAAACCTACTAAAACCAGTAGTAACGGGGTAATCAAAAAATCCATTGGCGCAACTATTTGCCGGCATCAGTAAGCTCCGTTGGTGCTTTATTCGGGCCGGGAAAATGAATCGTAATAATTTTATAAATCCTGGACAGAAATAGAATTTACAAAATTACTGCCAATAAATAAGTTTTCGCCGGTGAATAAGCCCGATGATTTTTCCGGTAGTTCCCGGGTGTTTACTGCGGTACAACTACCGGCGCAAAACTGAAAATATTCCCGTCGAACAAGCCTTTATCGCTTAACTTTAATTCCGGGATAACCAGCAGGGCCATAAACGATAAAGTCATAAAAGGCGATTGTAAAGTGCTGCCCATTGCTTTGCTCATGGCATCAATTTCGGAGTAAGCCTGGGCCACTTCGTACCCGTTATCGGCAGACATAATGCCGGCTACTGGTAAGGGCAGCAATTTTATATCGCCGCCATTTACCGCCACAACGCCGCCTTGCACTTCAATGAGTAAATTTACGGCCTTGCAAATACTCACGTCGTCGGTGCCCACCACAATAATATTATGCGAATCGTGCGCCACCGAAGAGGCGATAGCGCCGCTTTTTAAATTAAAATTTTTTATAAAACCAATGGCCGGGGGCTCGTTGTGGTACCGGTTTACTACCGCAATTTTTAAAATGTCGTTTTCTATATCGGCAATGGCGTTCTTCTCTTGGGTCAGCAAAGCTGGGGCGATTAGGCGTTTGGTTATTAGTTGCCCATCTCGTGCTTCCATCACGTTTAGCAAACCCGGACCAGTCATGGGAAAGTGAAAATCAACGGGTGATTTAGCGTGCGTATTAAAGTTGTTAGGCGTTGGGCTGGCACTGTATTCCAGTAAGGTAACGCCATGTTCGGCCACTTGTTTACCCGCAATAAAAGTTTCCAGAACTTTAAAATCCGGAGTGAGTGTATCCAGAATAATAAAATCGGCCGGATCGTTTTCGCGCAGTAAACCTACTTCTAAACCATAATGACGAACCGGATTAACGCAAGCTGCTTGTAAAACATCAAATACATCGAAGCCCCGGGCTAATGCTTTTTTTACTAACTGATTAATATGTCCTTCCACCAAATCATTCGGATGCTTATCGTCGGAGCAGAACATGATTTCGGTGGGGAACTTGGGCAATAAATCAATCAATGCTTCGAAGTTTTTGGCGGCGCTGCCTTCCCGGATTAAGATTTTCATACCAACGGCTAATTTATCACGCGCTTCTTCGGCGGTAAAACATTCGTGGTCGGTGCTGATGCCGGCGGCCGCGTATTGTTGGGCTTGCTCCCCGCGCAAGCCCGGCGCGTGCCCATCGACCTGCTTTCCGAATTTTTGAGCCAAGGTAATTTTCTGCATTACCAACGGATCCTGATTAAGGACACCAGGCCAGTTCATCATTTCGGCGAGGTATTTAACTTCTGGTCGCAGAAATAAATCTTCAATATCTTCGGGTGTTACTTCGGCTCCGGCCGTTTCAAAGGGCGTAGCGGGTACGCAGGAAGGCGCCCCAAAATAAAATTTAAACGGTACTTTCTGCCCGTTTTCAATCATGTATTCTACGCCTGGCAAACCCAAAACATTCGCAATTTCGTGGGGGTCCGATACGGTGGCTACGGTGCCGTGCGGCACCGCTAAGCGGGCAAACTCACTGGGTACCAGCATGGAGCTTTCGATGTGCACGTGGGCATCAATAAAACCCGGCACCAGGTATTGCTGACTTTCGACTGGTTCCCGGATAATATGCGCGATTTTACCATTGATTACCACAATAGAGCCGCTGAAAATTTGTTTATGAATAACGTCTACAATCTGGCCGCTGACTTTAAATTCCCGGTATGACATAGTTAAGCTGGTTCCGATAAATTTACGTATACTACGAATCGTAAGTACAATTAACGTTATATTTGCACGAAATTTTGCAGCTTTGAGAAAGATAATTTTAAGTTTCGCGATTGTTGGTTGCTTACTGGCTGGTACCCAAACGGCTTGTACGCGCCAGACCCCTCAGCAGAAAAAAACCAAAGCCTTTAAACGCAGCCATAAGCCTGGTAAATCGCTTCCTTGTCCGAAGAAAGATTGTTAGGCACACAACCAGGTCTTTATGAAAAAAATTGTAATTGCCATTGATGGGCATTCTTCCTGCGGAAAAAGTACCACGGCCAAATTAGTAGCCAAAGAAATGGGCTACGCTTACATTGATACAGGCGCTATGTACCGGGCCGTAACCTTGTATTTCCTGGAAAACTACGTTGATTTTACCAACCCCAAGAAAATTCAGCAGGCTCTCGATAACATACATATTACGTTTGAACGCAACGCGAAAACCCAGCGCAACGAAGCTTTTTTAAACGGCTTAAACGTGGAAGACGAAATCCGGAAAATGTACATTTCGGATAAGGTAAGTGAAGTAAGCGTGATTCCGGAAGTGCGTCATGCTTTGGTGCACCAGCAGCAAAAAATGGGCAAGCGCCGCGGCGTAGTTATGGATGGTCGCGACATAGGTACGGCCGTGTTTCCGGATGCCGAGGTGAAAATTTTTATGACCGCCGACGTGGAAACCCGCGCCAAACGCCGCCAGCAAGAGTTACTGGAGAAAAACGAAATGGTACCGCTGGACGCCATCGTGGAAAATTTAAAAAAACGCGATTTGATCGATTCTACCCGCAAGGAAAGTCCGTTAATACAAGCGCCCGATGCGGCCTTGCTCGATACCTCGTACATTACCATTGACGAACAGGTAGATTTTGTGCTGCGCAAAGTAGCTGAGAAACTGTGCAGCGAAGAGTTTTTGCTTTCAAAAGATAAGTAGCTACTGAAGAAGTCAACCTTTATTTTGGTGAGATTAAAAAATTGAATTTTTAAAAATTTAAAATTCTAGCTCATCTCACAGTTAACATTGCAAGATTGCACGATTAAATATTGGAATTAAAATGGATTAATTGTTGTATGCTGAAGAACGCAACTTACAATACGCAAATTTGGCAGAACAACTATTTAACGAAAGCACAATGACTATAGCCATCGACAAAAATTCAGGATATTGTTTTGGAGTAGAATTCGCTATTCAAATGGCCGAAGACGAAATGGAAGAATCCGCTGAATTGTATTGTTTGGGCGATATCGTGCATAACAGCATGGAAGTGCAGCGGCTTTACGCCAAAGGTTTGCGCATTATTGATCGGGAACAATTAAAAGAACTGCAAGACAGCAAAGTTTTAATCCGGGCCCACGGCGAACCACCCGAAACCTATAAAATTGCTTTAGAAAACAACCTGGAATTAATAGATGCTTCTTGCCCGGTAGTTTTAAAATTGCAAAACCGGGTGAAACACGCTTTTGATAGTACCAAAAGCAACAACGGCCAAATTGTAATTTACGGCCAGCAGGGCCACGCCGAGGTTATAGGTATTGCCGGCCAAACGCAAAACGAAGCTATTGTGGTAACTTCCGAAGCCGATTTAGTAAAAATTGATTTTACCCGGCCGGTAACTTTGTTTAGCCAAACTACCAAAAGTACCAAAGGATTTTACCACATTAAAGCCAGCATCGAACAGCAAATTGCGCAAGCCGGTGGCAGCCTCGAAAACTTTGACGCCAACGATAGCATTTGCCGGCAGGTTTCTAACCGGGAACCGCAACTCACCAAATTCGCTGCCGAGCACGACGTTATTATTTTTGTGAGCGGCAAAAAAAGCTCTAATGGTAAAGCGCTGTACGCGGTTTGCCAGGCCAATAACCCACGTAGTTATTTTGTGGAGAATGCTGATGAACTGGAGGTAAGTTGGTTTGATGGCGTAAACTCGGTGGGTATTTGCGGCGCTACTTCTACGCCCATGTGGCTGATGCAGCAGGTAGCCGATGCCATTAAAAATTTAACGTAAACCTGGCCGCATTTTAGTAGAGTTGGTTGGCTGGTACGTTTATTGGTAACTTCCTGCTTACTTAACTTACCTGATCTGTTTGCTCCATGAAACGCTTATTACGTTATTTCCTGAATGGGTTTTTACTTCTGGCGCCCATTAGCATTACTATTTACATTATCCTGGCATTTATTTATTGGCTGGATCATTTTTTTGATTTAGGTGTGCCGGGTTTGGGTATTCTGGTAATGGTGGTGCTGGTAACCCTGGTGGGTTTTATTGGCTCTTCTTTTTTAGTGCGGCCTTTTTTGGTGGTTTCTGAGCGCTTGCTTACCCGGGTTCCCCTCGTCAATATTATTTATACTTCCATCAAAGATTTGTTTAACGCTTTTGTGGGCGATAATCAAAAGTTTAACAAACCGGTGCTGGTGAAAATGACCCACCTTCCCGAAACTTTCCGGATGGGTTTTGTAACCCACGATAACTTGGCCAACATTAATCACGAAGATAAAGTAGCTGTTTACTTCCCGGACTCGTATAATTTTTCGGGCGAATTGTGGTTCGTGCACCGCGACAATCTGACTTACTTAGATCTACCGAGTTCGGAGGTTATGAAGTTTATTGTTTCCGGAGGGGTAGCCAAATTGTAGTTTAGTCGATGGTCCATAGTCCACGGACCAAAGACTACGGACAACTCATAACTCATAACTTTTAACTCATAACTCTCACCCCGTGTTTGTTCAGGAAGGTCGGTCGCGTTTGCATTACAAAATATATGGCAGGGGAGAGCAGGTAGTGCTGGCTTTTCACGGGTACGGGCAAGATCATTCGCATTTTTACAACCTCGCCGGCGTTTTGCCGCACGTTAAAATTATAGCTTTTGATTTGTTTTTTCATGGGCAAAGTGTGCTGCACAAAAAAGACATGTCTTTGCAAAAAGAGTTTCTGGCTAAACTCATTCAAAAATTCCTGGACGAACATCAAATTAAGCGTTTTTCTTTGATGGCTTTTAGTATGGGTGGTAAGTTTGCCCTAACGCTGTTAGAGGCTTTTCCGGAAAAAATAAACCAGGTTTTATTGGTGGCTCCGGATGGCATTAGTACCAGCTTTTGGTACAGCGTGGCTACTTATCCGGGTTGGTTGCAAGGTTTGTTTAAACGTACGGTGGTGCGGCCCGCCCGATTTTTTAAATTTATTAACTGGCTGGATAATAAACGGTTAATAGATCCGGGATTGATTAAGTTTGCGGCCTGGCAAATGAACAGTACTCAAAAACGCCTGCGGGTGTACAAAAGTTGGGTCGGTTTCCGGACGCTCACCTTTGATATCCGCAAAATTGTAAACCTCCTGAACAATCAAAATATTAAGTTTACCTTATTTCTGGGCGAGTACGATCAGGTTATTTCGGGCAAACGATTACAGGTTTTTGCCCGCGCCGTTAAAAACTGCGAGTTAATTATTTTAAAAACCGGCCATACGTTTCTGCTGCACGAAGTAGCTACCTACCTGCGCCGCCATCCGGGTGTTTTTTAATAAAATCCTTTCGTAAGATTCTAAAGCTATTTATTAGAAGTTTGATTGGAAACTAACGAGGCTAGAATTATACTGAGCATGGCGGCCGAAATGAAGGTTACCACCACGTTCCCGTACTGATTTAATTCTAAGCCCATGATAAATTGTAGGCTAACCAGCAAAACCGTAAAAGCTACTACTACCAGCCAATATATTAGAAAATTCTTGTTTTTGGATACTTTTTCAGCAGAAAGATTGCTAATAACGGCCAGAATAAGCAACAGACCCAATAACGAACTTCCGTGTTGTAAAAGCTTATAAACTGGTATATTACTTTTATTTATAGATACTGCCTGCGATAAAATTTTAAAATTTTCTACAAAAAAGCCATGGTGGTGGGTAAAGCTATCCCATAAAATATGACTAGCCGTTCCTATTAAAATAGAAAAAAGCACTACGCCGTAGCGCTTTTGGAAATAGTTAAGCCAATCCAAATTTTTAAATTTTAGCAAGCGTGCTTTAAAATAGCCGGGTAAATTTTCTAACATAGCTTTTTTAATAATCACGTGATACGCTAAACTCAAAGCCAAAGCTACCGGCAGATTAAACCAGAAAATGCCTGGCAACGTGTGGCTGTACACACTTAATACTTGCGCCCGGAAAAAATATTCGAAATCGGGTGCTAAGCTTCCGGCTACTAATCCGGTTAACGATACGCGATATTTAGGTAAATAAGCACCAGCCAGTACAATAGCCGGATGAGCAAACGTAAAAGGCATTCTGGTTTGTTTTGTTAGCAGTTTTATAACGTTTTGTTGTTCTAAAATTGCGTCTAAATGCCCGCTAAATGCTGATTAAAATTTGGACTCTAATTTTGGTAGTTGTATTGGTCAGTGCAAAGAAATTCTGGACTGCAACAATCCCTAATACCTGTAGTCAGGTAACTACTCGCAACTTACCCCAGTTTGGCTATTGAGGGCCTTCTGGATTCCGCGAATCTTTGGTTCCGGTGTGGCGCTAAGCCACATTCCGAGGTACGAGAAAAGGAAAAAGTAGCCCGCCCGAGTGCCCTGACGAGGCCCGCCGGCCATGAGGCAAACTCAGCTGGTTCAATTACAATAACACCTGAGTCTAGAGATGGGAACCGGCTTCAAATAAGTACCAAGACAAACTAAATTTTTAAAAATTTACATTTTAGCAGCTTGTTAAGCCAGAGACTTTACCTTATCGGTAGGCACAAGTTGGAAACCTTACACCATTGTGAAATTAGTCAGAAAGTAATTTTAAAAATCAACTATTTACTCAGCCTTCCTAGCTGATAACTTTTATCTGAACTATTGGTGTTCATTTATTTACTGGCCTGCCATTCCATGCGTTGAAATAAAAAATACCGGCCATTGATTTTTAAAGCTTCAAAGCGTAAAGCTAAGGGTTGGTTGTCGCGGGTGGTAAGGGTAGCCGTTACGGGAATTAAAGCTTTATTTTTTGAACTAGCATTTCCTGCCCGTACATCGCCTAAGGTAAGTTCGGCTAAATTTAACGTTTTGTCAACCCCGGCTTGAATAACGGCGTCAAAAGATTCGCGCAAACTGGCAGTTACATCATCGGCGGTTAAATCCTGCAGTACGGCTTGCATATCTTCCGATGATTTTTTCTGCAGACTACTCAGTTCCGTATCGGTGGGTACATATAAAGGCAATTGCTCAAAGTCGTTGTTTTGCAGTGCAGCGAAAACCACGTTGGCCAGTTCACTTACCGTGGCGGTGCCACGAGCGGCGGCCTGCTGCACCGGTAAAGAAACTGAATGAGAAATAACGGGTAGTGTTGGAAGGAATAAGGCAACTATAAAAAATAATTTTTTCATAAGGCTCTGTTAATAGCGTTCTCAGTACCAGTATATACGGCTAAGTCCCGGCGGCATGTTAATAATCCGCATAAATATTTATACGAGAAAAAGGCCGTTCTATTTACTTTTACCGTAATATGAGCAAGAATTTAAAACGATAGGAGTAATTACATCAGAGCCAAGCGCCATTAACTGTTTAACCTAAAGGAATATGCCCGTTAAAAAGGAGAAAAGAACAATTGGCCGACGCGAATTAATTGATTTTCCGGCGCTGGAGCTTTACGGAATAGAAGCTAAAATAGATACCGGGGCTTTTACCTCCGCCATTCATTGCACCGCCATTCACGAAATAACGTTGCCCGATGGCAGTACAATTATCCGTTTTAGTTTATTAGATCCCGGGCATCCGCAGTATCACCATAAAATTTTTGAATTTAAACAGTTTACCCAACGCGATATTAAAAGCTCCTTTGGCGAAGTACAGGAACGTTACATCATCCGGACGAAATTTCAATTGTTCGATAAAGTTATAGAAACCGAATTTTCGCTTTCGGACCGTAGCGACATGAAATATCCGGTTTTAATTGGCCGGTCGGCTATCCGGAAAGAATTTGTGGTGGATGTAGCGCACAAAAACCTATCGGCCAAAGCAAAATTTAAAAAGCAGAACAAAAAAAATATATGAAAATAGCCATTCTATCGCGGAACGCAAAACTTTACTCTACCCGACGGTTAGTAGAAGCAGCGCAGCAGCGAGGGCACGAAGTAGTAGTATTGGATCATTTAAAATGTGATTTGGTAATTGAAGCCGGCCAACCGGCCATTATATATAAAGGTGTAAAACTAACCGATATCGACGCCATTATTCCCCGGATCGGGGCTTCGGTTACTTTTTACGGCACGGCCGCGGTTCGGCAGTTCGAGATGATGAAGGTAAAAAGCGCCGTAAACTCCCAGGCCATTGTGCGGTCGCGGGATAAGTTGCGGTGTATGCAGATTTTATCGCGGGCGGGTTTAGGAATGCCCAAAACAGCTTTCACCAATTACTCGAAAGATGTAACGCAATTGATTGCCCAGGTAGGCGGTGCGCCTTTAGTAATTAAATTGTTGGAGGGTACGCAAGGTTTAGGTGTGGTACTGGCCGAAACCGATAAAGCCGCCGAATCGGTAATTGAAGCTTTTCATAATTTAAAAGCCCGTATTATCGTGCAGGAATTTATCTCGGAATCCAAAGGGGCCGATATCCGGGCATTTGTGGTTAACGGCGAAGTAGTAGGGGCCATGTTGCGGCAAGGCAAAGAAGGCGAATTCCGGTCGAACCTGCACCGGGGCGGCACCGGTCGCTTAATTAAACTGAGCCGCGCCGAGAAAACTGCGGCCCTGCTCGCGGCCAAAACCCTAGATTTAGCCATTGCGGGGGTAGATATGCTACAATCCAAAAGAGGGCCGCTTATTCTGGAAGTGAACTCTTCGCCGGGTTTAGAAGGAATTGAAAAAGCTACCAAAACCGATATCGCCCAAAAAATTATTGAGTATACCGAAAGTTTAGTCGAAAAGAAAAAAGAAAAGCGGGCCCCAAAAATTAGCAAAGAATAATGCCCAAACAAATTTGTATTAACGGCCAAGTGATTGCGCCCGGCGAAAACGTACAGACTCGCTTGCTGGTATCGAGTTTACCCAGCGGTACGGTAATTGATATTCCGGTGTACGTGTACCGGGCTATAGAAGACGGGCCCGTGTTGCTGTTAATGGCGGGTATGCACGGCGACGAGGTAAACGGCATAGAAACGATCCGGCGGATGATCCGGGGCAAAATGCTGTACCCGCAGCGCGGAACTATAATTGCCATCCCAATTTTAAATATCTACGGATTTTTAAATTTTTCGCGTGAAGTGCCCGATGGCAAAGATGTAAACCGTAGTTTCCCGGGGAGTAAATCTGGTTCTTTGGCTAGTCGCGTAGCTCACCGTTTTACTCAGGAAATTTTACCGTATATTGATTACGGCATTGATTTCCATACGGGTGGCGCCAGCCGCACCAATTACCCGCAAATCCGCTGTTTAATGGAGTACTCCGAGAATGAACGATTAGCACAAGCTTTCGGGGCACCTTTTATTTTAAACGCTAAACTCCGGGCCAAATCGCTGCGCAACGAAGCTTTTAAGCAAGGTAAATACATTATCGTGTACGAGTCGGGCGAGTCGTTGCGCTTAGATGAAATCGGGATCAGAATTGCTATTAAAGGTAGCTTGCAGGTAATGCAGGAACTGCAAATGAAGGAAGATCACTTGGCAAGGCTGCCGGTAAAACCTATTATTTGCGAAAAATCGAATTGGATCCGGGCTAAAGTTTCGGGTATTTTCCGGACGAAAGTTGCCATTGGGCAATTCATTAATAAAGAAGAAGTGTATGGAAGCCTGGCCGACCCGTACGGTGACATGCAAATTTCTTTAAAAAGCCCGTATACGGGTTATATTATCGGCCTCAATAACATGACCGTAGTAAACCAAGGCGATGCTTTGTTGCACATTGGTATACCGGCTACTCCCGCGTCATAACTTATATTTTATCTACTTACTACCGGCTACAAATTGGTTTTAGCCGAACTTTTTTTATAAACCGGGTTATTAGTGCTTTTTGTTTCCGGCACAGGTTCTAAGCTTTCCGTTAAATCTACCAGCAAGGTTATTTGCGTGCCATGCCCTTTATCCGATTCAATTTTTAAATTGGTATTTAATTCGGCGGCTCTTTGGTGCATGTTGGTTAACCCGTAATTTTCGTTTACATCTACCTGAGCGGGCTCAAAACCTATGCCGTTATCCTGTATTAATAATTGTAAATGTTTATCTGCCACGGTAATTAATTGCACTGTAAAAAAATTAGCCTGACTGTACTTTATAACATTGGTTATAGCTTCCTGCGCAATCCGGAAAATGTTAAGGGTTTGTACCGGGGTAAGTAAAATGGCCTCGTTGGTCTGCGATTTAAACTGATAACGCAAATTGCCTTGCGGTGGAATTAGTTGCCAAAGTAATTTCTGCAGTTTCTCGTTTAGCTCCCCCACGCGAATATGCTCTTTGCGGATGGCCCAGATCGTTTCGCGCAATTGGGTAATGGTTTGCCGGGTATATTCCCGGAGTTGCTCTATTTGGTGTTGTTGCTCAGAGCCCTGCCACATGTTTGGCGAATCTTCCAACCGGTTTACAATATAGGTTAGGTGCGAGCCCACATTATCGTGTAAGTCGCGAGCAATCCGTTCCCGCTCTAACTGAATTTTATGATCGGTTTCGAGCTGTTTGATTTTTAATTTTAATTTCTGCTGCAGAAAATACCAATTGATTACAAATACGGTACCTAAGAACAGTAAAATAACCATTATAAAAAACCACCAAACTTTCCAGGCAGGAGAATTAATTGTAAAAACAAACCGAATAGGCTGGTTAAAAGCTGCTTTTGGATGGATAAAATAAGTTTTTTGCCCGGAATTAAAGGCTATATTTTTTATTGGTTGATTACGAAGACTGGTAATAAGCTGATTTTTTAAGATGTAAGTTTCCGGGAGGGACTCTTTGAAGGCTTGGTCTAAATATGAGTGGCCTTGGGTGCGGATGACACTAAGCCCGGTATTTAACCAGCTAAAATCTTTAAAATTGCGGGAAACAAAGTATGCGGCAGCATTAGAAAGTTTTTTTTCAGGCTGCGCCCAGCCGCATCCTGCCTGAAAACAAAAGCTACTAATTAACCAAATTCGAAGGAGTAGATGCATGCACAGGTAAAAGTTTTACCAATTAGGTGGAGCGTAAATTTTTTAATACAATAATTTTTTAAGCAAGCTTATCAACGGCATTCTAGCAGAATAGCTCATTTTGGCATGTGTTATTTTCTTAACCCGATTTCATGATAATTGATTTACAGGTTTTTACATTTTTTTTTTAATTTTTTAAGAAACAGTTATTATACCGCTGCCTCATTTTAACCCATAGGTATAGCTATATACCGGTAACCGGGTAATTGTTACCTTTATACGGAGAAATCTTTAAAAATGAAGGCTGTTACCCGTTTAGATAAAGATTCTGATTGTAGAAATTGGATAGCTAACGCCGGACAGGTTATAAAAGATATTTTAATTTTTCCGGTATAAAATCTAGGAAGCCGCCTTTTAGCAGATTTTTAAATTTTTTAAATTTTATTACCGGCTAAACCATTTACGATCGACGGCCATTTTAGCGGCGGCCATTTTATTGTTTACGTGTAATTTCTGGTATATATTTTTGATGTGCGTTTGTACGGTATAAGTACTGATAAACAACTTTTCGGAGATGTTGTGGGAACTGTTGCCCGCCGTAAGTAACTCCAGAATTTCAATTTCGCGTTTTGATAAATTTCCTGGAATAGGCTCAGGGAGCGTAGGTTTACCCAAAGAGGCTTTGGTGGTATGCGTTCGTAAGAGCGTTAAGGCTTTTTTAGCTACTACCGGCGACATGTAAGCTTCGCCGGCCAGGGTGCCCCGGATAGCCTGCACAATTACCGCGGCCGGTTCCTCTTTTAATAAATACCCACTGGCGCCCGCTTGTATTGCCCGGAAAATAGTATCGTCATCGTCGGATACGGAAAGCATGATAACCTCCATGCGGGGAAATTGGGCTTTGACGTGGTAAGTAGTAGCAATGCCGTCGAGCGCCTGCATTTGAATGTCCATCAACACTACTTCCGGCAGATCAACAGGAGTCGTTTTTTGAATTTCTTCTAAAAATTTTAAACCACTCGCAAAGGTTTGTACGGTTAAACCGGGGTAAGATTGTAAACGCAGTTCTAAATTTTTGCGCAATGTCAGGTTATCATCTACAATGGCAATCTTAACCATAAGGTTTGCTTCTGAACGAGTAAAAATTTAAAAATTTTAGATTTTCATTAAAATAAACGGTTGCCAAAAGAGGCTTTTTTTGCCCGCTCGCATACCTTATACATTGCAAAAAATAAATTTGCTGGCCCGAGTTTACCTTAAATAGTGTTAGAATAGTAATACCCAGATGGATTTGCAACACAAATTATACCAGAATGGTATTTTGTAAATAATTATATGGTATTTAACTCTTATGTTTTGGTTTATACGATTGGAGATAGGCATTTTTTTGGGTGCGACGGGCAATAAGCCGGAAAAAAGAAATTAATCCTTGTTTATCATCGGCCAGGGCGCGGGCAAACGGGTCTTTAAATTTTTTATCTTCAAAGTCGCGGATGTACTCTTGCCGGATTAAATCGGCGGCCGGCAATGTTTCAGCAGTTTTTATCTCTACCAGGCCGGTTTTTTCCCAGAGTTGTTGCCACCAGGTTATGGCATGAATAAAATACCAGTAGTTCTGAAAATCTTTCCGTAAAAAGCCGGGCACTTCCTGCAGCGTAGTTATTTCGCGGGTAAAGCAAACATCGGCAATGGCTAAATAACCACTGGGTTTAATAAACTTACAGATGTAAGGCAAATATTTTTCGTCGGTGCCAAAGTACGTATATGAATCCACCACAATTACGGCATCAAAATATTCTTCCGGAAAAGGCAGTTCGCGGGCATTGCCTTGCAGCGGAAATACCTTATCGGCCAGACCGGCCTCCTGCACCCGTTCCAGGTTTTCGGTAGGCGATATAGCTTCGTCTACGGCCCACACCTGCACGCCGTATTCTTTTGCCAGAAAGATAGAACTGATAGCTTTGCCGCAGCCCAAATCCAAAACCCGCATGCCAGGTTTTAAATGCAGCTCCGAAGTAAGACTTTCTAAGTTAAATAAAACATTTTCGCCCATCGAATGCTCCCGTACCCATTGCGGATCGTAGTGGGCAGAACGGGGGAAAGTAGCGTATAATCTTTTTTTAGCAGCAGACATAACAGTTGTTTATGCCCGAGGTACGTAGAGAATTTAAGATTGGTTAACGGATGAGCAGTATTCCTGGGCACAAAAAAGAATCAGCGCCCGTAAAAATTTACTGTATGCTTGGCAAAACGTAATTTAAAATGCTACAAAGTTAATTTTTTGAATTTTTACTTTTCTACAAGGGCTCGGCTTGCAGTTTGGCCGTTGTGGCAATGCGGGCGTTGGGGTAAATGCTAATGCCGGCGCCATCTTGCGAGGCAGCGTATAACATGGCTTTAGCTACATCGCGGGCTTGAATAGGCTTATACGGGCGCAAGGGGCCCACAAAAATAAACGGCAGCACTTTGGCAACTACTTGGGCTACCTGTTCTCCCAAACGTTTTTCGGAGCGTTGCCCCAGCAGCAACGACGGCTGAAAAATATGAACTCCCAAAAAAGATAAGGGCTTAATGTCGGTTTCCATTTTGCCTTTTACCTGGTTATAAAAAATCCGGGATTTGGCATCGGCGCCCAAAGCCGACACGACCAGAAACTGCGAGGCAAAGTTAGCCGAGGTAATACGGGCTAGCTTCAGCACGTAAGTATAATCTACTTTATAAAAGTTGTCTTTAGAGCCGGCTTTATTGATGGTAGTACCCAAACAGCAGTATACATCGTCGGCGATTAAACCCGGGGCGTAACTTTCCAGAATATCAAAATCTACTTGTTTCTGCTCTAGCTTTGGGTGTTCCAGGGGCAAAAGTTTGCGGCCGATGGAAATTACTTTCCGGTAGCGGTTACTTTTCAGGAGCAAATCCAGGCAATGGCTGCCTACCAGGCCCGACGCCCCGGCAATAATAGCGGTTTTAGGAGCAGAAGAAATCATGCGTTATATCAGTATGAATGCGTATTCGGGAAGGAGCGGGTAAATGTTACCAAAGTAAAGGTATTTTCCGGATTTGTACCTGTTCCGTTTAGGTTCATTTTTTAAAAAATTACTCCGCCTACCTGAAAACAACCACTCCTGCCCCTCCTAAACTTAGGTGGGGAGTTGTTACCCCAAATAATCAACTGAGAAATAGAAGCGGCCAGCCTATAATAACCTGTTTTACCCATTGCAACGGGTGTAACATTTTGTAACACTATTGTAACATCGGTTTCTCAATTAAAATAATCTGCCTGATTTTTTTCGGGTTTTAATTATTAATAAACCTATCCACCCGTTTTTTAATTCTTAGTCTTTTTTTAACGGTTTAGCGCCAAGTGTCTAGAGATTATTTTTTAAATATTTTTTATTTTAATCACTTTATTATTAGTAAGTTATATTAGTAAATTCCCTTTTTTATTCTGATATAATCCTCCCGGTTTCTGCTTTAAAGATTTAAGTTTTTCGCGGTTATTACCCGCCCTTTTTGGCTGCTTTTTTTAGATTTTTTCGGGTTTAAAACCGGATGTTACAATACTAACACAAACGGTTACAATGGTGCTAACACCTGCCTGTACCCGTGCTATACCTTTGTGTCGTCTTCAAAATACTTGCAAGTAAGACGCTCCAACAAATCAATCCTTAACGCTTTACAAAACCATTAATCAATCCAAATTTAAAACGCTAATCCATCATGAAAAAAGCAACATTTTTAAAAAATCAATTAATTACATCCGTAGCCTTTTACATTATAATAGTGGGCGGACTGTTGAGCGCCTGTAAAAACGACAAAGACGAGGTAGCGCCCGCCGGAGCTTTCGCGGGTAAATACACCGCCGAAGACAGTAGCAGCGACACCTATATCATGACCATCGAGAAGAAAGAAGGCAACAAGCTGATCATCCACAATTTTGGCGGCTTTATGTACGTGCCCATTCAGGCTACCGCCTCCGGTAACAACCTTACTATTCCGAAGCAAACCTTTAAAGAAAGCCATTTTGAATTAACCTTAAAAGGCACCGGCAATTTAGCCGGCGACAACTTACAGATTCATTACGAAGCTTCGGGCTCTACCAATTACGAAGAAGATATCTGGGCCGTCCGGAAATAGCTACGCAGCATACTTTTAGCTGATTACCCTGCCTGCGTTAAAGGTTGCGCTTACTTTAGATTTTCCTGGGTAAGCGTAATCCGGCCGGAAAGAACAAGTACCTTATTTTTTAAATTTTTAAAAATATCAAATTCTATACTTCAATCATCTTTCACTATCAATCCTTTTACTCCATGAAAACTATTAAAATTTTAGTTAGCGCTATGCTAACCATCCTGTTAAGCAATCATACTTCTTTTGGCCAGTATAATGTTTATTTTGCCGGTAAAAATGCGGGTGCGGTTAATACCGGCAGTTATAACTCCTTTGTGGGCTATTACTCGGGCCAGGTTAACACCTCCGGATTTCATAATACTTTTTTCGGAGCATTAAGCGGTTATTTAAACAAGACAGGCCGCTACAATACCTTTGTGGGCAGTCAGGCCGGGGCCAAAAACGAAACCGGCGAGGGAAATAGCTTTTTCGGGATGAATGCGGGCTACATAAGCCGGGGGAGCCACAACAGTTTCTTTGGCAAAGAAGCCGGCAGCCTTAACCAGGCCGATGGCCAAAGTTATTTTGGTTATCAGGCCGGCATGAACAATTATACCGGTTTAAGAAACAGCTTTTTCGGCGCTTATTCTGGCTACAGTAATACCTCCGGCTCTAACAACAGCTTTTTTGGTTACGAAGCGGGTAAAGCCAATACTACCGGGGGCGATAACGTTTTCTTTGGTTACCGGGCAGGCCAGGCCAACACCTCGGGAAATTCTAACGTGTTTTTAGGCCGCGATGCCGGGCCCAATAATACCTACGGTTTAAACAACGTATTCCTGGGCCGGGAAGCCGGCTGGAAAAACACCAATGGTAGTTTTAACGTTTTTGTGGGCCGTAACGCCGGCAAAATGAATGAAACGGGCAGTAGCAACGTGTTTATCGGGAATGATGCCGGTTACAACGAAAAAGGCTCCAGTAAACTATACATTGCCAATACCAGCACCACTACGCCTTTAATTTACGGCGAGTTTAACAACAATAAGTTAGTGGTAAATGGTTGGATGGGCATTGGTACCAACAATTCTTCCGGCGATTATAAGCTTTCGGTAAATGGTAAAATCCGGGCGAAAGGCCTGAAAGTAGAAACAGACTGGGCGGATTTTGTTTTTGCCGATAATTATAAGTTGCGTTCGCTGGAGGAAGTTGCGGCTTATATTAAGGAGAACAAACATTTACCCGACGTGCCTTCGGAAGCCCAGGTAGCCCAAGAAGGCGTAGACTTAGGCCCGATGCAGGCCACTTTACTGCAAAAAATAGAAGAACTCACTTTGTATTTGCTGCAAGCCCACGAAGAAACCAAGCAATTGCGCCACGAAGTAGAAACCCTGAAAGCAAGTAAAAACTAGGTTCGGGCTTTATTAAAGAATGGCATCATGAAAATACTATTTCTCTTTGTTTTACTACTTGCCGGCGCCTTGCCAATATGTGCCCAAATGCGCGCCCCGAAAGCAGCAACCGCCGAAAAACGAATTATCACTGCCACGGAAATTGCTGCGAAGAAAAAAAGCAGTCCGGCCCGTAAAAAAAGGGCTGGCGAGGCCGATGGTTCTGGCCAATATTTCCGGGCCCAGAGAGTGATTCAAACGCTGGGGCCGGTTTATTTAACCCCCGGAGAAGCTTTTACTTTTACTGCCGGCGACTCCATCGTACTTGGTCCGGGCTTTGAGGTAGATTCTACTACAGAGTTTACCGCCCAAATATACGCTTTACCCGCCGAAACCGCTCCTGCCCCGGAACTGGCTGCTACGCCTTCTAATGCTTTAAATGCTGCAGCAGATAATACGGGAAATCTGCAAGCTTTTACCTTATTCCCGAATCCGGCCAGCGAGCAGTTTCATATTCAGTACGAAGTAAATAAAACGGCGGTGGTAAGCGTGGCGCTGTATACCCTGGAGGGGACTCCGGTGCAGCAATTTGTAACGGCGCAACAACAAGAACCGGGTAGTTATAAGTTGGCTTTGCCGGTAACCCAGATAGCCAGCGGCGTGTACGTGGTGGCTTTAAAAATAGACAGTAAAACCATTAGCCAACGCGTGGTTATTCGCTAAATCGTTATTTGTTATTTGTAATTTTTGTATTCTAATTATTTGCGGTAGCGGCAACCAAAATTTAAAAATTTAAAATTTTCGACTTATTGATTATTCCGTCTTCAGGGTATAGCTTTGGCTATGCCCTGAACCGCTGGAAGTAAATTTTTTAAATTTAAAAATTCGAGCTGCCATTCAATTATTCCTATGATGACTATGGAAAAATTTACCCGGTTGGTATTTGCCGCGTTTGCGTTAGCCATTATTCTTTATTTAACGGCCTGCGCACCCACAAGCTTAGCACCCGAAAACAACAACTCCCCAAAACTGGGGTGGCGCAATAATTTGCCTATTCCTTTATCTTGCTAATTTTAAAAAATCAGGACGGAGCCGCTGGTTTAGATAAAAAGTAACAACCAGGATTAGTTGTTTTATCCGGATGAGGTACAGGTATTTTACTTGTTACCTCTTTCCTGTTTTAATAAAGTACTTACCTTTCCATGGATTTTATATTTTTAAAATTTTAAATTTTTAAAATTTTCAGTCTGATCAAACTTGTTATGGAGATTAATTTAATACAAGCCCAGGGAGTAAATATGGCGGAAGTTACCGGCAACGGTGTAGAAATTAAAAACAACCAGGATGCTTTAGATTTAATGGCTAATTGCGGTTACCAGGGCGCCGACGGTATTATTTTGCGTGCCGAAAATATAACTCCCGATTTTTTTGATTTAAAAACCGGAATCGCCGGCGAAATTCTGCAGAAGTTTTCTACGTATAACATGAGGCTGGCCATCGTGGGCGATTTTTCTAAGTTCAGCAGCAAAAGCTTAAAAGACTTTATGTACGAGAGCAACAAAATAGGCCGGATTAATTTTGTGGGTTCCCTGGAAGAGGCCAAAGCCAAATTAGCGAACTAAACGAAAGGCGATAAATTGAAGACCAGCCCCAATAATTTGCTTTGCGATTAAAGATAAAAGCATTCGCGTTAAAGGCCGGCAATACGAATTTGCTTAAGGTGCGTTTAATGGTTGTTTTATATAAGCATAATTTGTATTTACCTGATTGTTTTACCTTTACAAGTGCTTTGTTTTTCTAAAATCCCGAAATACTTAGCTTATTTCTTTGGGAATAGTTAAATAATGGTATACCTTTTACAAAGATTTACTATTACTTATCTAATACCCGTGAAAGCTGTTATTTTATCCTGCCTGATCTGCTGTTGGTTGGTGGTATGTTTGCCGGTTTTCGCCCAGCCCGGTAAAATAGATAGCCTCGAAAAAGTATTGGCCACAACGCGCCCCGACACTAACCGGGTAATTATTTTAAATAAATTATCGGGCCAGTACCGCTCCTGGACCAGCAATTTAGACCAAAGCAAAGCCTTGGCCTTAGAGGGGTTGCAGCTAGCTAAAAAAATAAATTTTTTGCAAGGCATTGGTACGAGCTACACCTGTTTAGGCAATTATTACTATAAATTAAACCAGACCCAGCCAGCCCTAAACAACTTCCGGAAAGCGCTGCACTACTATAACCAAGCCCACGACGAAAAAGGCATAGGGGTAAGCTACTCCAACCTGGCCATGATTTACGAAGATACCGGCAACTATACCCAAGCCCTCGAATTTTATTTAAAAAGTTTAAAAATCGCCGAAGCAAGAAACGACCCGGAAGCCCAGGGCCTTATTTATAGTTACCTGGGCGTAATGCTGCAAAACCAAAAAAAATACAAACAATCGCTGGGTTATAATTTTAAAGCCATTAAACTTTTAGGTGCGGTAAATAACTTACCCAGTAAAGCTTATGCTTTAAATTGCATCGGTAATACTTACCGCGAATGGCACCAATACCAGCAAGCGGTAAATTACCTGCAACAAGCCCAGGAAATATTTGATACTTTTAAAATTGCGCGCGGGCAGGTAGGTAGTTACAATAATCTGGGCCTGGTTAATTATAGTTTAAAACAATACGATCAAGCGTATGCCTACCACCAAAAAGCTTTAGCTATTAGCGAACCTAATCAGTTTAACAATTCCACGATAGTGGCGTTGCATGGCATGGGGGCGGTATTGCTGCAGAAAAAACAAGCCAATGCGGCTATTCCGCTGTATCAAAAATCTTTAAAAATTGCCTCCGAACACCACTTGGTACTGGATAAACTGGATGCTTATAAGGGCTTAACGGAAGCATACGCGCAGAACCAGAATTATGCCGCGGCTTTTGCCATGCAAACCAAAGCCAGCGCTTTAAAAGATTCTATCTTTAACGACCAGAATACCCACGAAATAGCCCAGCTACAAGCCAATTACCAGGTCGAGAAAAAACAGGCCGAAATTGAATTATTAAAAAAAGACCAGCAACGCGAAGATTTAATCCGGAATATATCGCTGGCTGGGTTATTAGCTGCGCTCTTGTTCGGGGCTTTATTATACAGCCGCCAGCGTTTAAAAATTAAACAGGATAAGTTACTGGTGGCCAAAAGCAAAGAACTGGCCAGCAAAAACAAAGAATTAGCCGGTAAAAACGCACAACTAGAAGCTTTGGCCCAGGTACTAGAACTACAAGCGCAGGAACTGGAACAGCAAACTTTAAAATTGCAGGAACTCGACCAGGTAAAATCTACTTTTTTCGCCAATATTTCGCACGAATTCCGGACGCCGCTTACTATTATTTTGGGCAGTTTGTCGGATAAAATAGTGCAACTCCGCCATCAACCGCCACCCGTGAACCTTACCCTGGAAGAAAAAGAAGTACGGGCCATACACCGCAATGCCCAGCGTTTGCTCGAGTTAATTAATCAACTGCTGGATTTATCGAAGCTGGAATCCGGGCAATTAACGCTGCAACCCCAGGCCGGCGATTTAATGCAGTTTTTCCGGATGCTGGCAGGTTCGTTTTCGTCGTTGGCCGAGTTCCGGCGGATTAAGTTTGATTTTATTCTTCCGGAAACGCCGGCTTTTTTCCGGTTCGATGCCGATAAACTCGAAAAGATTTTCTCGAACTTACTTTCCAATGCCTTTAAGTTTTCGCCGGACGGAGGTGAAATTCAGCTAAAAGTAGAATTGTTTGCGGTGGTACCCGGCGGTGAATGGCTCATTCGGGGGCTGGTACAGGATACCGGACCCGGCATTGCCCCGGAGCAACTCGATAAAGTATTCGAACGGTTTTACCAGGGCTCCCAAAAATACACCAGCGACCAGCAAGGAACCGGAATTGGCCTGGCTCTGGTAAAAGAACTGGTGGCTTTACACGGCGGAAAAGTCTGGGCCGAAAACAGCCCTGCCGCCGGTGCCCGCTTTATCGTGCAATTGCCCTTGCTGGAAGCCCCGGTGCAGGAGCTAGCGCCCTTTTCATTAAATCTAGCCCCGGAGTTAAACCTTGCTGCCGCTTCTGCTAAAATAGAAATAGATATTGCTCCGGAGTTGGCGGCGGCAGCGGTAACGCAACCAGAAAAACCGGTATTGTTAATTGTAGAAGATAACCTGGATTTGCGGAGTTATATCCGGAAGCACTTAGAAAACGCTTATACTGTTCTGGAAAGTGAAAACGGCAGTTTAGGTCTGCAGAAAGCCGTAAGCCAGGTGCCGGATTTAATTATCAGCGATTTAATGATGCCCGAAATGGACGGTATGGCGCTTTGCCACCACGTAAAAACCGACGAGCGTACCAGCCACATTCCGGTTATTTTACTAACGGCTCTGGCTACTCCCGAGAGCAAATTACAAGGCCTGGAAACCGGCGCCGATGATTACCTGACCAAACCTTTTAACCCCCAGGAGTTGCAAATAAGAGTGCGCAACCTGGTAGAAAGCCGGCGGAAATTACGCGAGCGCTTCGGGAAAGAAATTTGGGTAAAGCCGCAGGAAATTACCGTATCGTCGGTAGATGAGAAATTTTTAGAGAAAGCAATAAAAGTAGTTGAAGAAAATCTGAGCGATTCCGATTTTGGAGCCGAGGAATTTAGCCGCGAAATAGGCATGAGCCGCATGCAACTGCACCGCAAGTTAACCGCCCTTACCGGCCAAAGTACCAGTGATTTTTTGCGGAGCATGCGCCTGAAAAGAGCCGCCCAGTTGCTGCAAGCCCGCGCCGGCAACGTATCAGAAGTAGCTTTTGAAGTAGGCTTTAACAGCTTATCGTACTTCTCTAAATGCTTTAAAGAACAATTTCAGGTGCAACCCAACGAATACCTGGCCCAACAAGAAAAAAGTGCCTTGGCTTAAATTAAGTCAAGCTTCCGGCTAATGTAGGTTGCTAAATATTTGGGGTAGTGTTATTTAAATTCTTGAAAAGTGATTTTTTAAAATTTTAGTTTTTTGAATTTATCTTAACGCGTTTGCCGCGCCTGAGGCAAATTGCTACACTAACCTGAGTTCGAGCTAAGAAAAGGACCAAAAAAAGGAGCCTTCTTAAAATTCTGAATTCCAGAAATTGAAATTTTTAAAAATATTTTAATTGAATTGTTGATTACTCTTCTAGCTGGCTGCTCAACGCAATGCCTTGCTCTTGCAAAACAATCTGGCCCTGGCGGTACAAGGTGCCAATGGCTTTTTTAAACGTTTTTTTGCTCATGCCCAGCGTTTGATAAATTTCGTCCGGATGGGAATGGTCAGATAAGGGCAGTTGGCCGTTGGTGGCGCGCAGTTTGTCCAGAATTATTTGGGCGGCATCTTTTACTTCCCCGAAACCGGTGCGCTGCAAGGTAACGTCTATTTTCTGGTCTTCCCGGATTTTTTTAACGTAGCCCTTGGTTTGTTCCCCAATACTTAACTCCCGGAACACTTCGTTTTTATACAGCATACCCAGGTACTGGTTATTAATGATTACTTTAAAACCTAAATCGGTGTAACCGGCTATGATTAAGTTTACTTCCTGCCCTTCGGTTAAGTTATCTACTTCTTTTTTTAAAAATTTCTCGTATTTGGCGGTGCCCACAATGCGGTCGGAGCTATCGTCGAGGTAAACGTAAACCACGTAGCTGCGGCCGGCCTGCATTTTGTCGCGCTGGTTATTAAAGGGCACAAATAAGTCTTTCTCCAGCCCCCAGTCCAGGAAAGCGCCGTATTGGTTGGTATCTTTTACCCGGAGCGCAGCAAAATCGCCTACTTTGGCTTTTGGTTCCAGCGTAGTGGCAATCATCCGGTCCTCGGAATCGCGGTAAATAAAAACGCGTAACAGGTCGCCTACGCGGGCATCGTCGGGTACGTATTTCGTGGGCAGTAAAATTTCCCCGTCTTCCGAATCCAGGTAAACGCCAAAATCTACTTCTTTTGCAATTTCCAGTTCGTTGTAATCGCCAATGGCTACCATGCTGTTTAATTAAATGTTAAATGATGATTACGTAAGAAGAAACAACTTAGTGTCAGGAACAAAATCTTGTTACGCGTTAGTTTTTGGTATATCGCTCAAAGCCAGGAATGTAACTGTTGCTTTATATTCTGCTGTATTTGCTACCTTACCAAGCGGTTGTTGAGAAAAAATGTATATCTAATAGCCGGCTTGTACTACCCGCCCCAAAGATAATAGCTAATTATGAAAGAGTAGCATAGAGTAATGGGTTTGAACAAAACCAGGTGGTTAATCTGGCAAATAAGGCTCTGCGTTTCCGGTAGATTTACTTAGATTTAAACGTATAATCTCTTAACCCTAAACTGTAGAATTTAAAAATCCCGCACGAAGTAAGTTGAGTAATTTAATAAATAGTTTGTAAAACTTAGAAAGAATACGTGATGCCCGCTTTTATAAAAAATGGCGAACCCGGCGTAAAGTTAATTTCCGTTACGGGTTCGGTTTCGTGCCGGAGCCGCGATTCGGTTTCGAACTGGGCTTCTTTCCATTCCTGGTTCAGCAGGTTTTCGGCGCTAATTTTAAATTCCAGTTTTTTAACGGTGTAAGCAGCTACGGCATCGAGTAAAAAATAACCGTCGGCGGTTAAGCTGTAATCTTCGTTAGCGGGGCGGTCGGCTACGTAGCGGTACCGCAAACTGCCCCGGAATTTATTCGGGGTTTGGTAAGTAAAACCACCCACGCTCGTAGCAGTAGGGGCAAGCGGAATGTAATAAGCGCCGGCATCGGTATGGCGGGCGCGGGGTTTAGCCAGGTTCACGTCGGCGTCGGCAAAAAGATTATTGGTGAGCTGGTAACGCGCCGAAAAATTCAGGCCATAGCGCCGGGTTTTGCCCGATGGTTCCACAATACCTTCGTCGCCCACGTACACTAATTCTTGCTCTAAATCCAGGAACCACAACGCCGCGTTCATAAACAAACGATCAAACGGTTTAAAGGTAAAGCCTAAATCGGTGCCAGTAGCTTTCGGTAAAATTCCGCGGGCATTAGGCTGCACCGAAACCCGGGCATCGTTGGAGTGAAAGCCCTGACCAGTATTTAAATAAACTTGTACGGCAGGGGAGAGGGCGTACGAAATATTTAACTTGGGGCTAAGCCGGTGGCGGTTCGCTTTTAGTACCGTAGCCAACGTGTCGTTCGGGAGTAGGTTCTGGTATTTAAAATAAAACTGATCGAAGCGTAAAGCGGCATTTACCGACAAGCGCGGCGATAGTTCCCAGGTTTCGCTTACGTAGGCAAAAGCATTAGCTTCGTTTATATTGCCTTTTTGTACTGGCGCTAAAAAAGTTTGGTTACGGTTGCGCGATAACTCCGAGCCGTTCACATCGTCGTAACGCAAGCCAAGCCCGATATCGCTCCGCAGCGGTTTGCCCAGTAAACTAAACTCTTTCTCTAAATTGCCCTGATACCCGTAAATGGTGCGTTTCTCGCGTTGCCGGATTTCGTCGCCGTTTACCGGATCGTTCAGAAACAAAGTAAAGTTAGAGTACAAATCAAAATCGTACTTTATCAGGTATAATTGATTTTTAAGGACGGCATCGTGCGCCAGCATTCTTTCTAAAGAAACGGTAGCGTTGTAACGCGCCGTGCTGCCGCCTTCGCTGCTATCGATGGCGCCGAACCGGCTGATAAGGCCTTGTTTTACCGCTCGTTCCGGAATCTGGCCCGAAGCGCCCCAGTTACTCCGGAAAGCCGAAAGTGAGGCGTTGATAATGGTTTTATCGTTGATAATAACTTGGTAACGGCCTAATACGTTGAAGCGATTTAAATCCTGGGGCAAATCAAAATACCCGTTGCTGAATAAATACTCGGCGGCTACGTAAGCGTTCTGATGATTCTGCCGGGCTGCTGGCCCTAGTACATTAAACATACCCAAGGCCCGGTAATTATCAAAACGGCCAGCTTCTAGTTTTAAACTGTTTTTATCCAGAGCGGTGCGGGTGCGAAAGTCGGCGTAACCGGCAGTGGCAAAATTGCCTTTATTGGCCTGGTACGGTCCTTTGCCAAAATCCACGGCCTGAATGGTTTCGGGAATTAAAAAATGCAGATCGGAATAACCTTGTCCGTGCGCGTGCGACACCATATTAACCGGCATGCCATCAGCAGTTAAGTTCATATCGGTGCCGTGGTCAATATCAAAACCCCGCAGAAAAATCTGTTCGGCTTTACCACCGCCCGCGTGCTGCGCTATAACTAAACCCGGTATAAAACGCAAAATTTCCTGGGAGTTCTGGAGAGGCCGCATTTGTAAATCTACCGCGCTGATAATATTCAGGGGCTTATCCTGCGTTGCCGAAACGGCTACTTCGGATAGTTGTAAATTGCCGGGTTCCAGGTGCGTAACTACTTTGGTTGGAGTTATACTGCTTACTTCTACGGTAGTCCGGCTTTGCACGTAGCCCAGGTAAGAAATCTGCAATTCATAGGCGCCATCGGCTAAGTCGGTGAAAATGTATACGCCAAAATTATCGGTGGTAGATATTTTAGGGGTGTTTAGTAGCTGTACGGTAGCCCCGGGTAAGGGAGTGTTGGTGTTTTTGCCGTATACTACACCCCGGATAGAAATTTTATGCGCCGATGCTGAAAAAGTGAGACATAGAAACCAAAAGAAAATACTTACTGCCAGGAAATTTTTAAATTTTTTATTTTCTGCAGCCATATACAGGTGGCTTATAACTTTAAAATTATAACTCATTTAAATGGTTTACTTAGGCAGGCACAAACAGAAAGCTTACCAATTTCGAGGTAAAAATAAGTAAATAATTCAGGAGATATTAAGATTAAAATACGCGGTAGTTGGTTGTTGTTAATTTAAATTGTTGTTTTTCAATACTTTGAATAAGTAACTTTAACCTCTAACCTATGGAATTAACCTGGCCCATTACTTATTAGTAACTGATGTTGATGTGCGCATTATATCCCGAACCATTCAAAAAAGATAATATTTAAAAAAAGCGTTACAAGCATGTAATTAAAGCTAAGCTATTGGTTTAATCAGAAAGCTTAATAAGCCGCAAGCCGAATTGACTTAACGCTGGCTATGCGTAAGGAAATGTGGTTATAACGGTTACTCTTTGTAAGGCTTTGAAAGTAAGAAGTTGATGAAGAAGTTGATGCTTCTGGATAAATAAAAAAGCAACTCCGGTAGGAGTTGCTTTCTAAAAATAGTTTAGCTGAAAAGTGGATTCGATAATTTTAGCCAGCATAGGAGAGCACTTATTCTTTCTTCCGGAAGTAAACGTTGTTGCTAATGGTTTCCAGGTTTACTTGTGGGCCGCCGCCGTTGAGATTGCCTTTTAACTGATAGCCCACCAGCGGAATTTCTTTTTGCTTGTTGGTAAAGGCAATGTTTAAATCGGAGTATACTTCGCCGGTAATGGTTTTTAATGCTACGGTTGCGCCTTTTTTGCCGGGCCAGTTCATGTCTACAAACCCACTAATAGATTTAGCGTTTACGGAGCCGGTTAATCCGTTTAGTTCTATGTTGCCGTTAATGGTATTTACTACCAGATTGCCCTCGCGGGGTACTTTAATTTCGTAATCAATTTGCGTACAGGTAAAATACTGCTGGCCATTATGGGAGTTGCGATTGCCTTTATTTTTGTTGTCCGGACAATCCTCAGCTTTGCCTTTTTTTAAAATTTCGTGATCCAGGTCAACGGTTACCTGGGGGCCACTGCTCTCCGAACTAAAATTTAACTTTAAAGCATTATTCAGCTTACCGGAATTAATGTTGTAAGTAACTTTTACGTATACTTCTTTTTTATCCCAGGCGGTAATTTTAATGGCATCACCAAATTTTAATTGTAAATCTATTTTTTGATTAGCGGCTACGGGTAAGGTTTTTTCTACTACTTGTTGCGCCAAAGCAATGGACAGTACCCCCCAGTTAGCCAGCATAAAAAGCAATAACTTTTTCATGATTTTTAAATTTAAAGGTGAGCGCTAGAAGTTTACTTGCTTTTGCGGATAAAAATATCACTGTTAATGGTGTAGATGTTCATTTCTACGCCGCCGCCGTTAGTTTTGCCCTCTACGGTACTGCTGCCAGCTATTTTCTGCAAATCGGTTTTTTCTTTGGGCAAAGCCATGTCAAAATCGGTATAAACTTCGCCGCTAATCGAACGCAGCTTCCAGTTGGCTTTGGTATTGGCAGGCAAGGTAAGATCAATTTCCCCGTCAACTACCGAAATAGACGAAGGCTTTTGCTGGTTAACATTTTTAAATTTTACTTGAATGCCGCCGTTGGTGCTGTTGGCTATTATGGGGCCCGATACGTTGTTGAGTTGCGCTTGGGAGTTGTTGAGTTTTAACTCTATTTCGCCGTCTACATCGTTTAGCTCAAAATCGCCGCCGTTCCAGTTGGCTTCGGTGTAACTTACCGCTACTTTTTTAGGCACCCGGATGGTGTATTTTCCGTCGGTTTTCTGGGCTTTTATAATCTGCAAAACATTGCCTTCGCGGGTTACCGATAAGCCCATGCCGGTATTATCTTCGCCGGAATTATACAGCGCTTTTAAACCTTTGGCCCGGGCCGGGGGAGCCTGATAATCGTTGGTTTCGATTATTACTTCATCCGAGTTGTGGCCCATAATTTTTACTTCGCTGCTGGCCATTACAATCCGCACCTGGTTGCCTGCATTATTGCCGATTTTTATTTTGTATTCCCGGCGCTCACTTGGCTGGGCATCCTGGTAATCTGCTTCTTGAATGGGATTTTCTACAGCCGCGTAGGCGTGGGTAATAGAAGTATCCAGTACCAGGTTAAAGTTAAATTCATGGGTATCTGCCTGTTTTTCAGTTGCCTGAGCCTGACCAGCGGGAATAAACAGAGCGCTAAAAGCCGTATATAGTAGTAACTTTTTCATAAGAATTAGCTGTAAAAAATGAGTTTAATTAAAGCAGGAAATACAGATTAAGAATAGCAGACTAGGCCTTCTGCTGCCACCATAACTGTTAATTTTTTAAATTTTTTGATTTTTAGATTTTCTAAATCAGAATGCCAATGGCTTGCTGCGCTTTTAGTTTAATAGTTGGCTGCAGATTGGGCTTTTGGGTTAATTTTTTAACCTGATCCACGGCTTGTTTTTCTTTTAAGGCCACCAGAATATCAATCAGCATGGCCTGCACATTCGGGTCGGTTTGAATTTGTAAGGATTGAATGTAAGCTTCGCGCACCATGGGTTGTTGCCGGTACTGAAACAAAGATTCGCAAGCCGCCAATCGCACGTTCACGTTCGGGTCGAAGTTCATAGCATTAATTAAAATCTGAATAATTTCTTTATCGGCCGGGGCTTTTTTAATTTTTCGTTGCACTACTAGTAATCGCTCCGAAGCGGTAGTACTCTCAGTGGCTTTGGGCGAAAGGATTTTTTTAAAATTTTGTACTTCCTGGCGCAAAGCGGCTACCTCGGGCTGGATAGTATTGTTCGTTATCTGCCGCGAACCAAACCAAAAGCCAATAACGAGTAAGGCTACGCTGGCGGCTACCTGCCACAACCAGTTAAAAGAATCGGGTTTCAGGAAAAAGCCGCGGCCTTTGGGTTCTTCTATTTTGGCGAACAACCAATCATCGTGGGTGTAGCCGGTAAGTTTTTCGTTCTGTTGCGCTTCCATAAACTTAAAATGTGCTTGCGCTGCTTTTAAACTGGGTGGTACTTCGGTTTGGGTAAAGTACTGGCGTAGGTAATTTTCTTCCTCCAGGGTAGTTTCCGCTTCGTAGTAGCGTTCCAGCAGCTCTTCTATATTATCCCACTTCATATTTTTCAATTTTTAAATAACGTTCGCGCACCCATTTGCGGGCTCTGGATAAATTAACCCGGATGGTATTGATGGGTAACTGCGTAATTTGTTCTATTTCTTCAAAAGAGTATCCTTCCACGTCGCGTAAGTGCAGAATCAATTTTTGCTGCTCCGGCAATTGGTCTACTAACTGGCGCATTACCTCGGCACTGTTGCTTAACTCATAACTCACGTGCGGCGATTGGGCCCCCGAGTCAATTTCCAGTTCGGCTACATCGGCCAGGTGTTTGGGCGCTTTTACCTTTAACTTATCCAGGCACAAATTTTTGGTTACCGTCATGGCAAAGGCTTCTACACTTTGGCAAGCTTCCAGTTTTTGCTGATTGGACCAAAGTTTCAGAAAGACTTCCTGTAGGGCATCTTCGGCTTCTTCGTGGTGGCGCAGCATGGTTTTGGCCAGCCGGAAAAGCTTGTCCCGGGTGGGTAAAACTTTCTGTTTAAACGTTTGTAAGTCCATTCAAAAACAAAGACGACACCAGCCCAAAAACATTACAGCAGATTTTAAAATTTTTAAAAAAGCAGAGGTGGTAGGTAGTTTATCAAAGCAGCTTTAACAAACAGTCCAACAAATTACATTTAATATTTAGTTGTAAATGACTGTAAACCAATTTACTTAAAAATTAAGATTTCCGCTTAACAGCTAATTGAAGGATTAAAATTAGAAGCAGGATTTATAAAGAAAGCGCCGGAAAGAATAAAACAGCTACCGGTAAATACCATCGCCAAAAACCGAAGTAATGGGACGGGAATAAATAAAATCGTTGAATTCGTAATAAGGCCGGGTAGAAGGGTACGTTTTAATGGTAGTGGGGCCCTGCGGATAAAAGCCCACTGATATTTGGATGGTGTTAAAAGTAGTGTACTCGTTATGAAACCGGAACCCGATGCCGTAGCCCTGCAAAGGTCTGGTTAAAAAAGGGTTGCTGCTGTTGCCCGTAGAAAGCCAGGCAAAATCAGCAAAAGCCACAATGGCAAACCTAAAACCGATAAAAGAAAAAGGAGTATACAGGTTGTTTTCGTAATTAAGCACAAATTTGCGGGTACCCCGTTCGTCGGAGCTAAACCCCCGGATACCCTGTAATTTATTGACGTTTAATACGTTTTCGCCGTACTTGCGATTTAGCCCAAAAGAAGTGCGACCCCAGAAAAAATGACGTACCTGCCAGTTGTCCCAGTGGTATAGTTTAGTAAAATACAGGATATCTGCCGCAATTTCGCCTTGTTCCCACTTTTTATCCCTGATGTAGGTATCGAACTCGGCAGTTACGTTTAAATAGCCAAATTCCCGGTTGTATTTGCCAAAGCCGCCTTTAATATTCATGTAGCGCCGGTTGTATTTGTTCCCGTTCTCGAAACCGTAAGTAAAAGCCAGTAAATTACCCGCCGGAATATCTTCAGTACGGCCAAAGCCAAATAAGTATTTGTCTTTATAATATTTACGATACGTGTACCCCACACCGGCCAGAAAAAAAGTATTACTCTGGTACTCGTCGGTAGGAGGGGAGGGGTAGCGGGTAGCAATCATGCGGGCCGAAGTAATAATCCGGGCGCGGTTATCAAAACCCAGGTTATATGATTTAAACCGGAACGATTTGCCCAACCAAAAATCCTGCGTAGAAAATGCAATATTCTGCCGGCGGCCCGTAGAGTCGGATAAGCGAACGTACGTAGGAATGTTGTACCAGTTAAGCGCAATCGCACCGGCGTACTTGGTATTAATCGAGAAAAAGTCGCGCTGCAAGCTGGCTCCTTTTTGTTTGTAGTTCACTTCGTCGCGATAAATTAACTCGCTACTGATAAAAGTTTTATAAATATTTTCTACCCGGTAGCTGCCCGTGTACTCGTACGATTGCTGCACCGAGTCGAGCCCAAACCGGTACGTGTTACGAATCTGATGGCCACTGCCAATAAAGTTAATATCGCGCAATACTATCCGCCCAGAACCGTTCCCGGCATTATACGAGCCGCCCGCGCTAATCGAAAAAATATCCTTGGTAATAACCACAATATCTACGCTGTCACGGGTAGAGGTTTTTTCGTTTACCGTTACCCGGGCATCTAAAATATAATCCGTCTGGCGCAACAAACGCTCCGATTCGCTTAAATCCAGCGGGTCGAGGGGTTGGCCTGGTTTAAAAAGTAATTTGTTGCGGATGCGGCCCTGGTGGGTTTTAATGTGCAGGGAGTTGCCGGCTTTTTCTAAAAAGTTAACGGGCTCCCGTAAAGTATCGGTAATGGAGTAGCCAAAAGCATCTAAATTTTTAATATAAATATTCCTTACAATCTTATACCCGTGCTTTTTATATTGATTGTTTAGCACTTCGGCGTTTACCCCAATGGGTTCCGGCTTCCGATCGAACCGGAAAACGGCTTTCATCAGGCGGCCCATTATTGTTTTGCGTTTCGAATAAGCTTTTATATCCGCTAATATTTTATCGGAATCCAGCTTTTTACGGGTTGTATCGGCTTCAGTGTTTTTTAAAGTATCGGGGTTGGCTTGGTTTTTTTGAGCGTAACTTGGTACTGTAAGCAAGAGAAGTACCAGCAGTAGTAACAAAATCCATTTCCAAAAAAAATTAAGTAATACCATAAAGGTATAAAATCACAGCTTAATAATAGGGCCTCTGCTACAGGTATACGGCCGTTTTCAATTTACTACAAAATAATTGATATCTACTATTTAAACCTATCTAGGTTTAAAATATTGCATCGGGCAGAAATGCAGCTTATAAAAATAGTTAGCGGAAAGTTTTTGCTAAAAATTAAAACTTTTTACTAAATATATTAGTTTATGTCGGAAAAGCAGTTTATTTTGCTACCCTATAAACACCGGGATGAACGATAAAATTAAAGATAAGCTAAAAATATTAGCAGACGCGGCCAAATACGATGTGTCTTGCTCTTCGAGCGGTGCAAAGCGCAAAAACCATAATAAAGGTTTGGGAAACGCCGAGGGGATGGGTATTTGTCATTCGTATACCGAAGATGGCCGTTGCGTTTCTTTGCTTAAAATATTGCTTACCAACTATTGTATTTTCGATTGTGCTTATTGCGTTACCCGGCGTAGCAACGATGTGCAGCGGGCCGCTTTTACCATCGACGAAGTTGTAAACCTGACCATTAATTTTTACCGGCGCAATTACATTGAGGGTTTGTTTTTAAGTTCCGGAATTTTTAAAAATTCGGATTATACCATGGAGCGTTTAATCCGGATTGCGAAAAAATTGCGCCAGGAGCATAAGTTTAACGGCTACATTCACTTAAAAACCATTCCGGGGGCTAACGATGATTTAATCCGGGAGGCGGGTTTATACGCCGACCGCTTAAGCGTGAACATTGAATTACCAACCGAACTTAGCTTACAAAAACTAGCTCCCGAAAAAAACTACGCCCAGGTTATTAAACCCATGTCGGCTATTAGTCAGGAGTTAATGGCCAGTAAAGAAGAAATTAAAATTTTTAAAAACGCGCCGGCTTTTGCCCCGGCCGGTCAAAGCACGCAATTAATTGTAGGTGCTTCGGCCGAAAGCGATAAGCAAATTCTTCAGCTTTCTGATCGGTTGTACGGTAAGTTTCAGTTAAAACGGGTGTATTACTCGGGTTACGTGCCGGTAAGCCAGGATAGCCGCTTAGCCGGTATTGAGGTGCCACCTTTAATGCGCGAAAACCGCATTTACCAGGCCGATTGGCTGATGCGCTTTTATGGGTTTAAGGTAAATGAGATTGTGTCGGATTTTTACCCTAACCTGGATTTAGAAATAGATCCCAAGCTATCGTGGGCTTTACGGAATATGCACTTTTTCCCGGTAGAAATAAATACGGCCGATTACGAAATGATTTTACGAGTGCCGGGCATTGGGGTAAAATCGGCGAAGAAAATTGTAATGGCCCGGCGCTTTGCCGCGCTTACCCCCGAGCATTTAACTAAAATTGGCGTGGTACTAAAGCGGGCCCGGTACTTTATTACCTGCAACGGTAAGAGCCCTGATGCAAAAACTTTTACCGAAGACGTAATACGGCGGCGCATCTTACTCGGCGAAGGCTCGGTGCGCAATAGCTTAATTAAGCAACAGCTAAGTTTATTTCAAACGGCCAGCTAGCATTTTCATAACCTACTATCTCCAGCACTTAACTATTTAATCAGCCAAAAAAATACTTCTATGCAAAACGTAACTAAAAACTCCGGCCAGAAAACAACTACTAAAGTTGCTCCTTTATCGTGCCATTGCAAACTTAGTTTATTAGTAGTGCACCTGCAGTACTTAACTGAAAAACGCAATGCGCGTCGGGCTAATTTAAATCCGGTACTACTAACCGAGGCAAATGCTTTGTTTTATCAGTATATCTAAATCGGTAAAATTTAAAAAATAAAATTTTACAACGGTTAAAACATAGAAAGAATGTTTCATTACACGTACGATGGGTCCTTTGAAGGATTATTAACCGTGATTTTTGAAATTTATGAGCGTAAAGGCTGGCCCGATAAAATCATAAAAGAACAACACCTGCAGCAAGCCAGTTTATTTGCTGCTTCTATTGCTGTTGTAACTAACACAGAAAAGGCCGACCGGGTCTGGCAAGGCGTCTTGCGCAAAGTTTCGGCAACGGCGGGAGTGCAATTGTTTAAAGCTTTTTTATCGGAATTGCCCGAGGTGGAAATGGTAATTTTTAACTATATTAAACTGGCTTTAGCTAGCCCGATAAATATAGAAGAAAATTTTGCCGCTGATTGTGTGCGCCAAATTGCCCAGATTACCCGGCAGGTTTTCCGGGAATCGCACCGGATGGAAGCGTTTGTGCGGTTCCAGAAAACCCAGGACGATTTGTTTTACGCGGCCATTGAACCCGATTATAACGTTCTGCCTTTAATAATTAAACATTTTACCCAAAGGTACGCCGACCAGCGCTGGATTATTTACGACATAAAACGCCGGTACGGCATTTATTATAACTTATTAACGGCCGTTTACGTGCAATTAGAACAAGTGCCCATCAATAAGAGCGGGCAATTGCCCACCAACCTGTTAGACCAGTACGAAACCAGCTTTCAGGATTTGTGGCAGACGTATTTTCATAGCGTAAACATACCCGAAAGAAAAAATAAGAAGCTGCACCTGCGGCATATTCCGGCTCGTTACTGGAAGTATTTAGCCGAAAAAAGACCGGTTTTTTAAAATTTTAGATTTTAGCACGAGGATTATCGCTGGAATTTTTACTTTTAAACAGATTTTAATTTTAGTAAACCTTAAAAATCTATCATTCGTACAAAACTTGATTTTGCTTAATTTTTAAAAAATCAATAAAAATACCTAAAATTAGGTATTTACTTGCTGGTGTTACTAGGCTATATTTGCTGCCAAAATTTTACTCTCTTCTCTGTTCTGTTGGTTGTTGTGTGATGTATGTTTTTAAGCCTATTATCGGCTAATACTGTTAAGGTGCAGTTTGTGTCTATTAAAAAGTAGCTGGTAGTTACAAGAAACAACGCATTTTAAAGTTTAATAAATATAAGTCCCCGATCCGAGTTTTAAGCCTACTTACCAACCACTAATGTATGTCGTTAAATTTTAATAGGGAGCAGGAGCGCCCCGTTTGCTTTGAGTGTATCCAGGATTCTAAATTACTTACTGCAGATACAGATTGGTGGAATCTTTACTCTAAAACTTTTGCAACCGAAGAACAAGAGCCCCCGCAAGCAATTTTGGATAGCCTGGATCAAGGAGTAGGTCTGGCATTTCGGGTAACTACCCGCGAAAAAACAATCGGGATGGCTACGGTTCATTTGCTTACTAACCCCTCTGCCGTTTTTCTGGTTTACTTAGCCATAGAACCGGCCGCGCGCAATAAACAAATAGGTTCACTTTTTTTTGATTATATCTATCAAACCGGTGCGGCTAAACTAAAAGAAAGGGGTTATCTGTCGGTAGGTTTTGTTTGGGAGGTAAGCGCAAATCCTAGCGCGAGTTTAACTGAGAATCAAACATACTCCCGTAAAATAAACTTCTTTCAGCAAAACGGCGGAACCGTTTTGCCCTATCGTTATTTTCAGCCACCTATTAATGGCGATACCGCCGTACCCATGCAGGTCATGTTCCGGCCCGGCGATGAAGGCGTAACTTTTGAGGCTACTAATCCGGCTGCGCTCATCCAAGCCATGTATTACGAAAAATATGCCGCCATTAACTACATTAATCCGGAGTTAATAGAAGAACTGCTGGAAGAAATTTCATCGTAATAGAATTCGCTTTTTGTATAAATTAGAATTGCCCATCCTGACTTTGTTTCGCCGGGGAGCTTATCTTTGTTGCAGACCTTCTTATAAAGATGTTACCGGAGCTTCCCATTGCTCTATTTATGCAGCTCAAAAACATAATTTTTAAAAATTGATTTATTTATAAAACCGCCGTAAAGTTTAGGGTTTGTATAGTAGCCAGGATTTTGCTTAAAAACACGTTGTACTACACCTACACACGTTATTATTATAGCGCCCGAAGTTTTACTTACAGAGATTAATAATTTAGTTTGCAATTGCCGATTAATGCATCTATCTTTGTGCTCATTTTCTGGAAACAGAAAGAAAAACAAATATTTAACTAATCGCTTTAAAGCACAAAAATGGATCATTTAAGTTATAAGACGCTATCAGTTAATAAGGCGACCGCTAATAAAGGTTGGGTAGTGATAGACGCCGGAGACGCCACCCTGGGCCGCGTATGCAGCCAGATTGCTAATATTTTAAGAGGCAAAAATAAGCCTTCGTTTACTCCTAATGCCGACTGCGGCGATAACGTAATTGTTATCAACGCCGAGAAACTGCGGGTAACCGGTAAAAAGTTAAACAACAAAGTGTATGTAACGCACTCTGGCTACCCAGGTGGTCAAAAACAAACTACCGTTCGTGAGTTAAAAGCGAAATCTCCTTCTAAAGTAGTAGAAAGAGCTGTACGTGGTATGCTGCCGCGCACCCGCTTAGGCCGGGAGCAATTCCGTAACCTGTTTGTTTACGACGGAGCGGAGCATCCGCACGAAGCACAACAGCCAAAACAAGTAAAAATTTCTTAACTATATACTAATTAATGGAAGTTCTCAATACATCTGGTAGAAGAAAAACCTCGGTGGCACGTGTTTATATCACGGCCGGGCAAGGGAATATCACTATTAACGATAGAGATATCAAAGCATACTTTCCAAGTGAAGTACTGCAGACAATTGTGAACCAGCCTTTTCAAACTTTGAATCAGGTTGGTAAGTACGACGTCAAAGCTAATGTAAAAGGCGGTGGTGTAAGTGGCCAGGCCGAAGCAATTCGTTTAGCTATTGCTAAAGCTTTAGTGGCTGAAACAGCAGATAACCGTCCAGGGCTGAAGAAAGAAGGTTTTCTTACCCGCGACCCACGGATGGTGGAACGCAAGAAATTTGGTAAAAGAAAAGCGAGACGTTCGTTCCAGTTCTCTAAACGTTAATCCTAAAGATGTATCAAAATGGCAAGTGTTAATTATAAAGATTTATTGGATGCTGGTGTACACTTTGGACACCTTACCCGGAAATGGGATCCAAAAATGGCGCCGTATATTTTCATGGAAAAGAACGGCATCCATATTATTGACTTAAATAAAACCGTAGCGGCGCTTGACGAAGCTGCGGCTGCAATCCGGCAGATTGCCAAATCTGGCCGTAAAATTATGTTTGTGGCTACCAAAAAGCAGGCCCAGGATATTGTTTCGGACGAAGCAAAACGCCTGAAAATGCCTTACGTAACCGACCGTTGGTTAGGTGGTATGTTAACAAACTTTGCTACTGTGCGCAAGTCGCTAAAGAAAATGTCTACCATTGATAAAATGATTAAAGACAATGTTTCTTACGCTAACTTAGCAAAACGCGAGCGTTTAATGGTATCGCGCGAGCGCGAAAAATTAGGACGGGTATTAGGTGGTATTGCTGACCTTTCTCGTTTACCGGCTGCTTTGTTTGTAGTGGACGTAAAACGCGAGCATATTGCCATTAAAGAAGCGCAAAAATTAAATTTACCGGTATTTGCTATTGTGGATACCAACTCCAACCCGGAATTAGTTGATTTCCCAATCCCAGCTAACGACGATGCTTCTAAATCTATTTCTTTAATTGTTAGCGTTATTGGCAAAGCTATTGAAGAAGGTTTATCCGAAAGAAAAGTAGATAAAGAAGAAACCGAAAGAAAACGTTCGGAAGAAGAAGGAGTAGCTGAAAAAATTGCTGCTGAGTAATTCTGGCTTTTAAAATGCCTTACCATAACTGAACATTAGATTTAAAATTCTGATGTTCAGTTTTTTTTAAAATATTACTTAGATGTTAGATAATGGACAGTAGATTTTATATCTATTGCACACCAATAACTAACTTTTAACTTACAACTCTTAACTCATAACTAAATAAGATGGCTATTACAGCACAAGATGTTAACAGACTTCGCCAGGAAACCGGCGCCGGTATGATGGATTGCAAAAAAGCACTTACCGAAGCTAACGGCGATTTTGAAGCGGCTAAAGATATTCTACGCAAAGCCGGCCAGAAGATTGCCAGCAAACGTGCCGACAATGTTACCTCCGAAGGCGTTGTTTTAACTCAAGTAAGTGCCGATGGCACCACTGGTAAAGTAATTGCATTAGCTTGCGAAACCGAGCCGGTATCTAAAGTGGCAGATTTCCAGAGCTTAGCTAAATCTATTTTGGAAGCGGCGGTTTCTACCAATGCTGCTTCTAAAGAAGAATTATTAGCTACTCCACAAGCTGATGGCCGTTCGTTACAAGATCATATTACCGATTTAATGGGTAAAATTGGTGAAAAATTAGATGTAGTTACTTACGAAACCGTTACTGCTGATAAAGTAGTAGCCTATAATCACTCTAATGGTAAATTGGGCGTATTGGTTGGCTTAAAAAATACTAACGGTACCGATGTAAGCGAAGTAGGTAAAGATGTGGCCATGCAAATTGCCGCTATGAAACCTATTGCTTTAGATAAAGATGGCGTTGATGCTGCTACCGTAGCCCGCGAAATTGAAATTGGTAAAGAACAAGCCCGTGCCGAAGGTAAGCCCGAAGCGATGCTGGAAAAAATTGCTCAAGGTAAACTGAACAAATTCTACAAAGACAGCACTTTGTTAAACCAAGAGTTTGTAAAAGATGCTTCTTTAACAATTGCGCAACTTTTAGATAAAACCAGCAAAGGTTTAATCGTAAGTGAATTTAAGCGGGTAGCTATTGGCGCTTAAATTTTAAAAATTTAAAAAAACAAAAAGCCTGCGGTATTTACTGCAGGCTTTTTGTTTTTTACGCAATCCGTAACAATAATTTTAAAGCTTGTTTACGGTTATTGTTCTGGTACATGAATGGGACCACATAGTTTTTGATAATCTACCCGCGTCAGGCCATAGTAGAATACATCTACCAAACCGGTTTTATCATCCGAACGAAAATCTTGGCGCAGTAACCCTTCGCGGGTAAAACCGCACCGCTCCGCTAAACGATAACTTCGCTGATTTTGAACGGGCATTTTTATAAACAGTTTATTTAATCCGAGCTGATCGAAGCCAAACCTGACTACGGCACTTAACGCTTCATAAGCTAAGCCTTGTCCTTCGGCAGCGGCATCCAGATAATACCCGATTTCACCTTTGGGTACTCGTTTTTCAATGTTTTTTAAGGTAATATCGCCAATGTATTTTTTTGCTTCCGAAAGCCAAATACCTAGTTCATACACTCTTTTTAGTTGCCAGTCGGTGCGCATTTGTCGGATAAAGTGTTTCGCGGTTGCTAAATTTTGCGTCATGGCTACTCTACCGGGAAAAGCAGGGGATAAACGCAATTGATTTTTTTGAATAAGTTGTAAAAAGTCTGGCGCATCGGTTACCTGATACTGGCGCAGAAGCAGCCTTGCCGTTTGTAATTTGGTTGGAATGTTAGCATTCATTATTACTTATACTTCACGTAAGTTTTGCAGGTGGGTTCTCCGTTTTACTTACGATACAAAGCCGATCCTGATAGCCGTAGCTAGTAATAAAAAAGCCTTGCTCTAGAAAAGCCAGGCTGGTAAAATTTTAAAAAATAATTTTATTTCTGAAGCAGCGGATAATTGTACTGCAAAGGACTTCCCAATTGCTGCTGCGTAATCATGATAGTAAGGGTTCGGGCCATTTCGTTAAAATACTCCAACCGGCGAATCAAAAGTTCTTTTGTTAAAATGGTGCCTTCGGGAGTTTTCATGTACGAGCGTTTATCATTTAAAATTTTAGCCATCGCCTCGGCGGCACTTTGGTTATGTTGCATGTATTGCTGCCGAAAGTTAAATAAGGTTTGTACCCCGTCGCCGTTTACGGAAAAATATTCGCCGGCCGTATTTAGTATTTCGCAGAGGCGAGTTACTTCTAAGGGAATAACCGTCTCGAAAGGCGTACGGCTGATATCTACCTGGTTAGATTCCAGTATGGAAATAATTGAATTTAAATTTTCTTCAAAACGGGCAAAAAGAGCAGGAGCTTCCATAATGTTATTGCTGAGTTCTTGACTAATTTATAATCAGGAAAGTAAAATTAAGAATTAAGGCCGAAGTAATCTTTTTTTATTTCTATCTTTTTTAGTGTAAAAAGCAAGATTGCCAATTTCTTAATCACCAATTCTGATTGTGTTATTTCTTTATTCTTTCTAAACGATGAAAAATAAGGAAAGTAGTAGTTAGGGCAGGATTTAGTTCCTGTAGAGTTGCAAACAAGCCAGTAAAGCGTTAATCGGGTTATTTGTGTTAACCGAAATAATAGTTTGAATTTTAAGATGCTTAACCACGTATCAAGTAAACTAAAAAGCCCGGCTACAGACCAGGCTTTTTAAAAATTTAAAATTTTTGTTCAGGTTATAACAAATCCTGAATTATTTTTTCTACAGTTATTCCTTCGGCTTCGGCTTTAAAGTTTCGAACAATGCGGTGACGCAAAATCGGTAAAGCTACGGCTTGTACATCTTCAATATCCGGCGAATATTTGCCATTAAGCAAGGCATTGCATTTGGCTCCCACAATTAAATGCTGCGAAGCCCGCGGCCCAGCGCCCCATTCTAAATACTGCGAAGCCTGCGCAGCGCCCATGGCCGTATTAGGCCGGGTTTTGTGCACCAGTTTTACCGCGTATTCTATTACATTATCTACTACCGGTACCCGGCGCACCAGGTGCTGAAAGGCGGTAATTTCGTCGGCGTGCAAAACCGTAGGTAAACGGTAACTCGCATCGGAAGTGGTATTTTTTACGATCTGCAGCTCCGAAGCAAAACTCGGATAGTCCAGCAAAATGTTAAACATAAATCGATCGAGCTGCGCTTCCGGTAAAGGATAAGTACCTTCTTGCTCAATGGGGTTTTGGGTGGCTAATACGAAAAACGGCCGGTTAAGCTCATACTTTTGCCCCGCTACAGTTACCGAATATTCTTGCATCGACTCCAGTAAGGCCGCCTGGGTTTTGGGTGGTGTCCGGTTAATCTCGTCGGCCAGAATAATGTTGGCGAAAATAGGGCCTTTTACAAACTGAAAGTTCCGGCTCTGGTCCATGGTTTCGGAACCCACAATATCCGACGGCATTAAGTCGGGGGTAAACTGGATGCGGTTAAACGATAAATCCAGGGATGAAGCAATCGTTTGAATCAGCAGGGTTTTGGCTAAACCCGGTACCCCAACGAGCAAACAATGCCCTTGGCTAAATACCGCGGTTAATACCAAACGGACTACCTCATCCTGACCAATAATTACTTTTGAAATTTCGCTGGTTAAATTCTTGTAAGCTTGGGCCAACGCGTCGGCGGCTTCTTTATCGGAAGAGAATTGCTTCATGAAGAACGTCAGTTGTTTATCGATTGCAGAATATTACAGGCATCAAACTCCGGATCTATATCGATAAATACGGTACTTTTGTTTTTGTTAAACCAAGTATTCATTGCTTTTTGGCGTTTTTCGTTTAAAGCAGCGGCTGATATTTTCTGATAATCGTCTTTTAAGTTGGCCTGGTGCGGCGGCATGTTTGACTTCAGGTATAAAATCCGCATGGCTTGTTTTCCATCTTCGGTCCGGTAAGGCAATGGTTTGGTAATGCTGCCTACCTTCATGGTATCAATAGTAAAGAAAATTCCCGGATCTACTTTATCTAACGGAATATAGGTGCTGCCATCCTGCGGGTTAGCTAATAAACCGCCATTATCTTTGGTAGCCGCATCATCAGATAAATCTTTGGCCGCTTTAGCAAAAGTAATACTATCAGCTACTATACGGTTCCGGATTTTATCGAGTTCCTGTGCGGTTTGTTCCATATCCAGATCGGTAGATGCTGGCTTTAAAAGAATATGACGCGTGTTATATTGCTCGCCCCGGCGTTCAATCAATTGAATTAAGTGAAAACCAAACTGCGATTCTATAACTTCTGATAATTGACCGGGCTCTAACTTAAGGGCTGCTGCTTCGTATTCCGGTACTAATTCTTTTTTCTTAAAAAATCCTAAGTTTCCGCCATCTTTAGCCGAAACAGGATCTTCGGAAAATTCCCGCGCTAAGGCAGCAAAGTCTTCGCCGTTTTGAATCCGTTTTTTTATTTCTTCCAATCTGGCCCGTGCTTTGTCCTTTTCTTTTTTATCTATTTGCGCCAGTTTTACAATTTGCCCAATTTCTACTTCCGTAGAAAAATAAGGTAAGCTGTCTTTCGGAATTTGATTAAAATATTTTTTAACCTCGTTGGGTGTAATAGTAACTTTTTCGGTTAGCTCAGCCTGCATCTTTTGTAAAACCAATTGATTTTTAACCTGGCTGCGCAAGTCGTCTTTTAGTTGGCGCAGGCTTTTATTATAATATTCTTCCAGCTTTTCTTCGCTGCCGATTTGTTGCACAAAATAAGCCATACGCCGGTCGAGTTCGCTGTTAACCTGGGCGTCTTCTACTACTACCGAGTCTATTTCGGCGCGGGCCAGCATTAAGCTGTTCATCAACAACGAACGTAATACGTTACAACGCAACTCGGGAGTTACAGGTTGCCCTTCGCTGGCTACCTGGGCCAGGGTGGTTTCCAGTTCAGAGCGTAAAATAATTTGATTATCTACTTTTATAATTATTCCATCAACGGGTTTAAAGGTACGTTGCTGGGCCTGCGTGGTAATAGCTAAAACCAGACATAAACTTAAAACCGGTAACAGTTTAGCTAAAAAGCAATTTTTTAAAAAATATTTCATGAATTAAAAGATGTTAAATCTTATGCAAGGGTTGCCTGCAAAACGCTAACGTACAAGTTATAAATAAATTTTATCTTGTAAATTGCTTACTACAAAGGTACAGTTTAATTGCACAAAATAAAAGCACGACCAACCCGGCGTGCTCTTAACTGCTATAGATAAAGTTAAATTTATTTCTGAGTAAGTTTCTGTACTTCAGCTTCATTTACCTGCACCGGATACTTTTGTCGCAACTCTTTCAGCCATTCTTTCTCCAGGTAGGTTTGGTAATCGGAGGTGGCCAGGCCGCGTACTTCGTTTAAGGTTTTATAACCAGGAGGCAAAACCTGATTTATTTTTATAAAAACAGCCCGGCCGTCTTTCTCTAAGTTATAAGTACCTTCATGCCAGGTAACTTCATCGAGTAATTTGTTCTCGCCTTTTTGAAAACGTTTGCTGTGCACTTGTACTGCCAGCGGGTTAGTTGTATTAAGGGCTTCTTCAATTCCTTTCAGGTCGCTGGTAAATAAGGCGAACGTAACATTCCGGTTCGCGGCCGTGGCGGGTTTTGGTTTGTTGGCGGTTAGTGTCAGGCGATTAGCTGCAATTCCTTTGTTGGTAAGAAAGGCGGCCACATTTTCGGCCCTTTTGTTAGCCAGTCCGGGAATTTTACCGGTGCTTTCTTTAACATCGGCATTACCGGTTAGCTGCAGCGTAAGGGCCGGATCGTTGGATAAACGGTCAAAAATTTCGTTTAACTGATTGGCAATAGCCGGCGTAATGGCATCTTTACCCGCTGGAAACAAAATAGGTTCCGGACGCATTTTCTTTAACTCGAACTTGCCGGCTGTAAGCATTTGCTGCGCCTGGGCTAAAATTTCTTTATTAGCCGCACTAATAATAATAGCGTCGGCGCGGGTATCCCATTTGTAATTTTCCTTGTTCTTTTCAAAAAATGCTTGCAGACCAACCGTATCTTGAATGGCTTTCGACCATACTTTTTCGTCCATTAATTGAAAAAGTAAAATGCCATCGCGGTATTCGTTCACTAGCATGCGATAATCCACATACTTTGATTCCAAGTGCTCCCGCTCAAAGCTCAAAAGGCTGTTGCTCACAAAATTATCATACAACACGTTCATAATATGAGCCGGCGAGGTAGCATTGGTAGTGCCTTTCTGGTTGGTTTGCACGTAATTAAAAAAGTCTTTCACGGTAAATGCCCGGCCCTGCAGGGTAAATAACGTTTGGTTTACTTCTTTTTCGGTGCCGGTGTATTGCCAGTTTCCTTCTTTTAGGGCATCGTTTGCTTTGCTTAAAGCAAAATCTTTGGCTGTTTTTGTCTCCTGAAAGTTATTTTCCTGTTTAATTCTTTTAAGAAAAGCTGATTTATTTAATTCAGAGCGAGAGTCTTTGGCTACTTTACTCCGTAAATAAGGCTCCATTTCTTCGTAGGCCGGTAGGCCGCGACGTTCAATTAATTTAATAATGTGCCAGCCATAGGGCGTTTGTACCGGTTGCGAAATTTCTCCTATGGTAGTTAATTTAAAGGCTGCTTCTTCAAAAGAAGGTAGCATACGCCCGGTACCAAACCAAGGTAACTCCCCGCCTTTGGTAGACGAACTGGCATCTTCTGAGAATTGCGCTGTAAGTTTATCCCAGTTTTCTTTACGGGTAAGCCGGCTGTAGATGGCATCAATCTTTTTCTTGGCTACCACCGAATCTGCTTTTGGAATGCCGGGTGTGGCGCGTACCATGATATGAGCCACTTTAATTTCGCCTTGCGCTGGCCGCACATTATTAACGCGAATGAGATGGAAACCAAAACGGGTCCGGACCGGATTCGAAAGCTGACCGACAGGAGTACTGTAGGCGGCTTTTTCAAAAGGATAAAGCATCTGAAGCGCCGTGAAATATCCTAAATTACCGCTGTTTTCTTTTGCCGATGGATCATCTGACTCGGCCCGGGCCAAGGCATTAAAATCTTCGCCGGCTTGTACCCGGCGCCGTAAATCCATTATTTTGTTGTAAGCGGCCAGAGTATCTTTGGGTTCCGCATCAGGCTCTACGTTTACCAGAATATGAGAGGCATTTACCTCTTGTTTCAGGCGCTCGTAAGCTTCTTTTACCAATTGGTCTGTTACATTCTTTTCGGTAAGATAAGGCTGGGCAAGCTGTTCTTTATAGCCTTCCAGTTCTTTCCGGAAAGCGGTAGTGGTATCTAAACCGCGTTTTTCTGCCTCGGTAACTTTAAGTTTAAAATTAGTATACAATTCCAGGTATTCTTGTACACTGCCTTTTGCGGCGTTATCTTGCTGGCTGTTGTTTTTATTGTAAACGTAGTTAAATTCAGAAGTAGTAACGGGCTTACCGGCTACGGTAAAAAGTACGGGTTCTTTTTTTTCCGGGGTTTTGGAAGCGTTGCATCCGGTAAGTAATAAAATAGTACTACCAATAAGAAAATGGCTTTTGTGCATAAAGTTTTAAACAAACGGCTAGGGCAACGATGCTAAAATAGTAGCGTTTTCGTCAGGCAATTTACAAAATTTTGCATCCAGATTTAAATGCATTTTTCTAATTTCCTGGTTTTTTAGCAAAAACGAGGCCGCATTAAATTTTGGTATAAAGAATACAGAAAATTAGTATTAACCGGATTGGTTATTACCAGAAGCGTAAATTCAAAAATAAAATTTTTTAAAATTTAGATTTCCAGCTACGTTAGCCAAGAACAAATACATTAATTAAGAATCGTCTCCAGATAAGGTAAACGAACTACAATGGGTAGCCAAATTGCTGCTACTTTATAGGGTAGCTGATTTTTTAATTGCCCTAAAAACAATAGCAAATTACTGCCTGTTGGCGTGGTGGTACCAAAACCAGTACAATAAAATACGGCAGGAGGGTAGAGCTGTGGCTTAAACTGTAATTTGAATCCGGCAAACATTGGTGCCGTTACCCTTGGTGGTATATTCCAGTTTATCCACAATGCGTTTTACCATGGCTAACCCAATTCCCCCTTTTCCCCGACGCCGGATAATTTCATCAATATCGGGGTCCCCTAATTTATTGCCGTCAAAAAAAGCGCCCTGATCGGAGAGCTCAAATATAAAACTATCTTTCTTTTTGCTAGTGGTTAGTTTTACGTACTTGCTGTTATCCTTCTGGTTAGCGTGAATAATTAAGTTGGCACTTAATTCATCCACCGCTAACACAATCAGGTTAACCTCACTTTCGGTAAGGGCATAAGGTTTTAGAAATTCCCGGACGAAATCTCTTACTTCGGCTAAATTAGTTAAGTCGCAGCTAATCCGAATGGAGTTATTCATTAGCAATCGTCATAGCTTCGTCGTAGGAAGAGACTATCGTCATGAGCAAGTCCAGACCTAAAATTTCAAAAACGTTTTTAACTTTATCCTGCATGTTAAAAAAGATTAATTTGATCTGGGCGTCTTCAAAACGTTGAAGGTGTGAAATAAATACACCTAAACCTGCGGATGAGATATAGTTAAGCCGATCGCAATCAACCAGAATTTTTTTAAATAACATAATTTCTGGTTTAGACAATTCTTCATCCAGCAGGACAGAGGAGCTGGCATCCAGTTCACCATTCAGGCGGATGGTGATAGCTTGGTCTTTGATTTCGTGTGTTATTTTCATTGCCATTTATTACGTCACAAGGCTAAAATTGGTTGATCATTTCTGAATTTTATCACGATTAGCGTTTGGTCGTCGTGGATCAGTTCGCCGCTAAATTGGTTTAAATCGTTTATAATGGCCGCTTTAATGTCATCTGCTTCCAGATGGTAGTGCCGGCTAAGCATGTCCCGCAAGCGTTCTTCGCCGTATTCGTCTTGGTTGGCACTACGCGCTTCTACAATGCCATCAGTATAAATAATCATTACATCGCCCGGATTATAATCATAGTGCATGTTATGAATGCGCTTGCCATACGACTTATCGCGGATAATGCCTAAGCCCAAACCTTCGGTATTAAAGTAGAATGTTTCCTCGGTCATGGAGTTATAGTACAGGGTATGGCAATGACCGGCGCGTGCAAAGAAAAAGCCTTTTAACTTATAATCGATAATGTATAATGCAGCGGTAATAAACGAGGTGCGTTCCAGGCAATGGGTTAAAGCATTATTGGCTTTTACCATAAACTCTACGGGCTGCAAATCGTCTTGCATCAAGCCATGAAAAATGCCTTTCATCTGGGCCATGTGAAAAGCGGCCGAAATTCCTTTCCCCGAAACATCGCCGATAATTATGGCAATGCGGTCTTCGTTTAGTTGCAGGAAATCATAAAAGTCGCCGCCTACTTCTTTAGCGGCCTGGCTAAAGCAGCTAATCTCAAACCAGCTATCGCTCGGAAACGTTTTAGGAATTAAGCTTTCCTGCACCGAAGAAGCAATTTTAAGCTCTTCTTTATACCGCTCGTTCTGGAGCGATGCCGCCATTAACCGCAGGTTTTCGATGGTTAAAATAGTTTGGCTGGTAAATGTACGGATAACATTGATGCTCTCCCGGTCGAAACCTTGCTCAATGTCTTTGAGCAAATACAAGGTGCCGTAGGTACGTTTCTGCGATTTTAAAGGTACTACGTTTAACGACCGAAAGGGTAAGTCGAGGGCTTTAAAACCGGCGTTGTGATCCAGGTTGTTGTTTACGTACTCCACGGTGGTAACCTGGTATTTTTCCAGCACCTGCCGGATTTGTTGTACGATGGTTTCATCTACATTTTCTGCCTCGATGATGGCGGTTTGCCCCGCGTCGTCGATAATTTCCAGCCAACCGGCTACGGCTCCCGAGGCGTTCATGGCGCTGTTAAACATCAGGTTATATACCTGCTGCTCATCTTCGCCTTGCTGAATCGATTGACTCAGACGCTGGAAGTTGAGCAGGTCTTCGCGTTTTTGCTCGAACACCGACGAAGTGGGCAAGTTAAAAATAGCCACTAACAACGAAACCAAGGTGTAAATACCCACAAAAAGCGAGGTTAGCACCAGAAAAGGATCGTAGTAAAAGTCGCTAATTAGCTGGTGCTTTTCCAGCATGTAGTCGAAATACTCGTAAAAAATAAATAAACTAACTAAAATACCGATGAGCAGAAAAATAGACCGCCATTTTTTGGTGGCCGTTAAATAAGCAACCCAACGTAAATGAATACTTAAAAAAAGCATGTACAAAACCATTAAGCTAATTAATGGCACATGCTTGAGTAACTCCAACGGCAGCAAACTCCCCAATAAAGAAGAGTAAATCAGCAGCTCAAACCAATCCCATTCGTATTGCAGGGCCCGGGTTTTCTGAAACAAAATCATATTGCGCCAGATGTAAAAAGCTTTACCCAGGAAATAAGTAATAAAGGCGAAACTGATAAAATAAAGGATTTCGAGCAGGCGGAATTTAGGGTTGGTGAAGAAATCAAAGTTTGTGATTCCCAGAAAAAAAAGCCCGCAGATATAGGCGGTACTGCCCGCTCTGATAAACAATTTCCACAGATAGCCAATAAAGTCGGTGCCTTTGTAAGCTTCTACGGAGGCTCTTTGGGTAAGAAATACCAAGGCAATAAAACTTACTTTAAACAGGCGGCCTAAAAAATCGGAATTTTCTTGAAAAGTACCGGGGTAAGATTCTTGATTAACAAGCAAAGAATTACCAACTAACAAAATCCAGCTTACCGTTGCGGCAAAAGTGTATAACCTTTTGTAATTTATGTTATAGGGCATATGGTAAGTTGCTGAGTATGGCCCAACCCGTGTTAAAAGTTAGACTAATGGCCCAAATATAAGTTTTACTAAAACAAGTTTCAAACTTCTGGAATTCTTAGCAAAAAAAAGCTGGCTATACTAATGAATTAAGTTAGGCAGAAGTTAAAAATAAAGCGCCAAAGCGGTCCGGATGTGAAGAGTTTTTTTAAAATCCGGACTGCTTTGGCGCAGCATGAACAAAGAAATTTAAAATTTATCTTAAATCGGGCAAACTGATAAAATTAAATAAAACCCGGAGTGGCTTACCGGGTATAGTTAGGGGCTTCTTTCGTAATTTGTACGTCGTGCGGGTGGCTTTCGCGTAAACCGGCCGCTGATATTTTTACCATCCGGGCTTCTTTTAAACGTTCGATATCCGGGGCACCGCAGTAACCCATACCGGCCCGTAAACCACCCACCATTTGGTAAATAACCTCGGCTACCAGGCCTTTAAAAGGTACCCGGCCCACAATACCTTCTGGTACCAGTTTTTTAATATCGTCTTCGGCATCTTGGAAATACCGGTCTTTAGACCCTTCTTCCATGGCTTCAATAGAGCCCATGCCGCGGTAAGTTTTAAATTTACGGCCTTCGTAAATCACCATTTCGCCGGGAGCTTCGTCGGTGCCGGCCAGTAAAGAACCAATCATTACGGTACTGGCTCCGCCCGCAATAGCTTTTACTACATCGCCGGAAAATTTAATACCCCCATCGGCAATTACGGGTACATCGGTGCCTTCCAAACCGCGCACCGCTTCCATAACGGCCGAAAGTTGCGGTACTCCAATTCCCGCAATAATCCGGGTGGTGCAAATACTGCCTGGGCCTACGCCCACTTTTACGGCGTCGGCACCAGCATCGGCTAAGGCTTTGGCACCTTCGGCGGTGGCTACGTTACCGGCAATTAAATCCAGGTTCGGGAAGTGTTGTTTAATTTCGCGTACGGCATCCAGTACGCCTTTAGAGTGGCCATGGGCGGTATCTACGCTAATAACATCCACGCCGGCTTCGGCTAAAGCGGCTACGCGGGTAAGTACGTCGGGGGTTACCCCTACGGCGGCGCCTACCCGTAAGCGGCCAAATTCGTCTTTGCAGGCGTTGGGCCGGTTTTTCTTTTTCAGGATATCTTTGTAGGTAATTAAACCAATTAATTTGCCGTTGCCATCAATTACCGGTAATTTTTCGATGCGGTATTGTTGCAGTATATCTTCGGCTTTAGCTAAGTCTATTCCTTTTTCGGCGGTAATTAAATTTTCTTTGGTCATTACTTCCGATACTTTTAGCGTGGTATCTTTCTGGAAGCGCAGATCGCGGTTGGTAATAATGCCGGTTAGTTTGCCTTCGCTGTTCGTTACCGGAATACCGCCAATTTTATATTCTTTCATAATCCGGAACGCGTCAGCCAGGGTAGAGTTATCGTCCAGGGTAACGGGGTCCATGATCATGCCGCTTTCCGAACGCTTTACTTTGCGCACCTGCTCGGCTTGTTGCTTTATCGTCATATTCTTGTGAATAATACCGATACCACCTTCCTGAGCCATGGCAATTGCTAAATCGGCTTCGGTTACGGTGTCCATAGCGGCCGATACAAACGGTATGTTTAACCGGATGTTGCGGGTTAATGGCGTAGTAGTATTGCAATTTTTAGGTAAAACTTCTGAATAATCAGGGAGCAGAAGCACATCGTCGTAGGTGAGGGCTTCAAAAAGTACTTTGGATTGGTAGGTAAGCATTGCAAATACGGTTAGGGTTCCTATTTGCAGCGCAAAGTTACGGTAATCTTATTAATTATCCTTATAAAGTAAAAATATTTAATTTTATTTATCAAAACGCTAAGATATAAACGGAAGTTGCCGGCCATGCATTTGCCCGGGCAAGGCATCCAACCAATAAATTATACTAAAATAGTAAAGCTGGTTCCTGGCAAATTATAGCTTGTTTACTGCTGGTATCCGGCTCAATGTAAAAAAGTAAAAATTTAAATTTTTAAAAAACCGGCGGTTAATTTCAGGATGCGCATTTCAACTTTTGAAAATTTTAAAAATCCGGTTCGCTGGTTTTGTTTTTACTATCTATTTTTAAAAAATCTGGTTCTTACTTCGGCTCATTTTAAATTTGCGATTTCAGGTACCATTTTTATCTATTACTTTTGGAATAAAGGTTTCGGGCGGTGCATGATAACCGCCTAGCTTATTTTTTTAAAAATCCTGTAAGTAGACTTAATTGGTACCCAACTTGAAAGTTTGTAAAATCACCCTGGTTTTTATTCTGTTTGCTACGTTTACTGCCTTCGCGCAAAAAGCTAAAAAAAGTAAAATTCCTGCGCCGGTTAAACCCGAAATAGTGGTGCCCCCTGCCTTTTTGCAAACCAATCAGCGTTGGGTCGATTCGGTGTTTGCCACTCTAAGCCCAGACGAACGCATAGCCCAGATGTTCATGATTGCGGCTTACTCGAACCGGAGCCGGGCTTTCGAAGATTCTATCGCTAATGTTATTTCGCAGTATAAAGTAGGCGGATTAATCTTTTTTCAGGGTGGACCGGTGCGCCAGGCTAAACTCACTAATCGTTACCAGAGCTTAGCTAAAGTGCCTTTGCTTATTGCCATGGACGCGGAATACGGCATTGGCATGCGCCTGGATAGTACCACCCGGTTCCCGTACCAAATGAGCAGTGGGGGCCTGGAAGATGAAAAGCTCATCTACGAAATGGGGAAAGAAGTGGCTACTCAATTTAAACGCTTGGGAATGCACGTAAATTTTGCCCCTGTAATAGACGTAAATAACAACGCCGACAACCCGGTAATTAACTTCCGGTCGTTTGGCGAGAACAAGAAAAACGTAACTCGCAAAGGCATTGCCTACATGAAAGGCATGCAGGACCACGGAATTATGGCTTGCGCCAAGCATTTCCCAGGCCACGGCGATACCGACGTAGATTCGCACTTAGCTCTACCACAGATTTACTACAACCGCCGCCGCTTAGATTCCTTGGAATTGTACCCGTTCCGGGAGCTGATGAAAGAAGGTTTAGGCTCGGTAATGGTGGCTCACCTAAATATTCCGGCCCTGGATACTACCAGTAATCTGCCATCTACCTTATCGAAACCTATTGTAACCGGTTTATTAAAGGAAGAGTTAAATTTTAAAGGTTTGGTTTTTACCGACGCTATGAACATGAAGGGCGTAACGAAGTTTTTCCCGGACGGGCAAGCTGATTTACGAGCTGTATTGGCCGGCAACGATGTTATTGAGTTTTCCGAGAATATTGGGTTAGCCATTAAGTTGGTAAAAGAAGCTATTGTACAGAAGCAAATTTCGCAATCCGATATTGATGCCCGGGTCCGGAAAATTCTGGCGGCTAAATACTGGGCCGGTTTAAACCACTACCAACCCGTAAATTTAAAAAACCTGTACCAGGATTTAAATAACGGTAATGCCGAGTACATTAACCGCAAGTTATCGGAGCTATCGGTTACGGTGGTGCGCAATGTGAATAATACTTTGCCTATCCGGAGCCTGGATACTTTAAAAATTGCTGCCTTAGCCATTGGCGTTGATACTGAAACTGCTTTTCAGCGCATGTTGGCGCGTTATGCCCCGGTGCAAAAGTTTTATTTACCCGCCAATGCCAGCATCGATTATTTACAAAATTTAAAAAATAAGCTGCAAGGCTATGATTTAATCATTGCGGGCGCCCACGACTTAGGTGTGCGGCCAGCCAATAATTACGGGGTATCTCCGGAAACCATTGTATTTATAAAAGAATTGGCTAAGGGCAAAAAAACAATTTTAAGTGTGTTTGGCAATGCGTATTCCCTGGCTAAATTTCAGGATTTAGAAAAACTAAACGCGGTGATAATGAGCTACCAGGAGTCGGTGAATGCCCAGGAAGTAGCCGCCGAAGTAATTTTTGGAGGAGCCAGCGCCAGCGGCAAATTGCCCGTAACCGTTACCCGTACTTACAAAGCTACTTATGGTTTGCCCACGCACGGTGGGCTGCGCTTTAAATACTCGTCGCCGGAAGACGTAGGTTTAAGTTCCAGCATATTCAGCCGCATCGATTCGCTGGTAAATGTGGCCATTCAGGCCAAAGCTATTCCGGGCGCCCAGGTGCTGGTAGCTAAAGGCGGCAACGTTATTTACCAGAAAGCTTTTGGCTATCACACCTACGACAACAAAACCCCGGTAACCAACACCGACCTGTACGACCTGGCTTCGCTGACTAAAATATCTACTTCTTTGGCGGCTTTAATGAAACTGCAGGACGAAGGTAAATTTGATTTTAACAAAAAAGTAGGCGATTACTTGCCGGAGTTTAAAGGCTCGAACAAAGAAAATTTAAATTTTAAAGATATTCTCACGCACCAGGCCCGCTTAACGCCTTTTATTCAGTTCTGGAAAGAAACCATGAAAAAGAACGGCAAATTTAAGTGGGGTACTTTTAAAGCCGATTCATCGGCCCGTTTCCCGGATAAAGTTGCCCAAAATTTGTACATGCACCGCAATTACCATAAAAAAATGTACAAAAAAATCCGGAACTCTCCTTTAAACGAAAAGCCCGGTTACGTGTATTCTGATTTATCTTTTATTCTGTACCCCGTAATTGTGGAACGGCTGACCGGGATGAAGTTTGAAGAATATTTAAAAGAAAATTTTTACCGGCCGCTCGGAGCTACGTCTTTAACTTTTAATCCGGAAAAACATTTTCCTAAGAGCCAGATTGTACCTACCGAATACGATTCGCTGTTCCGAAAACAATTGCTGCACGGCACCGTGCACGACGAAGGCGCGGCTATGCTGGGCGGTGTATCGGGGCATGCGGGCTTATTTGGCAACGCCAACGATTTAGCTAAGTTAATGCAAATGTATCTGCAAAAAGGCCAGTCGGGTAACCGGCGGTATATTTCCGAAGCCACCATGAACACCTATACCAGTTGCCAGTTTTGCCCCACCAACCGCCGGGCTTTGGGCTTCGACCGGATTAACTCGCCGTACATTGAAAACGGCAATGCCGCCCGAAGCGCCAGCCCCGAAAGTTTTGGCCACAGTGGCTTTACCGGTACTTTCACCTGGATTGATCCGAAATATGAACTGGTGTACGTGTTCTTGTCGAACAGAGTAAATCCGACGCGGAATAACAGCAAGCTCTACGACTTAAACACCCGCACCCAAATACAACAGGTAATTTACGATGCCATAGAAGCCGCCGAAAAAAACAAACCAAAAGCTTTGGGTAGTAAATAAACCGGATAAATAAGTTAGCTGGGTCGGTTAAAATTTTAAAAAAAGAAATTTTTAAAATTTTAACCGACCCAGTATTTTAATGAAGAATACAATCTGATTTTCCGACCGGATTTAACCCGAAACCGTTTCACATTTTAAAAACTTTACTGGTTTGTTCCGCAGAATTATCTTCCGGAGGTATCCATCTGTAAAATAGTACGTAGGTAGTAGGTATACTAAGTTTGTTCATTTACATTAACTTAACTCCATATGCTAACTACCGTTGTTATTATAGCCGTTATCATCGCTGTTATTATTGGTGTATTTACTGTGAGAAGTAAAGCCAAAAGCGATCCCAATTCTTCTGCCAATTCAGCGCGCCCAGATGCCCCTCCGGGATATAATGCGCGCGCCAACGATCCGGAAGTAAGAGGCGCCGGTGCCGATCCTACCAGAGGAAGGTAATTTTTTAAAATAAAAGAAGCAGGCACTTACCTCGGGGCAAACCGTTTGAGTAAGTGCCTGCTTTTTTGTCTCTTTTCAGGAAGCTAAGCTAATAGTTAATTCTGCTGCGATAAGTTGCTGGGCTACAGGATAAAACCCGTTTAATAGAATAGTATATTTCCACTAAAAAGATTATCATATAAGTTGAATTTTTATAATAACGTTACCCCTTAATAGCAGAACTTAGCCTAAAAGGTACATCATTGTTGCTGATTTTTTCGTAGAAGCCAGTATGAGCGAGTTGGAAAAATCTAAGGCAAATAAACTCTCCGGTTCCGATAAGGTGTACCGGGATATCGTGGAAAAGCTACAAGCCACTTTTAAAAAATACGATTATATCCCCGAAATTGCAGCTTGTAATCAGAACTGCCAACTGGTAATTGGCCAGGGCAATTCTAAAGACGAACAAACCGAATATTTATTACAGATTGTGATGTGTCTGTTGCAAACCGTACCCAATTCGCCGTTCGTGGAAGAGCTGTTTAACAACTTTTTAAAAGACTACATTCACTTTGTAAATCCGGAGCATATCTACCATTTAGCCGAGTATTATCTTACCGACGATTTTATTCTGAAACATAAAAGCGAGTGGCTGCAGGATCAAACCCCTAAAATCCGGTACATCTAAAAAGAAAACAGGCACATCTACTTGGTAGGTGTGCCTGTTTTTAAGATTGTAAATTGTGTAAATAAACTAAGCTACATTGGTTTGGGTAACTTACTGCTCAAAATTTTAAAATTTTGGCCGCTTGCTTCTTTAAGGTCGGGTATTTATGATCCGGAAGGCTTCGGCCCGGGTAATTTCGCGTTCAAAAATAATATTTTCGTTATTATCAGCTATTACCAGGCTGTATCGTTCCTGGGCATCATAAAAAATAAACATGGTAATTTCTTCGTAAACTCTACTGAAAATTTTGTGAGCTTCCCGAAATAAACCATACAATTCGAGTTTTAAATAATTTAATCGTTTCATTTTTATTAACCACCAAAGCTTACCAACTTCTTGTAATTCTACAAATAAGTATACTCTTTTTGGGGTTAAAAGTTATATAAATTACTTTGGAAACAATTGATAATTACGGTGTTTTGTGCAAGTAATATGATTTAAGTTATAAATGTGTTAAACAAAACAGCCGGAATTTTAAAAATTTTATTTATTCATTCAGCCTTATTTCACGGCCTTATAGCTATAAAATAAGCGAATAACCTTTGGTTTAAGCTAAAAGATAAATTAAATGGATCAGCCCGCACTTAAATTTGCTTTAAACTTGCTTTTACCTGAGAAGTAAGTATATTTCCCGGAGCTTTATTATAGAATAATTTAAATAAAAAGCACCAATTAAAAGCCCGTGCTTAGCCCGGTTGCTCAATTTAAATGGTATTTATTTGTAAGAAAAATTAACGCATAAACTCATGAATAGCAGCGATCCGCTTTTGGCGCCCATGGTTGGCGCGGAGCACCGCCTGGTTGGCGGCGTACAACTCGATTACATGCAAACCGGCGCCGCCCGGGTAAAACGGGTAATTTACCCGCCAGGCTTTAAGTGGTCCGTGGATTTAAAGCCGATTATTGGTACCGAGTTGTGCATGCACGCGCACGCCGGCTTTTTAGCCAAAGGGCAATTGCGTATCCAGTACGCCGATGGGTTTGTGGAAGATTTTATTGCCCCGCAAATTGTAAGTATTGAACCAGGCCACGATGGGTGGGTGGTAGGTGAGGAACCAGCCGTGCTTATTGAATTTGATTTTCAAGGAGAAACGGTGCAACATCTGCAAATTCCGCAGGTTCATTCTGCTGATCAGGCGCCCTTAGCCTAATAGATTTTATTGAGCCAAAATACCCAGCGCCGATCCGGAGAAAGTAGCCCGGGCGCTATCCGAAAAGTGGTATTGCCGTTTCGGGATGTTTAGGTTTTCTACAATTAATTCGCTTTTGTTTCGTATGTCCAGGTTGGCTTCTTGAATTTGATTGGTTTTATCCAGGTTTAAGTAGGCTGTACTCCCGGTACTTAAACCCACCACCGCCTCTAAACGGTTTAGCTTATTGCCAGAAAGTTTTACGGTAGTGCCTTTATCTTGCTGTAAATTTAAGCTAGGTTGCTCAAAACCTTCTACGGTTACGGTGCTGTTGTTCCAGGATTTAGTAGAAATTACCTTTTTGCCGTTTTGCATAAAAAAAGCGTTGGTTTTAAGATTAGCTAAATTCGGGCAAGTAATTACAATTAAATCGCCGTAAGGCTGCATTTGCGGCTCTTTGGGGTAAGCTAAATCTACCTGTAAAAGCTTGCCGTTTTGAGTAAAAGAGAGGTACTCCTTGGTGTACTTATGTACTTGTACTTTGTAGTCGCCCGCCTTAATTTTTACGTTCAGTTCGCTGGCCGGATTTATCGCTATCTGGTCAAAATTCCGGTAATTGAGGGTAACAAAGTTGCGGTAGGGGTCTTTATAAGTGCCTTTGTTGTATTCTGTTTTTAAAGCCATGTTATAGGCTACCAAAGAACCCAGTAAAATTAAACCGGCAGTAAGCAGCAATATGGTGCTTGTTTTAAAATGCTGTAACATGATTATAACAATTTCTAGTTTAAGTAAATAAGTTTAAGTACTTGCTTTTATATTGCCAGCGTGCGTATGTATCGTACCATCAGGCAAAATTTTAAAATTTTAGTTTTTGAAGCAGCTTAATTTTAATCTTTAAAACTACTTGTAAACAGAAGAGCCATAGCCCAGCATAAAGTCGCAGCTTTTACGCAAAATTGTGCGGTTACTCGGCACTTTTACCATTGCCGTTCACGGCTTTAAATTGATTCGCCTTAAAGCTTTCGTATCGTAGTTGCACTTCTTCCAGGCTAATGTCCAGCAAGTATATGGTCCGGAAAAACTCCGGTAATTCTTGTTGCAGAAAACGCTCTTTGCGGTAATTTTTAATTTTTTTATCGCTGGCCGGGGCCACAAAAAAGCCAATACCTCTTTTGTTATAAATAATTTCCTGGTTTTGCAAAAACTCGTAGGTACGCATCACAGTATTGGGGTTTACTTGTAATTCGCCGGCTAAATCTCTTACCGAAGGGATTTTATCTTCCGAAAGCCACTTGCCCAAGAGTATGTTTTCGCTCACGTAAGTGGCTATTTGCAGGTAAATCGCTTCGTTATCTTTAAATTCCATAATCTTCTCCTCTCTTAAACTTGCTTTTCTTTTAGCCCAAAATAGGCAGTCACCCAAAAAATTACGGCCAGCACTAGGGGTAGTAGCCGGGTAAGCAGCTTATTGCTTTCGGGGAGTTCTACATAGTAATATTGATTTTTATCGTGAAAGCCTATATTATCGAAGGGTATGGCTACTGCTAAATCACGATTAAATAACAGCTCCAGACCGTGGTAATTCAATAAAAGCAGCAGGGCCATTACCACGAAAAAAGTAAAAGCACTTTTAATAAATTGTAATTTTTGAAAAAACACCGAACCCCAGAGCGCAAAGCCATGAATAAAGGCGAACGCTATAAAAGATAAGTACACCATATTATCCGAAGAAAATAAAGAAATTAATTTAACCGGTACGTTCCCTGGATTGTCTAGTGTCATTACTAAAAAGGCAACCAAGTAAAAGCTGGCAGTAAAAACCACTAAAAATAGCGGCAAAGAATAGAGCCAGGCTACCAGGTATTTTTCTAAGTGACTGGCAGGTAAGGTAAGCGCTGCCATGGCTTTTTTCTTATCGCCCAGATGCGCTAAAACCGTACTGGTGAAGATGCTGCCAGCCCCTAATAAGCCAAATACAAACAGCAAAGTTTGTTCCTCCTGGTTGATGGGGTAAGATTGCAGGTAAGCTAAAAAACCAAGAATCAAGGTCATCCCGCCGATGAGTACGGCGGTAGCCATTAAATACCATCTAATGTGTTCGGCGGTATGCTTAGCAAATAAGCGGCTAAAGCGGGTAAAACTAAAATGATTGTTCATATACCGGTTTATTTAATAGTTGCGTGATATTTTGATTGCCGCTAATAATAGCGTTGAATAATAATTCCAGGTCTACTTTGCTGTAGCTACCGGTGGTATTGGGCAAAATAGCTTGCTTGCCCCGCACCGAGTCTTCGGCGTAAATAACAGATTGGGATACGGAACCGGTTAAGGTGGTAAAAGTAAGCTGCTCGGCAATGCGATCCAGTTCCTGGTTCACCACAATTTCCTGGTTATGTAAAATCAAGATAGTATCAATCAAGCTGTCCAGGTCGCGCACTTGGTGGGTAGATATTACCATGCACCGGTCTTCGGTTAATGCCGAGGCCATTATTTTCCGGAATTGTACTTTGGAAGGTATGTCCAGACCGTTGGTAGGTTCGTCCATGATCAGGTAGCGGGTGTTGGAGGCCAGCCCAAAAGCAATCATAAATTTTTTTTGCTGCCCAAACGATAGCTTATCCAGGATTATGCCGGTGGGTACATCAAATTCCTGCAGGTATTTAAAAAAGGCCGTAGCGTTAAATTGCGGGTAAAAGCCAGCGGTACGCGCCAGAAATTGTTCGGCGGTTAAAGGTGGTACGTAAATTTCTTCCGGAATAAAATACAGTTCCTGCAACACTTGTGGTAAACGTTTAGCGGCAGATTGGCCGTTTATAAAGCAACTGCCAGATTTAGGATAAGCCAGCCCAACCATGTTCTTCAGCAGCGTAGATTTGCCGGCGCCGTTTTTCCCGAGCAAACCATAAATGTGGCCTTCCCGCAAGGTTAAATGTAGATTCTGAAAAAGCAGCGAGTGGCGCGAGTAGCCAAAACTTAAACCGTTAATCTGGATCATTGTGTTTGCGTTTTAGTGTATTAGTTAAATAGTACACTACAAAAGTAGATAAAGAAATCAGACTTCCAAATTTTTTAAAATTTTTATTTTCCATTTACAAGGTGCAGATAACGGGAACCAGAATTTAGCAGGATAGAGTAGCAATAGAAGGCATTCAGAAGTAGAAAATCAACGTTAGGCGAAGTACCTTTTAATTCTGTGGGAGCATTGCTGCGGCAATCAGATAATGTGTATTTTTGTAAGATGCCGGTTTAAAATACAGGCAAACAAATCAGAATACACTTTTACTTATGGCGGTTACCAACCTTTCGGAATTACAAAATGCTTTAACGGGAGAATTTTATTACCGCGAAACCGGCCTCGATAATGCCATGCGCTTGGTTTACGCTTCCGATGCTTCTATCTACCAGGAAAAGCCTTTAGCCGTGGCTCTACCCAAAGACGTAGCCGACATTAAAACTTTAATTGAATTTGCTGCCACCCACCAAGTTACGTTAATCCCCAGAGCCGCCGGTACCTCGCTGGCTGGTCAGGTGGTGGGTAAGGGAATTGTGGTAGATATCTCAAAGTATTTTGATCAGATTCTGGAAATTAACTCCACCGAAAAATGGGTGCGGGTGCAGCCCGGCGTTATCCGCGACGATTTAAATAAAAAGCTAAAACCTTTTGGGCTGATGTTCGGACCGGAAACGTCTACGGCGAGCCGGGCCATGGTGGGCGGTATGGTGGGCAATAATTCCTGCGGTTTGCACAGCATCCGCTGGGGCTCCACCCGCGACCACTTACTGGAAGCCAAAGTAGTATTAAGTAACGGCGAAGAAGCAGGTTTTAAAGCGCTCAGCGAACCAGAGATCGCCCAGGTGCAGCAGCAAGACAATCTGGAAGGTAAAATTTTTAAAAATTTATTAGGGTTGCTGCACAATCCCGAAAATCAAACTTTTATTCAACAGAATTTTCCGCATAAAAATATAACCCGCCGGAATTCCGGTTACGCCCTAGATGCTTTACTCGATACGGCACCGTTTTCCCCAAATCAACGACCTTTTAATTTGTGCCAGCTCATTGCCGGCTCCGAAGGTACGCTGTGTTTTTTAACCGAATTAAAATTGCAGCTAATGGAGCTGCCCCCACCTGAAAACGCTTTGCTGTGCATCCATTGCAACAGTGTGGGCGAATCGTTAGAAGCTAACCTGGTAGCCATGCGCCACGACGTATACGCCTCCGAGCTGGTAGATAAACGCATTCTGGATTTTACCCGGGATAATCTGAGCCAGCAGCCCAACCGGTTTTTCATTCAAGGCGATCCGCAGGCAATTTTAATGGTCGAGTTTTTTGCCGATACCCGCGAGCAATGCTTAATTATGGCCGAAGTCTTGATTCAAGAATTACAGCAAGCCGGTTTGGGTTACGCCTACCCGGTATTATTTGGGACTGATGCGGCTAAAGCTTGGGACGTGCGTAAAGGCGGTTTGGGTTTATTGCGCAACATGCCCGGCGACGAGCAACCTGTTAATTTAATTGAAGATTGCGCCGTAGCTATAGAAGATTTGCCCCAGTACGTCGCCGATTTAGATCAATTGCTGCACCGCCACGGATTAGTAGCTTCGTACTACGCCCACGCCGGCGCCGGGGAGCTACACGTTGAACCAATGCTAAATTTAAAAACAGCAGCGGGTAAAACGCTCTTCCGGCAAGTACTGGCCGAAACCGTGGATTTAGTTAAAAAATACAACGGTTCGCTCAGCGGGGAACACGGCGATGGCCGCTTACGCGGCGAATTTATTCCGCAAATTATGGGGCCGGAAGTATATGCGTTGTTCCGGCAAGTAAAACAAATATTTGATCCGCAGTTTATTTTTAACGCGGGTAAAATCGTGGATACGCCGCCCATGGATGAATTTCTACGCTACCAGCCCAATCAGGCAGACCCTAAGATTAACACCGTATTTAGTTTTGCCGGCCAAGGTAGTATTTTGCGTTTAGCCGAAAAATGTTCGGGTTCCGGGGATTGCCGCAAAACCCAACTTACCGGCGGAGTGATGTGCCCCAGCTACATGGCCACCCGCCAGGAAAAAGACACCACCCGCGCCCGCGCTAATATTCTGCGCCAGTTTTTAACCCAGGATGGCAACGTAAATGGCTTTAACCACCACGAGATAAAAGACGTAATGGATTTATGCATTAGCTGCAAAGGCTGCAAATCCGAGTGCCCCTCAGGAGTAGATATTGCCAAAATGAAGGCCGAATTTTTACAACATTACTACGATGCCAACGGCACACCCATACGCACCCGCCTGATTGGTAATTTCACCCGCCTGAACGCTTTGGCTGCCAAAATGCCTTGGGCGTACAACCGGGTAATGAACAACGGCTTAACCGGAAAGTGGGCCAAACAAATGGTTGGTTTTGCGCCGCAACGGTCGTTGCCGCCTCTCGCCAAAACCACTTTGCGAAGCTGGTACCGGCAATGGCGCAAAAATACACCGGCCGTAGCGGGCAGCCGGAAATTGTTTTTGTTTGCCGATGAGTTTACGAACTACAACGATGTAGAAATGGGCGTAAAAGCTGTGCAACTGCTCACCGCCCTGGGTTATGAGGTAATAATTCCGGAACACGTAGAAAGCGGCCGCACGTATTTATCGAAAGGTTTGGTGCGCGATGCCCAAAAAATTGCCATACGTAACGTAGAACTTTTGGGTAAAGTAGTAAGCAAAGAAATCCCGATTGTGGGACTGGAGCCCTCGGCCATTCTGACCTTAAAAGACGAATACCTGGATTTGGTGACGGATGCTTTGTTAACGCAAGCTACTATTTTGGCCCGGAACAGTTATTACCTGGATGACTTTCTGGCTGCGGAAGTTACTAAAGGACATATCCGGCCGGAGCAATTTACCACGCAAGCCCGCCAGATTAAGCTACACGGCCATTGCCACCAAAAAGCTTTATCTACTCAAGTAACCACGGCCGCTTTACTCAGTTTACCCCAGAACTACGAAGTAAGCATTATTCCATCGGGCTGTTGCGGTATGGCCGGTTCGTTTGGTTATGAAGCTGAGCATTACGATGTTTCCATGCAAATTGGCGAACTGGTTTTATTCCCCGCGGTTAGAGCGGCTGGTGCCGAAGAGTTGATAGCGGCGCCCGGTACGTCGTGTCGGCACCAGATCAAAGATGGCACCGCCCGGCACGCTTTACACCCCGTAGAAATATTATGGGATGCTTTGTTAAAGTAGAAGCTATTTCGTATTGAAGTTAAAAACAAAGCTGGTTATCCGGAGCAATCGCCTCATTGCCTACTTCTCCGCGAAAACCTGAATGCCGCTCTGTGCCGAAATATTGTAGAGTAAGTACTATCCCGCAACTTGTGCCAGTTGGTACACCCGATGTAGTGGATTTGATTCCTTATTTTGCAAATCTCCAATCTCCCGCCAGCTTGTAGCTGGTGGGTATTTATAAAGGGAAGTTTTCAACTTCTGGCCAGTTGAAAACTGGCCACTATAGACCGCTCCCTTTACACTGCGTGAAACTGGAAGCAGGTATATCGGTTAATTTTAGCCTAATTGTTCTGGAACCGAAAAAAGTAAAATTTTAAAAAATCAAATTGTTGATCTGGCCTATGATGCTAACCAATAATTAGCTAAAAGCCTTTAGGCTACAGCGGCGGTATCTTTCACAATTTCAATCCAGATTTTTTCTTTTTTCTCCACGGATTTTAGCAGGGCTACCAGGTTGTTTACTTTGCTGGCGCAGTTCCAGATTCTGTCCTGCATGTTGCTGTGTTCGCCAATTAAAATGCAACCCAACGAATCGTGGCAAGTGTTACCCCCGTGAATGCGAATACCTTCGAAGCACGGCACGTTGAGCAGTAGCGGTAAATATTTTTGAAAGTTATTGCTATAGCTCAGCACTACCGGATACGTACCGCTATCAATGGCCGTCTGGCTTCGCTGCTTGCGCTGGCAATTACCGTTTAAATTCCGGTCGGTATCTTCTAAAGTATAGGCAAAGAAATTTTTATCAATAAACATTTTGCCCAGGGTGGCGGTAGGCGTGTAAACCGAACGTACAACTTGAATGCGCATAAAAAATCAGTTTTATGTTTAACAAATTACCTTTTTACCGGGTAAGAAATAGACCCGAGGGTTGCGGTAAATTTCTTATCCGGTAAAAAGAATTTCAATACTGATTTTTGAGTATTTTGATGTAAATTCCTGTAAAACCAAGTTTTATCCTGATTGGAAAACTGATTTTTTGAAAATTTTAAATTCCGAAAACCTCCGGAACAAGTAAGGAAAGTAGCTGAAGATTAGCTCTTGGTGCCAGCAATTATCTGCTATTTGCTTCTTACCTTTAGCGGCTGCCAGGGGCTAAAATTAAAAACTACAGTTTAGCATTGTGGCAAATTCTAAAATCTGGAACTATCGCGGCGGCCAAATTCAGAACTGCTAAAAATTTTATTATCGATACTGATTTTGCCGGGACCAATAAAATATAAACTGATAAATAAAATAGCAGACTCTAAAGCGTGCGAATAACCATTAAAATCGTCGCCGTTACTAATGTGCGAAACCGTAGCCACGCACATGGTTATAAAAAGCAAAAGCGTAACCGGCCGGAAAAATAAACCCAGTAACAGTAAAAAGCCGCCTACAAACTCAGCAAAACCGCCCATAAATCCCCAGAAAAGAGGAGCAAAGGTAATACCCAGGTTCGCCATAGATCCCCCCACTTGTTCCCAGAACTCCGGTCCCCCTTTTAACTTCGGAAAACCGTGCAGCATAAAAGCCCAGCCAATACCTACCCGAAGTAATAGCAAACCAAAATGGCAGGTAGGGTAATAATTGCGGAAGTATTTCATTGCTTTCAAAATTTAATCCGGTGGTAAAATTAAAAGTAAATCGCCAGGGTAAAAGCCAGCCGGTTAAAGTTTGTAAAGCGGTTTTTGCCAAAATGCTCAGGATGAGCGCGTTTAATCTTCGTTCTCTTCTTCCGGAAATTCTAAATTTTCCAGGGCTTGCAACGTTTCTTTTACAATTTGGTTCATTTCCCGACGGCTATCGGCTTCTAGGGTGCGGGCAAATAAATCCAGGATAAGCTCGCCTTCGGTGTTGGTGTATAAATCCTGAAAAAGCTTATCAAATACTTTATTTTCTTTTTGAATTATGGCATCTATCTGATTGATGTTGGTGGCTTTAGCGGCTTTTTTTAAAACGGCCAGCACTTTTTCGCTTACTTCGCCGCCGCCTAAATCCGTGAAAATCTGCATTAAAGCCGTAGCCACGCCCAACCTAATTTTCTCAAAAGCAAAATGTACGTCGTTGTTTACCGGCCCTCCTTTGCGAACCCGGCTTTCGGCTACATCAAAATTTTTAAAAATTACCTCAATGGGTTTATCAAACAGGTCGGGTTGGGCGGTATGCAATGCGCGCTGCAGTAATAATTCAAAATCGGAAGCCAGCATGGTATAAGTTTAAGATTAATGGTAAGAAGTAAACAGAATCAAGTATGTAATACTAGACGCTAGACATTAGATACCAGATTTTTATTGATTAAGTAATTAATAGTCAATGTTTAAAAATATTGGCGAAAATAATAGCAAATCCATTTTAATGAATGCGATTGAAAAAGCCTTACAAGTAGAAAAATAGCGCCTGTAAAAAGAATTTGTTTTTAATATTAGCAGTCAGATTAACGTAAATTTGGCTGATTTTTAAATTTACTCAATCTAAAAATCTTTGAGGCCTATTTTTATTTAGCGAACTTGGCTTTAAAATTAATTGATTCTATGCGGCTTCTTGTACTCCGATTTTTATTTTTCGTTTTTCTTTTCACTGCCGGCCTAACTTCTTTATCGGCGCAAACCATTCAAACGCCTGCTAAGTTTTTGGGCTATAACCTCGGCGAACGCTTTACGCCCCACGCCCAGATTGTGCGCTACGTAGAATACCTGGCCGCGCAGGCACCCAAGCGCATGCAGTTGCAAACCTACGGCCGCACCTACGAAGGCCGGCCGCTGTTGCTGGCTACGCTTTCGGCGGAAGCCAATATAAATAACCTGGAAAAAATCCGGACCGATAATTTAAAAAATATTGGTTTACAAGCCGGGGAAGTTAGCGGTAACCAGCCTGCTATTGTGTGGCTTAGTTACAATGTGCACGGCAACGAGGCGGTATCGTCGGAAGCGGTGATGCTGGTGCTGTATAACCTGGTAACGGCACAAAATCCCGACATTGTCAATTGGCTGCAAAATACCGTAGTATTAGTAGACCCGTGCGTGAATCCTGATGGTCGTGACCGCTACGCCAACTGGTACAACCAGGTAGCTAACCGTTTACCCAACCCAAGCCCAATGGCACGCGAGCACCAGGAGCCCTGGCCCGGCGGACGGGTAAACCATTATTTGTTTGATTTAAACCGCGATTGGGCCTGGCAAACACAATTAGAATCGCAGCAGCGCATTAAAATTTACAACCAATGGATGCCGCAGGTACATGCCGATTTTCACGAAATGGGCGTGGAATCGCCATATTACTTTTCGCCGGCCGCCAAACCCTACCACGAAGCCATAACGCCCTGGCAACGGGAATTTCAACAGATTATCGGGCAGAATAACCGGAAGTACTTCGATAAAAATAACTGGCTGTATTTTACCCGCGAAGTTTTTGATTTGTTTTACCCGAGTTACGGTGATACCTGGCCTACCTTTAATGGCGCTATTGCCATGACCTACGAGCAGGGTGGCGGCCCCCGGGCCGGCCGGGCTATTACCAAATCCGACGGCGATACGTTAACTTTAACGCAGCGTATTTCGCACCATTACGCCGCCAGTTTGGCTACCATCGAGGCTACTTCCGACCGTAAGGACCAGGTAATCCGGGAATATCAGAAATACTACCAGCAAGCCCGCACCAATCCTTCCGGTGCTTATAAAGCTTACGTTTTAAAAGCTAACAACCAACCGGGCAAACTAAACCAATTAACCACTTACCTCGATCGGCAGCAGATTAAATACGGGTACGCTACAAAAAAAAGTGCGGGCTTTGGTTTTAACTATACTACGGGTAAAGCCGAACAGGTGCGCGTCCAGCCGAATGATTTAGTAATAAGTATGTACCAGCCTAAATCCACGCTGATTAAGGTTTTATTCGATCCGAACGCCAAACTGGAAGATTCCTTAACCTACGATATTACGTCCTGGGCCATTCCGTACGCCTACGGTTTACCGGCTTATGGTTTAAAAGCCAGGGTAGGGGATGTAGCTGATAAGCCCTTGGCTCTAGCTAATAAACCAACCAGCAAAATGGTGGAGCAGCCTTATGCCTATTTGGCGCGGTACAATAGTGTTCCCGATTTGCAGTTTATGGCATCATTAGTAAACAAAAACATTAAAGTGCGTTTTTCGGAAAAAGCTTTTGAAGCCGATGACCAAAAATACGCCCCTGGTACCTTAATTATAACTAGGGCTGGTAACGAAAACTTAAAAACTAAATTTGATGCTTTGGTAAAAGCCCAGGCCGATTCGTTCGGGGTTAGTTTAGTGCCCACTCAAACCGGCTTTGTGACCAGCGGCGTTGATTTTGGTTCTTCCAGTGTTCGGTCGGTGCGCAAACCAAAAATTGGCTTGCTGGCCGGCGACGAGGTGTCGTCGAGTGCCTTTGGCGAAGTGTGGCATTTCTTTGAACAACAAATTCAGTATCCGGTTACGGTGATTGATACCCGGGATTTTAGCCGGGTAGCCTGGCAGCAATTGGATGTTTTGGTATTACCCGACGGCCGGTACAACGATTTACTGGATGAAAAAGGCTTAACCCAACTAAAAGACTGGATAAGAGCGGGTGGTAAACTTATTGCCCTGGAAGGAGCCGCCGCGCACCTGGCCGGCAAGCGCGATTTTAATTTAATTAAAAAGAAAGTACAGGATAGCGTAGATTTAAAAAAAGACCCTTACCGCGCATTACGCTTGTACGGCGATGCCGAACGCAGTGCTTTGTCGGGGTTAATTCAAGGGGGCATTTACCGCGTTACCATGGATAACACGCACCCGCTGGCTTTTGGCTACGGCACCACCCATTTTGCTTTAATTCAGGAAGTAAACGATTACCAGTTTATGCAGCAAGGTTGGAACGTAGGTGTATTGAAGAAAGATATTTACGCCAGCGGTTTTGCCGGCAGTAAAGTAAAAAAGCGCTTGCAAGATTCACTAGTGTTTGGTACGCAGGAACTGGGGCGCGGGCAGGTGGTTTATTTAACCAACAACCCTTTGTTCCGGGCGTTTTGGCACAGCGGCAAATTATTATTCGGGAATGCTTTGTTTATGGTGGGCCAGTAAAATTTTAAAAATTACTAATACCAGAAAAGCAGGTTTTCCAGAGCCTGCTTTTTTGTTGTGCGGTAGATCCGGTATATTTTGGTGGGGTTAAGTATAAAACGGGTATACGCATGAATGCCGGGGAACAAAAAAGTGCCACCAAATTAAAACGCACGGTGTTTTGGTATAACGCTGTTCCTAACCTGTTTTGGTCTGTTATCAACCTGGTACCCATTTACATTTTCTGTTATAGATACCTGGCTCTTCCGGTATTGTTTGTTTTCTTGGGAGTAAGCCTGCTTAGTTTATTTTTGCCAAAAACCTTTTTTAGTAAACTGCAATTAGGCCATACCCCAGCAATTTATCACAAAATTGGTATTCGGTTTATTAATAAGTTTACTCAAAACGGACAAATCATTAATAACCTTATTCAAAAGAAATATCCGCAGTACCGGGTGGTTTCGGCGCGAAAACGTTCAATGCAGGCCATGTTGCAACAAACTTACGTTTTCGAGAAATTTCATTTGAGCTTGTTCGTGTTTTTTAATTTGATCTGCTTATCCGCCATTAATAAAAGTCTTTGGGGTTGGGCGAGCATCATCTTACTCACTAACATTTTATACAATGTTTACCCATGCTTTTTGCAGCAATACATCCGGCTCAAACTGCAAAATGCCGCTACCCGGAATCCACCAATTTAAATTCCTTTATAATTGATACCTAAGTACTTTTTTCTATATCAGGCTTTGATAAATTTTAATTTTTTACTGATCTGGGCCAGCCACTCGCGGGCCATTAACTCGTGACCGGCAGGCATGGGGTGGATGCCGTCCCAGATCCAGTAATCGGCGGGAGCTTTGGATAGGGCCTTATTAAAAGCTTGCTGATACTCAACCAAAATAGCATTAAAATCGGTGCAAAGGCGTTTTACAATTTGCTGCCTGAGCTTTACTTCGCGGTTGTAATCGTCCCATTTTTCTTTTACCCGGCCTACTGGCAAAATAAACGGTTCGCCCAGCACCAATTGTACCTGGGGTAGTTGTTGTTTGGTTTGCTGCAACAAAGCCCGGTAATTTTTTTCGTACTGCTCGGCTGTAAAATCCTGGTTGCCGTTCAGTAAGGCCGATACATCGTTGATGCCTACCAAAATGCTTAAAACATCGGGTTTTAACTCCAGCGTGTCGGTTTGCCAACGAGCAGCCAAATCCGTGATTTTGTTGCCGCTGATGCCCCGGTTAAAAAAATGAAATTGCTTCGCCGGGTATTCGTACCACAACTTGCTAGCGATAATATAGGCGTAGCCGTGGCCCATTACGTGATTCCAATCGTTGTTGCGGGTACGGTTGCCGTCGGTAATGGAATCGCCCTGAAACAAAAAAGTAAACCCATCTCCCGCTTTACCCGCCGGAAAATTTTGCCGCGGAAGCGCTTCAGTCAGGTGGGGCATTACCGAGGCCACCGCGCCCAGAGTAGTTATTTTTTTTTAGAAATTGTCGACGATCGTGTTCCTGATTCATGCTGCGAAGTATTCCTGAAATGTTTTTTTACTAGAGTAAACCATGGTTTGGATAATCGGAACAATTTAGCTGAAATCGTTTCATTGAGGCAATTTAAATTCGAAATGTATCAGAAAGTATTATGTATGTATCGCCCGATATCAAAAAGTAAAATTTTAAAAATTTTATGTATTCGCTAAAATTAAAAATGGTTACATCGTGAGTAACATGAAGAAGCCCGCAAGCCAGCTTTACCCGGTTACGCGTTCGGGTTCCTGGGCTTTTTCCATTTTGGGTACCAGCATCCAGAAACCTAAAGACGTGATGGTAGCTAAAGTAGCTGTAAAACCCCATAGCACCGGAAACCCGAAATGCGTAATTATACTGGAACCCAGGTAAGGCCCCACCACAAAAGCCACGGAATACGATAAATTAAACAAACCCATGTAAGCGCCGCGGTTGCTGGTATCGGAACGTTGCACGGGTACGGTAGCCATAAAAGGCATAGCCAGAATTTCGGCTACACTCAGCAAAAACATGGATAGGTACAGCATCCAAACCCCTTGAAACCAGTTGAGGATAATAAAGGAAAACCCAACCAGTAAAGTGCCGATACTAATTAAATGGGCTAGTTTAAACCGAGGCCCCAGTAAATAAACCAAAATCATTTCGAGCGAGAACACCACGAATCCGTTCAGGGCGAACAGCAAACCAATATTGGTGCGGGGCAGCTCGTAGACTTGCCGGTAGTACAAGGGTAAATTCGAGAAAAATTGAAAAAATATGATTCCGAAGCAGCCACTGAGTACGGCATATAATACGTATTTCTGGTCGCGGTAAGGTGAGTTGCGGATGGGGGCGGTATCGGTTGTTGTTTTGGTGGTGGGTGCGTGACCTTGCCGGTGCCGGAAGTAAAAATAGAAAAACAAACCGGCCGCCAAACTGCTAAAACCATCGGCCAGAAACAGCCATTGGTACGAAAAAGTAGCCAGCAAACCACCCAGTACCGGACCAATAGAAAAACCCAGATTTACGGCCATCCGGTTCAGGGAAAAAGCCCGGGTAATATTGGCGCCGCTGGTATAAAAGCTCACCGAAGCCGCATTGGCCGGCCGCAGACATTCGGCAATTAAACTCAGGAAAAACATGCCGGGCGCAAACGCCACAAAGGTTTTTAAAGGCAACAACAAAAAGAAACAAACCCCGCTGCCCAGCAAGCTCATTACCTGCACCCGGAAATGCCCTAGCTTATCGGTGAGCCAGCCACCCAAGAAAGAACCGCACATGGAACCTAAGCCAAACAAACTCAGCGTAAACCCTACTTGCTGCACCGTAAAATGTAAAACTTCGGTTAAATAAATGCTTAAGAAAGGCAAAACCATGGCTCCGGTGCGGTTAATCAGCATCACCAAAGCCAACATCCAGGCCGGCGTGGATAAGCCACTAAAGGCATTCCGGTAAATAGAAAAAATCGGGTTCATGGTAAGCCAGCCTATTTATCAAATAATGTTGGAAAGGGAATAAAAATGATATGGCGTACGTCGCTGGAAAACTTAAATTTTAAAAATTTTAATTACAAGCCAGTAAGAAGGGCACAGAAAATCAAGTAGTGATCTTTTAATATATAAGCCAAAAGGTTTTTAAATTTTTATCCGGGTGAAAAAGCAAAAATTTAAAATTTTACTGATAAACCCGCACGTAGTCGATATAAAACTTTTGTGGTAAGGCTTGCACATCCACGCCTTTTTGTCCGCCCCAAGCTCCTCCAATCGCCAGGTTTAAGATTAAGTAAAAAGGCTGATCGTAGGGCCAGGCATCCGGTCCGGTACCTTCGTTACGGAAAGTAAAAACAGTTTTGCCATCCAGAATAAAATCTACTTTTTCTTTAGTCCAGTCTAGGGTGTAAATGTGGTAATCGGCGGCAGGGTTGTTTAATCCTACTTTTTGGCCCTTGTTGGTATGCTGGCTGTGGTTATAAGCTTTGGTGTGAATGTTAAAATGCAGCGTATCCGGGTCGAAGCCCACGTGTTCCATTAAGTCCAGTTCGCCGCAGGCGGGCCAGCCTACTTGCGGGTGGTTTTTGCCCAAAAACCAAATGGCCGGCCAGGTTCCCCGCGCCGATGGTATTTTGGTCCGTACTTCGATGCGCCCGTATTGCCATTCGTGTTTGCCTTGGGTGGTTAAACTCGCTGAGGTTACCGGTGCCACCTGGCCGTTGACTGGCAAAGAATCCAAGCGGGCTTCAATTACCAGATTACCATTTTCCAGGTGCGCATTTTCCGGACGATTGGTATAATACTGCATTTCGTTATTGCGGATGTAGCCCGTTTCGTAAACCCAATCCTGCGCGTTAGGCTGACCGGTAGTATTAAACTCTTCGCGCCATACTAATTTGCGTTTTTTCACTAGCGCGGGACTAAGCCAAGAAATAACCGTTAACCACAATGCCAGAAATACATGCAGGTACAACATAGGTGCTTCGGATTAAAAATCAATTAGATGCATTGTTTCAAGGTAATTAGAAATCCGGAAAACCAGATGCGATTTAAAGTAAAATTCAATTGGAGTTAAACAGATAATTTACCCTCGTTAAAAAAGTAAGAAGCAGATATATTTAAAAATTGCCGAAGAAAGCCTCTGGTTTATGAGCGAAGTTTATGGGAGCAAAAGCTAAATTTTTAAAAATTTTTAATTTCCGCCATACCAATTACGGGTATTGGGTTGAATAAGTACATTTAAAACAGTTTACTCCGCAATTAAATGGCTCGTAAATCCCTGGGCCACTAATTGCTCGTAAGCTGCCCAAACCTCCGCCGGAATGGGTTGATACGTTTGAAACCCTTTTTCGGGATAAACCTTAATTCTTTGCAAATCGCCCAGCATAATCGAAATAACTTCTTCCAGGGTAACATCCTGATTGGGATAATCTTTAAAGGCGATCTGGGGCGAGGTAACCAGAATTTCGGTTTGTTCGCCGGGCCATTGTTTCTCGAAAGTAGCCAAAGTACGCCGCTCCATATAAGGTTTCTGCACCAAAATAAAACGCTTTACTTTAATCTGGCGCGCTTGTAACAATTGGTACGATAAAGCCACGTTTTCGCCGGTGTTGGTCGAGCGGTTTTCGATCAAGATATTTTCGGCGGGCACGCCCATTTGTTGCGCTACCGCCGCAAATTTATCGGCTTCGGTTTCTTGCCACAACCCCAAGGTTAAGCGGCCCAAACCGCCGGCAAAAAGCAGCCAGGGAGCATAACCTTGCAACCAGAGTTCGGCGCCTCTTTCGGCTACGCGCAAGTCGTGGCTACCCAGTACCATAATGCAGTCGGCGGGTTGTAGCGTATGATTCACGTGGTGGTAATCCCAGATTTGCTGGGCTAATCGGATGGTTTCTTCGGAAAAGGCCATGCGGTGGTTAATTGCTCGGGTAAATTTTTAAATTTATTTTAAAATTTCAAACCAAAATAGCCAGTTTGTCCTGCTTAGAACCTGTTGTAATAGCTAAATTTAAAAATAACGAATTTTATTTCTGGATACTCTGATTTAAGCACTTGTAATCTGTACTATTGATCTAAATTAAACTCTATAACCTGCCAACTATCAGCCCTATGCTAACCAGCCCCATGTTACAGGAAAATGCTTTACAAAATAAAGTTTTAGTAATAACCGGGGGCGGAACCGGATTGGGTAAGGCCATGGCCGAAATGTTTCTGCGGCTGGGAGCGCAGGTGGTAATTACCAGCCGCAAATTGCCCGTGCTGGAGCAAACCGCTACGGAATTGCAACAACTTACCGGCGGTAGTATTTTACCTTTAGCCTGCGATGTACGCGATTACAACGCCGTAGAAACCATGCTGGAGCGCGCCGTAGCACATTGCGGTAAAATTGACGGCTTAGTTAACAATGCCGCAGGCAATTTTGTGAGCCCCACAGAGCGATTAAGCCCGAAAGCTTTTGAGGTGGTAACGGATATTGTTTTAAAAGGCAGTTATCATACAACTTTAGCGCTGGGCAAACACTGGATTGCGGCGCAACAACCCGGCTGTTTTTTAAATATTGTTACAACCTACGCCTGGACGGGTTCGGGTTACGTGGTACCTTCGGCTTGCGCCAAGGCGGGGGTGCTGGCGCTTACCCGTTCTTTGGCCGCCGAGTGGGCTAAGTACGACATTCGTTCCAACGCCATTGCGCCGGGTCCATTTCCTACCGAAGGAGCCATGAGCCGCCTCTTTCCAGCACCGCTCGCCGATACGCTCGATCCGGTAAAGCGAATTCCGTTAAAACGCCTGGGCAACCCCGCCGAATTAGCGAACCTGGCTGCTTATCTTATTTCGGATTATGCGGCTTTTATAAACGGCGAAGTAATAACGATGGATGGCGGCGAGTGGCTTTACGGTGCCGGCGAATTCAATCATTTCGACGAGGTGCCTAGCTCCATATGGGATAGCCTGGAACACCAACGCCGCGAAAAGAAAGAATAAGTAAGGAAGCAGCAAAGAGCCAGTAACTAGTTATTCGTTGCTGAAATTTTGCTCCCATTACTAATTGTTATACCATTAGTAATGGGAGCAGATGGGTCTTGTAAGGGTTAAAACCAGTTTTATTTAGTTTTTATAGCTTTGCTGGCGAAATTTTAAAAATTTAGGGTTTAACCTGATGCAAAAAGCCTAACTAAAATCCGAAACTACTTGCAAACAAACCGGCTTGGGTACTTTAACTGAGAAACCCGTAGGGGTTAGCTGTCCGGTACTTTGATCGATGCGGTAGGTGTAAATATCATCGGAACGCTCGTTAGCCACTAACAGAATCCGGCCCGAAGGATCAATGGCAAAATTACGGGGCCAATTACCCTGGGTACTTACGTGCTGCACCAAAGTAAGCTGCCCGGTATCGGGGTTAATGGCGTACACCACCATGCTGTTATGGCCCCGGTTAGAGCCGTACAAAAACTTACCATCCGGCGATACGTGCACATCGGCGCAGTAACTTTCGCCGGTAAAATCGGCCGGTAAAGTAGAAAGCGTTTGAATTTCGGTAAAAGTGCCCTGAGTTTCGTTGTAAGCCAAAGCGATCATGGTAGAGTCTAGCTCACAAATCAGGAACGCTATTTTGCCGTTCGGGTGAAAAGTTAAATGCCGTGGTCCGGCCCCAGGTTTGGTCTGGAAAGCCGGTTGAGCTGCGCGGGTAAGTTTTCCGTTATTTGGATCGAGCCGGTAACCTAATACTTGGTCCAGGCCCAGATCTACCGCCAGAATAAAATTGTTTTTCGGATCCGGGATAATGCAATGGGCGTGCGGTCCGCTTTGCCGGTTAGAAATGCTGTTACCCTGGTGTTGCTCGTTGCCCACGGCTTTGCGTAAGCTGCCATTTTCCTGAACCGGGTAACTCACCACATTGCCACCCCCGTAATTAGCCGCTAACGCTACTTTTTCGGTTTTATCCAACGACACATAGCAAGGGGAAGATCCTTCAGTAGCTTGTTGGTTCAGCAACGTAAGCTGACCAGTTTTTTTATCGACGGCAAAGGAGCTGATGGCCCCACTTTTCGCATTATTAAAATTGCCAATTTCGTTTACGGCGTATAGTAAGGTTTTTTTACTGTTTAAAGTTAAGAAAGAAGGGTTTTCGCCGCCTTTAAAAGCTAATTGCCGGGTAAGCTCCCCGGTAGCCGGGTTTAACTGGAAACCAAAAATGCTGTCCTGGTCGGGTTTGGCGTAGGTGCCCACGTACACAAAATACGAAGCAGCCGATTTTTGGCCAGCTTTGCCGCCGGCGCAAGCCTGCAACAACCACGGAAGCCCAGCCAGTCCCAGGCCGGTAGTTTTCATAAATTGACGACGCGAAGTAGATAATAAACTCATGGGTAGATGCCTGATTTAGTCCGTGTAATTACTTAAAATTACGTTTATCACCAAATTTTAAAAAAGCAAATCCATGGCATGCTAGTAAAACACCTCCTGCCGGAACAAACCAAAAAGTTCGAGTTAAAGCTAATTGATTGATAATTAGTATTAACAGCTTTCGAGGTGATTTAAAAAGTACCCGCATGCTGGTGGGCTGGTTTGCCTCGTTCACCCCTCCCCCCTGCGGGTACCTCCCCTAAAAACAGGGGAGGAGATGCTACTACTACTACTACTTTCTTCTTTTATAGCTTAGCTGTAGAATGTGGCTGTGCACACCGGAACCATAGAGGGGCTCTTGAGTCAAACTGGTGTTTTTGCTTGTAACTACCGCTTTTCTTCCAATATATTAGATAATTAAGGAGAAGAAAAATGGCTTTAATTAGCTGCTACTAATTACAGAAATTAACAAAATAAAAATTCCTGGTTCCGCTTCTCCTCAGAGCAGAACCTAAAGAATTCCGCTTCATACAATCTAACAATAATTGTAAAAAGTAAAAGCCTTAGCTAAGTGCCACTGACACCAGTTTGGCTGTTGAGCACCTGCTAGGGTTCCGGTTTTGCGGAGCAAAATTCCGCAGACAGAGTCGAGGAAAGGAAGGCTAGCGAGTGCGAGAGAGCCAAACGAGGCCCGCCGGCCATGAGGCAAAACTTGTAGGCAGCCAGTTAGATAGCACCGCAGCCTGGAGGATGGAACAGACTCCAAAGACTTACTATCACGCAAAATCTAGCAAAATCTTTAATACAATTTGGTATAAGTAGTTTATACCGGATGAAAGTTGCCGGTGTTAGTACTTGAGCTCATCAGAATTCATTTACTGCCAAGACCAGCTTACCAATGTGCGTGCTGCTTTCCAGAAGAGTGTGGGCCTGGCTTGCCTGTGCCAGCGGAAAAACCTGGTGAATAATAGGTTTAAATTTGCCTTGCTCCAACAAAGGCCACACATTCTTTAAAATCGCGGCGGTTAGGTTAGCTTTAAAATTGGCATCGCGGGGGCGCAAGGTACTGCCCGTAATAGTTAACCGCCGGCGCATAACATCGGCAATATTAAACTCGCCCGCCGCTCCTTGCATGGCATTAATAAAAACTAAACGCCCATCCGGATTTAAAATTTTTAAATTTTTAGGCGTGTACGAACCGCCAATCATGTCTAATATTACATCTATACCTATTGGCGCTAAAACTTCGGCAAAATCTTCGGTTTTGTAATTAATGGCTTTTTCGGCTCCCAGCTTTTCGCAGGCTGCGCATTTATCGGGGCTCCCGGCGGTGGTAAATACCCGCGCCCCTAGGGCTTTGGCTAATTGAATAGCCGTAATGCCAATGCCGCTGCTTCCGCCGTGTACCAAAAAAGTGTCGTGTGCTTGCAGTTGCCCTCTTTCAAAAACATTGTGCCACACCGTAAACACCGTTTCGGGTAAAGAAGCTGCTTCTACGAACGAAAAATTTTCGGGTACGGGTAAACAATGTCTGGCGTCCACTACAGCATATTCGGCGTAACCGCCGCCGCTAAGCAACGCGCATACCGCCTGCCCGGGTTGCCATTGCGTTACCGCCGACCCGCAAGCTGCAATAATGCCGGCTACTTCCAAGCCGGGAATATCGACGGGGGCGCCCAGAGGGGGCGGGTAATTGCCTTTACGTTGAAAAACATCTGGCCGGTTCACGCCGGCGGCTTTTACCTGGATCAGGACTTCGTTGGCTTCCGGAACCGGGGTTGGCCGTTCTTGTATTTGCAAAACTTCGGGCAATCCGGGTTGGATAATTACAATGGCTTTCATTAAGATGATTTTTTAATAATTAATCCTTATACTTAAATCGCTACCTCCTGGCTAATCTTATTTTAAAATGTGAGCTTATTTGTTCCAGCAGATTAACCTAAAACTTTTGATCGCTTTGAGAAAACTTTAATAAAAGAAATTTAAAAAATTGCTTTTATTAAAATAGTTGTATTATTGCGTAAGTATTAAAGATTAAATTTTTACGGGTTGTTGGCGTGCCTTGTTTATAATATTTAATAAATAATGTACCTGTGAGTTATTTTAATATCTTACTTTTTTGATATGTATCGTGATCTTGAAAATTACAGGTGATAATTGCATAGCTTTAAAAAAAATCAAAATTATAAAGTAAAGTCGGGTAAAAGGAACCAATATTTCTTCAAAAGTATTATAAATGGGTTTGTTGGTCTTCAAATAAGCGAGCTTCAACAAAATAATAGAGTTGCAGCGGAACAGAGCTTTTAAGTTGATAAGCTCGGATTATAAAAATTTAATTTTCTGAATTATTATTTAATAGTGGTTATTATTTAATAATTGTGTATTATAAACTTGTAATTTTTTTATACATAAACACTTATTGCGGTTAATAAGTTATTAGAATAATCTAATCATTGTTATTTTTAAAATCTGTTTTATACCCTTCGGCCCTAGAATTTAGAAGGATATTGCTCTTAGTATGACCCACTCCTTTACTTTAACAAACAATCCTAGCCGCGATTTTAAAAAAACACTAACCCGCAGCCGGCAAATTGTTATTTCGCTTTTAATTATCCTGATTGTAAATTGTGGGATTAAAATAGCTTTTAATCTACCTGTTTCGGCCTTTCTGGTTGGTATCATGGTGGTTATTTTCCTGGGTTTGCTGGTGTTGAGTAATAAGGGGCATATAACCCTGGTGCGGGCGGGCAGTAACCTTACAATCAGTATTTTTCTGGTGTTTATTGTCTACGCCGAGGGGTTGCGGGCTTCAGCGCATTGGTATATTTTAACGTTGCTGTTTACGATGCCCCTGCTGGGAGAAAACAATAACTTTTACAACCGGGAGAACTTTATGTACTTCCTTTTATTTGTGATCTGTTTTTGTGTGTGCATTTACTTTATAGAAGATGAAAGTAGTGTGCAACAAATTAGTGATGCTACTTACCAGGTAATTTCGCGGGTAAATAATACGCTGGTAATTCTGATGTGTATTGCTTCGTGTTTACTGTTGCTTTACAACGAAAATAAATATTATGCGGCCTTGTTAAACGAAAAAAACAAAGCCGAACAAGCTTTGCAGCAAGCCGAGCAGGCCCGCCTGGAAGCTGAAAAAGCCAACCAGGCCAAAAGTATATTTCTGGCCACCATGAGCCACGAAATCCGCACGCCTTTAAACGGAGTACTTGGCATGACTTCCTTACTGGCCGAAACCAAACTGGATGCTGAACAGCGGAACTTTACCGAAATTATTTGTAATTCAGGTAATGCGTTGCTTTCGGTAATCAACGATATTCTCGATTTTTCAAAAATTGAATCGGGGAATATGGTGCTCGAAGACGAACCTTTTGATTTGCGCGACTGCATAGAAGATGTATTGGATGTGTTTGCCAGCAAGGCGGCGCAGCAAAACCTCGAATTAATGTACGAGTTTGATCCCCAGATTCCTTTGCGAATAAGTGGCGACAGTACCCGTTTAAAACAAATATTAATTAACCTGATCGGGAACGCCTTTAAATTTACTACGCAAGGCGAAATAGTGGTTGGGTTACAATATTTAGGTAAGCGGGAAAACGGACAGACAGAACTGGCTTTTGAAGTACGCGATACCGGTATTGGTTTTTCGCCAGAGCAGGCCGCTAAATTATTTAAAGCATTTACGCAACTCGACTCGTCTACTACGCGCAAATACGGGGGCACCGGTTTGGGCTTGGCCATTTGTACCCGTTTGATCGAACTTATGGGAGGCACTATGTCGGCAATGAGCCAGCCGGGGCAAGGGGCAACTTTCTGTTTTACTATTTTAACTCAAGAGAGCAACCCGGTTTTACCAGCGCCTTGTACTGCTAATGTGGCGGAGCTAAGCGGCCGGCGCATTCTGGTAGTAAATGCTAATGCAACCAACCGCAGTATTCTGCAAAAACAGTTAGATTGCTGGCAATTTACATCCGTGCTCACTCAATCGGGCGAGGAAGCGCTGGCGCAAATCCGGACGCAAGCGTTTGATTTGGTAATTACGGATATGCACCTGTCCGGTATAAATGGATTAGAGCTGGCAAAATTAATAAAACAGGAGCAGCCTGCTTTACCATTCATGTTGTTAAGTTCTGTCGGTAACGATGGCGAGGCAAAATCCAGCGGTTTTTTCCGGAGCGTATTAACCAAACCCGTGCGGCAGCGGCAATTACAGCAAGAAATTATCCGTTGCCTGCAACAAGAGCAACCAGAAGAAAAGCCAGCGATAACCGAAAACAAACTATCCCTCCGCTTTGCCAACCAGTATCCGCTACGTATTCTGGTGGCCGAAGATAACCCCATTAACCAAATGTTTGCCCAAATGGCTTTAGAACGTTTAGGTTACCAAACCGATTTGGCTGAGAACGGCCGCTTCGTGTTAGAAGCTTTGCAAAGAACTACGTACGACGTTATTTTGATGGATGTGCAAATGCCCGAAATGGATGGCCTGGAAGCTACCCGGATGATCAGGTCAAACAAGGAGCGTGATTTTGAACAGCCTTATATTATTGCCACTACGGCTAATGCCATTAAAGAAGACGAGCAAGCTTGTTTACAAGCGGGCATGAACGGATATATCAGCAAACCAATAGATTTAGACGAACTTATGCTGGCTTTGCGGCAAGCAGCCGGTGTAGTAGAAGAAAAAGCAGTACGCGAAATGAATAAAGAAGAGCAACGTTCTATAGCGTAATACAAAAGAGTAAAATAATTTCTATTTAAATTTCTTAAGGCTACTTAAATCTGTAAAGTACAAAATAAGAGCGGCGCTGTTGGTGGTAAAGCGTATATTAAAGTTTGTATTTATTTAATGCTTTTGCACTGGTTGGTAGGCCGCAATATTGATTTTTAAAAATTAAAATTCTAGCTGTTTGGGTGGTTAGATTAAAAGCTTAAAACTAAAAATAGCCGCAATAATATAACCGGGTAGTAAATGCTTATTCTATGCTGCTCCACTTTCTATTTCCTGGTTCTGTTTCCGGTTGAGCTTCCGGAATAAGAAATTTTTAAAAAATCAGAATTTAAGTAGTAAATTTTTGCTGGCTAATGCATTAAAATTCACGGACTTTCCTTATTTTAGAGTTCTTAAGTAACTTGTACTTTGCTGGTATAGTGTAAGATGGATTGGTTTAATTTTATAATAAAATAATTATATTTATTTTAGTTGCATTTAGGTTGATTAAAAGCAGACCCAGAATAAGTTTTTTAAATTTTTTAGTTTTAAGTAAAGGGGCACAATGCATGTACAGGGTAGTTCTATTTCCGGAAAGCTTGTTTTTAGTTTGGGTTGCCCCGGTAACTTTTTTTTCTTATCCAGCACAACTTGTAAGTACGTACTTTGCTTATGTAGGTAGCGGCCGACCTGGTTTACGATGAAACAATTCCTTTTGTGTACCCTCTTTTGTTTGAGTCTATTATCGGCCTTTGCGCAAGCGCCGGGGCTGCGGTTCACGCATTTAACTAATGCCCAGGGCTTATCTCAAGGTACGGTTACCTGCATCCTGAAAGATAAAGAAGGATTTATGTGGTTCGGCACCATGGATGGGTTAAATAAATACGATGGTTATAAATTTACCGTGTATCGCCATCATCCTAAAAAAGCCGGCAGCTTGCCCGCCAACGATGTAATGGCCCTCTATCAAGACAAAGCCGGTGATTTGTGGGTAGGCAATAATGGCGGAACTATTAGCCGTTATGACCGCGATAAGGATGCTTTTATTACGTATCCGGCTAGTCCGGCCAACGGAAAAACAATTGCCGAAAAAGCGGTGACCGCCATTTTTGAAGATAGCAAAGAAAACTTTTGGGTGGGCACTACCATGGGTCTCAGCATATTTAACCGCAAAACCAAAAAAGCAACCCTTTTTAATGCCGATGATCAGCAAGCAAATGCTTTAAGAAACTTAAGCATTACGGCCATTACCGAAGATACCAAAGACAACCTGTGGATTGCTACATCCGGCGGGCTCATCCGGTTTAACCTGCAAACACAGGAAATAAAACGTTTTCTGCACCACAGCGCCAACGCAAATAGTTTAACTTATAACAATGTTACGGCTTTATTGCCCGATAGGGAGGGCAACCTGTGGGTAGGAACCTACGGTGGCCTGGACTATTATAACGCTGCTACGCAAAGTTTTACGCACTTCCGGCAAGATAATCAAAACGCAAATAGTTTGAGCAGCAACACCGTGTATGCGCTGGCAAAAGCTGGCCCGGGTAAAATATGGGTGGGTACCGAACAAGCTTTAGATTTGTATGATACCCATACCGGGCAATTTCAGCATTATACCAAAAAGCCTTTTGATGAAAGCAGCCTGAGCCACAACTCGGTCATTTCCTTGCTCCAGGATAAACAAGGCGTATTGTGGGTAGGAACCAACTCTACCGGCATTAATAAATATGACCCTAACTTAGCGTCTTTTGCCTTATACCAAAGCAATCCCACCGATCTCGAAAGCTTAAGTTTTGATATTGTATCGTCCTTTGCCGAAAAAGACAGCACGCACGTATGGGTGGGCACCGACGGTGGCGGCCTGAACTTGTTTAACCGCGAAACGCAAACTTTTACCCGGTTTTTGCCAGAGGCAAAAAACAAAAATTCCTTAACCAGGGCTTCTGTTCTGGCGCTGGCACAAGGTAAAAAGTCCAGGTATTTATGGATTGGCATGTTCGACGGCGGCCTGGATCGCTACGATGCTAAAACCAAAACTTTTACGCATTACCAACAAGGAAACTCTGCTTTTCACTTAAGCAGTAATGCTGTTTTCCGGCTACTCGAAGACCGGAACGGCAACACCTGGATCGGAACCGGCGGGGGAGGGGTAAACCGGCTCGATGCTAAATCCCAGAAAATAAGCAAATACCTGCACAATCCCAATGACCCCTATAGCCTCAGTGATGATTATATCCGGGCTTTGTACGAAGATAAAGCCGGTAATATTTGGGTGGGTACTTATTCCGGTAGTTTAAATAAATTCAATCCGGATACCGAAACCTTTACCCGTTTCAACAAAGAAAACAGTAACCTGAGCCACAACGTGGTTATATCCATCACCGAAGACCGGCAGGGCAACTTGTGGGTAGGCACCATGGGGGGCGGGTTAAATTTGTTAAACCGCCAAAGCAATAAATTTATCTCTTTCACCGAGGAGCATGGGTTGCCAAACAACGTTATTAACAGCATTCAGGAAGATGCGGCCGGTTACTTGTGGCTGAGCACGAATAATGGCATTAGCCGGTTTGATCCTAAAAATAAAAAATTTAAAAATTTCGATCCGCACAACGGCCTTCAAAGTTATGAGTTTACCGATGGTTCCGGATTAGTTACCAGCAACGGGGATATTTACTTTGGGGGCAGTAACGGCTTTAACATTATTGATCCGGACCACATAGCCGAAAACAAAAATGTGCCCCTGGTGGTATTTACCGACTTTTACTTGTTTAATAAATCGGCCCGGATAGGTGGCGGTTCGCCTTTGCAAAAACACATAAGCCAGACCAAAAGCATTACCTTACCCTACGACCAGGCGGTTTTTGCACTGGAGTACGCCGCTCTGGATTATACCAGCCCGGTGCAAAACCAATATGCTTACCTGCTCGAAGGCTTTGATAAGCAATGGAATTACGTGGGCACGGAACGCAAAGCGACCTATACCAACCTCAACCCCGGGGAATATACTTTTAGGGTAAAAGCGGCCAATAACGATGGGGTATGGAATGAACAAGGCACTATCCTGAAAATTATAATTACCCCGCCTTATTACATGACCTGGTGGTTCCGGTTTTTGGTAGCGGGTATTTTTATTGGCGGTATTACGGCGTATTACCGTTGGCGCACGCAAAGTATCCGGGAGCAACAGGCCTTGCTGGCGTTGCAGGTACAAGAGCGTACCGCTGAAGTAAGTCGCCAAAAAGAAGAACTCCAGGCCCAGGCGGCCGATTTATTGCTGCTGAACAAACAACTGCAAAAGCAGCAGGAGCACGAAAAGCAGGCCAAAGAAGAAGCCGAGCAAGCCCGCCTGGAAGCAGAAAAAGCCAACCAGGCCAAAAGTATATTTCTGGCCACCATGAGCCACGAAATCCGCACGCCTTTGAATGGGGTAATTGGCATGACGGCTTTATTAGCTGAAACCGAGTTGAATGCCGAACAACGAAATTTTACCGAAATTATCAGCCGTTCCGGGCAAAGCTTATTAACGGTAATCAACGATGTGCTTGATTTTTCAAAAATTGAATCCGGTAAAATGGAGCTCAATTACCAGCCTTTTACTTTGCGGGATTGTTTAGAAGATGTATTGGAGCTTTTTGCCGGTCGTGCGGCCCAGCAGCAATTAGAATTGATGTACGACCTGGACGAAAACCTGCCCCGTCAGGTAATCGGCGACAGCGACCGCTTGCAGCAAATTTTAATAAACCTGGTGAGTAATGCCCTGAAATTTACTTCGCAGGGCGAGGTGGTGGTAAAAGCAGAATTAAAACAAACAGATGAAAATAATCAAATAGCGCTTTGTTTTACGGTACGCGATACGGGCATTGGTTTTTCGCCGGAAAAAGGAGCCCATCTTTTTCAGGCTTTTTCGCAACTCGATTCTTCTACTACCCGCAAATACGGCGGTACCGGCTTAGGATTGGCCATTTGCAAACGATTGGTTAATTTAATGGGAGGCGATATTGCTGCTACCAGCGAGCCCGGCCAGGGTGCTGCCTTTCGCTTTACTATTCTGGCCGAACCACTCGTGGAGCAAAGCCCGGATAAAGCCCATAAATTGCCGGATAACTTAATTAATAAAAAGGTTTTAATTGTAGCGGCTAATACCTCGCAGCGGGAACTGTTGCAAAAACAACTTAAGCATTGGCAATATCAAGCGGTAGCGGTACCCTCGGCCCGCGAAGCGTTAACTGCCGTAAAAGAGCAGGTTTTTGATTTAATTCTTACGGACCGGGTTTTGCCCGGTATGGATGGCATCTCGCTGGCCGAAGTTTTACGGGAACAATTACCGCGGGTACCCCTTGTTTTACTGTGCGGTTTGGGTAGCGACCTGGATGTTAAATCCAGGACTTATTTTAGCGCCGTCATCAATAAACCAATCAAATACAGCTTACTGCAAAAAACGTTAATTGATAGCTTGTTGCACCGGTCTCCGGAGCAGCACGCAGCCCCAGTTGAACAAAAATTATCCCGTACTTTTGCCGACCAATACCCCTTGCGTATTCTGGTTGCCGAAGATTATCCGATAAACCAGTTATTTGCGCAAATGGCTTTGGAACGTTTAGGTTACCCGGTAGTAATGGCCGAAAACGGAGTTCAGGCGGTAGCGGCTTGCGCCAACTCCCCTTACGATGTAATTTTAATGGACGTGCAAATGCCCGAAATGGATGGATTGGAAGCGACCCGGGTGCTCCGGTCGCAGGAGAACAGCCAGCAGCCTTACATTATTGCCACCACGGCCAGTGCCCTTTCCGAAGACGAACAAGCCTGTATGCAGGCCGGCATGAATGCGTACATCAGCAAACCCATTAACCTGGACGAACTGATGCTGGCTTTGCAAAAAGCTTTTGCGTTTATTCAGGAAATGGCCGAACTGGAGAAGTAAGCTTAGTCTTCAGGCATTTGCAAGTATTCCAGTTTTGAGGTTTAAACCTCCGCCTAAAGGCAAGCTAAAACCTGAGGAGGAGTTGTGGCGGTTAATTTTTATTGCCGTTCTTTAAATGAGTATACGGCGGAATATGGCGCTACACCGAACTTATATTTCTTATAATTAAAAAGGTTCTCTTGTACTGATACCCAATAGCAAGCAGTTTTGCTATTACAAACTTTGCTGTTGTTCTTTGGAGCCGGTTCCCGTCTCCAGGCTGCGGTGCTATCTAACTTGCTAACTACAAGTTTTGCCTCGTGGCCGGTGGGCTTCGTTTGGCTGTTGAGGGCTGTCTAAGCTTCCTTTCCTCGACTTCGTCTGCGGAATTTTGCTGCGCAAACCAGAACCAAAGATTCGCAGAATCCAGAAGGCCCTCAACAGCCAAACTGGTGTCATATGCGAATAGCTATTGTTTTTACTTTTCTGATATTATTAGATGAAAAGTCAGAAAATCAGAATCTTTAAAATTTGATTATTGCAGCAGGTCTATAGCTTTTTCCAGCATCAAATCTTTATTGGCTTCAATATCTTGCGGGGTGTTTTGGATTTCTACGTCGGGTTTTAAGCCTTTGCCTTCCCAGCTTACGCCATTGTGGTCGCGGTAATCGCCGATGGATAAGGTAAACTGCCAGCCATTGGGCATTTCCAGGGTGGCGCGGTCGGAGAAGTCGCCGGAAGTGGTGGTGCCAACTTGTTTTACCTGGGGCAGGCGTTTCATGGCCAGCAGAAAAGTTTCGGCGGCACTAATGGTAAAATCAGAAGTTAAAATTACAATGGGCTTCCGATATTGCGATTTGCCGGTGGGTTTTACCTGCCACTCGTACCAATCCGTAAATTCAGTGTGTTGCGGACCGTTCCGTTTGCGGGCTTTCATATACAGCGCCGGGCTGCTGGCAAACCGGCCGGCCACGTACTGAGCTACTTCATCGCGACCGCCCTGGTGGTTGCGGATATCCAAAACCAAACCTTTGGTATCCCGCAGGTAATCGATAATCTGATCCAGGTTAGGCTCGTAATTTTTAAATTTATCATCAAACAGCGTAATATCTATGTACCCGATGTTGCCGGGCAAAAGGCCGTAGGTGATTTCGGGCGTGGCAATTTTGGCTTCCGTCAGGTACTTGCTTTTAATCAGTTCCAGGGTAGGAATATGGTTGAGCTGGTGGGTAGCGTCCGAAACCAGGTATTTTAATTTGCCGTCGGTGGGAGCAATGGTAACGTGGTTGTCGTCGAGCTCGTTAATGAGTTGCTCCAGTACCCGGTGCAAATCGGCGTTGGTGGAGGTGGTGTTTAGCTGGGGCCGGTATTTGTCGCGGAGGGCCGGCCAGTTAATGTTCTTTACCTCAAAATTACCGTAGCGCTGGTCAAATTCTTGCCACAAATAATCAAAGTTAATGAGGGCATCGGAAGTGGGGGCGTAGTTTTCTTTTTCGCAGGCCGTGGTGGCGAGTACCAGCAACATAGCCAGTACCGAGAATATCTTTTTCATTTTGGATTGATCTGGAAATTTAAAAATTTAAAAAATGGATGATGGGCTGGTATTGCTTAAAAGGTAAATGCAGATTGGGCGCTCAAACTATTGCTCCAGGTATGCAAGCGGCGGGGCTTGGCATCTACCAGGCGTTCGAACTGATAACTCAAACCTACCCGCAGGTGCGGGCTTACCTGGTGCTGAAATTGGGTCTGCCAGGCAACCTGGTTTAACTGGTAACCGGCCACCACCCGCGTGTTGTTCTGGTACAAAGCTTTTAAATTGCTGGTAACATCGGGTAAAGAAAGGGTAGCGTGCCACGGAAAGCGGCTCAACAGGCCGGCTAAGGTATATTGCACCTGGCTTTCCAGGAGGTTTTTTGCATTAAACTGGTGCTGAACTTTTAAAATCAGGGGCAAAGCGGTTACACTCACTAAACCCGCGTAAGGAGCTTCGGTGGGGTACTGCAATAACTGCTGCAAACCGGTACCCAGGTACCAGGCGCTTTTAGCCGCTGCATTTACCCGGTGCAGGTAGTTCAGGGAGAAATGGCCGGCGGCCAGTTTGCTGGTGAGCGGTACCACTACTTCGCCTAAATTTACGGCCCGACCCCGGTAAGCTTTGGGGGTATAATTGCCGTAACGCGCCTGCAAACCCACCTGTAATTCGCCACGCTTAAAAGAATGCTGGTACCGGAGGGTTACCTGCGGCAGGTTGTTTTGGTACAGCAGCGGACTGGCATTCTGGTCCCGGACGGATACCTGGGATAAGCCCAGACCCAGGCTCAAAGAATGGCGGCTCGCCGGACTAAGCGGCCCATCCTGGGCCTGTAGGCTAGCCGCAAACAAGAAGGCCAGCCAGAAGAATAAAGCATTTTTTTTCATAGGATTGATTCGGTTTTTTAGTTTGGATTGGAGTTTTGATCACCGGTGAAAGTGCCGCAAAAGTAGAGGGGCCAACGGAGCTTGTAAAACCGGAAAAAGCCGAAAGCAGCGCTCAGGAGCTTTAAAAAGCCGTATTTCCGGCTGAAGGGACCAAAATAGGGGGTGAAATTTCAGGTAAAATGTAGAGGATAACCGGGCCAAGCTGGGAAAACAAATAAGGAAGTCTCGGTTTTGCTGCTTAATTTGCAGCAACAAGCAGAAATCTTTTTAAATTTTAAAAAATGAACCAATTTCGGTATCCGGATAAGTGGTTCCGGTTAATCGGTATTCCCTTGCTGGGTTTTGTGGTGCTGAACTTCGGTATGTACGAGCCCCTGTACGAGGCCCTGAAAACCCGGCAGTATTACCTGGACCTGGCCTACGATATTTTTATTGTGTGGGTGGTGTGGGAAACCAACCGACGCATTATTATGTACCTCGACCAGCGGTATTCCTGGATTACCCGTCGCATGGAGCGCTTGTTTCTGCAGGTTTTTTTAATTTTTACTATTTCCTGCGTGGAGGTAATCGGCCTGGTGTATCTACTCAACGAAGTATTGATTCAGCGAAAAGGGTATTTTGATATTGGCTGGTTAATGGTAATGGATATTCCCATGGTAATGGTGTTTACCCTGATTATTAACCTGATGTACACCGGCATGTACCTGATCCATTACCACCAGGTAACCGTAACCGAACTCCAGGACCAGTTGGAAGACGCCTACGAGCAAATCAGCGCTTTGCATGCCCAAAAAACCGAAAACCGACCCGCCGAAGCGCCGCACAAGCAACTCATCGTTAATTTCGGGAATTCTTCTATCCCCATCACCACCGACCGCATCGGGCATATTTACAAAGCCAACGAGCTGTGTTTAATTAAAACCTTCGATAACAAAGAATTTACCTCGGCTTCGTCCTTAGAAAACCTGGAAGCGATTTTGAGCCAGGACAACTTTTTTAGATTAAACCGGCAGGTATTAGCCAACGTGCAGGCCATTAAACAGTTTAAACCCCATACCTCCGGCAAACTGCTGGTAGAGCTGGAGCCCGCCCTAACCGAAGAAGTATTCGTAAGCAAAAAACGCGCGCCGGAATTTAAAGAATGGCTCGGCAAAAAAGTGTAGCCCCACCCCAGGCACTAGCTAAATATACTGGTTGAAATATGAGGGGAAAGAACCCTGAACCCAATTTCTAATTTCTAATTCAGCGAAGCGCCACCTAATCTGCCCAGTAAGGTTTCCGGCGGGGCGGGAAAGCGGGGGCTTCCTGGTCGATCATTTCCAGCAGCGAGGTTTCAATGGTTTGGCAAATGGAATTAAGGGGCAAATCGTTGGGCTCCAGGCCGAAGGGTTCTTCGATTTCGGTAACAATGGCATCGAGGGCGATAAAGGTGTAGCCCACAAAAACCGTCATGATGGGGGTCATCCAGCCAATGCTATCTACCAGGCCAAAGGGCAGCAAAAAGCAGTAAATGTACACGGTGCGGTGCAGCAGCACGCTGTAAGTGTAGGGAATGGGGGTGCCGGCAATCCGTTCGCAGCCGCCCACAATACCGGAAAGTTGGTTCAGGTTATGGTCGAAAGCGGCCTGGGCAATGGTATCGATCTGGCCTTCGGTTTTGAGTTGCTGTACCCACAGCCCTATTTCCTGGAGCAACCGGATGGGTTTAAATTTTACTTTTTGCACGGTTTGGGCCAAATCGGGCGGGAGCAGCCGTTGCAAATCCGGCGTAGCATCGGTGCGGCGCAGCTGGTGTTTGAGGGCGTAGGCAAAGGCGATAACCAAACGGGTAAATGCCACTACTTTCCCGGACTGGGCGGGCAACTGAGTAAGGGTAAGCGCCTGGCGGGTGAGCGACCGGGAATCGATGAGTAAGGCGCCCCAGAGTTTGCGGCCTTCCCAGAAACGGTCGTAGCTGGCGTTGTTCCGGAAACCCAGAAAAATAGCCATGGCAATCCCAATTAAAGTAAAAGGCGTTGGGTTGAGCGGAATTTTATACTCAAAAAACTGCCCCCGGAAATACACAATCAAGGAGGAAAGCAGCAACAAAGCCACCAAACGCGGGAAAATATCCGGCAGCACCGACCCGTGCCACACAAACAGCATCCGGAACCAGTTACTTTTTTCTTTTATAATCATGGTAAGAATTTGGCCGGCAAATTTAGAGAGGGATTCTTGGAAAACCTACAAAACAATGCAGGCCGAAGAAGTCAGAAGTTGAGGATTAACTGTAACTCTTTTGCTTTATAATGCACTTCTTATTTTGTTGATTTCGTACTGAATAAGACTAAAAGTATTAAGCTCCTCATCTGTAAGTTCATTCAATGACTTTATAATTGTTTCTGCAGATTGATCTATTGGAATAACTCTTCTTAATTTGTTTATCGCAGAAGCAGGAATGTCGTATTCTAATAATGTTGCTGAATTAGAGTGCAAAAAACCATTTTCAAGATTGCTCGCAAAGTAAGTAAAACTACCAGGTTGTAAATTGTGTTTTGTAAATACATGTTCCTGGATATTAGAAATTGTAGTTATCCATTTGGGTAGTTTATAATCAAACCAATGCCTAGAAATGTATAGTATAGAATATGATGCAATATCAGTACGCTCCTGTAAATCAGGAATTTTATTAATCCAAAATTCCTGATTTATATAATGTGAGATAACTGAAGGAATTGATCTTAACCTTGTGTAGGAACGAGTAAAAGATGCTAACCATCTTGCTGATATCCTTCCAATTTTCTCGATGTATAAAGCTCTATCAGATTGAGTTGCAAGTGTATTCCAACATAATTCTATGATAATGCTTAAACTGTCAAAATCCGGAGGATAGGTTCTCCAAGATAATAAATTATGATAATAATCTAGATTCGATTCTATTTTTTTAATAATATCTAGTTGTCCTTTAATTGAAACTCCAGAATTAGTTTTAAGTAACTCCTGTAGATCCTGTGGGTAGCTTCTAAATTCATCTAATCGCGTCTTTGACTTTTCCTCAATTTCATTTGCATCTAAAGAAACTAAAATTTCCAAGGGGCATTTTTCATGATTAAATAATGGGATATCAACAAACAATTCCATCTGATCTGGCTCGGGTTCAAATCTCACTACTATTCCTTTATAATGGCGTTTCATTCTACCTGAACGACCAGCAATATTCTTGTAATCAAAAAAGTCTATTGGTTTAGTTCCTTTTTTTATCAAACAAAATCACGTTTTTAGCAGATGTATTTACTCCTTCAATTAAAGTTGAAGTGCAAAATAGCCATCTAATTGATCCGTTATTAAATGCATCAATAATTGAACTACCTAAATGTCGCGGAATTGCACCATGATGAAAAGCAATGCCATATTTTAAAGCTTCGCTTAGTGACCATGAAGAATTTACATTTTGTCGAATCCACTCTATTATAATTTCATTGTTTTCAACTTCTTGATCCGAATTAAAAGGGTTGGCTTTTGTTTGTGAAGTGTTTTTAAGGTGCGAAATAAATTCAAGCGCTAAATATGTAGCTCTAGAAGGTGAAGAACAATAAATTAAAGTTTGAGCTCTATCTGATATTAATAATTCAAATAAACGATGTTTCTTCTTTTCTTCTTTTTCAGTTGACTTTAATTTTTCAGTTAATTCAAGATTTATTTCATCAACTGCCACTGTAGCAAATTCGGTAGAGAACCATTTAAGATTAAATTTTTCCTTAAATGAATTAGGAATATTTTGAATCATTGGTCCGAGTAAGTAAAATCTTTGAGTAAGTTTTAAAAGTCTATATAAAGCCTGATTTAATGCAATGGCTCTGTCATCATCGCGATCTAAACTTAATTTATAAAACTCATCAATAATGAAAAAATCAACATTAGGAAAATGTTGGTATTCAACAACCCTTTCTCCTGTAAATAAAAATATATTACACTTTATTAAATCAGGCTCTTGGTTTGTTGATACAATAATTTTGTAATCCTCTCTATATCTTAAAAGCTTTTTTCTCGTTTCATCCAGTAATGCTAAAGTAGGCTGAATTATAACAATTTGTTTATATAAACAACTAGCTATTAATTCCTCAATAAGTAAACTTTTCCCAAAACTTGTGGGTGCACTTACTACAATAGAGTTTTTGTTTTGAAGAGCAATAGATAATTCTTGTTGTTCAGAATGTAAGTATATATCTTGAATAAATGGAGATTTATGATACTCATAGCGAATCTGAGCACTTCTAGATAGAAATTCAGAGTCAACATATGGATAAAGTCCTGCAGCCTCTATTAAATCATTCCAAATTGGTTTTGTACTATCGTCAACTTTATCCCAAACATCTAAAACCCTGATTATGATATCTCTTGCAATTTTTTCGTGGTCTTTAGATTTGAGTAAACTTGAACATAACTTGGATAAATAAAAACTGTTTTCAAATCCAATTAAGTCTGTATTATTTAGAAAACTAATTGCTGATATACTATCATTAAATGTCATATACTCTGCATTGCTTTCAATCGTTTATCTAATTCTGTATTAAGCTCATTTTTGTCTGGAACTGGAAGCAACATTAAAATAATCTCCACATTAGTTGCTGTATTTAATTTTGTGAATTCTCCATGAAGAGAATTGCATTCATTTATAAATGCATTTAAATACAATTGATCTTCACAATCATGTTTTTTAAATAAATCGCTTGAATAAGTGCATACCATTGGTATAACTATACTTGAAAAAACGATATCTAGTTTTTGATGCCTATCCATTAATTGAATCCAATGTTCTCTTTCAGGTATATCTGCTGGAATCTTTCTAGAAATTAAATTGAACTCTTTTCTTAAATAATCTCCGTTAACATGGTTTACAATGTCTTTAGCTAAATCCTTAATTCCGTCTTTACCTGTTTTAAATAATTTTGATTCGCCAAGCCACAGTTTTTTTACATTGTTCTCAATTGTGATATGGATTCCATCAAAACCGTGAACAGGTACATTATATGTATCTTTAAACCAAATTTTAGATAATAGAGGAATAGTATTGTGAAAATCTCTTAATAAGAGATGTAAAATTAGTTCTCCAAATTCACCACGACTCTTATACTTGTCAGTTAGATATACGGTCTCAGCCGCTTCTTTTAGCCTTGTTATTATTTCATTTTGGGGGATATTTCCACAATGGAAACCAAGAGAAAATTCTGGAATTACATTTCGTATAACATCAACTAAAGGTTGAAGCCTAAATTTATTCTGGTCAAATCCAACATGATACGCCTTTAAAGTTGCATCATTGATCTGTTCATTAATTACAAGATCAGACTTAAAGGGCCTTGGCATTAATAAAATATAGGTTATTTAAAAATCGAAACTTATAAAAGATATTATAAAGTTTTATAATTATATATTTTTTTTTGCATGTGCAAATATTTTAGTTAGTTAATTATATATTAAGCGTAAATATAAGATAGACTTATATCGTTCCTACCACCGATCATGCACCAAGGGCTTAATCTTCGCCTCGTAAATGGCTTTTACGCCTTCCCATTGCTCTGGCGTGAGGTCGGGTACTTCCAGGGCTTGCAGGTTAGAGGTGAGCTGGTTGGGTTTGGAAGCTCCTGGAATAATGCAGCTTACGGCCTCAAATTGCAATATCCAGCGCAGGGCTACGGGAGCTAAATTTTCCTGGTCCGGGAACAGTTTTTTAATTTCTTCTACCGCTTCCAGGCCGGTATTATAATCGAGGCCCGAGAACGTTTCGCCTTTGTCGAAGGCCTCGCCGTTGCGGTTAAAGTTGCGGTGATCGTCGGGGGCAAAGTGGGTTTCGGGGCGGAACTTGCCAGTGAGCAGTCCGCTGGCCAGGGGCACCCGCACAATTACGCCAATGTCGCGACGCTGGGCTTCCCGGAAAAATAACTCGGCGGGCCGTTGCCGGAACATATTAAAAATAATCTGCACGGTGGTTACATTCGGGAATTCAATGGCTTTAAGGGCTTCTTCTACTTTTTCCACGCTCACGCCCATGTTTTGAATTTTGCCTTCTTCTTTCAGCCGGTCGAACAGCTCAAATATTTCGAGCCGGTAATATACCTCGGTGGGTGGGCAGTGCAGTTGAATCAGGTCCAGGGTGTCGAGGCCGGTGTTGCGCAGGCTGTCTTCCACGAAAGCGCGCAAGGCCGCGGGGGTATAGGATTGGTTCACGTGCGGGTTCAGGCGGCGGCCGCATTTGGTAGCCACGTGTATCCATTCGGAGCGGGATTTTACCACCCGGCCTACGGCCTTTTCGCTTTCGCCGTCGCCGTACACATCGGCGGTATCAATAAAGTTAACGCCGGCATCTATCGCGGCATTTAAAATGTGGTCGGCATTTTCGTGGCTGAAGGGCTCGCCCCATTTGCCACCTACCTGCCAGGTGCCTAAACTTATTTCGGATACTTCAATGCCGGTTTTTCCTAGTTTTCTGTATTGCATGCTTTTTTATTACTATTTATCCATTAGCCTTTACCCATTAGCCACCCACAAAGTTTAAGAATCTGCTAAAACAGAAGCGCTAAAAGTAAATGCTGCGGATAAGTTTGTGCGTCTTTTTTCTAAGCTACCCGGATCGGTTAGTAGACTCCAGCGAAAGTTAAAAATTTAAAAAATCGGGGCAATCGCAAACAATCCGGCCTATAGAGTAGTATTACCAAGGCAATTTATTACATTTTTTAAATTTGAATGATTATGGCCAACGAAACATCAGCCTCGTTTTCGCCCACCTTTACCATTGGTGGCGATTTAACTATTAACCGCATGGGTTATGGCGCCATGCGCATAACCGGCGACGGCATTTGGGGCCCACCAAAAGACCACGACGAAAGTATCCGGGTATTGCAAAAAGCCGTGGAACTAGGCATTAATTTTATTGATACTGCCGATAGCTACGGTCCGCACGTGTCGGAAGAACTCATTGCCGAAGCTTTGCATCCGTATCCAGCCGGCCTGGTAATTGCCACCAAGGGTGGTTTACTGCGCACCAGCCCTAACCAGTGGCCCATTAACGCGCACCCCGACCATTTACGCGAAGCCCTGGAAGGTAGCTTGCAACGACTGAAACTAGACCAGATTGATTTATACCAACTGCACCGTGTAGATCCGGAAGTACCTTACGAGCAAACTTTAGAATTTTTGCAGCAAATACAGGAAGAAGGTCTGGTAAAACACATTGGCCTTTCGGAAGTAACCGTGGAGCAAATTAAGAAAGCCCAGGAATACGTGACCGTGGTGTCGGTGCAAAACATGTACAGCGTAGATAACCGCAAGTGGGAAGCCGAATTAGAATATTGCCAGGAACAAAATATGGCCTTTATTCCGTGGTACCCCTTGAGTGCCGGTAACTTAAAAGCCACCGAAATTATTGGTAAAGTAGCCCAAAAGTACGAGGCCTCTCCGAACCAGATTGCCCTGAGCTGGCTACTGCACCACTCACCCAATATTTTACTGATACCAGGTACCTCCAAGGTAAAACACCTCGAAGAAAATTACCGGGCCGCCACCATCCAACTCAACCCCGAAGACCTCGATGTTTTGAATAATTTGTAATGGGGAAATGATAAAATTATAATATAAGCGGATAGGTTACCCAAAGCGATCTTACCAAAGTTTCTACAAGCTAGAAGTATTATCGCTCTAACAACCCATTTTCTGCCACCCCAAATTACCCCGGAAGTTTTTACCACGAAAGCGGTAAAAGCTTCCGGGGTAATTTTTTAATTTTTGATAAAACCCAGTGTTAAAATTAGGAACGGATAAGGATCTCTTATAAGCAGCCCCATTGAAGTAAACAGTAAAGTTTAACTCAAATACAGATAACTTCCGAAAAGCTGTAGCTACTAGCAACCGACACCAGTTTGGCTCTAGAGGGCCTTCTAAGGTTCCGGTGCGCAGCATTCCGCAGACGGAGTCGAGGAAAGGAAGCTTAGACCGCCCGAAAGAGCCAAACGAGGCCCGCCGGCCATGAGGCAAACTGGTTACTTCTCAAGCTAGATAGCACCAGGGCATAGAGACTTGAAAAGGCTCCAAAGAAGAACAGTAAAGAATGAAACTACTAAAACTCTCTTTTAGCAGTTTACTCAAGCAGTTCAGGGTTCCGGCTAAAGCCGGAGTAAAGTCAGAGACTTTACCTTGTACGAAGGCCCAAGTTTGAAAACTTGCGCCAGCAAACGGAAAACTCGCGACAGGAAACGGAAAACTGCCAGAAGATAGAAGGCCACATAACAGGCACCAGCTTTGTAAAAATCTGAGCTATGGATTCAGCAAGCGCTCCGCGCGGAACAAATCATCAGCGGCTTGCAAAATTTTGGCTTTGAGCTTCGGATTATAGTTGGGGTGTTGTTTCAGGAAAGTCCGGACAGTGTTGGCGGCAGCGGGTGTTTGGTACGATCCGAAGGTGCTTTGCAGCCAGGAATACGGAAAGAAAATATCGCCCGTTTTTTGAATTTCTGCCAATAAATCTAAACTGGCGGGTAAGTATTTGGCGGAAGTTTGCTGACGCAGTGGGTGATGTAGATAACCCAAGGCCATAACTACCCAGGCTTCTTTTTCGCGGTTTGGTTCTTGTTGCAACGAAGCAAAAAAAACGTCGCGCGTATTAACTTCCGATGATAAAGCCGGCATTAAGAATTGCAGGCGTTGCTGGCGATCCGGGTTTTTAATGCGAGATAGCTGTTTTTTTAAAATTTCGGGGCTGTTGGGGTAATCCCGCAAGGCCAGGGCCTGCGCCAGTGAAGTATAATCGTCTTCGGTAAGTTTTACGCCCTGGGGTGCTTGCTCTTTTTCCCAGATTTGGTAAAGTTGCTTTTGCGCCGCAAGCGTTAAGGCGATGCTTTGGTAGGTTTTAAAAAGCAGCTTTTTGTTATTTGGCGCGGCGGCTTTTTGCATAGCCTCCCAAACTTCTTTTTCCAGCTCGGCGGCTAGCGCTGTGCGATCAACGGGCTTCAGGAATTTCCAGTAAATATCGCTCAGGTTACCGGTAATAAGTTTCAGGTTAAGTTCTTCGGGTTCCCGGATAAGGGCAGCGCGGTAAATTTGCAGCAAGTCTTTGGGGTTAATATTGCGACCATTCAGCATGTTTTCGTACAAACTAATGTACCCCGAGGCCCGGGCTACCGGATTTTTCAGGTGAACCAGGCGGTGTGCCATGCGGTTATCCGCCGGAAAAACACCGTATCCCTGGCCGGAGCTGTTAAATAAAATATAATCGGGCGCAGCGGCACCCACGGCTTCGGGTACGTTTACGGTGCGGGCATTCATGTTTACCGTAAGTTCCTGCTGTCGGTCGGGGTACACCAAGGTCATTTCAAAGAGTTGGGGCCAGATGCGCTCCGAGTTATCTTCGGCTTTTTGCGTAATTTTTAAATTTTTTATTTTTCCGTCTTCTGTTTGCAGATCGTAATCAAATATGGGCCTTCCGGGTTCGTTTACCCAAACCTGGTTCCAGGCTTGCAGATCCGTGGGGGTGCGGGCATCCAGAATCTGAATTAAGTCGGGCCAGGTGGCATTGCCGAAAGCGTATTTTTTTAAATATTCCCGCAAACCGTCCCGGAAAGCTTCTGCCCCCATGAGCCGTTCCAGTTGGCGCATCATCACGGGGGCTTTGTGGTAAATAATACTGCCATACATCGAGCCGGCATCCTGCAAGTTATCTAGTTGCTGCCGGATGGGGTTGGCGCCAGTAGTCCGGTCGACGGCGTAGGCCGCCGGGAAATGGTCTATCAGAAATTTTAAGTCGTAGTTGGTGTTGGCTTCGGCTACCTGGGTAATTTTATCGGCCATAAAGTTGGCGAACACTTCTTTCATCCACACATCGTTAAACCACTGCATGGTTACCAAATCGCCGAACCACATGTGCGCGGTTTCGTGCGCCATTACGCTGGAACGCGCCAATTTCTGGTCCTGGGTAGCGCCTTCGTCCAGAAACAAAGCCGACAATTTATAATCTATGGCGCCCACGTGTTCCATGCCGCCGTACTGAAAATCCGGGATGGCTACAAAATCAAACTTTTGAAAGGGATAAGGGATCTGGGTATAGTCCTGCATAAACCGCAGCGCATCGCCGTGCACCTGAAAAATAGGGTCGAGGCTTAGCTTAATCTTATCCAAATCCGTTTCGCGGTGCAGCAAGTGCATGAGGCGCCCGTTTATTTTACGGTTCACCCGTTTAAACTTACCCGCCACAAACGAAAATAAATACGTGCTAATGGTATCGGAAGGAGCGAAGCGCAGCGTTTTGCCTTGTTCCCCGGCCGTAGAATCCTGCAAGGGCGCGTTGGCTAGGGCTTGCCAATCCTGCGGTACCGTTAAGGTTAAGGTAAAACTAGCTTTGAGGTTGGGTTGGTCAAAAACCGGGAAAACAGTGCGGGCGCGGTCGGGCACCAGCAGAGTGTAGAGATATTCTTCGTTGCGGTTCAAAGATAAATCGCCGGCGGTAAAGGTAATGTCGATGGTGTTGAGCCCGATTTTTAAATTTTCGGCCGGAATGAGAAGATGTTCGTTTTGGTGCTGTACCAAAACGGCCTCGCCATTGGCTTTTACGGTTTGTACGTGGTCGGTTTTTTCTTTGAAGTCCAGTTGCAGCGGCACCTGGTTATTTTTCAGGTAAAAGCTGATGATTTCCTGCCCCTGAATAGGCGCGGATTTGGTAGCAGGTATGGTAAAGTGCAAGGTATAACCCAAGCGGCTGATTACGGATTTGCGGTAATCGGCTAAGGCTTTGCTGACGCCATTCTCTAAAGGTATTTCTTGCGTGGTTATAGTTTTTTTGCTGCAAGCTACAGTAGCTAAAATTAAGCAGGTTAAACCGAAAATTGTATATCGAATGGGCTTGTTTTTCATGTTGGCTCTAAAATACAAAGGCGAAGGAAATATTTAAATCCAAATTTTAGTCTCTCTGCGGTTGTTCTTTGGCAAGATTACATCTACCAAAGAACAACTCATCTACTCGCCCCCTTTAAAAATTTATAAAAAATTCGTGAAAGTTTTTTAAAATTAACCGTAGTAACAAAAATTTAAACTTTCCGCATGGAACATCCATTGGCACCCGAAGCATTGACGGAACTAAACGTATATCCTTTGGGGGATGCCGCTGTGGTGCTGGAATTTGGTGATCATATAAACCGCTTAACGCAACGCCACATTCAGGACTATACGGCTTACCTGGATCAGCATCCTTTTCCGGGTTTTGTGGAGTACGTACCGGCGTTTACCACACTAACCGTGTATTACGATCCGTGGGTCGTAAGCCAGCAAGGAACCCAAAGCCCGTACCATACCGTAGTGACTTACTTAACAGAGATGCGGTTGCACGTAAAAGATAGTCCGGAAAAACCCGGAACCAAAACGGTAGAAATTCCGGTGTGTTACGGCGGTAAATACGGCCCGGACCTGGAATATGTGGCTAACTTGCACGGCATAAAGCCCAAAGAAGTAATAGAATTGCACACCCAAACTACTTACCTGGTGTACATGATTGGTTTTGCCCCGGGGTTCCCGTACCTCGGCGGTATGTCCCCCGACATTGCTGCTCCTCGCAAAGATAAACCACGAGCTAAGGTACCGGCCGGTTCGGTGGGGATTGCGGGTAAGCAAACCGGAGTGTATCCCATCCAGAGTCCGGGAGGGTGGCAGCTTATTGGGCGCACGCCTTTACAGTTGTTTAACCCCCACCGCGACCAGCCCAGTTTGCTGCAAGCCGGTGACATGATCCGGTTTGTTGCGATTACCGAAAAACAGTTCGAGAAAAAAAGAGGAGCAGCGAATGGGCATTAAAATTATTAGTTCGGGGTTACTCACTACCATTCAGGATATAGGCCGGTATGGCTACCAAAAAGAAGGCATTATTGTCAGCGGGCCCATGGATGCTTTTGCCCTGCGGGTAGCTAATTTGCTGGTTGGGAACGAAGAAGGAGCTGCGGCCATTGAAATTACTTTTCTGGGGCCCAAAATCTTATTTGATTCCGACCATTTGATTGCGATTACCGGCGGCGATTTATCGCCCACTATAAACGGCGAAAAAGTAAAAATGGATCGACCGGTGTTTGTGCCGCAAGGCAGCTTGCTACAATTTGGGGCACCCGGCCTGGGCAGTCGGGCGTACCTGGCGGTATCGGGCAGTTTTACTTTGCCGAAAGTACTGGGGAGCTATGCTACTTTTTTAAGGGCCGAAGTAGGTGGTTTTAAAGGTAGGGCCCTCCAAGCCGGCGACTTTTTACCAACGGCCGATCCAACGGTAATCGGTGAGATGCTGTTAACTAATTTATTAAAAAAAACTACCCGATCCAATTGGGCGCAGGCTTCCTGGACACCTATGTTTCCCCTTTTTCCGCGTTTGGAACGCAGCCCCACTTTGCGGGTAATAAAAGGCCCGGAATATGCTTTATTCACGCCAGCCAGCCAACAAGCTTTTTGGGAGCAGGAATTTACAGTAACTACCGATTCGGACCGCATGGGCTACCGGTTACAAGGCGCGCCTTTGCTATTGGAGGAACCCAAGGAAATGATATCCAGTGCGGTTACGTTTGGTACCATTCAGGTGCCCCCCGAGGGGCATCCCATTGCCTTACTCGCCGACCACCAAACTACCGGCGGTTACCCGCGCATTGGCCAGGTAATTACAGCCGATTTTTCAAAATTGGCGCAGGTGCCCTTGGGGCAGAAAATCCGCTTTCAGGAAATTTCATTACCGGAAGCTCAGCAGCTTTTTATTCAGCAGGAAAAAACTATTCAGGAAATTAAAAGGGCTATCGGGTATAAAGTAAAGTTCTAAAGATATTCGTGCTTTTTCTCTGCCATTAAATTTAACTGTAGAATACAGCGGGGAATACCGCATCCCACAAGCGAGCAAAAAAACTTGGAACAGAAAAATTTTAAAAATTCAACGCTATTTGTAAACGCAACCATCTAACTTGTCGCCAAACTTTATACTACATGAGCAAACCGTTACTGGTTGATTTAAACTGTGATGCCGGCGAAAGCTTTGGCGCTTACCAAATCGGCAACGACGAAGCCATTTTACCCTACGTGAGTTCGGTAAATATCGCCTGCGGCTTTCATGCCGGCGACCCGGCTGTAATGAAGAAAACGGTGCATTTAGCTTTGCAGCAAGGAGTAGCCATTGGCGCGCACCCGGGTTTGCCCGACTTAGTTGGTTTTGGCCGGCGGGAACTAGCTATTTCGCCCGAGGAAGCTTATGATTTAACTGTATACCAGGTAGGCGCTTTAGCCGGGTTTGTGAAAGCCGCGGGCGGGGTTTTGCACCACGTTAAACCCCACGGCGCGCTCTACAACATGGCCGCCGTAAACCTGCCCTTAGCCGAGGCCATTGTGGAAGCCGTGCACCAGCTCGAACCCAAGGCTTTTTTATACGGCTTAGCCGGTAGTTATTTAACGCAGGCAGCGCAAAAAAGAGGCTTACCAGCGGCTAACGAAGTTTTCGCCGACCGGACCTACCAACCCAATGGTACCTTAACCCCGCGCCGCCAGCCCAATGCCCTGATTACCGATGAACAGCAAGCGCTGAACCAGGTAGTGCAAATGATAAAAACCAATACTGTTATCGCACTAGACGGTACGCAGGTAGCCATCCATGCCGATACCATTTGCATTCACGGTGATGGTGCCCAAGCGGTAGCTTTTGCCCGGAAAATAACTCAAAAGCTGCGGGAAGAAAAGATTACTATTCGGGCGGCTACAAGTTAAAAATGATGAATCCGGATAAAAAATGGAGTGTGCTGATAGGGGCAGCTTTTCTAATGGCAACTTCGGCCGTAGGACCTGGCTTTTTAACGCAAACCACTGTATTTACCCAATCCTTAGGGGCGAGTTTTGGGTTTGTAATTCTGGCCTCCATTGTTATTGATATTGGTGTGCAGCTAAATATCTGGCGAATTATTATTGTTTCGGGAAAGCGGGCGCAGGATATTGCCAATGCGGTGTGGCCAGGCTTAGGTACTTTTATTTCCATTTTAATTGTGCTGGGCGGTCTGGCCTTTAATATTGGCAACGTGGCCGGGGCTGGTTTGGGCTTGCAGGTGCTGCTGGGTATTTCGCCGGTGTTGGGTGCCGTTTTAGCTGCGGGTATGGCTATTGGTATTTTCCTGGTGAAAGAAGCGGGCAAAGCCATGGATTTATTTGCCCAGATTTTGGGTTTGCTCATGATTTTGTTAATCCTGTACGTGGTTGTTACGGCGCATCCTCCTTTAGAAGAAGCCGTGGTGAAAACCGTAGCACCAAATAAATTAGATGTAACGGCCATAATTACGTTAGTGGGTGGTACCGTAGGTGGTTATATTACCTTTGCTGGCGGACATCGGTTATTAGATGCCGGGTTAAAAGGCGAGAGCGCTTTACCCCAGGTAAAAACCAGTGCCGTTTCGGGTATTCTGGTAGCTTCTGTTATCCGGATTTTGTTGTTTTTAGCTTCGCTGGGAGTTGTGGCGCAAGGTTTGCCCATCGAGGCCACTAATCCGCCGGCTTCGGTTTTTGCTTTAGCCGCTGGGAATGTAGGTTATAAATTTTTTGGAATGGTTATGTTTGCGGCCGCCATTACCTCTATTGTTGGTTCGGCTTATACGTCCGTATCATTTTTAAAATCTTTAAGTGCTACTGTCCGGAACCGCGAAAAACAGATCATTATAGGCTTTATTGTAGCTTCTACCCTTATTTTTATCACCCTAGGTAAACCAATAACGCTGCTTATTGTAGCCGGCGCTTTCAATGGGTTTATTTTACCAATAACCTTAAGTACCTTATTAATTGCTGCCTACCGGAAAAAGGTAGTGGGCACGTACCAGCATCCGGTTTGGCTCACCTTGTTTGGCGTACTGGTTGTTCTGGTAATGGCCGGTATGAGCCTGCAGGTGTTTTGGGACCAGGTACAAATTTTATTGGCCGATTAACTCTTGTAAAAACAAAAAATTTAAAAAATCTGAAATACTGATTTTAAAACAAGCCGGCCGATACCCGCAAAATAATAGAATGTATTGAAGTTAATTTTCTATTTAACGAGAGTATAGTATTCAATATCCTGATCCTTGTGTCTTTTTCCTTAGTCTTTTAGAAATAACCCTTTGGTCGCTGATTTGGTGTTTTCGTCCATTTCATGAATTTGGCCCAGTACTTCTATTACAGCCATTAAACCATTAAACATGCGTTCTTCCGGGGTTTTGGCCCAGGGTGCCCGTTCAAAAGCATACTCTATCTGGGCTAGTTCCTGCCAGGAGTAACCGGTAGCAGTAATTTGTTCTTTGGCCTGACCAGTAAAGTTCCAGGGGCGTCTTACCTGGGCAATTTCAAAGCTAACCGTTACAAAAACCAGTGGCCAGGCTACCTGGCGGCCAACCCACTTAAAATCATTAGTGTATTTAATATTCATTTTGGCCGCAATGATATTACCTACCGCACAGGCATGGCAGTTGCCCTGCACCAATGAGTTATTCAGATAAGCGTTTACCAGTATTTTCACGGTATTGTCAAAAAGCTCCTTGTTTTTCATATTGCATCTATTCTTTAGGTAAGCAAAAATCTTATACAATCCGGATCCAGGTCAGGGCGCACGGCTCTCTTTATTTTTCGTTTTTGTAGCAAATAAGTTGCCCGATAAACCGATAATTATCAGGTAAAAAGAAGCAAAGAGCAGTGCTGGAAAAGAAAAATTTGAAAAAAATAACTCCGCAATAAAGGCTGATGTTTGATTTTAATTCCAATAGAGTAAAGCCGGATTATTTCGGGCAATTTTTTATATTTAATTCCGCATTCCCCAAAAAGCCATGGTCACTCCTAAGCCTTATGTACGCATGTTGAAATATTGGTACACGTTGGTGTTTCTATTTTTTACCGTTATTCCGCTGCGGGCCCAATCTAAACTCAAATCAGATGGAGCGTCCGATAAAAAGGCAATAGGAGCTGTGGTGCAAACCTTATTTGATAGCATGTGGGCTGGCGATAGTACAAAAGCCCGGTCGGTTATGGCGCCTAATCTGCGCCTGATTATAATTGCAAAAAATCCGGAAGGAGAAATGGTAACCCGTGAAACTTCGGGTAAGCAGTTTTTAAAAATGCTGGCCTCGCAGCCCGCCAAAACCCTCGACGAACGATCCTGGAACGGCCAGTTGCAGGTAGATGGCGATTTAGCTTCGTATTGGTGCGAGTATGCTTTCTTTAATGCGGGTAAGTTTAGCCACTGCGGGGTCGATGTGTTTCAATTATACCGCTCCCCGCAAGGCTGGAAAATCGTGAACCTGGCCTACAACATGCGCCGCGATAATTGCGACATGCAAGCCATTCCGCCCCGGTAAATTTTTAAGAATTTAAAAAATCAGCCATATCACTTGCTTTCAAACTATGCTGATTTTAGCGTAATTTATTTGGTGTTGAAGAAATTCATGGTACGTTCCAGGCCAATAGTACCGAACGAAATGCTCATTTCGGCGGCTTTTTCAATTAAACCAGGCAGTTCCACTTGCTCATCCGGCGTAAAAGGGCTGAGTACGTAATCTACCTGGCGGCCTTTGGCAAATTGGGCATCTACGCCAAAACGCAACCGGGGATAATCCTGCGAACCCAGGGTTTCTTCGATGTGCTTGAGGCCATTGTGCCCACCCGCCGAGCCTTTGGCCCGCATGCGCAATTTGCCATACGGTAAAGCTAAATCGTCGGTGATTACCAGCATTTGGCTGGCCGGAATTTTTAAACTATTTAACCAATGACTTACCGCTTTCCCGCTTAAGTTCATGTAGGTAGTTGGTTTTACTAAAGTAAAAGACCGGCCTTTGGTTTTTATTTCGGTTACAAAGCTATGCCGGCCGGTGTCAAAAGTGGCTCCATGTTTTTTAGCCAGGTAATCCAGAACCATAAAACCAATGTTATGCCGGGTGTTGGCGTATTCCGGGCCAATGTTTCCTAAACCAACTAATAAATATTTCATCTCGCGTGGTACGTCTGTAGCTGCTGCTGCCTTTTGGGAGTCAGCGGCCAAGTAATTTTTAAATTTTTGAAAAATCTTTAACAACGAGTATTTTTAAAAAAGTAGCAAGCCTGTATCGTAATTTGTTCGGGAAAAGCTTACGGGCTTTATTAAAAGCAAAAATCCCACCGGTAGAAAACAGATGGGATTTTGTACAAAAAAATAAAATAAATTATTTCTCGTTTTGCTGTTGCTTAAGCGCCCGCGGAATAGTTACGGTAGCTACCGGCGAAGCAGGGTTAGATAAAATAGTATAGTTAGCTGCCTGAATTTTATTAACTTTTACCGAACGACCTAATTCTAAGTCGGAGATATCTACATCAATGTAATCAGGCAGGTTAGCTGGTAAAGCTTTAATTTTAAGTTTTCTTAATTTAGAAACCAGTTTACCCCCGGCTAATACTCCTGGCGATACACCTACAAAACGAACCGGAACTTCAATTTTAACTTCTTTGTCTTCGCTTAATTCCAGGAAGTCAACATGCAGCAACATATCGTTTACCGGGTGAAACTGAATGTCCTGCATTACAGCCCGGTAGTGTGTACCTTCAATATTTAAATCCACGATATGTACTTCGGGAGAGTACACTAAATCACGAAATAAAATGGCTGGTGAATAAAAAGCTACTTGCTCCGAGCCACCGTATAATACACACGGTACATTAGCTTCGGCGCGCAGATCCTTTGAATCTTTTTTACCGAGATTTGCTCTTTTAAACCCTATAATCTCTAAAGTTTTCATTAATAAAATTTTTAATAATTGTTTTTAGCCGAAAAATCATGGTCGGCTTTCCATGTTTATTTTTAGCCCGCAGTCTACTGTTGATAGACCCCAGATTTAAATTACTTATTGTTAAAGGTTAAAAATTTAAAAAATTAACTTTCTAACCTTTCAACTTTCTAACCTTCCAACCAACTACAAAAACAGCGAGCTGATAGATTCGTGGGTTACCACGTTGCTAATGGCCCGGGCAAATAAATCGGCAAAAGATAAAACTTTAATTTTAGAAGATTCCTGCCGCAACGGTATGGTGTTGGAAACAACTAATTCTTCGAGTACCGAATTTTCAATACGCTCGTAAGCCGGGCCCGATAAAACCGCGTGGGTCGCAATGGCTCGCACGCTATTGGCACCTTTTTCTTTTAACAAGTTTGCGGCCAAAGTAATGGTTCCGGCCGTATCTACCATATCATCCACCAGAATTACGTCCATGCCTTCTACGTTACCGATAACTTGCATGCTGGCTACTTCGTTGGCTCGGGCGCGGTGTTTATCGCACACTACTAATTCCGCGCCGAAACGCTTCGCAAAAGTACGGGCACGTACTAAACCGCCCACGTCCGGCGAAGCAAAAATTAAATTATCTAAATTTAAATTTTTGATGTAGGGCACAAAAATAGCGGAACCATCCAGATGATCTACCGGAATATCGAAGAAGCCTTGAATCTGACCGGCGTGTAAATCGCAGGTCATTAACCGGTCGGCGCCGGCTGCTTGAATGGCATCGGCTACTACTTTAGCGCCTATGGCTACCCGGGGCTTATCTTTCCGGTCTTGGCGGGCGTACCCGTAATAAGGAACTACTACGGCTACCTGCGTGGCCGATGCCCGCTTAGCGGCATCTACCATCAGCATTAATTCCATTAAATTATCAGAAGGAGGGAAGGTAGACTGAATCAGGAAAACGTGACAACCGCGTACTGATTCGTTGAAGCTCGCAGAAATTTCGCCATCGCTAAACTTTTGTAAGCTGATATCCCCCAGCGTAGTGCCGTAGGCGGCGGCAATTTTCTCGGCCAGTTGGACCGATTGCGAACCCGAAAAGATTTTGACCTGCGCCATTTTAAAAAACTATGAGTTGAATGTAAAGTCTGTTAAAGAGGGGCAAAAGTACAGGATAAACCGCAATCGTGCACGCACTATTTTTTATTTAATTCCAACCCGGCTATTAACAAAATTAACAATGCGCTTCGTTCGGAAAATCCAAAGTGGCACATTGTTAATTTCTTTTTTTGTTGTCCGACCAGGTTTCGAACCTGGACTCTTCTGAACCAAAATCAGACGTGTTGCCAGTTACACCATCGGACAATTTCCCGCTCTATTACTGATTGGGAGCACAAATATACGGGGAAGAATTAAGATTCAAAATTTCTGCAACAAAAAAATTAAGCCTTATTGCATGATTTTTTCTAAGGCCGTGTCGTACAGGTTTTTAATTTCTGCAATGTCATGAAAAGTTTCGCCATCAATGCGGCAAAGCTGCGCATGAACAGTACCCAGGTGTTCAAAAGCGGTATTTTGCTCCGCCAGTAAAGTTTCAAATGCCTCTTTTTGCTCCGGACTAACCGACACCAACACGCGGCTTTGACTCTCGCCAAACAAATATGCATCCTTCCGGAATTCACCGTTGGTGTGCACCTCAAAACCCAGCTCGTTTGGCATTGCCGATTCCACTAAGGCAATATACAACCCACCATCCGATAAGTCGTGCACCGACTGACCTAAATTTTGTTGGATAAGCGCTTTTACGGTGGTTTGTACTTTTAATTCTTCGTCCAGGTCAAAAGCCGGGGCAGGCGATAATTTTACGTTCTGGTACGAATACAAATACTCCGAAGAATTAATATCGTTTTTGGATTCGCCAACCAAGTAAATTAAATCGCCCGCTTTTTGGAACGCCAGGGTAGTAGCGTTTTCTTTTTGTTCTACTAAACCCAACATACCAATGGTAGGCGTCGGGAATACCGGGCCTTCGTCGGAAGACTGGTTGTAAAAGCTTACGTTACCACCCGTAACCGGAGTGCCAAATTTTTCGCAGGCTTTTTTCATACCTTTAATGGCGCCCACAAACTGCCAGTAAACTTCGGGCACGTAGGGATTACCAAAATTTAAGCAGTTGGTAATGGCTAAGGGTTCGCCGCCGGAGCACACAATATTCCGGGCCGCTTCGGCCACAGCAATGGCGCAGCCTTCTTCGGGGTTGGCGTTTACGTAACGGCTGTTGCAATCTACGGTAATAGCAATCGCCTTATCCGAGCCTTTTACTTTTACAATGGCCGCATCGCTGGGCGCATTGGTGGTCATGGTGGCAGTGCCTACCATGGAGTCGTACTGCTGCGATACCCAGCGGCGCGAACAGATATTGGGGTGTTGTACCAGGTGTTCCGCAATTTGTTTAAGCTCCTCCAGCGAGGTTGGCTCGGTTACCTGGTTAATGTTAAATTTAAAAGTTTCCTGAAAGTAAGCGGGCTCGCGGTACTCGCGGTGATACACCGGAGCGCCACCACCCAGTACTAAATCTTCCGCCGGTACATCGGCTACTAATTCGCCGTTTTGGTAATAGCGTAAACGTTTGGTATCCGTAACTAAAGCTATTTGCTCGCAGTACAAATCCCATTTATCGCAAATCTGGTAAATTAAATCTTCGGAGCCTTTTTCCATTACTACCAGCATGCGTTCCTGGCTCTCGGAAAGTAAAATTTCAAAAGGCTGCATGTTGGCCTGGCGGGTAGGCACTTTATCGAGCCATACATCCATGCCGCTTTCGCCTTTGGCGCTCATTTCGGAAGTAGAGCAGGTAATACCGGCGGCGCCCATATCCTGCATGCCCACTACTTTACCGGTAGCCAAAACTTCTAGTGTAGCTTCCAGTAATAATTTTTCCTGAAAAGGGTCGCCTACCTGTACCGAAGGTAATTTTTCGGCGGAAGCTTCGCTGATGTCTTCGGAAGCAAATGTAGCCCCATGAATACCATCTTTACCGGTAGCAGACCCAATAATAAATACCGGGTTACCTACGCCGTGCGCGGTAGCCGATGCCGTTTTGCCAACTTCCACGATGCCTGCCGAAAACGCATTTACCAATGGGTTTACATTATAGCAATCATCAAAAAACAACTCGCCGCCTACCGTTGGTATACCAAAAGCATTGCCGTAATCGCCGATGCCTTTTACTACGCCGCGCAGCAACCGTTTGGTTTTATCACTGGCCAGGTTACCAAAACGCAACGAATTAAGCTGCGCAATAGGCCGGGCTCCCATGGTAAAAATATCGCGGTTAATGCCACCTACGCCGGTAGCCGCCCCTTGGTACGGTTCAATGGCCGATGGGTGATTATGCGATTCAATTTTAAAAGAACAGGCCAGACCGTTACCAATATCTACCAGTCCCGCGTTTTCTTCGCCGGCTTCGGCCAGCATGCGGGGCGAGGTTTTAGGCAAAGTTTTAAGCCAAACAATAGAGTTTTTATAAGAACAGTGCTCCGACCACATTACCGAAAAAATACTTAACTCGGTAAAGTTGGGCGTCCGTCCTAAAATAGATTTAATTTTTTCAAATTCTTCTTCCAGCAAGCCAAGCTTTTTGGCTGTCTCGAAAGTTGGGAGCGATTGTTCCACGGGTTGCGGTTTTGATTTGCCGCAAAATTAGAAATTTCTATTTTACGGACTTCAAAAAATGTGATATTTTAAAAATCCTTGCTTTGTTACTACTAAAAAAAGCAGGATTAAGTATTTATAAAGAAACGATAAGCAACAGGCAGGTAATTACCGGCTTAACAAGTAGCCCAAAGAAAGTTGGAAAACTACGTTGCGGGCTTCGGTAGGCTTGTTTAATACGCGGGCATAGGGCTCCGATAAATCGGTTAGGTAACGCAAGCTTACAAACGTGCCGGTGCCTACGTGCGCCCCAACTCCGGCGGCTACGCCAAATGCGGTGCTTTTGGTCCAGTTCTTTGTATCGGTTTCGGTGCCGCCACTTTTAAGTTTAGATGCCGTTAAAAAAGAAAGTTGCGGCCCGCCTTCAAAAAACAAGGTGCCGGTGTCTACCTTTAATAATAAGGGTACATCAATGTAGTTTACTTTGCCTTCGGAACTCACGCTGGCATTTTTGTATTCAAAACCTTTTTGCGAATAAACCACTTCGGGCTGAATAGAAAGTAAATCGGAAAAGCCCCAGTTAAAAACCAGACCACCGTGAAACTTTAATTTATAAGAAAAATCGTTATTGGTACCGGTGTTCCGGAGCGAAGCTAAATTGCCCCCGATTTTAAAACCGGTTCTAATGTTTTGCGCCTGAACGCTGGCTACTGATAAAAACGTGACAACCAGAATAAGATACTTTTTCATAAAAAATTTTAAAAAAGAGAAATTTTGATACCGGGCAAAATTAAAAAAATAACTATCCAAACGGTTTAATTTATTCTGAATTCCGGAAAATGCCGGTTAGATCTTTTTATATTAAAGCAATTTATAAAATAGATGCTACAGCAAAAGATTCAGGCTAAATTACCTGACTAATTAAAACAGCGTAGTGGCTAAACAAAATGCAGTAACTTAACCTGCCGGAAAGCTTAAAATTTTAAAAAAGTGTAAGCCAACCAGATACTTTAGGGGCTATGCCGGCAGCGCAGTTAGAAAAAACTGAATTTTACCGCAAAACTTTTAGAATATAGTAATTTGAATTAAGAGAAATAAGCGTTAGTTTTGCGGCTTGAAAACAGATTCATCTGATTCTATCTATCTTAATATAAACTAAATGGCAAATATTGGCAGAATTACCCAGGTTATTGGTCCGGTAGTGGACGTTAGCTTTTCGGGTGAAAACTCTAAATTACCAAATATCCTGGACGCGCTGGAGGTAACGAAAGCCAACGGCCAGAAAATTGTGCTCGAAGTGCAACAGCACTTGGGCGAAGACCGGATCCGGACCATTGCTATGGACTCTACCGAAGGTTTAACCCGCGGAGCCGAAGTAATTGACATGGGTTCTCCTATTAAAATGCCGACCGGCGACGGAATTAAAGGCCGCTTATTTAACGTGGTAGGCGAAGCAATCGACGGTATTGCCCAGCCAGACAACGATGGGGGTTTATCTATTCACCGGAGCGCTCCCCGCTTTGAAGAATTAGCTACTTCTTCGGAAGTATTATATACCGGTATTAAAGTTATTGACTTGATCGCGCCTTACGTAAAAGGGGGTAAGATTGGTTTATTTGGTGGTGCCGGGGTAGGTAAAACCGTATTAATTATGGAGCTGGTAAACAACATTGCCAAAGCTTATAACGGTTTATCGGTGTTTGCCGGAGTAGGTGAGCGTACCCGCGAAGGAAACGACTTATTACGCGAGTTCTTAGAATCAGACGTAATTTCTTACGGTAAAGAATTTAAGCACTCCATGGAAGAAGGTGGCTGGGATTTATCGAAAGTAGATCAGGAAGCCTTAAAAGATTCGAAAGCAACCTTAATTTTCGGTCAGATGAACGAACCGCCAGGAGCCCGCGCCCGCGTAGCTTTATCGGGTTTAACGGTTGCCGAAAGTTTCCGCGATGGCGATGGTTCCGGAGCAGGCCGCGATATTCTTTTCTTTATTGATAACATTTTCCGGTTTACCCAAGCGGGTGCCGAAGTATCGGCGCTTTTAGGCCGGATGCCTTCGGCGGTAGGTTACCAGCCTACTTTAGCAACCGAAATGGGGGCCATGCAGGAACGGATTACCTCTACCAAACGGGGATCTATTACTTCTGTACAGGCGGTTTATGTACCTGCCGACGACTTAACTGACCCGGCTCCGGCAACTACTTTTGCCCACTTGGATGCTACTACCACGCTTTCCCGTAAAATCGCTTCTTTGGGTATTTATCCGGCCGTAGACCCGCTGGATTCTGTTTCCCGGATTTTGTCGGCTGAAATTATTGGCGACGAACACTATAACACTGCTCAACGCGTAAAAGAAATTTTACAGCGCTATAATGAGTTGCAAGATATTATTGCCATCTTGGGTATCGATGAATTATCAGAAGAAGATAAACTGGTAGTACACCGGGCTCGCCGCGTACAGCGTTTCTTGTCGCAGCCATTCTTCGTAGCTGAGCAGTTTACCGGTTTAAAAGGAGTATTGGTTGATATTAAAGATACCATCCGAGGCTTTAATATGATCATGGACGGCGAGCTGGATCATTTACCAGAAGTGGCTTTCAACCTGGTTGGTACCATTGAGGATGCCATTGCTAAAGGTGAAAAATTAATAGCAGAAGCAAAATAATTATTTAGTTAAAAGTTATGAGTGAAGGGTTCAGAGTGCAATATCTTTAAAACTCATAACTCATAACTTTAAACTCATAACTCACAAACATGTATCTAGAAATTATTACCCCTGACCAGAAGGTATTTGAAGGTGAAGTGGCTGGTGCCAAATTCCCGGGTACTCTGGGCTCTTTTGAGGTACTTAATAATCATGCGCCCATTATCAGCACCTTGGAAAATGGCGAGATTCGAATAACAACCGCAGCCGGTCCCCAGTTTTTTCAGGTTGATGGTGGTGTAGTAGAGGTATTGAACAACCGCATTATTGTACTGGCCGAATCTATTTCTGCTTAAGCTATTATAAGTATAAGTTTTTGTAAAAGCGCCTCCTTCTGATCAGAGGGAGGCGCTTTTATTTTAATTTTTTTGTAAAGCTTATGAGGAGAAAGGCCGTGCTTGTATTTTATAGTTATCTTGTACAAGCTTATAATTAATAATTTTTAAAATTTAAGTAAGATTACGGCATGCGGCTTCTGGTTTTTATATGGGTTTGTCTATTTAAATTAAGTTTTTGTTTAGGCCAGGATGCGTGGGAACTGCGCCGAAATGAAAACGGAATAGCAGTATATAGCCGGAAAGTGGCGGATGCGTCGTTTAAAGAAATTAAGGTAGAATGTGCGTTGCCCGGTACCCCAGCACAGCTTATCCGGATAATAAAAGATGTGCCTCATCACTCGGACTGGGTGTATGGTGTTAAAAAGGCTAGTATTTTAAAAAAGAAATCGGACTATAACTTTATTTACCACACCGAATCGGATATGCCCTGGCCAGTTACCGACCGGGATTTAGTGGCCGAAAATACCATTCATCCAATGGATAAAAACGGCCGGGTTACGATAGAGATCCATAGTTTAAAAGATTATTTGCCGGAAACTAAAGGCTTTGTGCGGGTACCTTACTCCGCCGCCAGTTGGGATATTTTACCTTTGCCGGAGAATAAAATTAAAGTAACCTACATTTTTCGGGTTAACCCCGGGGGAGCAATTCCGGCCTGGTTGGTAAATGCCACTATTGCGGCGGGGCCATATAATAGCTTTATGAAACTGCGCGAGATACTAGAAAGTGGCAAGTACAAATAAAAAAGGTAGCTCCCGAATTATCAGGAGCTACCTTTTTTATTTGAAGCTGTTTCGTATTTATAAAAGTCAGAGGCAACCTTCGCCTTTGGGGGTGTCTGCACCACCAAAACGGGATAGCTCTACAAAATACTACTTCTAAATGCTTCTAGCTGGTACCTTTAATTATTACATTTTAAAATGCTAAACAGATTCTTTATTAAAATTCGAATTTATTTAGCCGGTACTTTTTCCAGAATCAGGTAGCGTTCCCGGGTTTTGTCGGTTTCGAGGCGGGTATTTACATCAATATACATTACCGGGGCAGGTTTGCCCGAGGTGAGCGCTGGCCATTTGGGTAAACCGTTGCCGTTGGGGTTGCCGGTTTTTATAAAGTCAGCAAAATAGCTTTGTAAGGTTTCTGATACTTTATAATCTTCGGGTTGCCAGGCGTACACTTTGTTTGTGGCTAAATTACCCATAGCGTATTCAATTTCGGCGGAGTGGGAGGCACCCCGGGCAGGGGCTGCTTTTTTAGCGGCAGCATCCGGGTTTTTAATAACTCCTCCGGCGAGTCCGGCTACGGCATTACCCATTTCGGGAGTCATTTCGGGACGCGGACGTAGGTAAAAATAACGATATACTGGTTTGTTGCCGGTTTGCGCGTGCACGTCAATCCACTTCCAGGTGCCGTACCCAATAAACCGGTCGCTGGCTAAGGCCGTTGCAGCTTGAATAACTTCTTCTTCGGTGGTGGCCGGGTAAACTTTTAAAATTTCGTTGGCCTGGTCGCCGTACAGTTTTTGTACACCTTTCGCGTAATTCTCCGGAGTAGGTGCTTCCTGACCCAAGATGCCCCGGTAACCTGATTCTTCGGAGTTCCAGCCGGCTAGTAAAGGAACTTTAGCTTGTTCACCGGCCATAAAAATTTGAGTTGGAGATTTCGGGAAGAAATAACCATCTACTACCACCGGAAAGCGCGGCACGCCGGGTTTGCCGGTGGCTTCTAAAAGTTGCTGTGCCGGCATGGCGCGTAAAGCGGCCAAAGAGGTAGCGCCAACGCTACTGCCGAAGGTTTCGCCGGTTTTTTCGGCTTCGGCTAAGGTAGTAGGTGGCCGCAAGGATAGTAAAGAACCGCTTTCTCCAATAGCGCCGGCAATTAAGTTTTTAGATAAAGGGGAGGCCATTTGGGCGCTTACCGAATATGAACCCGCCGATTCGCCGGCAATGGTAATTTTATTGGGGTCGCCGCCAAAGGCCGCAATGTTTTTCTTAACCCACTGCAAAGCCGCACTTTGGTCCAGGAGGCCGTAGTTGCCCGATGCTTTGTTCGGCGATTCTTTGGTTAATTCCGGGTGAGCCATAAAGCCAAACACGCCGAGGCGGTAATTAACCGTAATGGCTACAATACCCCGCTGGGCCATGCTTTCACCGTCGTAACGCGGTTCGGAGCCGTCACCGGCTACAAAGCCACCGCCGTAGAAATACACCAGCACCGGCAGGCGCTCTTTACCCGTTTTAGCCGGAGTCCAAACGTTTAAGTACAAACAATCTTCGCTTACGCCGTTCGAGCGGAAATTCATATCGCCGAAAATGGGCAATTGCATGGCCCGTGGGCCAAATTGCTTGGACGGCCGCACGCCCGACCAGTTTTTCACGGGTTGTGGTTCGCGCCAACGGAATTCACCAACCGGCGGTGCCGCAAACGGGATGCCTTTAAAAGCCAAAATCCCGCTTTTTTCGGTGGTGCCTTCGAGTACACCATTAGCCGTTTTAACCTGGTTTAAAGCCGCCTTCCCCGTTGTTTTGGTTTGCGCCAAACCCGTCGACAGCAGGGTTACAGTTAAGAGGCCAGCGCACCATAATTTGTTTAGATAATGCATCATGATAGAAGTATGAATTTGAAGGAGTAAGAAAATCAGGAACGTTATTCCAGGATAATTATAAATATATTTATCAAGGTAATTGTAAAAAAGTTAAGATTATTTCTGAAGGAAAAATAAATGAAAATAAACGCTGGCTCAAGTAAGTATACAGGCTGCTCCAAAGTAAAATTACCCAATAATGCCCACCCCGATATAAAGGCAAAGTAAGGCTAAATTTTAAATTCCCAACTGGTAAGCCAGCAACATATAGTGTTTTACTTCCTCGTTTAAATCTTCGGTAGCGTACAAGCGCAAATGATGATTAAACTGTTTTTGGTTGCCGGGTACCTGGGCAATTTTCTGGAAACACAAGTTATCGGGGTAGGGCTTTTCGAAAGGAAAATACACGTGAATAAAATTGCGGCCTAGTTGCGTAATATAGGCAATGCGTTTTCGGGGCGTGGCAATACCAATCATGGTTTTAGCCGGGCGTACCTGTATGTCGGCTAAAAATAAATACTCTTGAATAAAATGATAATACAGCTCTTTGGTGTGCGCCGATTTATTAGCTAAAAATTCTTCAACGGTTTTGTAGCTGGCGTTACGCGGCAAGTTTTGGTTCATGTGTAAAAGGAAAAGCAACAAGTTGAGCCACCTAAAATACAAGAAACCAAAGTAGTTTGCCGGGAAATTTTAAAAATTTTTATTTCTACAACTTCCGGAATTTGCTCATTAAGCAGATGATTCATCGAAAGCGAGGGGTGTTGTTCCTAGTAATTGATTTATTAAAGGTTGCTGGGTTGCTTCGTAAATTAATTCGCCTTTCAACAAAAACTGATGCGTATCCTGCATTACTTCGTAAATGGGCGTGGGTACGTGTTTCGGAATTTTAAAAATGCGCTCGTCTCGTTTATCAAAGGGCGTGGCTACTTTAGAATTAAATAAATACGGAATTAAAATTTTAGAGCAGCTCAGGGCAATGCGGTGTACTTCGTGTTGGGCAAAGTATTCCTGCAGGCGTTCGTTAATGTTTTCGAAGAATTCGTTGGTTTCGGCGAGCCGCACCCGAGAGCCAGCCCGGGACTTTCCTTTGGTTTTTAAATATTTTACCTGGCTGGTGCCTTGCTTTTGCCGGACCATATAAGCCCGAAATACTTTGTGGTTTAAATTTATGCCGTTCTCGAAATACCCCATGGCGCAATTACCCGATTGAATGAGCAACATAATGTAATGCACCGGCTTTTCCGGTACGTGCAAATTCTGGCTCAGGGGCGGTATTGTTACAGGCAACCGCAAATAAACCAGCTCGTTTTGCTGCGAATCCAGAAGGGCGAGCCGATGTTTTTCGTAGTCGTAACGGGAAGCAAAAGAACCTTCCCGAATCTGTTGAATAACTTCCAAGGTGGTTTGTCGCGATAAAAACCGGTTCATGTTATTTTCTCCTCTTCCGTGCCTAATAAATACCCGTAGGGGTGCAATGCAGGTATTTCGTCGCAAATTACTTTAAGAATGGCAAAAAAAGGCACGAACAAAATCATGCCGGGTACGCCCCAGATTAAATTACCCAGCAAAATAGCCAGAATAGTAGCCAACGGATTTAGTTTTACCCGCGACCCGGTAATGTAGGGCGTTAATAAATTAGCCTCCAGCAGTTGGGTAATCATAAAATATAATAGAACCAGCACGGGAGTTAAAACAGATTCCTGGGTGAGAAAAGCAAAACCAATCGGGAATGCAATGCCTAAGAAAGAACCAAAATAAGGCACCAGGCGCAGCAAAGCCGTAACTAAAGCAAATAAAAGAGCGTGGTCCAGCCCAATAGTCCAAAAGCCTAACGCATATACTACCGCCAGAATAGAAATAACGGTAAGGGTGCCTTTCAGGTAATCGTGCACTACGTGGGTAATCCGGTAAAGTACTTCCCGCGACTCATCCCGGTTATGAAACCAGTTGATTTTAATAAAAAAATCATGAATTCTGTGGCGGTACACCAGCAAAAAGAAAGTATAAGTTAAAACAATAAATATTGCCAGAAACAGGTACAGGCTATCTACCAGAAAATTTTTAATTGTTTTGTAAATGGCTTTTAAAATACTGGGTTTTTCCTGTTTAATAATAACTTCCTGTTCGTATTTAGAAATATCGGTGGTACGGGAAAGCAGCCACTGCAAATGCTCAGTCTTTTCTTTTACTTTTTCTTCTATTGCGGGTAAATCTTTTTGCAAGTCCGCTAAGGTGTAGTAAATAATGATGCTTACCAAGGTAATGCTGGCCAATAATAATAAAATAGCCAGGGTAGCCGCCAAGGGCTTTTTTAAACCATGGTGCTGTAGTTTTTGCGCCACCGGGTACAACAACATGGCAAAGAAAGTGGCAATAGCCAAAGGAATAAGAAACGTTTTTGCCAGGTAAAGCAGCAACCCTACCAGAAACACCGACAATAAAATTTTATTTATCCGGTTTAAATTAATGTGTTTTGCATTCATCTGTAAAAAATGCTAAACGAAAATTCTGGTAGCAGGTTGGGTTGGTACCGGTAGCAGAATACTCCTAATGCATGGCGTTGGACTAAATCCAACAGGACCAAGCAATAAGCAGTTTAAAAGTTGATGCCATCTAAAACAGAAGAATTTTAAAAATTTTATTGATGCGCGTTTTTAAATTAAATCCACCTGCGTGCAGAGCTGCTTTAACCATAACGGGTACGGACCTGTACAGTAACCCGTATTTTGTATTTTTTAAAATTTTTAAATTTTGACCATGCTCCGCTGGATAGACGTGCTGAAATATGCCAAATACAGTAATCCGGAACCGCCGCAACGCGTAGAAAAAACCGAGGAGGAATGGCGGCAACAACTAACTCCGGCGCAATTCCGAGTTTTAAGAGAGCAAGCCACCGAGCCACCTTACCGCAATGCGTATTGCCGCACCTATGCCCCCGGCGTATACGCTTGTGCGGGTTGCCACAGCATTTTATTTAACTCTACCGATAAATACCACGCCATTTCGGGATGGCCCAGTTTTAAGCAACCGGTAAGCAAAAGCGCTTTGCGTTATTTGTTCGACGATAGTTACAATATGCACCGCATAGAAGTGCGTTGTAATGTGTGCGGTGGTCATTTAGGGCATGTTTTTCCGGATGGCCCGGAACCCACCGGACTCCGGTACTGCATTAATTCTGAAAGTTTAATCCGGCAAGAACTACCCGCAGGTTTATGAGATTTGTCCTGATTCTGTGCCAAATCAGTAACCTTCTAGTTTATAACCCTTTTGTAAATAAAGGCTAAATAATATTTACTAATTTGAGGTACAAATTCCTTTTTTGTTTAGGACAGGCGGAACTCGGTAATATCTCCATAAAAGCTACGGGGGGTGCCGCTTGTTTTAAATTACAGAAGAGTGCCTGGCTGCCATAAAATTAAGCGAAATAGATAAACTTTTTTTTAGTAGCGCAGTACCCTAAAGAGGTAAGTAACCCATTTATCCAAATAGTAAGCAGCAAAGCAAGTAGCAGCAAAATAGAATTAGAAAATAAAAATATTTAAAAAAGAATGTTCCGGGTGCTGGTAATGCCAGGCATATTGGTTGTTATGCTGGCTACCAGATTATGAATTTTTAAATAAATGCCCCGTCTTACTGCTTTACCCATTTTGGTTTTACGGTATCTGCTACGGCCCAGTTAAATATTGAAAGTTGTAAAAAAATCAGCTTACCGGTCAAGATTTCGGTAAATAAGGTTTAATAATAAAAAATTTAGCTCCAGTTATTATTTTTGCAGCGTTAAAAAAACACGTTTCCAAGAGTAAAACCAGGGAGCAACTACTATTTAAATACATAAAACCGCTATGAAAAAAGGATTCTCTGTTGTACTAATTGCCCTGATTTCAGCAGTTATGGCAATAGCTGGTTATCGGTTTATTGATAAACGATTCGATAATCAACAAAGTAACTATTACTACCAGGCCGATCCGGCTCCTATTAATTTGGTGAGCGAGCGGGCGGTTCTTAATTCTTCGGCCAATAACCCGGATTTTGTAGCCGCTTCCAGTACGGTAACTCCCGCGGTGGTACATATTAAAACTACGTACGCGGGTAGCCAGTCTACCAGCCCCTTGGAAGAGTTATTCGGGATGCCGCAATCCGGGCGGCAGGCGATGGCTTCCGGTTCCGGGGTGTTAATTACCCCCGATGGGTATATTGTTACCAACAACCACGTTATCGAAAATGCGTCGCAAATAGAAGTAATTTTACCCGATAAACGCTCGTTTAAAGGCAAATTAATTGGCCGCGACCCCAGCACCGACTTGGCTTTGGTTAAAGTAGAAGGTACAAATTTACCTATTGTGGAGCTGGGCAACTCGGATAATGTGCAGGTAGGCGAGTGGGTTTTGGCCGTTGGGTATCCGCTTTCGTTAAATTCTACGGTTACCGCCGGTATTGTGAGCGCCAAAGGCCGCAGCATTGGCATTTTGGATCAACCCAGCCGGGACAATTACAGTGACCGGTCGCGGCAAGCGGCTGGCACGGCCATTGAGTCGTTTATTCAAACGGATGCGGCCATTAACCCCGGTAACAGCGGGGGAGCGCTGGTAAATGCCTCCGGCCAGTTAATCGGAATAAACGCGGCTATTGCTTCGCAAACGGGCAGTTACGCGGGGTACGGTTTTGCCATTCCGGTAAACTTAGTAAAGAAAGTGGTGAGCGACTTCCGAAAATACGGCGAAGTAAAACGTGGCTACCTGGGCGTATCTTTCCCGGCACCAGCCGTAGAAGACCAAATGCTCCGCGATAAAGGAATAAATCCGGCTTCGGTCAAAGGCGTATATATTACCGGGGTACAAGCGGGTAGTGGAGCGGCAGCGGCTGGATTAAAAGAAGGGGATATTATTCAGAGTATCGACGGGGTGAAAGTAGGATCATCGGCTGAGTTCTCCGAAAGAATTGCCCGCCACCGGCCCGGCGATAAAGTAGAACTGGTATACCTGCGTGGGAATAAAACCAATAATGCAAGCGTAACTCTAAAAGGCGCCGAGTCAGGAAATGCGGTAGCCAGCACCAATGCGGGCCGTGGGCTGAACACGAAATTAGGCGCCACTTTTGCGCCGGTTCCGGATAACATTAAACAACAATACCGCTTGCGTTCCGGGGTAGTTATTACAGAGTTGCAAGAAGGCGGATTTTTTGAAAGTGCAGGTATTCCGCAAGGCACCATTATCACCAACGTAAATGGCCGGCCAGTTAACAAAGTAACCGACATCGACGAAGCTTTACGGGCTTCCCGAAGCAATAACGTGCGGATAGATGGCATTACCCCCGACGGTACCGGCTTTGTATTTAACTTCCCGCTAGGTGCTTAAAAGCTAAAAATTTAAAAAAAATACCGGTATGTAGCCTTGGTTAGGCTACTTACCGGTATTTTTTTAAATTTTTAACTAATTTGTTTAAACCAAATCAAGCTAAAGCTGTCAAAGATAAAAGCAACTGTTACGCATTTTAAAGTTTGCCGATTTAAAGCGTTCGTAGAAGCTATTTACCATTAAGCCGTTTAGAACTACCGGCTCATTTATGGGGGGATAAAACACGAAAAGGCAATTTTAACGTTCAGAATGTAAGTATATAACAGTTTATGAAATAAATAATTACACCTTAATAGCACTTGTTACATTTACTAAAGTTGGTTTTCGGGACTTGTATCCCTTGGTGCGGACTATTGTTAATGGTAGCCTGTACGGTTAAAAACGCGAATAGAAAAGAGGGCACCAATACAGTATCTTACCACCATCAATACAATACCGGCCGTTTAACTGCCCGCCCCAATAATACTTTAAACAAAGATTTTTTTATTACCGGAGTAAGGCCCCTGCAATTAGATAGCCAGAAAGATGGCTTTGTTCTTGTCCCGAAATCGTATAAACCGGACCGCCCGGCTGCCGTGGCGGTAATATTACACGGCGCCGATGGGGACGCAGCACAAGGTTTGTCGCTGCTGCGGAAGTACGCCGAAGAAAATAATATGATTTTAATTGCCCCGGCTGCGCGGGCAGCAACCTGGGATATAGTTCAACAGAACCGCTTTGGGGCGGATGCCATTTTTCTTGATGAAGCATTAACCTTAGCTTTTGAACGGTACAATATTGATACAACGCATGTGGCTATAGGCGGTTTTTCTGATGGCGCTTCGTACGCCCTTTCTCTGGGTTTGGCCAACGGCGATCTTTTTACGCATATTCTGGCTTTTTCGCCAGGGTTTGTCCATGCCCCCGAACAAAATGGAAAACCAGCCGTGTATATTTCCCACGGCATCCAGGACCAGATTTTACTTATAGATTCGTGCAGCCGCCGCATTGTGCCGCAGTTGCAGAGCCAGGGGTTAATAGTAAATTATCGGGAGTTTGAAGGCGGCCACGAAATACCCGACTCTGTGGTAGCGGCCAGCATAAAGTGGTTCTTAGACTCTAGTTTAAGTAAACGCTAGATGTTTTTAAAAATTTTGGCTTGGCTCCGGAGGTTTTAACCCGAAAGTGCTTCAGAATCTTTTTGCTTCCAGCCAAAGTCTTTGTTGGTTTTTTGCACGTGGCAACTATGGCATAGCAACTGGTAGTTTGAGAGCCAGCAACCCCCGCCCCCGTGTTTTACCGGTACAATATGATCTACTTTTAAATCGCGGCGCGACCGGCAAACCGCGCATTTGCGGCCGTTGTATTTGGCTACAAAATACTCAAACTTGCCTACCTGCCCGTCAATAATCGCCCATACAGCCAACGCAAATTGAGAACAATCGTCGGTGGCCCAGCGTTTTCGGCGGCCGAGCAGCGCTGCACCGCAACCGCACGAACATTGCCCATTCTGGTAATTGGGGAACATGTTTTTAAAAGCCAGATGCGTTTGTATGCGCTGGTAAGGATTGATTGCTAAACGAGCATAAATAGAACCCGGATCAAAAAATACTACCCGGCTTTGCCAATTGTACTTTACCTGTAACTTTTTAAAAGGCAAAGGAGCAGCAATAAGAGTTTGAAGCTTGGGCTGAATTGCGGGGGAAATTACGGGAAGTGCGGCCAATCAATTAAATTTTAAAAAGCGCAAACATAAAAAACTTACCCCGATAATGCCATTATCCGGTAATTACAAGCCAGATTTTTAAAAAATTAAAAATTACATACGGGCCATTTAAGGCTAATTGCAAAGTAAACCGAACCTAAACCAAAAGCTTTCGCGTAGGAGAATAGAAAAAACCGAAACATCATGGATCCAATAAAAATAATGTCGGCCTTAGCTATTCCGGCGGCTGTAGTAGTACTGGGAATTCGCCTGACGCGTTTAATCCGGAATAAAGCTTAATTTAGGGGAATGGGGGTGGTAAAACTTTCGCGCAGAAAGTTTTACTGCCATTTACCTGGTTATTTTTTTGCTAATTTTACGTTTACGGCGGTTAATCCTTTTGGCGTTTTTTCTACTTCAAAAGTTACCAAGGCATTTTCTTTTACGGGTTCTAACAGGCTGTTCACGTGCACGAAAACACTTTCCTGCGTTTGCTGGTCTTTAATAAACCCGTATCCTTTTGATTGATTAAAATTAGTAACAACGCCGGTGTGGGTAGTATCTACCGGAATATCCTCTTGTTTAGGGGTACCAATCCGGATTTCTTCTAACGGAATTTCTACTTTTTGTTTCGGATCGGGCGGGGTAGAAGAAAAATTACCAAATTCATCTACGTAAGCCAGCATGGCATCTAAACCCTGGCCTTTGTTGGCGTTGGCTTTCCGTTCTTCTCTTTTTTCTTCTTTGTCCTGCCGCTTTTTAAGTTTTTTCTTTTCATTTTCTTTTTTATTGAAAGTCTCCTGTGATCTGCCCATATATTCTCTTTTTAGTTGTTTCGCTTAGACAATATGTGCGTCATACGGCCCGCTAGTGGTGGGATAATAAGTAAAGGTACGAAATAATTAAAGCATTTCTCGCCTTAATTCTAATTATGATTACGGAAAGCATGGTAAAAGTTCTTGTTGGTAGAGCAGCGGTAATTACTGCGGTGATTTCCTTGCTTTCTGCGGCTCCTTCTTAAAAGTAGAGAAATAGATGTAATTATTCCGGGAATATAAGAATAGGTGGATGCTTAATTCTATTTTGATTCATAGATTGTTCAGGGCCTTAGTTGCACTTAGCAACAGTTGTTTGTTTGGAACTTGGCAGAGTTTGAAATTTTTAAAATTTTGCGAAGCTGCTCCACTTTGGTGCCCCCTTAGCTGGCTCGCGCTCGTTTAAAAAAATGGAAAACGTACAAGTTCCCCTTTGGAGGGATAGGGGTGGTTGATTTATGAGAAATAATGTTAATTTCTAAATTTTCTTTATTCTAGTGTTGCACCAAGTGCCCCTCCAAACGCACCAACAAAAATCAATAGCTTTTATTAAGCGCAAAAAGTTCTTCGTAGGCCAATGCTACTTTAAACTGGAGAAATTAAAAATTGAAAGTAAAACTGCCTGCTACCCACTTTCTTAAAAATAAAAACTTTCTCCTTAACTTTCGGGGAGGAAACTACAAACAATGGCAGCGAGCGGGATTATAGCGGGGAACAGAAACGCAAAACACGAGTATCTGGTAGATGGCCAACGCATTACAACTATTGCTTACCACGATCTGGTAAAACACACTTCCGCCGAAACCCTAACGGTAATGGGGTCTTCGTACCAGGTGTATCCTAGCTTTCTCGACTTAAACCAAGGTTTATTTACTATTGGCACCGGCTTTAATCCTGGGCCGGAAGTAAATGTGGTGCAGCTAGAGCACGCTATATGGTTATCGTGCCCGTGTGGGGCAGTAAAAACGCAGCTTTGTCCGCACCAAGCGCAGGTTTTACAGGCCGTAATGTTGCGGCCCGAGTTCCGGGTGTTTTTTGATGAAAAATTGCGACGCGATAAAATTTTACCGGTGGCCAAAGATTACGGCCTCGCCGAAGCAAAAAACCTGGATGCGTATTTTACTCTGGAGTATGTTAATAAAAGCATTGTGGTAAAGCCGCGTCAGAAAGAATTACTGCCACTTAACGCCGAAACCCAGGCTTACTTATCCGAAGCACTTTTACTCAAACCAAAATTACCGGTAGTTTCAGGGCAAACCCCGAAAGAAAGTACTAGATTGATTGTGGTACTTTCGGCGCATAAACAGTACCGGCATTTGTACCTGGAGCTATACCAGGCCACCGTGAGCCAGGAAGGTAAAATTAAAAACCCTTTGCAGGTTATCTCGCCCGCCGATTTAATCTGGCTGACGGATAATCCCGAAGAAATTAAATTTTACTCGGCCATTTCTAAATTTCAAAATAATTACCACACTACTCCCGCCGAATCTGATTGGGAAGCCCTGAAAGCTTTGGTTCGCAACCCACTAAAGCTGAGTTTCTATGGCCAAAATTTAAAAAAACAAACCGATACTATTACCGCGGGTGCCTTGGTGCCTTTGCGGGTGCAAAATTTACCGGCAAACCTGGAGCTGGACGTGCACTTGCAAGATCATTTTTACCAGATAACCGGCAGCCTGATTCTGGAAGAACAGAAATTTATGCTGCCTAAGCTGGAAATCCGGCACGAGTATTTTATTCAGATAAAGCACACTTTGTATTTTTTTCAGAACCCGGATGTGTTGCGGATTATTCAGTTTTTTAAAAAACGGGACCACAAGATTATTGTGCATGAATCAAAATTCGCCGAATTCCGGGAAACCGTGCTGGCTAACCTGGAAAGTAAAATCCGGGTAAATTACTCGTACGTAAAACCGGCCACCGAAAAGCAAATTGTGGATTACGGTTTCGACGAAACCCGCGAACCCATTATTTATTTATCCGACTCCGAAGATTTTATTTTAATTACGCCGGTGATGCGCTACGGGCCGTTAGAGATTCCGGTAAAATCGCGGCAGCAAATTTACGCCACCGATGCCCGCGGTAATGCTTTTACTTTATCCCGCGACGAAGAAGCAGAAGATAACCTGACAGCAGCCATTTTAAAACAACATCCGTATTTTTACGAGCAACTGCACCTGGATTGCTTTTACCTGCACCGCGACCGCTTTTTGCTGGATGGCTGGTTTCTGGAGGCTTTTGATGTCTGGCAGCAAGCTGGTATTACCATTCTGGGTTTTAAAGAATTAAAAAATAACAATTTAAATCCGCATAAAGCCAGGTTAAATATTCTGGTAACCAGCGGCATTAATTGGTTCGATACTACCGTGGATGTGCGCTTCGGCAAAAACAAAGTGCCGCTGAAATACCTGCACAAATCCATCCGGAACAAAAATCGTTTTGTTACCCTGGACGATGGTACCCAGGGCCTGTTGCCCGAAGAATGGCTGACAAAACTGACCCCTTATTTTGAAGCTGGCGAAGTTTCGGGCGAAACCCTGCGTACGCCCAAAACAAACTTTACCGCCATTGCCGAGCTATATGCCACCGAAGTGCTTTCGCGGGAAGTTAGGAGCGAACTGGCCTTGTACCAGGAAAAACTAGCTGATTTTACTGGTCTGCCGGAAACCCCGGTACCCGCTGGTTTACACGCCACTTTACGCGATTACCAGAAGCAAGGCCTGAACTGGCTTACTTTCCTGGATCAGTTTAACTTTGGCGGCTGTTTGGCCGACGACATGGGTTTGGGTAAAACGGTACAAGTAATTGCTTTTATCTTAACGCAACGCGGCAAAACAAAAAATAATACCAACCTGGTGGTGGTGCCCACCTCGTTGCTGTTTAACTGGCAGGAAGAAATCGCCCGCTTTGCCCCCGATTTAAAAGTAACAACCAGCTACGGCGCTACTAGGATTAAAAAACCAGAAAATTTTAAAAATTCTGAAATTGTCCTGACTTCGTACGGCACCTTGGTATCCGATATTCAGGTATTCAAAGAATATGTTTTCAATTACATTATTCTGGATGAGTCGCAGAATATTAAAAACCCGGAAACGGAGCGGTACCGCGCGGTGCGTTTGCTGCAATCGCGAAATAAGCTGGTACTAACCGGTACACCCGTCGAAAACAATACCTTTGATTTGTACGGGCAATTATCCTTTGCCTGCCCGGGTTTATTAGGTAACCAACGTTATTTCCGCGACCATTATTCTACGCCCATCGATAAGTTTAAAGACAGCAAGCGTGCCGCCGAACTGCAACGCAAAGTAAGTCCGTTTATTTTGCGGCGCACCAAAGAACAGGTAGCCCCGGAACTGCCCGACAAAACCGAAATGGTCATTTACTGTCAGATGGGCCTGGAACAACGACGCGTGTACGAAGCCTCCGAAAGAGAAATCCGCGAGTATATTTCGGCGCAGGAAGAAGATGAAATTAAAAAGAACCCCATGCATGTGTTGCGGGGCCTTACCAAACTGCGGCAAATCTGCGATTCCCCGGCTTTATTGCCCGACGGCGATTATAACGTACAAGCTTCGGCTAAAATGGAAACCTTGTTGGAACAAATCGAAAACAAAGCGCCTTACCATAAAATTCTGGTGTTTTCGCAGTTTGTTACCATGCTGGAGTTTATTCAGAAAGAGCTGAGCCGCCGCCAAATACCGTATGCCCTGCTTACGGGCCAAACCACCGACCGGGCCGGGGCCGTTAATGCTTTTCAGGATGATGAAAACATTCGTGTGTTTTTAATCAGCTTAAAAGCCGGCGGCACCGGGCTTAATTTAACCCGCGCCGATTACGTGTACCTCGTAGACCCCTGGTGGAACCCCGCCGTAGAAAATCAGGCCATCGACCGCACTTACCGTATTGGGCAAACCAAAAAAGTAGTAGCCGTGCGGCTCATTTGCCCGGACACCGTGGAAGAGAAAATTTTAAAATTGCAGGAAGCCAAAAAAGAACTGGTGAAAGACGTAATTAGTAAGGAGAATACTTTTTTAAAAAATCTGTCGAAGCAAGACTTGCTGGGCTTATTTAACTAAGAAGTATTTTCGCATTTTAAGCAAGGTCTAAATACAGCCTTAAGATTGGTGATTGCACTGCCACTATTTAGTGTAAAACCGCAATAAGGCTTGTTATGTTAAAATATAAAATCAGAGTAAAGTTAATCCGGGCATGGGCAGTAGTAAGTTGGGTATTGCTGAAATGGCTATGGGTAAGTTTCATCTGGATTTTAGTTAACCAGCCAGCCAGTTGAAAAGATTTTTAAAATTTACCAGAAATGTTAATTGCTATTCAAAAGAACTGTAATAAATCTGGAAATTACATAATTTTAGGTATATAGTATTCAAAAAATATTTATACCTTTGCGCAAAATGTTAATTTTTAAAATTTTAAGTACTGTATTTGCTAGTGCACTTTTAAAGATTAATCTGGAGGAGCAATCATGTTGCTTCAGCTAAATTCTAAATCAGTTAACTAACAAACATAAGTTTAAATACAGTAACTATTCTACTCAGAAATCGCCTTTATGGAACATAAACACCAAACCTTAGTTTGCTTTACCAGTTCGTATCCCTACGGAACCCGCGAAACTTACTTCGAGAACGAACTGCAATACTTAGCCAAGGAGTTTAAAACCGTTTACATTCAGCCTACTTATAATCCTTATAAAACCCACGCCAAAAGAAATATTCCGGCCAATGTGGTGGTGATAAAAGATCCTTTGGTGCCTTCGGGCAAGCAAGCCCGGTTTACCGAAGGTATTTTTAACGGCACCTCCATGGGCATGTTTATCAAGGATTTACTCAAGAACAAAGCATATAGCTCTAAAGCGGCAATTAGCCAGTGGGTAAACACCTTGCTCATTCACCGGATTTCGTATCCTAAAATTGAAAAATTGCTTAAAGGTTTAGACAAAGACGCTTTGCTGTATACCTACTGGGCTAATGCCCCGGTATTTGCTAGCAATTTATTAAAGCCCTACAAAAAAATTGTGCGCATGCACTTCGGCGATTTTTACCTGGACCGGTTTAACGGCTACATGCCGGTGCGGTCTAACATCTACAGTTCCGCTGATTTGTTGCTGCCTATTTCCAACAACATCTCTTCTATTTTGCAGGATTTTTACAAAATAGACAAAAGCAAAATATTTGTTAACCACTTAGGTATTGATAACACCGCGGAATACTGCACGGTTAAAGATAGCGAGGTGGTGCGCATTGTTTCCTGTAGCCATTTAGAGCCGCGCAAACGCGTGCATTTAATTGCCGAAGCGCTTACTAAATACCAGGGCACTAAAGCGATAGAATGGCACCACTTTGGGGGCGGTACCGAAATGGGTAAAATTCAGGATATTGTAAAAAAAGTAGGCAAAAACGTGACGGTAAACCTGCACGGACCGGTATCGCAAGCGCAGTTATACCAGTTTTACCAGGATAATTACGTAGATTGGTTTATTAACGTAAGTACCGGCGAAGGTATTCCGGTAAGTATCATGGAAGCGTTTTCGTTTGGCATACCGGCTATTGCTACCGATGGGGGAGCAACTTACGAAATTGTAAATGCCACCAACGGCCATTTAATTCCGAAAGATTTCGACACCCAGATTATTGCGGATTTACTGGCCAAACCCGATCCGGATTATTTGCGCAAACGCAACGAAGCTTTAAATACCTGGTCCGAGAAATTTAATGCGGCTTCTAATTATACCCAGTTGGTAAAGAAAATGCAGTCGCTGTAAAATATAAATTTTTAAAAATTTAGAAGTGGTGTTGGTTTTTTTCTGGCACCACTTTTTTTATGTCTATTTTCGAATAAAGTAGTTGGGCTGGCAAATTATCTATCGCGAACGTCTTCGCTCGTGATGCCCATCGTCCGGCCTCTGGCCGGTAGTGCCTTGTTGCTGATTGGCTTCTAATGAAAGTATATCCGCTCGCCCGGCCAGAGGGCTACCAGATAGTAGGCACGAACGTGGACACTCGCGCCAGCTTTGTGATGGTCATTAATTAATTTTTGATGAAGCAGCCCTATTTTACTATTCCCATGCAACAATCGGGACTTAGCTTTACAGGCAATTAAATAAAATCAGTTTCGAGGCGACCGGTAATTTTGGTAAACCGGATGCGGTAAAATACCTGGTCGGATTGGACTAACTTTATATCCTGAAGGTTGTTTGCGTCTTGTGCCTGGCCGGATGAAGCAAGAGAAGTTCTTTTCCGGAGAAAATATTCGTTGTAGCGGGGTCGCAATAAATCCAATTCGGCTTTATCGGTAATTTCTTCAAAGCGGCCGTTAATAACCACACTTTTCCAGTTGTTAGAATCAATAACTTCATCTACCTCAAAACATACCGTAGGGTGTTTGCGCATAATGTCTATTTTTAAGCCCTCCAGCGAATAGCACACAATACTGTTGTCTTCGTACTGATAATTCAGGGGCACGATGTAAACATTATCGCCATCGGTACAACCAATCCGGCCAAACGATTTTTTTCTAAGAAATTCAATGTTTTCTTTTTCGTCTAGTTCTCGCAGCATAGGATATTTATTTGGTTAGTTAATCCAATGAAAACTTCTTATACGCAACAAAACAAGTTAAGGAGGATTTAAAATCAGTAAGTTACGGCCCTGGAGGTGTTTCTAAGTAAAGCAATTTTTTAAAAATTTAAAATTTGGATGCTTACTCGCCGGGGTGGTACGTTTTCTCGGCGTGTTTTTCTACGTCTTCCCGGTAAAATAGCACCTCTTTAAATTGACCTTTGGTGTACATTTCCGCCTGATCGTTAAAGTGTTTGGAAGCAGGGTCGCCGCTGTTGCCACCAGCCAGTAAAGATTTGGCTTTTATTCTTTGGCCAAATTCTACGGCACACACAAAACTGTTGCCGTTGTAACCGTACCGTTTATTAGTTCCCGGGTAAGTGCGGCTCACAAACGAGGGCAAGCAGCCCCAGGCAGAATGCGCAAAGCCACTCGGTAAGCTAGGCTCCGTGTCACTGTATTGCAGGTCCAGATCGCCGGAAAGGCGTTGGTAGCGGTTAATGTCGCCCCAGGGTACTTCCCACTTCCCGAATTTTGTTTGCAGTTCTTGTTTTACCTCTAACAAGGGCGTTAGTAATTGTTCGGCCGTAGCGGTTTGGGCAAAGCCTTGGGTTTTCTGCACCTGGTCGGCTTCGCCCTGATCGATGTACACCTGCCGGATGGCCGGACTCAGTTTCTGAGCCCATTCAATAGCCAGCGTAGTCGCCACCGAAGTTTCCGAAGAATTGCGGTCCCAGGCAGCGAGGAGTTTCATGGGTTCCGCCAAAGGTTGGTAAGTGGCATTAGCTTTATTGGCTTCGTAGGCCTTCAGCAAAGCGGGTAGCAGCACATCAAAAGCGGAGAGGTGGGTGTTATATGCGTCGACAATGACTTTATCCAGGGTGTATTTGCCACTATTTTTAAAAATATTTACCGCGTTAATGCCCCGGAAGTTTTCGCCATCCGGAGCCATGTAGGCCGGGTAGTTTTCTTTTTTGGGGCTGCTGGAACCAGCGGCTGTAAAAGGCGTGGAGTTGCAATTCTGAATCCAGCCGCTAGTTGGGTTATAGAGGTGTACCGTTTCATCTACTTTATGTAATCCTTTGTATTCGGTAGCGGCGATACTGCCATCCACAGGTTTCGACCAATCGAGCTTAGTATCCCGGACTGGAATGTAGTTGCCGTGCCAGTACGCAATGTTGCCTTCGGCGTCGGCGTACACGGTGTTGTTGGAGGTATTGGCTTTTAAATCCATGGCTTTTTTGTAGTCGGCAAAACTTTTAGCTTTGGTGCGTTGCCAGCTTTGAATTAAACTCGTCATGGATCGATTATAGGATTTTAAACTGAGCCATTTGCCGTTGCGTTGCGCCATTATTGGACCGTGGTGGGTGTAATACGCATTAATTATTTTGGTTTTCAGCGCATCGCCGTCGCGGTAACGCAAAGTAATTTTTTTCTGGGTAACTGGCTTTAAGGTGTTATTGTATTGATAAAATAAGCCATTATTTTTCTTTACAATTTTTTCTTCGTACAAATCAGCCACGTCGGTATTACCGGAAGTGTGCATCCAGCCGCAGTTGTCGTTAAAGCCCTGGTACACAAAAAACTGACCCCAGGTAACGGCCCCATACGCGTTTAAACCTTCTTTACTTTGCACCTGCACTTCAGGCCGGAAGTAGAAGGTAACGTGCGGGTTAATGTACAAAATAGCATTGCCCGATTCGGTTTTGGTGGGGGCAAAGGCAAACCCGTTGGAGCCACTGGGTAATTCCGGTTTTTTTAAAGTAGCGCTCGAAAAATCCTGGGAGCCGGTGTAAAAGTTTTTTAGTTCGGTTACAGTAACATCGGCGGTATTTATGGCCCCAATGCTGCCGTCGGTCCAGAGCAGGGGGTACCAGGGTTTAAAACGGTGCAGCAAAGTAGGTTTTACCTGCGGATTTTGGTGCAAGTAATAATTAATGCCATCGGCGTAAGCATTCATTAATTTCTTCAGCCAGGGTTCGGCTTTGTTATAATCGTTAATGGCATCAGTAGAATCGATAAGTAAACGGATGAGTAAATCGTTGTACAATTCAGCTTCGCCTTTTACTTCGGCTAAACGACCCAGTTTTTCGATGTAATTCATCTCTACCCGCTTAAAATCGTCTTCGCACTGCGCATACATTAACCCGAATACGGCATCAGCATCTGTGTTGCCGTAGATGTGCGGAATGCCAAAATGATCGCGAATAATGGTAACTTGTTTGGCCTGCTGTTGCCAGCGGCTCACTTCGGAAGGAGTAAATTTTTGCGCCAGTAGTTGCAGCGGGAGAAGTAAAAGCAAAATTACTTTTTTCATAAACAATCGCGGCTTTGGGGTAAACAAACGGGTATGCAACCAGGGCTCAGGCTGCCCTGCATATTAAAACATCGGCTTTAAGAAACCTACGGGTTTACAGCGCCTGCTTAAAATTTAGTTTAATTTCAGAATTTACTGCCTCGTACCGGAATAAAAAAGAGAATTTTTAAAAATTGGTAAGTCGCATGGGGGATAGGATAAGCAACATTCGTTATTTTTTTAATAAAAGCTACAGGTAAGCAATCCATCCATTTAGAAGCTGTTTCGTATTTTAAAGTTTATCAATTAAAATAGCCCAAAAGGTTCTTACCACCTGTATTTTGGTGCGATATTCGGTAATTGGTGGTGAAGACACCACCAATGGCGACGGTTTTCGATGTTATTTAAAATGCTACACAGCCTTTTTTATTTGTAAGCTGTTCTGTATTTATAAAAATAGAAACAACATTCGCCTTTGGGGGTGTCTCCACCACCAAAACGGGATAGCTCCACAAAATACTTCTCCTAAATGCTTCTGATTAGTACTTTTCGTTATTAAATTTTTAGAATACTAAACAGCTTCTTAATATTATTTCGTAATCGTAATCTGCCAGGCAAATTGCCCGTGAAAACGTTATTCCTTAAACCTGGGAATTGCTTTGATTAAGAAATGCCGCCTGCCTGAAGGGTTTTCTGCTGCCCATAGCCATTGCCGTAATAACTTCTTTGTGGCTTTTTGTATGATGGAGGGAAGTTTAAATTTTATAATAAGGACATCGTTGGGCTGGTATTTACGCGGTAAATCTGGCTTTTACAAACGCCTGATAGGTGCCTGCTCCAAAAGTAAAAATTTTAAAAAATGCTATTCCGGGCTTTTCGGGTTTGTAGCTGACAGGTGTTTTTTGCGCTCTAACGGCGCTACGGTTTGCAGCAGTTCCTGAATTTCTGGGTGCGTTAAAGGCCGCCATTCACCTGGTTGTAATCTGCCCAGTTGAATGTTAATAATTCGGGTGCGGATAAGTTGCTGCACCTGGTAGCCCAACTTATAACACATGCGCCGGATCTGGCGGTTTAAACCCTGCGTTAGCGTGATAGAAAACGTATGCAAGTTTATCGGCTGCACCCGGGCCGGACGCGTTTTTTTGCCCATAATTGTAATGCCGCTGGCTAACTGCTGCAAGGCTTCCGGGGTTAAGGGTTTATCTACGGTTACCTGGTATTCTTTTTCCTGGTGGCTATCGGCGTGAATAATTTTATCGTAAACCGTACCGTGGTCGGTGAGCAGCAGTAAACCTTCAGAGTCTTTATCTAAGCGCCCTACCGGGAAAACCTTTTGGTCAACGGTTAAAATAGCCGCCAGGTTATCGGTTATATTCTGGTTCAGGGTGGTTTCTATGCCCCGGGGTTTATAATAGGCCAGGTAGGTCCAGATTTTTGGGGTTTGTAATATTTGGGCTTTAAAACTTACTTCATCTTCGGGCTGAATGGCTTGCCGGAGTTGGCCTTTTTGGCCGTTAACCCGCACCTGCCCATCCAGAATAAAGGCTACAGCTTGCTGATTCGAAATTTGTAATTTCTGTACGATAAAATGCTGCAGCGAAGCCGTTAAAACTTTCATGCGGTTAAGGCGAGGGAATATAATTTGGGGCAAAAATAAGGCAATAAAACGGAGAAGTTGATAAATTATCCGGAGAGTTTTCTGGTTTAGCGCAACACCTCAGACACCGGCAAAAATCAAGGAAATAAAAAAGGCCTGTGCAGACACAGACCTTGGCCATGGCGGAATCATTTAAATTTTTAAAATTCTTACACGCTCAGTTTGCCTTCAATGGAGTCGTCGAGGGTTTGGCCGATGATGGAACCTACCAGGATTTTGGCAAAGGCTACGGTATTGCCGTGTTTGTTGTCCCAGTAATAGCCCTCGGTGGGCGTAATGCGCAATACCGTAATTCTGGGATCGTCTACGCCTTCGGTAAACCAGGTTTTTGCAATGGGGTTCCACAATTCTTTAATTTGTTCCGGGTCGCGGCCAATGGTTGCGGTGCCAAAAACACTCAGGAAATCGCTGTGCTCTGAACCTTGGAACAATAAATGTACGTTCGGGTCAGCCTGAATGTCGGCGTTTTTGTGGCTGTCCGAAGCGCTTAAAAAGTATAAAGTACCGTCTTCGTCTACTTTTCTTACAGACATCGGGCGTACTTTGAGTGGTTGGTCCGTGGTTATTTTGGTACAGAAAAAGCAAGTATCCGCTTTCTCGGCTAATTCTTTAATCTTTAAACCGGCCTGGCTGCCGTGCAAATTCTGGTGGTTTTTTTCGGGTTGTTGTTGGTTGATGCTATCCATTTCGTTGATTTTCATAGTTTATCTTGTTTCTAACCCGTGCCTGCGCTAAAAGGTTATTAATAAATTTTTAAATATTCCTGGATTTGCTTCGGGCCAGATAATAAAATATTTAAAAATTGAGTCAATTGGTGGTTCACTCCCGGTCTTGTGATTGCTCAGCTTATCGTGTATCTTTAACCACCTGCTTTCTTCAAAACCCTATGAAAAAATTATCCCTGCTTGTTGTTGTACTTTTATTAGTAAGCGCTTTTGCTGCAAAACCTCTTACCTGGGTAGCTATTGGCGATTCTATTACCTACCTGAACGACCATCCTAATGAAACGGGTAACCGCATTACTAAAGGTTACCTAACCCTGGTAAAAGAGCAAATTCCGGGTTTGGAGTACATTAACAAAGGCTATAATGGCTGGACGGCCGCCGGTATCGCCAAAGAAATCGAGAATTTAAATTTAACGGAAGCCCAGGTTTATTCTGTTTTTCTGGGAACGAATGATTGGTGGCAGGGCCGGCCGATTGGTACTTTTCTGGATTATAAAAATAACACCGGCAACAACACATTTTTCGGCTCTTACCGCATCATTATTGATAAGCTACGCAGCTTAAACAAAAAAGCACCCATTATTTTAATTACGCCCATGCAGCGCGTAGATTTTGTGTACATCGGCAACCTGCAAAATAACGCTTACGGTTCTTATAAAGACAAAAACGGCCAATCTTTAGCTGCTTTTGCCGAAGCGATTCACGTAATTGGCAATCACGAAAAATTACCCGTGGTAGATTTATACAACGATAGCGGCATGACGCTGGATAACCTCGTAAAGTTTAAACGCCTGAAAGACCCCACTACCGGCCAATACAAAAATTACCCGTACCCCAGTTTCATCGACGTGCCTTTCAATCCCGAAACCGATGAATATCCTTACCCACCGGAAGCGATTGACATGACCTACGACGGCTTGCACCCTTCGGATAAAGGCTACCAAGTAATAGCGCCCATGGTAGCCGAGGCCATGAAAAAAGAGCTGAAACTTACCAAAACCAGCAAGTAGTAAATTTTAAAAAATTTCGCTTAAAACCACAACAGAAAAAAACAATTACTAAATGAAACGCCATTGCTGCGTAGCTAAAAAGATTCCTGCTGAATGACAAGACTTATTCACTGCGAACACCTTTTAAAATTATAAATTTTAAAATTCTGCTAACCAACAATGCAAAAAGTAGCCGTTCCAGGTGCAAAAATTGACGCTAAACTGTTCGAGCGTTCAGCGAGTTTTTAGCGTCTTGATTTTTTTGGTTCTTTTTGTATCAAGACAAAAAGAACAGAACCTGAGCAATGAAACAACTTCAATATGAAATCACAGCTATAAAGTGGCTATGCGAGAAAGCTGCATTGTTAAAGAAATTAAATGAAACGACTGCTTTATATATTCTTATGCTGCTGTATCCTTATAATAATAACCTTTCTGTTGTTCGGAGACCTGGAAAACAGGATAACCACCTACGTTCATTCGGAGCAATCGGTGGTTACTTTTACTTTTTTAAGTTTAGGCTTTTTAGCTTTCGATACGTTGTTGCCGGTGCCCTCCAGTCTGCTTATGATTTTAAATGGCAAAGTATTAGGTTTTCTGGGAGGTAGCTTGGTTTCCTGGGCGGGTTCATTGGTTTCATCGGTGTTGGGGTTTTATTTGGGCCGGAGCGCTAATCCGTTATTCGATAAGTTTTTCTCGGCCCAGGACAAAACCTTCAGCAATAATTTTTTTCGGAAGTATGGGAATATGGCCCTGCTGGTTTCCAAAGCCTTGCCTATTTTATCTGAAGCGGTATCGTTTGTGGCCGGTACTACGGCCATGTCTTTTAAAACTTTTTTGCTGTATTCGGCCCTTGGGCATTTAATTATTTCCTTGGTCTATGGCTATCTGGGCAGCTTTTCTAATTCGCTGCATTCGGGTTTAATAACCGTAATTATAATATTAAGCACCGTGTTTTTGGGCTGGCTGGTGCAGTATTTTTTAAAAAATAAGCAAGAATCGGAAAATAAATAGCCATAAGAAGCCTATTGAAAACACTGTAAATGTATTTTTTTGAAAGAAGTAAAACGCAAATAAAAGCTGCTTGGTATTGGCTACTGTACTGGTAAAATGTTTGGCGCCTCCTACTGGTAAGCGCCAAACTAGCTGTTTTCACAAATTAAATTGCGGGGGTAAAACGTAGAGCATAAGTAAAATTAGTTTTATTTAAAAAATGCTAGCCGCCGAATTCCAATTTTGGAGTTAAGCTAATGTGCTATCCATTTTAATGGTTAATACTTCTGCTATTCGTTGGTTACTTTAAAGATTTTGCCGTCGGGTAAGCTATTTACGTAATAAGTTAAAGGGCCGCTGCGCACAATGGCGGTGGGTTGGTTTAAGGCCGAGCCAAAATTTGCTTTTCCGTTATCTGCCGCTACTACTATTTTGCCGGTATTAGGCGTAAATCCTTGTGCGCCAAACTGGGCATGTTCCACTACTACTGGGTTATAAGTAGGGTCTAAGGTCATGTCGGTAATGGTAGTAAATCCATCCTGGTAAACCGAAACTTTGCCTGAGCGGTCGACGGAAAAAATACGGGCTTTTCCGGTCGGGAAAGGAAAGCCGGTTAAAGTAGAAACATAAAAGCGTTGTTGGTTAAAGGCTATACCGGTAGGTACGGCATCAATAGTGGGCGGGCCAACTGAGGTCGGGTTTTTAATATCGGCAAAGGTGGTAAATACGTGTAATTTGCCGGCCGGAGTGCGGCGGATAACCGCATTGGCACCCGCATCGGTAATGTAAATGTTATCTTCCGGGCCTACTGTTAAGTTATACGGATTAGATTCTTCGGGCTTTTCTTTAAAGGGATAAGTCATTACAAAAGTACCGATATCTTCTTTTTTGAGGGTGCTCGCTGCTACCGGTTTGGCGCCCATTTTATAAGAGCTTATGTCGGCAATGTAGAGCATGCCATTGGTGTGTAAAATATAAGCTTTTCCATCTTTTACTAACAAATGGTTCAGGCCAACAATCTCTTCGGGGCCACCCGGGCCAAAAAATGAAGGAAACTTCTCAATAACCACGTGTTTTTTTCCATAAGAATCAAAGACCGATACTTTCCCGTCGTCTTTCCCGGTTCCAATTTCTGTTACCCATAGCTGTTGGTTTGCATCCAGCGCCAAGCCGATAGGGCCATTTAGCTTAGAGGCGTACTCTTTGGTAGTTACGGGTTTGGGGTCCACTGCATTCAGGTAATCATAAAATTCGCGGCAGCCGGTTAGTACTAGTAAACCAAGGCTGAAAAGCAATGTTGTTACTTTAAATTTCATGGTGATAGTGGTTTTGGTTAGAAGATAATTTTCATTAACAATGTATAGAAATTTTTGTACTATTATAATATAAATAAAAAATAATTTTACTTTATGCGTTTATTATCACTGTTATAGCTTAAATTTTAAATATTGATTTATATAGATATTGGATAGCTGCTAACTTGGTGTCTGGTTTTGATCCTGAGCCGGGTTACGGGAATTTAAACCGGGAAAATTTGAGTACGTGCCTTTAGGTATTTTTTGCAATAAGCGCTATGCACGCCAGGGCTGGTTTTTATTTCGTTAAATTAAATTTTTTTAAAAAACAGCCATTCCATCTAATTCACTAACCGCTTCCCTATAAAAAGCATTATTTCCCGTATCTTTAGCCAGAATAAACGCAAGATGATGCTCGAACCTGTACTGGAAAAATTAAATATTACGGCTTTAAACCCCATGCAGGAAGCGGCTTTAGCTACCTCGGAACAACAGGATATGGTGTTGCTGGCGCCAACGGGTTCGGGTAAAACTTTAGGGTTTTTATTGCCCGTGTTAAAGCGGTTGCAACCCAATACCCTGGGTATCCAGGCTTTGGTGCTGGTGCCTACCCGCGAACTGGCCTTGCAAATAGAGCAGGTTTTCCGGCAAATGGGTACCGGCTTTAGCGTGAAATGCTTTTATGGCGGCCATGCCACACGTTCCGAACGCAGCAGTTTAACGCACCCGCCCACTTTACTAATCGGTACTCCGGGCCGCATTGCTTTTCATCTGCGGGAAAAAAACATAACAAGCTCTACGGTGCATACATTGGTGCTCGACGAATTCGATAAATCTTTGGAATACGGGTTTGAAGTCGATATGCAGTTTATTATTAGTCAATTGCCCAACATTACTAGAAGGCTATTGACTTCTGCCACAGCTATGGCCCAGATACCGCGGTTTACCGGTATGCAAAATGCCCAAACCATAAACTTTCTGCAGGATACCCCCAGTGCACCGGATTTAGAAGTAAAAGCAGTGCTGGTTACGGATAGCGATAAACCCGGTACTTTACTTCGGTTGCTCTGCAAAATTAGCAATAAACCAACCATTGTTTTTTGTAACCAGCGCGATGCCGTTGAGGAACTGAGTCAATTTTTAACTCAAAAGCAATTAGCCCACGGTATATTTCACGGCGGCCTGGAGCAACCCGACCGGGAACGCGCTTTACTTAAATTTAGGAACGGCACGTACCATTTATTGCTCAGCACCGATTTAGCCGCCCGCGGACTAGATATTCCCGAAATAGAAAACGTAATCCATTACGAGTTAACCAACGCCGAAACGTATTTGCACCGCAATGGCCGCACGGCCCGCATGCAGGCCAAAGGCGTGGCTTATTTATTGTTGCAACCCCACGAGAAACCGTCTTATCTGCCCGCTAACTTACCCGCTGAATCGTTGCCTGTAAAGTTGGTGTTACCGCCACCCAGCCCCTGGGAAACCTTGTATTTAAATGCCGGCAAAAAAGATAAAATCAGCAAAGGCGATGTAGCGGGTTTTCTGTTGCAAAAAGGTTATCTGCAAAAAGACGAACTAGGTTTAATTTACCTGCAAGATTACGTAACCTTCGCCGCCGTAAGCCGCAAGAAAGCTGCTGATCTGATTATAAAACTGCAAAACGAAAAAATTAAAAATAAGAAGGTAAAACTCGGGATAGCCAAGTAAATTCTTATTTGCTGGCTCAGAACGCTTTTGCTGTTTAGTTAAATTCGGTTGGCTGTTGGCGAAATACAAAAGTGTTAAAAACTGTTGTTCCAAAGATAAAATTTTAAAAAATCAGGAATGGCTGTTTGCTTCCACGTTACTAATCTGCTGCATCAGCGAATTGGCATCGGCGTGCATCCAATGGTTGATGATTTGGTTATTTTCAACTTCGTAAATGATAATCCCCTCTATGTTTACTTTACGGCCAGTCGCAGCAATTCCAAAAAGATCGCCTTTGTGTTCGCCTTCTAATAAAAACCGGATCGTTACTTTATTGCCATCCGCAATAATATCTTGTGGAATAAGCTGATAGTTCGGCAAACCAGATTCAAAGAATAATACATGGCCTTTTAATTCTGGGTCAGCTATATACTTATCCAGTACAGCTTCGGATTTATCTTTACTGATGGCACCAATGTATTCTAAAATAAATTGGCGGCTTTGTTCGGTTGTCATCATAGTAGTTTTTTTGATTTAAGTTAAACAGGATTATAGAAGATATTCCCAGAAATCGGGTAAAAGAATGCAGCAGGCAACCAGTTAAAAATAAAAGCTTACCTAAAAAGTTGTGCCGGGCAATTCTATGAACGAGGGGTCTAAATGCAGCAAAGTAAACATTCAACTGCAAAGCTCACTAAGCTATAATTGCTTCTCAGGCCTTGTTGGTATATGTCTTTGAGATATATAGAATGTTAAAATAAATATAAATAAAATATAAATAAATTGCTTGCTGAGCTGTGTTTATTTTTACATTATACTTAATAGCATAGATTAGCAATTTTGTCTTTTACTAAATCTATCCCAGCAATAACTTTTATTTGAGCGGGAGCAAAAATTAAAATAACTGGTTTATGAAATATTTGATCTGTAAAGCTACCAGAAACCACCACTATACATTATTAACTTCGGATTATTGGTTAAGCAAAGATGATTTAATTGCAGCGGAATTTGAAGCCGAACTAACGAAAGAACTTAAAACCGAGGAAATAATTTAAAAATTTAGTTTTCCGGATTAGTAAAAAAGTAGAAAGCTATTAAAATTTGTTGGCTTAAAGCATACCCATTAAATGGAATTACAAGGTACCTGGATTAAAGACGAAGATGGCTATTTAACTTTTAGCGAATCTACCCTGGAGCGTTACTACGAAATGGTTACAACGAAATACCACCAGGTTTATAATCAGTTTCTGGAAGAGTTAGACGATGAGGAAGAAGCTCACGAGCAAACCTTAAGCGCCGGTTACGAAATGGTGACAGATTATAAATTAATTAACGACCAGGAAGAATTTGCTACGTCTTACTATACGCCATCCTACGTGCTGGATATCTGGTACGAAACAGATGATTATACCCAAAAAAGAATTTATGATTGGGGTTTTATAAGAATCAGCAGCAAAGCCGGGTAAAGGCGGGCCCATTTTTTTTATTACAGAAGAACAAATTTCTAAAAAACAAAAGCCCTTTGGTACCAAAGGGCTTTGGGGTAAGTAAGCGCAGTGAATGGTAGCCAATTATTATAAAGCAAAGCGCGAACCGGAAGTTGTTTTGTTGGCAGCGAATGGAGTTTGGCCAATTTTTAACAAACGGTGATACATAAAATAAGAAACCAATAACAAGCCCAGAAATAATAAAGGAGCTACGCAGTTTGCTAACGGGTCGCCGGAAGCCACGTGCGCGATAAACGCCGAAATAAAGTTTATTACAAATCCGGCGTAAGCCCATTCTTTCAGGCGGGCGGGTACCGGTGCCAGTAGGGTTATGGCCCCAATCAATTTGGCTATCGCTAACTCCACCCGGAAGTAATCCGGAAAGCCTAAATGCACAAAGCCTTGTTTTACGGTAGCATCGGTTAAATACGCGTAAGCCGAGAAGGTCATCATCAAGGCCACCAGCCCGGTAGTAGCCCAGTAAGTAATTTTTTGTGTTTTCATGATCTTTTTTTTACAAAACTACTTACCTTTACTATGTAAAAGATACTACTATCCTGAAGGATACCAGTATCCTTCAGGATAGTTTCTCGTTAATTATGGAACCAGAAAAGCAACCCATTGTCCAAAGTAGCCACGCTTGTAAAATAAGCGTAATGGCCGTAAAAGATGCCCTGTACGTTTTATCGGGCAAATGGAAACTGCCTTTAATCTTAACGTTATCGGAAGGGCCGCAACGGTTTAATGAAATTCAACGGACTCTGGGCGATATTACCCCTAAGATTTTATCGAAAGAGCTACGGGAACTAGAAATGAATGAGTTTGTAACCCGCCGGGTTTATCCCACTACGCCTGTTACAGTCACTTATGAGCTTACGCCTTACAGCCGCTCCCTTGATAAAGTACTTGATGAATTACGCAATTGGGGCTTGCAGCACCGCGAACGCATCATGAAAAAGTAAACTTTACCTGTTCCGGGTAAATCGTAGAAAAGGAAAGTAGGTTTCTGTAAAGAATAAAATAAAGCGAAAGTGTATATTTTAAATGGCGTTTCCGTATTAGAGTATTCCAGGAACTAGTTTGATATTTTATGCGGGATATCTCAGAATTTATTTACGGCGACGAATACACCCAAAAAAACAAAGCTTTTGAAGCAGCTATGGCGGCAATTGAAGAAAAGCACCAGGATTATTTCCAAAGCCGGCCAGCCCAAAACGAAACCGAACCGCACGACCGGTTGCACAATCATTATGCGCTGAGCACCGCTTCCGGTCAGGTATCGTTCCGGTTTAACGAAGGCTCCGACTTACCGGCCAGCCTGAAACAAGAATGCTTAGATGCTTTTCACGAAATCTGGAAAGAATGGGAATAAGAAAAATTTAAAAATTTGCCTGCCTGGCTCTATATAAACCAGCCAGTACCGCCGAATTTTTAAATTTTAGCTTTTTTACAAACGCCTTCGCCAGCCTATAAATGGTTAAAGTATTGCACCACGTGCGTAAGCGCTACCGGGTTTTTGTAAGATAAATTACGTCGACGGATAAATGCTTTCATGGAAGCCGATTTATCCTGGTACAAATTTTCGAGGTTTTTCTTGGGGTGGCGCAACGGAATGAGCTGTTCGTCGGGGGTAAGTAAATAAAAAACGTTTAGTTGGGCTAACTGGTAATTGTTTAAGCCAGCTTTTTGGGGCAATACCGGGCAAGGCTCGTAAAATCTACCCCGCGACGTGTAAGTAGCAATCGGGTCCAGGTTCCGGACTACGAAGTTACTACGCTTTACTAAAGTATACTTGCCTTCTGTTACTACTTCAAAAAAAGTGGGTGTTTTAAAATAAGGTTCCTCCGGATTGGGGGCGTATTGAAAAGGCCGGAACGTTTGAAATTCTTGTCGCTGTTCGTTTAAAACCCGGAAGTAGACCACGTTTACCGGCGAGAATGTTTTTATTAAACCATCGCGGCCGGTTACCTGAATCAGTTCTTTAGATAAATAATAACTTACTGCGCCGGTTAAAGTATCGCCATTAACTAAAACTACTTCGCCCGAAGGCCAATCCTGCTTGGTTAAATTTTGCCCGATAACCCGGGAGCTTAAGGTAAAGCTAAATACAACTAAAAGAACAATCCGAAAAAATATATGCCGATACATGGCTCAAGAAGTAAAAGGTAGAAATAAGACTATCTAAACTTAGGTAACTGCTTTAGGAATATAAATTATCTTATACATGCAAATTAGTATTTTTTCTGCATAAATTTAAATAGTGCTTAAGGGGGTTAGAAGGTTAATTTAAAATTATCCAATAAAATGGCTTGCAAAACATTGTTTTTCAAAGATTAAGGCAGTTGTTTAAACTGGATAGTCTATTTTATTTAGAAAATTTTTAAAAATTTTAATTGGATTAAACCCTATAAAATCAACTTTGAGTTAAGGTTATAATTTGAGGTGTAATTGTATTATTTGTTTAATATTGGACTTAGTTGAGCTTTGTTTATCGAAGCATTTTTTTAAAATTTTATTGTTTTTAAAGAACTCACGTTTAACTTTTAACCTGTTTTTCTAAAAACCAGATTTAAACTCATGTTATCTGCATAGATTTTCTATGAAAATGTTTTACTTTGATTTACCACTTTAAGCACCAGCACAAAGATTTAAAAGGAGAGAAAAAAGCAAAATTAAGGGCAGTGTTTAGCAACTTAATTGTAGTCGGTGGTTTAAAATAAGTTATTAGCCGGGCTATGATTTTAGTTCTGCTAAGAGTTAATCAGTAGCTTTATTTGGAGTAGGTATTTGTAGTTATTAGCTTATGAAAAACATAGTGTTGTTGTTGCTGCTCGTGGGTAGTGTGTTGCCCACGCAAGCCCAAAGAATTCAAAAGCCGGTACTCCACGGTAAAAACTGGATGGCCATTACGGGTAAACCGCTAGCCGCTACGGCGGGCGCCATGACTTTCCAAAGAGGAGGTAACGCTGTAGATGCGGCTTGCGCCATGCTGGCGGCTACCTGCACGATGTGGGATGTCTTAAGTTGGGGCGGCGAAACCCAGGCGCTAATTTATAACCCGAAAACTAAAAAAGTACTCGCCATTAATGCCATGGGCGTGGCTCCTACCGGCGCTACAGCCAGTTTTTTTAAAAAGAAAGGCTACAACTTTCCGCCGGAATATGGCCCCTTAGCGGCTACTACGCCCGGTACGCCCGGTGGTTTGCTGTACATGCTGGCAAATTACGGCACCTTAAGTCTGGAACAAGTTTTAGCACCGGCCATGCAAATGGCCGCGGGTTATCCCATCGATGGGCAAACGGCAAACAGCATCGAACGCGGTAAAGACCACATTAAGCAATGGCCTTACAGCAAAAAAGTGTTTCTCACGCATCCCGGCGAAAAAAGAGAAGCCCCCGAAGCTGGTGAAATTTTCGTGCAAAAAGATTTATTGGCTACGCTTACCAAACTGGTAGAAGCTGAAAAAACGGCTTTGCAGCAAGGCAAAAACCGCAAAGACGCCATTATGGCGGCTTACGACCGCTTCTACACCGGCGATATTGCCAAAGAGTTTGTGCGCGGCAGCCAGGAGCAAGGCGGCTTAATTACCCTGCAGGATTTAGCCCGTTGGAAGCCCCTGGAAGAAGAACCTTTACAGGTAAATTACAAAGGCATCGACGTGTACAAGTTAAAGCAGTGGACCCAAGGCCCGGTGTTGCTGCAAGCCTTAAACATTCTGGAAAACTTCGATTTGAAAAAGATGGGCTATAACAGCCCGCAGTATATCCATACCTTGTACCAGAGCATGAACCTGGCTTTTGCCGATCGCGATTTTTATTACGGCGATTCGTATTTTCCACCGCAAGAGCCCATGCAGGGCTTACTCAGTAAGGCTTATGCCAAGCAACGGGCCGCTTTAATTCAACCAAATAAAAACAACCCTTATATCGGTCCCGGCGATCCGTATCCATTCGAAGGGAAAAAGCACCCATATTTAAAAATTTTAAAAAACCGGGGTTTCGAGCTGGATACCTCTAAACGCAATTTTGCTCCCAAACACGATGTGCAAAACAGCTCCTCCACGGCCGATTATCAGGATTGGCTTTGGAAAGGTACTACCAGCGTAGAAGCTGCGGATAAGGAAGGTTGGGTAGTGTCGATTACGCCCAGTGGGGGCTGGTTACCGGCCTGTATTGCAGGTAATACTGGTGTAGGTATGAGCCAGCGCATGCAAAGTTTCGTGTTGGATCCGGTCTTAAATCCTTTTAACGTAGTGGAGCCCGGCAAGCGTCCTCGGGTAACGCTTACGCCCTCCATGGCCTTAAAAGATGGCAAGCCGTTTTTGTCTTTTGCGGTGCAGGGCGGCGACACGCAAGACCAAAATCTATTGCAGTTCTTTTTAAACGTAGTAGAATTTAACATGAACGTGCAGCAAGCCGCCGAAGCCGCGAACATCAATTCCAACCAGTTATGGCTGTCGTTGGGAGGCACCAAAACCGCCGACCGGGAACCTAAACCGGGTCAGTTGCTCCTCTCCGAAAGTACTCCGGATTCTGTACGCCAGGAACTGAAAAAAATGGGTTATAACCTGAGCTTCGACGCCCGAACCAGCGGCCCTATTAACGCTATTTACTTCGACTGGAAACACGGCAGTTTCTGGGGTGGCTCCAGCAACCACGGCGAAGATTATGGCATTGGATGGTAGGAGAGGAGAGACATAGATTTAAAAATATTAGATAATGGACTTTTTCTCGTTTATTACGATCCTACTATAACATGTTACTTTAGATTCATTAACTATAAATTTCGGGAAACGATTGAACCTTAGTCTTAACGTTTGTACTTTGGAGTCTGTTCCAGCCTCCAGGTACAGGTGCTATCTAATTTGAGATTTCAAGTTTTGCCTCATGGCCGACGGGCCTCGTTTAGCTGTTTTGGGCGGTTTAGCGAATCTTTCCTCGCTCCGCTGCGGAATGTGGCTCCGCCACACCGAATCGCTAAAAGGCCCGCAACAGCCAAACTGGTATCTTTGCGCTTAGCTAAGGCTTTAAGAATTTTTCGGCTTTAGGAAAGGTGTGAATAATAAAAACTTACTACTTGTGAGCTACTACCAGATGAAATCTCCTGATTCTTTACTCTCTTCCTGATAAAACAGTAACTAAAAGCAACCGACACCAGTTTGGCTATTGAGGGCCTTCTAAGGTTCTGGTTTTGCACAGCAAAATTCCGGAGCGGAGCGAGGAAAGGAAGCTTAGACCCGCCCGAAAGAGCCAAACGAGGCCCGCCGGCCATGAGGCAAAACTTGAAATCTCAAACTAGATAGCACCAAAGTTTGGAGTCTTGCAAAGACTCCACAGAATAACCGGTGAGTTTTATGGATGCCTCTTAAAAAAATCTGCTATTCCATAACCAATGCTTCAATAAAAGACATTATTGGAAGAAAATTAAGTTAAAATACCAATCCATTTAATTATCTACTTCCCGCACAACCGGGCGCGTATCATGCGGATCACGCTTCTCGTAAGAAATTTTAAATTTTGTTAAATCAGGTACGTTCGGGCGCTTCCGTTTCAATTCATATTGGTAGATAGCCTGACCCAGGTGGTACATAAACGGATAACCCACCGTTTCGTACTCGTATTGATTATCGTTTACCACGCCATCCTGGTTAACATATAAGGTAGCGGCCAGCATGTATTCTACTTTATTTTTAAAATCTACCACATACGATACGTCCGTCATAAAGCCGTAGGCCCAACCCACTTTATTAAAAACCCGCACGTGCTGCGGCATGGAATGCTTCGAACCGTGAAAAAAGAATTTCACGTAGCTGTCGTAAAAAGCGGCGGTGTCGTATTTGGGGTAGGGGGTTTCGGAAGGATACTGCGATAAATAACGGTACAAAAATGCGTAATCCTGCGGGGTTAAACCAAACCGTTGTTTTTTGGGAACCGATTCCGGGAACATCACCGATTGCAGCATTTTTTGAAAATCCTGCAAGGGCAGGTTGTTGTGCTCGGTAAAATCAAATGGGGCTTGTATGAGGCTATCCTGACGGTTGTGGTGTGCGGTGCCTACCAGAATCTTACGGCTAAAATCAAACGGATCGGGATTGTAGGCGGGTGGTTGGTAATAGCGGGTGCTGCCATCGGGGTTTAAAAAGCGAATACCGTTGGTATGCCGGTTTTTCTCGGCGGTAAAACCCATAAACTGCCGCGTAATACGGGAATTAGGGTAGCCTTTAGCGTGCAGTTGCTGATTAATGGTTTGCTGCCCCACAAACTGGTACAAGCGGTTATACGGGTCGTTCTCGCTGATTAAGAAAGCTCTTTTGATAAAATGCGCGATACTGGGCAAGCCGGTTTCTGAAGTAAGATCCTGCGAAAGCGGCTTCTGCCCCAAGTAACTGCTATCGAAAACCAGAGGTGTGTTTTTATCAATTTTTTTGCTTTGAAGGGTATTTAATTTTTCTAGTGCCAGAAAAGCCAAGGGCATTTTCACCATGGAGGCCGGATTGTAATACAACTGCGGATCGTAGTTATAATAGTAGTTTTGAAAGGAGGGATGGTTCTTTTTATCGCGGTTGATTTGGGTATAAATAATCTGTAGGCGGTACGCGTCGGGGTTGCTTAAAATCTTTTGTAAACTGTCGTTGCTGGCTCGGGTGAGAATATTTTTTAAAAATTCATCGGTTTTCGGTTGTGCCATGGCGGTCTTCCCCGAAAAAAGCACCAGTAAGAATAAAAACAAACGGCAAATCATACGCGGTAAAAAGAAATTTTTAAAAATTTTTAAAATCTGAATTAAAATCAGGTTTATACCCGAAAAGTATTTACTACTGTAAGCAGCTAACCGTTTTTACCCGAAAAATCACGGTTATGGCTTGGCCGGTAACATTGGAAACAAACGCCGGATATCGGCTTCGGTAGGTTTTTTGCCGTACTCGCAAATCTCAAAAGCTTCGGCTTGCTTTACTTGGGCAGCTCGTTCTTTACCGTACCATTTTTCTAAAGTTTGTCTTATGTCGGAGTTGGGTTGCGAGCGGGTTAACCAGCGGTTAGCCAGCCATTTTTTGCGGTCGGCGGTGTTGGTGGGCACCGAGGTGTCGTGGTCAATCCAGGGTAGCCACTCGTATACCTGCGACACGTGCGCATCCAGGGCATCTAACTTTTTCGGGAAAACGCTGGAAATATCCACGGCAATGTCAGGTCGGAAAGGATTGGGTCTTTGAAAATTATCGCGGGTATACAAAAATACTGGGTTGTTGGGCAATGCCGGTACGCCGCTCAGAATGTTGGGTACAATTACCAGAAAAGAGGCATCTTGTACCAAAACACCGGTATAGCGGTGGTCGGGGTGGTAATCATTGGGGCGCGGTGCAATCACTACGTCGGCTTTCCACTCCCGGATGCGCCGGATTACTTCCAGGCGGTTTTCCAGGGTGGGCAGCAATTCTCCGTCGTGGTTTTCTAGCACTTCGTATTCTACGCCTAAGCGCCGCGCTACTTCCTGGGTTTCCTGGTAGCGCCTTTTGGCCAGCTCGCCGCCGCCCATTTGCTGGTGGCCTTTATCGCCGTTGGTGAGCGAAACAAACTTTACCGCGTGCCCGCCGGCCACGTACAAAGCCGCCAAACCTCCACTCGAAATATCACAATCGTCGGGGTGCGCGCCAAATACCAACACCCGGATTTTAGCGTTTTGCGCCGTTCCTGGCAACGTAAAATTTAAAAAAAGCAGAATTCCCAGTAAATATTTTATCATAGCAGCAGCATTTAAAAAATAAGGATAGTTCTTAATCGTGTTTTAATCAAATCAAACAACAAGTCTCCCGAAAAGTAAGAAAAAGTAAGTTCTTTTGATAACTTGTTCGCTTTATTCGTTGGGCTGTAAATGTGAATTATTATACTGTTGATTTTTTAATTTTTTCAATTTCTACCACCATATAGCTTGGGTTAGCCGGAGATTTATTACATTTCTTTTATCAGAAAAGCTTATCTAAACTGCTGTATGCTAAAGCCGCTTGTTCTTTGGGCAATTTGTATTTTTAATGCCATTTCGGTAAACTCTGTATTTGCCTTAGCGCCTGTTTTTATGTCCCAAAACGTTGTTTCTAACCAAACGCCCCCAAGTAAAGCCGAACAACGGAAAGTCTTGTACCAATTGCTGGGCCGCTTACCCGACCGGCAACGGCCCATTACGGTGAAGCAAATATCCCGGGAAGAAACCGACGAATTGATTATTGAAAAGTTATTGCTGGATATTAATGGCCAGGAGTTGGTGCCGGCGTATTTTACTTTACCTAAAAAAGCCAAAGGCAAAGTGCCGGTGGTGTTATTTAACCATTCGCACTTTGGGCAGTATGCCGTGGGTAAAAACGAGTTTATAAAAGGGCGACCCGAAATGCAAAATCCGCCGTATGCTTTGGCTTTGGCCCGGGCGGGTTACGCGGGTTTGTGCCTCGATAGCTGGGGTTTTGGCGAACGCAGCGGCCGCCCGGAACTGGAAATTTTTAAAGAAATGCTCTGGAAAGGCCAGGTAATGTGGGGCATGATGGTGTACGATAATTTACGCGCCCTGGACTACCTCGAAACCCGCCCCGAAATAGATAACAAACGAATAGCTACCATGGGCATGTCGATGGGCAGCACCATGGCCTGGTGGCTGGCCGCCCTGGACGAACGCATTAAAGTTACCGTGGATTTAAACTGCCTCACCGATTTTCAGGCTTTGCTGGAAGATAAGGGCCTGGACCGCCACGGCATTTACTACTACGTACCCGATTTACTCAACCATTTTACTACCTCGCAAATAAACGCGCTTATTGCTCCCCGGCCGCACTTGGGCTTAGCCGGCAGCCTCGACCCGCTAACGCCCTTGAAAGGGCTGCATAAAATTGACGAAAATTTAAAAAAAGTGTATGCGAGCGAAGGCGCACCGCAAGCCTGGCAATTAAAGATTTACCCCGTCGGCCACCTAGAAACGGCCGAAATGCGCCAAGATATTCTGGCTTTTTTAAAAAAATGGCTTTAATTAAAACTACTCAGTTATTCTGGTTTTATGATTTAAGAAAACCAATATTGATATAAAACAAAAAGGTGGCGTAAAAATGGGGCTACCCCCATTTTTACGCCACCTTTTGTGTAGCAAAGCCTCTTTACTGTTGCTTATATAATGCAGTTTAAAAACCAATGAATCTCTGACAGATGCCTTACTCCAATACCCGCAGCAAGGAGGAAATAAGTTGGCTTCTATTGCCAGGTATTCATTTCCGTATCCATCCAATTAATTCGGTTTTGCAGCCAGTCTTTTAAGTATTGCACCTCATTTTCGTAAGAGCCCATTACCACACTATTGGGCCAGGTGTAATTATCCAGGATGTTCCATTTTTCAAAATTCTCTTTTTGAGAATATTTAAGCTGAACGGCCGTGCTATTAATGTAAGTAAAAATCGAGTTTATTTCTGTTTGTTTTAACGCGTTCCACCGTTCTCTAACTTTATTGCGGAAAGCTGGGTCTTGCAATAATTGATGCATCCAGGGCGAGTTTCCTACCCACCATCCCTCAGGATTGTCATTACCGTTGTAGTTTACATTGCCCAGCGCAATATCAAAATCCCAAACCGGACCCAAAGTCAGTTTTCCGCCGCGGTCTTTGTACATGTAAACGCTGGAATGGAAAACGGCATCATTGTTTTTCAGAAGCTCATTCACTAAATACCAGTTTATAAAGCTTTCAACGTTTATGTATTGCTCGTAGTCTTTTGAGCCCTCGCCGCTAACAATGGAGTAAATGGCGTTTTCTGCCTCCTGCACGTAATTCTTAATGTAACTTAATTGTTGCGGCGAAATATTACCGGGCGATTTAATTGTTACGGGTATTTTGTTTTTTGTATGAAACCAATAATCTTCATCTAAGCGGATATCTACTTCCAGGAAATATCCGCCCGTAATTACATCTTCGCCATTATCTTCGGGTTTTAACTCCTGGATATTTACCCGGTCCTGGGCTACTTTCAGGTGCTCGGTAAGTAAGTAATTGCCCCGGTACTCGCCATTAATAAATACTTCTACAAAACGGGAGCGTGGCGTATAGGATAAACCAAAGCGCTTGCTAAATTCAAAAGCTACGGCATTGCGCATCAGGGTTTTGTCGGTGAAATTAGCTAACAAAGACCATTCTTTATCGGCTGGCATTCCTAGTAAAGAAGCTTTTTGGGCTAGTTTTATCTTATACGGTTTTTTTGGCATTTGCCAGGTAGAGTTGCCCCGGCCCCTGATTTCAATGGCACTCTGGAATACGCCGGCGTTATTGGCAAGATCGCCTTCCAGCCGCATGTGCGCATTAATGTAATCGTCTTTCGAAACAATACCGGCTTTGTTTTCGGTGTTAATGTATATTACAGGTAAGCCAGTAAAAGAATGAACCTCAACGGTATATTCTTTCTGTGAGCCATCTTGTGCCTCTACCACGTATTTTAGAGCGGTACTGAAATCGTTAGCGGTTACGCCGCTTTCCTGTACTACATCTGCTACCTTTACGGTTTTGCCGGAGATAGTAAAGGTGGCAATCAGATTTTTCTGGCTACTAGTATACGGAATGGTAGCTATAATTTTATCTTCATAAACCTGGCAAACAACATCTTCCAGGAGCTGGGAAGGATTATTTTTTTCTTCAAACTTAAACGAAATTATATCCTTCGACGCCTTACTCTGCGGATTTTGATCTGAAGGCGATTCTTCTTCTTTCTGACAACCAATTAAAATAAGTAATACCCAAATAAATGCTCGAAACTGTTTTTCCATTAATCCTCTTAAGCTTGTAAACTGCCCAAATTAAAGAATACTTTTAAAAAAGAGATAGCTTAATCCGTTAAATGTTAAATTGTATTATAATAATACTATAATATATTACTATGATTAAAAATTGCATAACAAAGCTAAGCAGGTAACTCTTACGGGCAGGAAAATTAATTTTACTACCAATATAGTTTTATAAGTATTGTGGTAAATGGCTTAAAACCTTTATTGGTTTAATAATGAGGATACTAAACCATTCGGCAGGTGGGATAGCAAAACTAGGCTTTAATGAAAGTGAAAGTATTACTAGTCATAAGACAACTTTGGTTACCTTTTCTTATCTGATAAAAACTTTGGGGCAGATTAGCCAAAAATTTAAAAATTTTACTTTTCCCAGCCGAAGTTTGGGCTTAAATTAACCTGGTTAACCACCTAACTAAGCTTTTTGAGTTTCTAAACTGCTAAAAATCAAAAAATCCCCTTCCGAAAATATACCTGAATTGGTAGCGTATTTTCAGAAGGGGATTTTACTTTTCTGGTATTATATTTTGCTTAATTCTTCTACGGTAAAGGCCTTTTGCCGGGTTTTCAATTCCTGGCGTACTTTACCTACTTCCTCGGCGCTTACTTTTTCGGCGTTGTTTTGCCACGACCGCCGGATAAAACTGAGAACCTGGGCTACGTCTTCATTGGGTAAATCTTTGTCGTAGCCAATGCCGGGCATGTCGCCATTAATTTCGGGGGCTTTGTATAAGTGGCCTTTTACTTTTACCGGACCAGTTAAGCCAAATAGTACAATCGAAATTAGCTTGTTTTTATCGCCGGTTACCCATTCCGAGCCATTTAACGGGGGCGCTAGGCCCGCTACGCCGTTGCCATCCGGGCCATGGCAGGTTTGGCAACTGGTGGCAAATAGGGCGGCTCCTTTCGGGAATTCTTTTAACAATACCTTGGGGTCTTTGTTGGCATGAGTGCTTCTGATATTGGCAATAACGCCTTGCAGCTTTTTATTAATGGCCAAACTGCTATCGGGGGCTAAAGCGCGTAGTTCTTTTTGAAATGTTTCTTCGTGGTCTTGCAAAGAACTGATAATGGCATCGGTTACGTAGGGGTTGTTGGGGTAGTTTTTAACTAATTGTTGCCGTAATTGGTTGGTAGCTTTCTGGTCCAGGGGTTGCAAGGTGGGCAGCAAAAAGGCAACGTAAGGAGCCGCTATAGAATCTTTACCGGCAACCAGTTGCTGCAATACGGGCAAGTAGCTTTTGTAGGTGGTTTTAGTTAATACCGAAGGCAATACACTTAAGGCCTGGGTGCGCAGTTGCCAGGTGGGCTCTTTTAACAAAGCTATTACTTCCGCAGTTTGCAATTGGCCTAAACCTTCCAAGGTCCAGAGAGCGTGCATTACCAACAAAGGGTTATTTTTATCTTTCACGGCCTGGCGCAAAGCAGGTACGGCTGCCATGTATTTGCCGTCAATCAGCATTTGTTGGGCTTTGTCGCGCACCCAGCCATTGGTGTGGCCGAGCAAGGTTACGAGTTGGGCCGGATCTTCGGGTAAGGTTACGGCTTTGGCATTTTTGCCCGTAGGTACAATTTTATAAATCCGGCCGCAGTTTAAAGGTTGGGTTAACTCGCGTTTCCCGATTTCTTTTTTCAGGTAAGTAGTCAGGTAGGTTTTGTGCTGAATAATGCCACGGTACATATCTACCACGTATAGGGCACCATCCGGACCATCGTGCAAGTTTACCGGCCGGAAACGCTCGTCGGTGCTGCTCAAGAATTCCCGTCCCTGGTAGGCTTGCTTACCGTTGCTAACAAGTTCCTGGTCTTTAATAATGTTCCGCTTAATCAGGTTAGCCGATGGTTCAGCTACAAAAACGTTGGAAGTATACGAGGCATCAAACAAATCGCCGCGGTAAACCAATGGGCCGCACGCCGCAGTAAAATCTACTAAACGCTTATCGGTGGTTAAAATGCCTTTCATGTAGCCCCGGTTTACGCCGGGAGTGGGGTGGCTGGGATATACTTTATTATCGGCCACTACTTTTTGCACGTAACCCGCCACGCGCCGTTGGTTTTTATTGGTAGCGCCTAAACCCGGCGAAAAGTAATCGCCCAGCAAGTTTTCGGAATTGGTGTTGTAATACAAACGGCCGTAATTATCCTGGCTAATACCCCACTGACCGCGGAAGTGCGTGCGCTCAATCAGCCAGGTATCGCCTTTTTTGCGGTAACGTTTACTCGATTTGGCATTGTAAATCCAATTATCCAGGGCCCGATATAAACCGTTGGGCTGGTGCTCTACGTTCCCGCCTTCAGCGTAAGCGGCATCTACTAAAATTTTCTTGCCGGGCTTAGCGTTTTTAATTTCATAATAGTAAAGACTAGGCGGTTCGGCCACCAGAATGCCATTTTCAATCAGGCAAATGGCCCGGGGCAATACCAGCGAATCCAGGAAAACCTGGCGGGTGTTTGCCGCCCCATCGTTATCGGTATCTTCCAGAATTACAATTTTACCAGTCGGAATATCTTCGCCGGTACCCACGGTATCGGGCATATAGTTTTCCATTTCCACTACCCACATCCGCGCTTTGTTATCAAAAGTAACAGCCACCGGTGTACTTACTAAAGGCTCCGAAGCCACTAATTTTACCTCAAACCCGGACTCTAGCTGCATTTTGGCAATTGCTTCCTGGGCCGGTATAACGGGAGAAGTACTAAAATCTACTTTTTCGGTTTCGGTCTGGGGAGTGGCCGCCGGCGTAGCTGTACCGGTTACCTGAAGCGGTTTATTAGTGTGGCAGTAAACTAAAAAACAAGTAAGAAAAACTAAAAAAAACGGCTTGAATTTAAACATACTAATTTTAGACTTCCGGTTTAAAAGTGCAGTACCCCGTTAAACCAAATAAAATTTAAAAAATGATTAATTCTCTTTAATAAATTAGAATACAATATTTTAACTCCTGCTGCAGACGGTTAGTTCCGGGCAAGGGTTCGTGACCAGAAGATTACAAATCTACGGGTTTTAGGCGCGAAGTCAGAAAATGAACGATAAACCAGGCTACAAAGTAGGCCAGCCCGCAGATTATAAACAAAATATTATACCCGGCACTAATGTTGCCGGCGGCTTTGTACGAATCCAGCAATGTGCCCACTAACAAAGGAAACAACGCCGAAGCAATAGAGCCGGCCATGCCGCCAATACCCACCACCGAGCTTACCGCTTTTTTAGGTACAATATCCGAAACAATGGTAAAAATGTTGGCGCTCCAGGCCTGGTGCGCGGCGGCTGCTAAACTTATAATACCTACCGCCGCCCAAATATTGGGTGCATAACGGGCGCCAATAATGGGCAATACGGTAAATGCTACCACCAGTAAAGTAGCTTTACGGGCTTTCAAAACGGGCCACCCGCGTTTAATTAAGTAAGATGACAAATAACCGCCCCCGATACTGCCAAAAGTGGTAGCGGTATACACAATGGCTAAATGCAGGCTCGGTTTTTTTAAATCGAGGTTAAAGGTGGTGGCAAAGTAGGAGGGAAGCCAGAATAAGAAAAACCACCACACCGGGTCAGTGAGCACTTTGCCCAGAATAAATACCCAGGTTTGTTTAATGCCCAGCAAACGGCTCCATTTAATTTGCTTTGAATTTTCGGCCGGAGCCGGTTCGTTATCGCTGTGAATGTAGTCGAACTCCGCGGGGGTGATTTTTTTGTGCCGCGAGGGAATTTCGTAAAAAAACCACCAGAAAATAAGCCAGATAAAACCAATGGCGCCTGTAATTAAAAAAGCTTCCTGCCAGCCGTAAACGCCCAAAATCCAGGGGACCAGAATCGGGGCCACCACCGCACCAATGCTGGTGCCGGAATTAAAAATACCGGTGGCTAGGGCGCGTTCTTTTTTCGGGAACCACTCGGCCACGGCTTTAACCGCCGCCGGAAAGTTGCCGGCCTCCCCTAAACCCAATAATCCGCGCACTACGCTAAAGCCAAAAGTGCTTTTTACCAAAGCGTGCAACATGGCCGCAATACTCCAAACTACAATAGAAATGGTATAACCCAGCTTCGTGCCTATTTTATCGATAAAATTGCCGAAGATAATATACCCCAAGGCATAACACGACGCAAACACCATTACAATATTACCGTAGTCGGATTCGGTCCAGCTAAATTCTTTTTCCAGGGTGGGTTTTAATAAACCAATAACTTGCCGGTCGATGTAATTAATGGTAGTGGCAAAGAATAAAAGGGCGCAGACTACCCAGCGGTAATTTCCAGTTTTAGCGTTCGTCATGGTAAGCTTTTAATCACGGAATAGCTTCTGGCGTTTGAAGCGGGCTATAAATTAGTAAGAAAGATTCATTCTTCCCTAAATTTTAGATTTAGATGTTTGATGTTAGATATCAGATAGTAGACTTTTGTGTAAGTATGTAGTTGAAAGACAATGTTATAAAATGGTAGTTGCTGCTTGGTATATAGTAAATTAATTTTAATAATGCTCGCCAGTTTAAGCTGGCGGCAATGCAGGGCAGGTAAGTAAACTAAAATTATGACGGTTTATAAAAGTTAAAAATTTTAGTATTTCAGCACTTTTTGCTCCAGGTAAGTAGAGCCTTGTTTAATTTGTAGTAAATAAATTCCAGGGGTTAAAAAATCTGTTTTCAATTGAAAAGTTTGGTCGGAATTAGGAGAGGCAGTGGTTTGTAGTACCTGTTTTCCGGTAACATCCCGTACAGTTATCTCTAAAGGTAACCCGGATTTATTATTCGGGGCAATGGTAACAAAATCCTGCATGGGATTAGGATACGCGGTTATAGCACTTGCGTTTTCCGGTTTTTGCAATTGAGCCCCGTTGTGGTAGGTAGGTGTGCGGGTTCGGGTAAAATTTACGGGTATCTGGTTTACTAAACACACCCAATCTTGCGTATCGTTTTTAGGAGGGAAGCCTATGGAATTTATCCCAGATCCGGTTATTTGCGGAACAGTACCATTTTGTAAGGCTCCACCAGTTTGGGGGTTGTACCATTGCACCAAATAATTACCAGAATTAGTACCTAAATCTAAAGTAGTAGTGCCTCCTTGAGGCAGGTAAATTGCATAAATTTTGCCAGGTAAAGCCAGGCAATAATCATTGGTTACGGCCGTAAGGTTGTCGGCATTCAGCATTTGCCAAAACGGAAGATATTGATTAAAAAATTGGAGCGCATAATTGGTTAAATCCCACATGTGGTCGCGGGAACGCCAGTCTTGGGCAGTTAAATCGGAATTTAGAAATTGATAACCAAAGTACCACTCCACGCCGCCGCCACCGGCCATTAAATTCCCCCATAAAGCTAACTTTCTCGGCAAATCATGTGCATAATCATCGGCATCCGGCTTTACTCCGGTATTAGAAGGCCCAATTTCATCTAAATTAACGACCCATTTGCGTCCGCTCGCTGCCGATTGATTGAGCCAATAAAGCGTTTCTGAGTGCGTATCCGCCGGGTTATCTACCTGCAAAGAAGGTCCTTCAAAAGTGCTATAACCTAAAAGTGGATTATAAATGGTTGCTCGCTGGGTAGGATATGTGTGTACATCTATGGGGCTTTTATAGGGATCTAATTGCCGGATGTAATTGCAGAAAGCTTTGCGCTGGGCATCGGTATTGGTGCTTTCTTCCCCCAAGTTCCAGTTAATAGCTAGATGATGACCAAAGCGGGCAATTAATTCGCGGTAGTATAATTTGCGTTGAGTACCCAAATCACCGTTATCTAATAATTGGTCGTTCTCCTGTTCTTGAGTAACCACATGAAGCATTACACCAAGCTTATCCATGTGTGAGAAAACAATTTCCCATTGATCCAGCTTAGAAACATCATACCGGATCTTGTCAGTAGGTGAGATCCAGGGCCATACATCTTTCCCATCGCCATTTACATTTAAGGTTAAAAAGTAAACCGCATTCATGCCTTTTTGCGCCAGATAATTAAGTGCGCCAATTATCCCTTTTCCTTTTCCGCCTTTCCAGACCGGATCCCCGGGTTGCCAATCGCCTAAATGCGGAGCATAGGTTTTTGTATAATCGGCCTGCGGATTTTGACTGTACGTACCATCAAATTCTTTGTAAGCTAAAAAGTTCTCCGGGCTATCTGCCCCACCTTTTAAAAAGTATTTTCCGGTTTCTGTAAATTGTAAGTAGTGCTGTCCAACGTAACGCAATCGCCCTTGCGCCCGAAAATCAGACCCAGTTTTATCAGTAGCAGCAACAGAAAAGGTGCCCGACATTCCATCAAAAACAGCTGGACTGCCCGTATTTTCTAAATTGCTAACGGCCACATCCGTTCCTGTCCGGAATGAAGCCCGGTACGACCATTCCCCGGCTTCATCCGGAGAAAAATGCACCCGCCATTTTGTGCCAGTTGTGGCATCGCTTTCGCCGGCATTTCCGTCGGCCGCGTAATACCCCGGAACGATTAGTTGGCGGCTGCCTTTACTAAATACAACATTTAAACGATAATTTAAAAAAGGATTATTAGCATCTGTTTCACTGGTAAATGGGCCGGTAAAGGTGAGGGTAACTTTGTGCCATTTTTTTAATTCTCCCGAAATATCAACCGGTACCGGTTTCTGAACTGAAATCTTAAAACTGGTAGTTACCGAAGCTTGTGCTTGATCGGTAACCGTTACTTGCACATCTAAAGTGGTTTCTGAGGCAGGTGCGGTACCGCTAAAAGAAAGAGTACTGGCATTAAATTGTAGCCAAGTTGGTAAATTACTGTTATTTGCCAGCGTTGCTTTATAGGTTAGCACATCTCCCGCATTTGGGTCGGAGTATTGTCCCGCCGAGAAGAAATAAGGTTTTTCTGTTATTAAGGTTTGGTCTGTAGGCTTTTGAACGACTACGGGCGGCGAATTGCTGGTTGTTTTTTGAACGGTAATGGTAACATTATCGGCCACGCTCCACATATTCAAATTATCCTTTACCTGAAGGTTAAAGATGTAGCTGCCCTGAATTAAATTACTGATGGTGGGAGTAGCAATGGTTTTACTACTGAAAGTGGCGGTATTAGGGCCGCTAACCTGGCTCCAGCTAAAGCCGCTTATAGTACCATCAGCGTCGGTGCCCGAACCGTTTAGAACAATAGTAGTTGTGGGTAAAGTTATTGTTTTATCGGCGCCAGCATTGGCTTTGGGTAGCTGGTTAGAAATAACCGTAAAAGAAACAGTAAGTGCAATACCTGCTACACCAGTACCACCTGGTCCGGAATAAGGAATAGCTTTTAAGGTATAATTACCCAGAGCAGGCACCCAGGCATTGTAGTTACCTTTTGTATCACCGAACAAGGCATAAGGCAACTCTGATTCGGTTTTGTTTGTGGTTTGTTTACCGCTTAAAGCAAACTTAATGCTTCCTATAATGCCGGGCGAGGTGTTCGCCCGAATATTCAAATTTTTAGTAGGTAAAGTTGCTAAGTTAAGGGTAGTTCCTCCGGTAAGGGTTTGAATAGGTTGCTCGTTATCGGCATTTATTAAAGTAAAACTAACTACCTGCTGACTAGCAAAAACTGCTGATTTAGTAACTGTATTATGATGAGTTAGCTCAGTGTTTTTTCGTGGAAAGTTGTTAGCCAAGCTTTTAGGGGAAGATATTCCGAAGCAGAAAAGTAAAAACAACCATTTAGAAATAAAGGATTGGAATAAAGAATAGTGAATAGTTTGTTTCATGCAGAGAAATTTTAAACTTAAAAAGGCCAATAGGTGATCTTTTAATTCTACATTCAGCTATAGAGTAAAGAATTAAGATTTTTATCGCACTTTTTAACCCCCCTATCTCTAAACTTCACTCGCTAATGTGAAACTCCGCTTGCGTATAATAAATATAAGGATAATATCCTGTATGTAACAACAATGTTTTGATTAATTTAAAAGTATATAATCTAATGAGTAAGGTGCTTAGGTTGCTAAATTTCTTTGAGCCTGCTCCTTAATTGTCCTACCAGGTTTACTAATTCCGGATAAAAAATCCGGTCGGTTTATAAGGCTTTTCTGTTGCGGGAAGTTAATTTTTTAAAATTTTCATTTTCCGGAATAATCGTGGCACTATAATCCAGAATATAATTTTTCGCGTAAATCACGTCTTATAGCCAACAATAAATTAGATTATTTCTTTACTTTGGGCCGACGCTAGCAAAAATGCATGGAAACTAACGAATACGAACGGTTAGAACAATCGTCGAATAATAGAAACTGGAAAAGCTGGGGACCGTACCTATCCGAGCGGCAATGGGGCACTGTTCGCGAAGATTATAGCCCTAACGGCGATGCCTGGAATTTTGTGTCGCATGATTTAGCCCGCAGCAATGCCTACCGCTGGGGCGAAGAAGGAATTGCCGGTTTTTGCGACCATAAGCAGATTTTATGTTTAGCCCCAGCCTTCTGGAACGGGCAAGACCCGATTTTAAAAGAACGCCTGTTTGGTCTGACTAACGGCCAGGGCAACCACGGCGAAGACGTAAAAGAAATTTACTTCCACCTGGATTCGTCGCCGACGCATTCGTACTGCAAGTATTTATATAAATACCCGCAAACCGCTTTTCCTTACGACGATTTAGTTGAAAAAAATAAACGCGACCGCTGGCAACCCGAATTTGAACTACTGGACACTGATGCTTTTAAAGATAACCGGTATTTTGATATTGTAATTGAATACGCCAAAGCCGATACGCACGATATTTTAATGCAGATAACGGTGCACAACCGGAGCAAAGAAGCCGCTCCCATTCACGTGTTGCCGCATCTGTGGTTCCGGAATTACTGGAAACACAGCCCCGAATATCCCCGGCCAACAATCACAGCCTTATCGCCGGATTGTTTAAAAGCTACTTCCAGCCGCAACGGCGCTTATTTTTTATACCACGAGCTGGAAAGCGAACAACTTTTCTGTGAAAACGAAACCAACAACGAGCGCATTTACCGGTCGGGCAACCCTACGCCATTCGTAAAAGATGGCATCAACGATTACATCGTTAAACAAAAAGCGAGCGTAAACCCCGAAAAGCAAGGTACCAAGGCCGCCATTTGGCTGCAGGCTGTAATCCCGGGCGAATCTTTTAAAATTTTTAAAATCAGGCTGGTTCGAAATCGGGTAATTGACCCCTGGACCAACTTTAACCGCTTGTTTGAGCGCCGGCGCGCCGAAACGGATACGTTTTACCGCGAATTTATATTGCCCGAAAAAATGCCGACCGAACAGCAGAATATCGTCCGGAAGGCTTTTGGCGGCTTACTCTGGACCAAGCAGTTTTATTATTTTGATGTTTACCGCTGGCTCAATGGCGAGTTAAAAGATAAAGCCCCCTTCCGCACCGATAAAAGAAATTCCGGTTGGCAACATTTAACCAACCGCAACATTATTTCGATGCCCGATAAATGGGAATACCCGTGGTACGCCGCCTGGGATTTAGCATTTCATGCTACTACGTTTGCGCACATCGATCCTAACTTTGCCAAGCACCAGTTACTGCTGATGCTCCGGGAATATTATATGCACCCCAATGGCCAGATTCCATCTTACGAATGGAATTTTAGCGATGTAAATCCGCCGGTGCATGCCTGGGGCGTGTGGCAGGTGTACGATATCGATCAGAAAAAAACGGGGGTGCCGGATTTAGATTTCCTGGAACGGGCTTTTCAAAAATTGCTGATGAACTTTACGTGGTGGGTAAACCGCAAAGACGTGAACGGCAACGATGTTTTTGAAGGTGGTTTCCTGGGCCTGGATAATATTGGAGTGTTTGACCGTAACAGTTTGCCCCCGGGCATTAAAAGTTTAGAACAAGCCGATGCTACCAGTTGGATGGCCATGTTTTCGCTGAATATGTTGCGCATGTCGCTGGAGTTGGCCAAACGCAACCCGGCCTATGAAGAATCGGCGGCCAAGTTTTTCCGGCATTTTTTAAGTATTGGTTGGGCCATGGATAATATTGGCGAACGCAATATTTCGCTCTGGGACGACGAAGATAATTTTTACTACGATGCCGTGCAGTTAGATAACGGCAAAAGCGAGCGTTTAAAAATCCGTTCTTTGGTGGGGGTAATTCCGTTGCTGGCCGTGGAGGTTATTAACAGCAAAATCTTTAACCAAATGACCGAGTTTAAGCGCCGGGCGGTAGGCATTATCCGAACCCGCCCGGACCTGGCGCAACTGATTTCGCACATCGAAGTGCAAAATGGCAATGGGTATCATTTGTTCTCGATCATGCGGGGCTTCCGGTTAGAAAACGTTTTAAAACGGCTGTTGGACGAGGCCGAGTTTTTGTCGAACTACGGTATCCGCTCTTTATCAAAATACCACGAGCAAAATCCGTATATGTTTAATTCGCAAGGGCGCCAGCATTCCATTCAGTACGAGCCCGGCGAAAGTACCAGTTCCATGTTCGGGGGTAATTCTAACTGGCGGGGCCCTATCTGGTTTCCTTTAAATTATTTGATTATTCAGAGTTTGCGAAAGTATTATAAATACTACGGCAAAGAATATATTTATGAATTCCCGACAGGTTCCGGCAACAAATTAAATTTACAGCAAATTGCCCGCGAATTAACTAATCGCTTGCTGCACCTTTTCGAGAAAGATGCGAACGGCAAGGTGCATTACCACTCTAACCACGAAGTGTACACCAGCGACCCTCATTTTAAAGATCACCACTTTTTTTATGAGTTTTTCAACGGCGATACCGGGCAAGGCTTAGGCGCCTCGCACCAAACCGGCTGGACTGCGGCCATAGCCAACCTGCTCCTGGAAATGGCCGAAGATGAGGAAGATTAAATTACAAAAATTTTAAAAAGCCGGCTGCGAGTAGATTACGTGCAGCCGGCTTTTTGTTATCTGCGTAAAGTAGCTGGGCTTGCTAAAAGCGAATCTTATAAAATGGGGGTTTATTTTAAATCATTAATAAATTAAATACCCAAATGGCAGTTGTTTATGCTTCGGTAAGGTTAATAGTGGGCAATAACTTATGGGGATGTAACGGGCTGGTTAAACAGGTTCTTTGGCCAAAGCCCAGTGGATTTTTTTCAGTTGGTTAATGTGCCGCTGGGTATGGTAAATAACAAAGTAAACTGCTTCGAGGCGGGTTAAATAGCCGTAAACCGGTATTTTAAAGGCCAGACAAGTTTTACTTAAATCTAAGGATACAATGGCTTTGCTGATTAATTGCTGAACTTCCTGAAATGACTGGAGCAATTCTTCTTTCTGGAAAACGCGGTTTTGGGGCCACACCGAATCAGCCGCTTCTATTTTTAGGTTAACATTTAAAAAATCAGCTTTCATTCGGTTAATAAGTTCATCGGGTGGGCGGTTGGTTTCGGTTGCGGGGCCGGTAAGTATTTCTACAAAACCCATGTTCGAGATAATTAAATGCTCAGCTACCTGGCCGGCAGTCCAGCTACTGGTAAAAGGCACCTGGTTTATTACATCATCTTCAAAAGCGGCGAATTGCTGCTGTAGCGTTAAAGCCGTTTCGTTAAAAGTACTGATAGCTTCCTGAGCAACGGCATGGGCAGAGCTTTCGGGATTAAACTTGGTTTTTACCAGGCAAAGCATTTCATCGTCGTTCAAGTAAATTTCTACGCAGGGTTTGTTTGTATCGCACCGCGGGTCGGCTACCAAATTTTCAAAAATACTTTTTATGGTGTGGGTTTTGGTGCGCCACTCTGATACCCTTATGGCCAGGTAATCGCCTTGCTCCATCAGGTATTTGTTTAAGCCATATGGTTCCGGATTATCTTGGGGTTGCAGGGGGGCGGCTGCCACGTATACCATACCCGCCGGCGTGCATTGGCTGATGCCGTAATATGGCCTGCTAGGATCAACGGGTAACATACTGATTAATTTATCGAAAGCGGCTTCGATGTGGTTCGGAAAAGTTTCTACCGGAAAGCCGTACAATGTTAAGTTCTGGTCTAATTTATAAATTTCCATTTTTTAAATTTTTTGTCTATCAAATAGCTTTAGCTATAGTTAAGCTTGCTTCTCTTGTAATACCGACAATATATTGCTCGCCGGATCTTTAAACCAGGCCACATCTACCTGAGGGTTGCGTGAGATGTGGTTTTCATCTGTACCATAGGCGGGATTCTGGTAGTTTTCAAAAATTACGTTCCGGCTTTTTAGCTCCCGCACAGCTTCATCGATGTTATTTACCCGAAAGTTAAGAATGGTAAAAGTGGCGGGTTCGTGGTTAGGCTTCGGGTAAATTAAAACCGAGGTGCTTTCGGCGAGGTGCAGGTGTAACAAGCCCATAACCTTATCTTCGGTAACTTCTAATTGTAAAACCTGGCTGTAAAACTGTTTGGCTTTTTCCAGATCGTCCACGGAAAAACTGCTGAATGCTGGCGTGTTTTTAAACATAGAAATTGCTTTAATCACAAAGGTTATAATAGGATGTAAGTCATCGAAATTTTTAAAAATCGTCGGGCAACACCTCGGCTTCGTAGCCAAATTCGCCTAAAAGTTTTATCAGGCAGCTAGCCCGGATAAACTCGTGGGTGCTGGCTACCCGCAAAATTTTGTCGCAATCTTCCAGGTCGAAGTTAGCCCGGTAGCCTTGGAAAGCCTGGTGAATGTGATCAACCAGAATAACCGCATGATCCCGGTCTTGCACGTTGGTTTTAAACACTTCTACCATACACAATGCTTTGCTGCTGTTGATTAATTAGTTTAGTAGCGAAATAGAAATAAAAGCAAAAAGATAAATTAGTTGCCAGATAAACTCATTTGCGGAAGGTTTTCGGAATCGCGGGCTTTTTGCAGCTTGTGGTAATACCCATAGGAGCCGGCTACCAACAAAATAGGAAGCAGAATGGGTAACCAGTTGGCGGGGGCGTCGCCGCGGCTGAAATGCGAATACATGGCTCCCACTAAATCGAATATTAAGCCGGCGTAGGCCCATTCTTTCAGGCGCGGGTAGCCCGGAATAAGAATCGCAAAAATGCCCAGCAACTTCGCTACGCCCAAAAAAGGAACCAAGTAAGCCGGATAACCCAAACGGGTAACGTAATCAACGGCTTCCTGCGCCGAGATGGCATCGAAAATAGAACCAAAGCCCAACAGGGCGGCTACCAAACCGGTAAAAATCCAGTAAATTATTTTAGTCTTTTTCATGAGTTTTAAAATTTTTGGATGATTTATGTTTAATAAGTTAATAGCGGGAAATACCCCCCGAATGAGTGCAGCCGGAATGGTTATTTTTTAAATTTTTAAATTTTAACTGGTTTATTTTGGCCCTAAGCGTTTGATAAATAAGGTTTATTGCTGCTTGTATTTGCTGAAAACCTAAGGTAAAGATAGGCCAAACCTGGTGCTGGAACGGGGGTAAATTACGACAGAAAAAGGGGATTTTACGACAATCATTAGCCTGGCTCTACAACCAAGTATAAGTCATTTGGTGGGGTCAGTCGGGCTTTGTTTTGCCTGAGAAATAAAATAATTCTTAAAGGATAAGCTGCGTGGCGGCAATTTTAATTAGCGGCGGCAACTCAGGAATTTTAAAATTAAAAAATGGCTGCCTTAAGCCGGAATGTTAGGGTCGTAGCTAATCATCCATTGTACGCCATACGGATCGGTGAGCATGCCAAAATAGGCGCCCCAAAACTCTTTGTGCATCGGCATGGTTGCTTGTCCGCCCGCCGAAAGGGCTTGAAACAAGCGATCGGCTTCGGCTTCGCTGTCCGGACTAAGCGATAACTGAAAATTAGTGCCGGGTTTAAATGAGTGGCCCATAGCTTCCAGGGCATCGGTCGCCATTAAAATATTATTTGGCCCGATGGGCAAAGCAATGTGCATGATTTTTTCCTGGTCTTCGGCTGAAAGGTGGGTGCCCTGACCGGTGTCTTTAAACCGGATTAAGTTAGCAAACTCGCCACCAAATACCGATTTGTAAAAGTTAAAAGCCGCTTCGGCGGTACCGTTAAAGTTGAGATACGGATTTAGTTTTACCATAAACCAAAAATTAAAAATTTTAAAAAATAGTCAGTTAAATAGTTTAAACCGAAGGTGTAGAATGGCTGCCAACGCCGATTTGGGTTTTTGAATGGCCTTATGTTACCGGAAGATACGCGCAAACTTTGTAATTATCGGTAACCGGCTACGGGTATTGTTGCTTGTATTAAAAACTGTAAAGTTTCTGAGGATATAAATTTAGTTAAGCTTTTGCTTTAAAAGCCAGGTAAATACGCAATCTTTAGTTTTTAGAAACGGGAGTTTGTTCCAGTACGCTTTTCAGGGCGTTTAAACTAACTTCTAAATCTTTACCCAGCAGGCCATCCATAAATAAATGCATTAAATTAAACGGGTACGGATTGCCGCCGGCCATGCCCCAGGTAACTTTGGTTTGGTTTGGCGAGAGCGCTTCGGTGGTAAAGGGGGCTTGCGCCACGCTTGCAAACGGCCGGATAAAGCGCACTTCTACTTCCAACTTTTCGCCTTCGGTAATGGCTTTAATTTCCTGCTCGCCTTCACCGGCTTTGTCGTTGCCGTTCCAGGCGTAAACAAAGCCTACGGTGCCATCGGTACCGCGGTAGTCTTTTTGCATGTTGGGGTCAGCCCGTACCCATTTACTGTAGTTTTCCTGATTTTTTAAATGTTTAATGTACCCGAATACTTCTGCTTTGGGTTTGTTAATGGTTATTTCGCGTTTAATAAAATATTGCTTTCGCACAAACAAAGCCGCTATTAACAAAAACACAACCACCGCTACTATTCCGGTTAAGATATTTACCAGCATTTTTATTTTAGTTTGGGATAGATAAATCGGTTAAATTTAAAAATTTCTGCATTTACTTTTCTAAAATTCAGGAAGTAAGCGCCAGCCGCAAGGCAGTTGTTTTTACTACCGGTTTAATGAAAAAAACACTTTAAATAAACTGGTAGAATATACCAGATCCGTAGGTTTAGTTTTCAGCTAATTCTTTAATTTTTTGAAAAGCCCGGTTCCAGGAGGCCTGCATCATTTCTAAATATTCTGCGCCCATATCGGCTTCTACCTCTAAGCGGGTGCGGCCATTCAAATCCACGAGACGGTATATTTCGCGGCCACCTTTTACCGCTTCAGCTTCCGGACTAGAATAATCTTCCTGGCCGTTGTTTACAATGCCCTGGTACACCAGCGAGAGCAGTTGATGGGGTTGGTTGGCAATTATTTTGGCGACAATGCCGCACTCCGTTTTATCTTTAAATAAGGCTTTGCTTCCTTCCTGCCAATCGGTTTCGGCGTAAGTGCCTTCCATAAATTCGGCGTACCACTGGCGGTTATATTCGTCCTGGGTTAATACTTGCCATACTTTTTCGGTAGGGGCGTTTAATTCAATAACATCTTTTAATACTTGCGTTTCCATCGTTTTTAGTTTTTAGTTTATAAATAGATTAGGAATAAATTTAAAAATCAGGTAGTTATATTGGTAGATGTAAAATAAACTATCGGCATCACTAAGACTAAAATTTAAAAATTTTAAATTTTTACTGCTTTCTTGTTATTACAAACTTACAGCGAAGTTTTGCCAAATAGGGGGTACATTTCCGACATAAAACAGGGTAAATTGCGACAATTTTCTTTTGCTTTACTAATTTCTTTAGTAAATTCGGGCTGCACCTAATTACCTGTTTACCACTATGAAACACATATCTATCCTGGTTCCCAAAGGCGCTATTCTGGGCAGCATCGAAGGCCCGCGCCAAGTATTTACCGAAGTAAATAAGCTATTAAAGAGTATGGGCAAACCGGCCTTATTTCAGGTGCAATTAGTGGGTTTGGTAAAGGAAGTTCCGGCGGCCGGCGGCATCTACACGGTTTATACCGATGTATTGGCTCCCGATGTTAAAAAGACTGATTTAATAATTATTCCGGCGCTGGATGGCGATATGGTAAAAACACTGGAAACTAACCGGGAATTTATACCTTGGGTGGTGCAGCAATACCAAAATGGGGCCGAAGTAGGTAGTTTATGCGTGGGCGCGTTTTTGCTGGCTTCTACGGGTTTGGTAAACGGCCGGAAATGCGCCACGCACTGGATGGCGGCCAAAGATTTCCGGAAAATGTTTCCGGAAGTAAACCTGGTAGAAGATAAAATTATTACCGACGAGCAAGGCATTTACTCTAGCGGCGGCGCTTTTTCTTACCTGAATCTAATTTTATACCTTATCGAAAAATACGTGGGCCGCGACATTGCCGTATTTATGTCCAAAGCCTTCCAGATTGATATTGAACGGAAAAGCCAATCGCCGTTTGTGATTTTTAACGGCCAAAAAGACCACGAAGACGAGGTAATTAAAAAAGCTCAGGAAATTATCGAAAACAGCGTAACCGAAAAAATTACCGTAGACCAGCTCGCCGATACCCTGGCCCTGAGCCGCCGCAACCTGGAACGCCGGTTTAAAAAAGCGACTGCCAACACCGTAGTAGAATACATCCAGCGGGTAAAAATGGAAGCCGCCAAAATGAGCTTAGAAACCTCGCGCGAAAACGTAAACGAAGTAATGTACAACGTAGGCTACTCCGACCCCAAAGCTTTCCGGGATACTTTTAAAAAAATCACCGGCCTCTCACCGGTACAATACCGCAGCAAATACAACCGGGAGTTGGTGGCGGCTTAAGGTTAATCAGGTTTCTTGTTTAATAAGTTAAATAATAGAAGCCGGAAATGTAAAACACTGAAAAGCAAATGGCCGGATTTTTAAAATTATGGCTCATTTGTTTTTAGTACCTTGACGTTATAAGAGAAAAATTTAAAAAATGACTGAACATAAAGCTTTACAGGTTTTAGTTGTGGGTTGCGGCAACATGGGCACCTCGCACGCTTTTGCTTACCACATGCTGGATGGTTTCGAAATTTGCGGCATTGTTTCTACGGGCAAGAGCAAAGAAGTTTTAAATCAAAAACTAGGAGGCGGTTATCCTTTATTCTCGGATTACCCCCAAGCCTTAGCCGCTACCCAACCGGACGCAGTTTGCATTTCTACTTACCCCGATACCCACGAACAATTTGCTATTCAGGCATTGGAACAAGGCTGCCACGTGTTCCTGGAGAAACCCATTGCCGATTCGGTAGCGGGAGCGGAACGCGTAGCGGCCGCCGCCGAAAAAGCCGGTAAAAAAGTAGTGGTAGGTTATATTCTGCGGCACCATCCGTCCTGGATTCAGTTTGTAGCGCTAGCGGGGCAGTTAGGAAAACCTTTGGTAATGCGCATGAATTTAAATCAGCAAAGCCACGGTGCCGCCTGGGCCGTTCACCGTAACTTAATGAAAAGCTTAAGCCCTATCGTGGATTGCGGCGTGCATTACATTGACGTGATGTGCCAGATGACCCGTTCGAAACCGGTGCAAGTAAGCGCCATTGGCGCCCGCTTAACCGAGGATATACCCGTAGGAAATTACAATTACGGCCAGTTACAGATTCGTTTTGAAGATGGTTCGGTAGGTTGGTACGAAGCCGGTTGGGGACCTATGATCAGCGAAACGGCATTTTTTGTGAAAGACGTAATTGGGCCCAAAGGGGCTGTATCCATTGTAGCCAAAGATGCCGGCAGTACTGGCAAGTCCGACTCGGTGGAGGCGCACACCAAAACCGAATGGCTGCGGTTTCACCGCGCCGAGTTAAACGCGAACGAAGAACTGGCGCGGGAAGACGAATGGATTAGCATGGAAGACGAACCCGACCACCAGGAATTGTGTAACCGTGAGCAATTGTATTTTCTAAAAGCCATCCGCGAAAACCTGGATTTAACCGACCACGTGGCTGACGCGGTAAACAGCCTGCGCATTGCCTTTGCCTGCGACGAGTCGGTGCGGACGGGCCAGGTAGTGTCTTTACAATAAGGCAAATTAAACCGGGCAAAAATTTAAAAAATGGCGAGATGGGAATGTGGTTTTGCTCGCAACGAGTATCAGAAATCGTAAAATTTTAAAAATTCCTGTTTCTATATTGGTGTAAGCTGGCATTGAAAATTAATAAAAGTTCGAGATAAGTATTTACTAATTCAAACAGCCAATACAAGTACTTATAATAGCCTGAAAACCTCGTTTTACGTCAATTCCCCATTCTATTCTTGTCATCCCGGAGGGATCTAACCAGTAGGTAATTGATTAGATTCCTTCGGAATGACAAAAATGGAAATAGATAGCTTTCTTCTTTGCGTTATTCCTTAGCGTAAACTCCCGTTAAACTTAGCCAAAAGTATTTCCCGGAATTTCTACATTCCAGAAATGCCTCTTCTTATCAAATCTCCAGGAAAAAGAACCAATGTAATTTTTCCGGTAACCCATTGTTTTTAAAAATGCTATATGCATTGAGTTCGGCAAATAGTTTTACAAAAGATTTTGCAGTTAAAATAACTCCCACGGAACTCATATTTTCAGAATATTAGGTATTCAAAATAAGAAATTTTAAAAACAATAGGTATAAATACGTATTTCGGAAGGATTGAAGCACCGGCTGAAACTTTAAAAACCAAGACTAGTACTGTATAAAACTGTTCCGCAACCAGGAACAATTTCAGAGTTTATCTGAATGTTTGAAGTTGTACGATAAGTATTAGTTAACCAGAAAAACGAAGTTTTATGCTAGCAATGGATTATCGCGGACCCAAAAGGGTTCGTGTCACTCAAAAGCCCATGCCCGAAATAAAGCATCCCGAAGATGCCATTATTCGGGTTACCCGTTCTTGTATTTGCGGGTCGGATTTGCATTTATATAACGGCAACGTGCCGGATACCCGCGTAGGCACTACCTTCGGCCACGAATTTGTGGGAATAGTAGAAGAAATTGGGTCGGAAGTAACTAAGTTAAAAGTAGGGGACCACGTGCTGGTGCCGTTTAACATTGCCTGCGGTCGTTGTCATTTCTGTAAGCAAGGTTTATTTGGTAATTGCCACGAGTCTAACCCCATGGCTACAGCCGTTGGCGGTATTTTTGGTTATTCGCATACGGCCGGTGGTTTCAACGGGGGCCAGGCCGAATACGTGCGCGTTCCTTACGCCAACGTGAGTCCTACGGTTATACCCGAAGGCATGCATATTGAAGATGCTGTGATGCTTACCGACGTAGTACCCACTGGTTACCAGGCCGCCGAAATGGGCGGTATTCAGCCGGGCGATACGGTAGTGGTGTTCGGGGCCGGACCGGTGGGCATTATGGCGGCAAAATGTTCCTGGCTGTTTGGGGCGGGTCGTGTTATTATCATCGACCACGTAGAATACCGGCTGGAGTTTGCCCGCAATTACGCGCAGTGCGAAGCTTATAATTTCCGGGAAATGGAAGACCCCGTGGTATTTATTAAAAAAACCACCGATTGGATGGGAGCCGACGTGGTAATTGATGCCGTAGGGGCCGAAGCTGCCGGTAATACCATGCAAACCATTACGGGGCGTAAAACCTTATTGCAGGCCGGTTCGGCTACAGCTTTACACTGGGCTATTAACTCAGTTAAAAAAGGCGGTATTGTTTCGATTGTGGGAGTTTACGGACCTACCGATAACCTGGTGCCGATTGGTAACGTGCTGAATAAAGGGCTAACCATCCGGGCGAACCAGGCTTCGGTAAAACGGTTGCTACCGCGCTTAATCGAGCACGTGCAAAACGGCATTATCAACCCGAAAGCTTTAATTACGCACCGCATTCCGCTGGAAGAAGTGGCCGATGGCTACCGTTTATTCTCGGCTAAACTGGATAATTGCATTAAACCGGTTCTTATTCCCCCATCTGCCCGTATGTAAATTTTAAAATTATGGAAAATTTAAAAAAAGATTACTCGCATATAAAAGGTTGGGGCATTGATGCCGATCCGCAAAACGACCCCACTTACCCCATGAAACCGCACCGCACCGATGCAGAACAAGCGGGCTATAGCTGGGAACGCCCCACCCAACAACCCGTAGACGTAGAAGTGCTGCATTCCATTGAACGCCCGAACGTATCAGCGGTATTTGGTACTGCTTCGCCACCTTCGGGTTTAAGCGGTATGATTCGTCGATTTGCCTTTCGTTACAGCGAAAACAGCTACCTGCATTGGTTGCCGCTTATCTTGGCCGATCGGGTAAACGTAGTAGAAGGCGTAATTGATGATTTTAAAAATGGCCACGTACCCAATATTTTCGTCGAAAAAGGCTACAAAGCCGAATGGAAACACGATAAAGTTGGCTTGATCACTAAATTTGCCGTAGCCGCCGCCGTAGTAGCGGGCGTAGTAGTTTTACTCAGAGGCAAAGACGACGACCATGACTACGATGATTACGATCAATTAACGCCGTATAATGATCGCGATGATTATGATACCTACGATTCGTAAATAATAACATAGAGGTATAAACTAAAAAAACCGACGGAGCTTAATCCGTCGGTTTTTTAGTTTATAGCTGGTAATTAATTTATTTAAAAAAAAAACATTATTCTGCAATCAACCCGAAATTTTAAAAATTCAAATTAAACCCCGTAGTGCTCCCGCAGAATATTAACAAAAACTTCCATGTTATGCGACCACGGAATATGCCCGCTACCCGGAATAAAAATAATGGGAATGGTGGGATAACGCCGCATTACGCATCTTTTACTTTTGCCATAAATATCGCGGGCGCCGTAGGCAATGGTTAACTTATATTCCGGAATAATTTTTTCGGGCAGCAAAGGATATTTTAAAATAGCTTTAACAGTTTGGTTAATGGCTTTGGCTTTAATGCAATCCAAGGCAAACTTTTCGGTGTAGGCTTCGGTAAAGCCCCGGCTAAAATTACGCAGCGCCTGGCTGTAAAACTTCTGGTACGCTTTATCGCTACCCAACAAGCCCAGCCCCGACTCTGCTTGCATGGCTACCCATTCGGTATAGCTGCTTTTATTTTTGTTGTAATCGGCAATTTCCAGCATGGTGTCTTTCCACTGTTTGCCGGTACCGGTAGCGGGACTGCATAAAAACATACTTAACAACCGTTCCGGGTGCTGTTGGGCATAAACCTGGGCGTACAAGCCGCCCCACGAATGCCCAAATAAATGAAATTGCTCTAGTTTAAAATAATCGGCCAAACAATTAACATCCGACACGTAACTTTCCAGCGAAAAATCGTTTGATTTGGTGGGTGATTGGCGTGTGCCCCGCTGGTGAAAGTCGATGATTTGGTAATGCGCTTGTAAATATTTCGTGATAAAGCTTAAGCCTTCGGGCACGCCGGGGCCCCCGTGCAATAAAATAATGGTTTCTTTGTCTTTATTCGGGTAAAAACGAGTAAATAAAGTAGTATCCTTATTCTGAATCAGCAATTCTCTGGAGCGTTCTTGTTCTACCACGGGCGTTTCTATTCTATTCAAATTTCGGAGCTTTTAACCTTCGGTTCAATTTGGAAAATTTTAAAATTAAATGATTCATACGAATCTTAGTTTTCCGGGATTAATAAATAAAACGTAATTGAAAAATAAAGATTTTATAGGCTCTATTTAATAGCGGAATATACTTTAACCAAGAAATATAAAAGAATATGAAAGTGCTTAAAAGCCAGGCTAGAAGAGCTTGGATAAGAGAAAACTACCGCTTAATTTGAGTCAAATTTAAAAAATACATGCATCGACTGAAAATTTACTTTATCTGGTGCTGCCTGGCGGCCGCTTTTATAGCTTGTGATAAAAAAGAAAATGCGTCACCCACCGCTAACCAGGATTACATTCCTACCACAGCCGGCTCTACGTGGTCGTACGGAGGCAGTATGCCGTACATCTTATCGGCTACCGGCCAAACCAAAGAAATTAATGGTAAAACTTATTTCGAGCTGGAAACCAAACAAGGCACTAATATTAGTAAGTCGTACATTAACCATGAAAAAAGCGTGTATACGGCCGTGGGCCTGGTACCTAACCTGGGCGACGTAGAAGTAATGTTGTTAAAAGAAGAAACACCCGTTGGCAAACCCTGGGAGCAAACTACCAATTTTAACGGCGTTGATACTAAATTAACTTTTACCATTCTGGAGAAAGATGTAAGTAAAGTAGTAGAAGGTAAAACCTACCAGAAAGTAATCCACGTGAAAATGACCGTGAATTACACCTTTATGGGAGTAGATTTAGGTTCTAACTTAGCTTCGGAGTTGTATTTTGCTAAAGGGGTTGGGCTTATTTTATCTGATTTAGGTACTTACGGGCAATCGGCTTTGCTGAACTACGACGTAAAATAAGTATTTCGCCAGCTAGGGGAGCTAGTACTAGTTGTAGCTGGATAACGTAAAACAAAAAGCAGCGGCTGTAAATAGCTGCTGCTTTTTTGTTTTATAACTAACCATCGTCATTCTATAACTTCAGCCTCAGCCTAAATCGAAGCTTTCCTGATTTTATTCTTTGCTGTTAGCTTTTTTAAAGCATCCAGTTCTTCGTTTTCCTGCAAGCGTAATTGCACAATTCGCCGGATCAGATCGTTGGGTAAAGGTTTTTGAAAAGTAAAATGAATGGTAGCACCCGCTGTTTTAAAGCCCCGTAACTCCGAAGCAAAAATTTTTAAAATTTCTTTATTTATCACGAACAATGAGCAATGATTTTTATAACCGGCAAAGTAAACGACTGGCCCCAGGTACTTATAACCAGGAACCTGGTAGCTGATTACTTCTTGGGCCAGCGGAGCCGTTGCCCGAATAACTTGCCTCACGTTTTCTAGTGTTAATTTTACCGCTTCCGGAAAAGCCTGTAAATACGCGTCTACATCGGGGGCAATGGGGGAAGTAGCAGTTGCTTTCATCCGGTAATTTAATGAACAATTGGCATTTTTTACCGGAAAATTTATGTTGTTTTAGCCGGTTCTGCTTCGGCGGCCCGGATTAAAGCGGGTATATCAATTTTACTCATTTGCATCATGGCTTGCATCACGCGGATCGATTTTTCCGGGTCGGGGTGCTGCAGCAGTTTGGGTAACACCGGTGGCACTACTTGCCACGATAAACCGTATTTATCTTTCAGCCAGCCGCATCTGCCGGGTTCGCCCCCAGCCGAGAGTTGCTCCCACATGCTATCAATTTCGTCCTGGGTTTCGCAGTTCACCACAAACGATATGGCTTCCGTAAATTTGTATAGGGGGCCGCCGTTTAAAGCCACAAAGTCCTGGCCGTTTAAAGTAAAAGACGCTGTTAATACACCTCCCGCACCATTGCGCACCACACTGTTTATTTTCGAATTTTTAAAAATAGAAGTATAAAAATGCATGGCCTCTTCGGCCTGGTTATCGAACCATAAAAAAGGGGTAATTTTCTGTGGGCTGTTTGTGGCTTGTTCCATGATTAAGTTTCTTTTATTTGTTTGTACAAATATGAGCAAACAACAACTGATTTTAGGGGTACAAAAACGACAAAGAATGGGGTAATTGCGGCAGAATGAGTAAAGGGATATTGGATGTTGGATATTAGACACTAGACACTAGATATTAGATTTACAAACGGCCGTATGTAAGGTTTAAATTTGGTGTCCATCATATTTAATTAAAGTTGTCGAGTTTTAAAATACGCTAGGTGTAATTTATAAAGTTTTGGTTTAAAAGCTTGCATCTGGGGCCTGGTAATTCCGGAAAGTTAAGGTGAGTGGGGGCTTAACCATATACTGTTTTCTGATTTTTAAATTTTTTGCTTTCCTCTGATTTATTTAGTTAATTATCAGATTAAACGGTTCAAAATCATGCGACTATCTGTAACTTTAAACGGGTATTGGGCTAAGCTGCCACTAGTAATTTGGTTATGCTACGGCATAGGTTTGTTTTTCTTTTGCGGTCTGGTTCAAGCAAAGACCAAAACGGGAAGTACTACGCCCTTTGTTATTAAACGGGGTACCAATATCAGCCATTGGCTGTCGCAAAGTACGCGGGTAGGGGCCGAACGAAAAGCTTTTTTCACGGAAAAAGACGTGGCCAATATTGCGGCTCTGGGCTTTGATCATATCCGGTTACCTATCGACGAAATGCAAATGTGGAACGAAGCCGGCCAAAAAGAGCCCGAAGCTTTTGCTTTGTTGCACGATGCCTTAAAGTGGTGCCAGAAATACAAACTTAAAACCGTAGTGGATTTGCACATTCTGCGGTCGCATTACTTTAACGCCACCGAAAAACCTCTTTTCACGCAGGTAGCGGCCCAGGAACGTTTTTACCAGTGTTGGCGCGATTTATCAGGAGAGTTAATAAAATATCCGATTACCCAGGTTGCTTACGAGCTCATGAACGAACCTGTAGCCGATGATCCGGAAGATTGGAACAAAATTGTGGATAAAGCCATTGCGGTTATCCGGGCGAAAGAACCCCGCCGGATTATTGTGGTAGGCTCTAACCGCTGGCAATCGCACGAAGAATTTGATAAATTACGTATACCCGCCAACGATAAAAATCTGTTATTAAGCTTTCATTATTACCTGCCTTTTTTGCTTACCCACTACCAGGCCAGTTGGACTAAAATTGCTGCCTACAAAGGACCGGTGCATTATCCGGGCCGCACGGTTACCGACGAAGAACTGGCCGCGCTACCCGCCGACATGGTTAGCCTGATTACAGATAACGAAAAGAGCCGGATTAAAACGGTATATAACGCCGCTAAATTTCAGGAAGATTTTCAAAAGCCCCTGGATTTTGCCCGTAAGCACGGTTTAAAGTTGTACTGTGGTGAATGGGGCGCGTTAAATACCGCTCCCAAAGCCGACCGGTTGCGCTGGTACCAGGACATGGTAACGGTGCTGGAAAAAAATAATATTGCCTGGGCTAACTGGGATTACAAAGGCGGCGGCTTCGGCTTCACGAATGCGCAAGGAGAAAACCACCAACCCGAAATGATTAAGATTTTAACGGGTAAAGACGTAACAGCAAAATAAATTAATCCCATCCGGAAGAAAAACAAGTTTTGTTACGTCCGGAAAATCAAAAATTTAAAAAAAAGGAGCTTATGCCCCTTTCTTAATTCTTATTCTAATTATATGGCGAGCGTCCACGCTCGTGATGATCATCGTCCGGCCTCTGGACGGTTGGAAATTGTTGTAAATTTAAAAAGGCTAATCTATTCGCCCGGCCGGAGGCCTACCAGATAGTAGACACGAGCGGGACGCTCGCGCCAGCAGTAAATTTTTAAAAAACAATTTTAAATCATAATACCGACCAACTTAACAGCTCTGCCTTACACATTAAGCATTGTTATAAGCCTGGGCAAATGCGGGAGCAAAAGATTCAAGTTTGGTTTTGCTTAAAGTAATGGGTTTTTGTTGTTGGTATTCCGCCGCCATTTCGCCGCTGCGCAAGGCGGCGCCCATATCGGTGTAATGTTTAGCCATTTCTTCGGGTAAGCCGTTTTGGATCATGGCGGCTTTGGTGTCTTCATCCGAAAAATCGACCCAGTGCAAGTCGGGTTTACCTACCGCATTTCCCAGAACAGCGGCAATTTCGTGCGTAGTGCGTTCGTCGGACACCACGTAGCGGATGCTTTTGCCGGTAAATTTTAAATTTAACAGTTCTTCGGCAGCAGCTTCGGCAATATCGCTGGTATCTGCCAAAGCCAATTGTGTATCGGCACCAAAGTTACCGCCAATAATGCCCAGGTGCTTTACCATGCCGGCATTGTTTAAAAAGTTGTAGTAAAAATAACCGGGGCGCAAATGTATTACGTTCACGTTTTCCAGCTCATTTAAAGCTTGCTCTACGTAATAGATGCCACTTACCGGGCCACAACCTTCGGGCATGTGCGCACCAATGCTGCTCAGGTTTACCACGTATTTTACTTCCGCTTCCCGGATGGCTTCGGCATAATTTTTACCTACCTGAACAATGTGTTCCAACCAGCCACCGTTGCTAAAAAACGGGGGCACCATGGTATAAACCGCATCGGCGTTGGTAAAGGTTTTAGTTAAAAAAGCAGTGTCATCTACGGAGCCGATAGCGGCGGTAGCGCCTAATTTTTCGATGTCAGCGGTTTTGTCGGCATTGCTGCTGATAATGGTTACCTGGTGGCCGGCCTGAATTAATTGCTGAGCCAATGGTTTGCTGATGTGTCCTAAAGAACCGGTTACAACGTATTTCATATTTTTATATTTTTTTGATTTTATGATGAGCCAAAGGTATATTTGTACTTACTTTTTTACAAGTACTTACCCCAAAGTAGGTGACTCCGCACATGACGAAAATCAAAGAAGCTTCCACAAACCAGAGTAATAAAAACACGGCCTTGTTTGCCTGTCCGGTAACTTTTACGCTTACTAAAATAGGTGGGCGCTGGAAACCATTAATTATTTATAACTTACTCGATGGCCCGAAGCGCTACAGCGAATTACGAAAACAGATACCCGCTATTACCGAGAAAATGTTGATTCAGCATTTAAAAGAATTAGAGGCAGATCAACTCATCAGCCGGCATGCTTTGGCAGTGGTGCCGCCGCACGTCGAATACCGCTTAACTCCCGCGGGGCAGGAACTGGGACCGGCCATGAACGAAATGGCTAACTGGGGTTTTAAATACCGCGAGCCCGGTTTATAATTTTAAAATTTAAAAAATTTAAAATTTCAGTTTGCTTTTTGGCTTCTACCGGCAATAAGCTGCAAGTAGGTGGCACGGCGCACAATTTTACCATATAAAAATAAATTTATACCATAAACCGGCTGGTTGATGTGCTTACTTTTGATAATAATTAACTCATTCATTACGAGGTAAATAACTCTTGATTTTTTAGTTATCAAGGGCTGCTGTTGTATTGGGTTGGGTTCCGAAATTATCTAAAAATTTTAAGGCACATGAAAAAAATAGCCGCGCTTCTATCTGCTTTTTGGCTTTGTCTCGTGGTAGGTTTAAGTTCTTTTCAGCCCAAAGAAGATTGGGAAAACTTACTCGACAAAGATTTAAGTAAGTGGGAAATGTATTTGAGTTACCGTCACAAACCGGGTTATAAAGGCGAACAGCCCAAAGATGCCGATGGCGTAGCTATTGAGCCAATTGGCTACAACAAAAACACCAGCAATGTATTTACCATGACCGAAGAAAAAGGCAAGCCGGTTTTGCGGATCAGTGGCGAAATTTATGGCTGCGTGTTTACCAAGCAAGAGTACGAAAACTACCATTTAAAACTAAAAGTAAAATGGGGAGATAAAAAGTGGGAGCCCCGCACCCAATTACTCAAAGACTCCGGGGTATTGTATCATTCTATTGGTGAAAGCGGCAAAGATTATTGGCGCTCCTGGATGCTGGGGCAGGAATTCCAGATTATGGAAGGCCACATGGGCGATTACTGGACGATTGCTAATTCCGCCATTGATATTCGGGCCTTTATTCCGGAAGGCGACATGAACACGGTGGCAAGCGCCAAGCAGCCTTTTTTACCTTTGGGCCGGGGCACTAACCTAAGCGGTTTTTGCCTGCGCAGCGAAGATCACGAAAGCCCTAACGGCGAGTGGACCGATATTGAATTAATTTGCTACCAGGATAAAAGTTTGCACATTGTAAACGGCCACGTGGTAATGGTGCTGCAAAATTCGCGGTACGTGGAGGATGGGAAACAAATTCCGTTAACCAAAGGCAAACTGCAACTGCAAAGCGAAGCCGCCGAAGTATTCTACAAAGACGTAAAAATTAAAAAACTGCCGGAATTGCCTAAAAAGTACGCGGCGTATTTTGCTAAGTAAAAATTTTAAAAATAAACCCGATTCATAAACCTGCTAAAGTTTACGAATCGGGTTTATTTTTAAAATTTTTGATTGAAACAATTTAAACTATCATCAGAAAGCCCAAATTGATAGCTTAGTTAAGCCTTATAAATACTGCTTTTCAGCCACTTTACGCTGCTGGCGGGGTCGTCTATGGTTTTAGCGCCATCTTGTTCAATAAAGGTGTGTTGCACACCGGATAATTTCGAATTTTCATACACCCGTTTAAAATCAAACTGGCCGGCCCCGAGCGGGCAGGGTCGTTTGGTATTCGGGTCAATGTCTTTCACGTGCCACAAGGGAAAACGGTTAGGGTATTGTTTAAACATGGCTACCGGGTCCATTTTGGCCATAAAAGCCCAGGCCAGGTCCAGTTCCATAAATACCTCGTTCTTGTTGGTTTGCGTTAAAATATAATCATACGCACTTATGCCATCTACTTTGTCGAACTCCGATTGGTGATTGTGGTAGGCAAACCGCATTTTGTTTTTGCGAGCCGCTTCGCCGGCTTTGGCAAATATTTCGGTGGTTCGTTTAATCTCGTCCATGGTAGATTCGGCGGAGCTGGAACAAACAACCCAGGAGCAACCTCCTTCGGCAGCTTCGTCTACAATTTGCTGCAGATTATCGGCCAGGTTGGTGCGCGGACCACCGGGAGGCGTTGGACGGTTGGCGTTCGTGGGTGGCGTAGCAATAGCTCCTACGGCACCATTAGCCGCTGTAGGTGGGGCAGCGGTCCGGTTGCGGGGCAAGCCGCCGTAGTGGTTGGCGATCCAGGTCATGCCGTTGTCTTTTACCATCGTACCAAATTCCTTGGCTTTGTGCCCGTAGTACAGGCCGCTAGCGGTACCGGTGGCCGTTTCCAGTTCTTTAATCCCCATGTCGGCAATTTGCTTTAATACCGCTTTGGTATCTACATCGGGGCTGTTCCACAAAAAGTTTAAGGTATAGGTTTGTATACCAATGGGCGGGTATTTAGCTGCCAGGTTAGCCAGCAAAGCATTGGCTTTGCCCAGGCCAGGTAGCAGGCCGGCAACGGCCAAAGCACCGGTCGTTTTTAAAAAAGTACGTCTGTTATACATGCATTTTAGGTTAGAGTAAATCGAGCGATTAGGTTAAAAGTAAACAAGGCACCGGGAGTAAACCGGCGTCGGATAAGTAAGTTAAGCGATTATTTTTAAATTTTAAGAAATTTCCGGGTTAGCCATTTAATAAATCCTGAGTACTATTTTTCCGGATTATTTTTTGAATTTAGGTAGGAGCGTAGGGCTATAAGTACTTCCGGTAGAGGTTATACAGCACTTGTTGATCGAAGGGGGTTAAAATAGCGTTTACCTCGGTCTGGATAAAATGCAGCTTAAAAGCTTTGATGGCTGACGCCGGGTCTGTGATATCGTACCCGATAATCCGTAACGCCTCCAAGGCATTAAAATTAGCCGGAACCCCGGGAGCATTTAGCAAACTATCGGCCGGCAAAACCGGGATAGTAGTTACCGCAGTAGCACTAGCCGCTGAGTCGGGTAAAACGGGGGCAAGCAGCAGGGCCGTGGAGTCGGAAACTGGCAATGGGAGTAAGGCATCGTACCATAAACCAAAACCATGTTGCGCCAATAATTGCCAGGGAAAAGTTGCGTTCGGGTCGTTTTTGCGGGTGGGCGCAATATCCGAGTGGCCAATGAAATTAGCCGTCGGAATGTTGTGGGTTTTCTTCAGGGTAGCTAATAATTTTATAAGACTGGTAATTTGCGGTTCGGCAAAAGGTTCGGCGCCGTTGTTATCCAGTTCAATACCCACCGACGAAGAGTTAATATCGGTGTTATTGCCCCATTTGCCGGCGCCGGCGTGCCAGGCCCGTAAATAATCGTTGAGCATGTGGTATATCTTGCCGTTGCGATCAATGACATAGTGCGCGCTTACCTGGGTTCGGGGCTGGGTAAAGGTTTGCAGCGTTTGAGCCGCAGAACTCTGGGCCGTATGGTGAATAACCACGTAGTTGGGCTTACGGATGTTAAAGTTAGTGGTTCCGACCCACAAATCGCCCATTAGTAAGCTATCGGCACCCGGGGTATTTACCGGCACCTGACGCAAACTGCGGGCGAATGCTTTTACTTGCTTTTTATAAGACTTATTAGTGGTAGCGTAAGGGTTGGAGGCACAAGCACCAAAACCAGCAGCCAAGAGTAAAAACCCTGCCCGGATTAATTGTTTCTTCATAAAACCAAAATATTGGCTTAAAGCTAACCATTCGGTTGAAGTTACAAAACGGGAATTAGCCAGAAATTAGATTTAGACCGGCAAAGTTACTCCGGGAGCGGTTTATTCTTTCTTTACGCAAGTTGATCAGGTATTTCAAATAGTCTGAAGAATATCGCCGATAAATGTAGCATCTTCATTAATACCGGCGCTTTCCCCGAAATACTGCTGGTAAATACACCTGGCTCGTGCTTTTAATAACCCAACCAGAATAGGCCAAACTACATCTAAAAATTTTAACCTGCTGTCTAACCCTGAACGGAGCTTATTTTTTAAAAATTTTGCGTACCAGGCTCACAAATTTTTCAATGATAAAGCCCAGGATAATACCGCCAATGGCGCAGGCAAGGGCTTTTACTAACCAGGCAATAGGCGGAACACTTGCCAGCGCATGTTCGATATTTTCTACCAGGTGGTGCAGGAACGGTACCCCGTGCGTAATAATTTCAAAGCCTACCCACAACATGGCGGCGGTGCCCACATAACCTAAAATTTTTAAAAAATGGGGCATAAACTTAACAATACCGCGCCCCAAATTGCGTACCCCAGGAGAGTGGTTTTCTTTGGCCAAGTGCACCCCAAAATCATCGGCTTTTACTATAACACCCACAAACCCATACACGGCAGCGGTAATAAAAACGGCTACGGCTAACAACACGATTATTTGGGTGGCTAAAGGCTGGTCGGCTACCTGGCTGTAGGCAATAGCCATAATTTCGGAAGACAAAATAATGTCGGTGCGTACGGCGCTGGTAACCCTTTCTTTTTCCAGTTCTTCGGGGGTAATTACCTTGGCTGATTCAGCTTCGGTGGCGTGCGCCTCTTCGTGGGGGCTAAATATCGAATGCACTTTCTCGTAGCCTTCGAAACACAGGTAAGCGCCCCCCAGCATTAAAATAGGTTGAATAGCCCAGGGCGCGAAAAAACCCAGCAATAAGGCTGCCGGCGCCAGGAATACCACTTTGTTAATAACCGATTTTTTAGCGATTTGCCAGATAATAGCGATTTCCCGGGCGGGATCGAGGCCCACTACGTACTTGGGCGTAACGGCCGTATCATCAATCACGATGCCGGAAACCTTACCGGTGGTTTTTGCTACCTGTGTCGGAACATCGTCGAGGCTGGCGGCGCTAACTTTTACCAGGGCACCAATATCATCTAATAAAGCAAGTAGTCCAGAAGGCATTTTTTAATTATGTTTTAATTGTGTACTTCAAAGGTAATTGCCTGGCTATTTAGTAGCGTATTTCCGCTAATTTTAATTTACCTGCCTGGCTAACGCAATAAGAATGATTAGTCTGGATTTTTAAATTTTCAACCCAAATTTAGATCGCATTCGTTTTACTATCCGGTGTACTGTTTCTCCTGAACCGGGTTGCCTCATTATTAACTGGAATTAACAGGAACTGGTCGGTTACCAATATAAAGAGCCGCGGCAGCATTCCCAAATAAGACTTTTTTCGCTTAAATTCTTAACCCTGCACGGCTCGACCTGATGACGTAAGTGCTTTAGAATGAAAGATATAAAAAAGGGGGAATAGATATTCCCCCTTTTTGTAAAACTTGTATAGCACAATATCGCTTATTCTTCGGTTATAGCTCCCGCCAGAATCTTAAATTTTTAAAAATTTTTATTTTCTGTTGAGCCAAATTTTTAGCTTAGTCTACTTTAAGCACTTCGTACCAGATTTCGTTGTTGTGCAAAACCGGTTTGTACTGCACACCATCCACCAGGTAATACGTTTCGCCATCGATTACTACTTGCTCGTAGCCATCGGGTATGCTTTCGACTAAGGCGCCCACGGGCGGTTTTACCACTTCGTAGTAGCCGTTATACAGCCGGTAATACGTGCCGTAGTAATAATAATACGGTTCGTAGTTGATAAAGAACCGGGAGTGCCCGTCGGGAATAAACCGGGTGCGCAAGCCAATGGGGGCAGGCACCACCACATACCGGCCCCGATCCGGGCGGTAATAAACCCCGTTATCGTAATGAAAATAGACGCCGCCAAACGCAATGGTAACGCCGGTTCTGGGTACTACCGGTACCACGTAGCCGTAGCGGGGTAAGTTGCGGTAATACCAATTTGGGCTGCGGTAGCGATTAGGTGCGGGGTAATATACCGGCGGGTATGGCCGGGAGCTTCGGTGATTATTGTAAGCTAAATCCCGGTTCCGGTAGTAGTCCGGGTTATAAGCAGAATTGCGGTTTCTATCCGGCCGAACGTAGGTTGGGTGGTCATTCCGGTCGCGATTGTTATTCCGCGACGGGTTATTATTTCGGTTATTTTGATTATTCCGGTTAGGACTATAATCTCTATCCCGGTTCGAGTTATTGTTTCGGTTAGCTTCCCGATCCGGGCGGTAGGTATTCGGGTGATTTTGCCGGTCGGGGCGTTGCGCTAAACCCGATTGCGGCCAGGCCACGCTGCCCAGCAAAGCCAAACCCAGCATAAAACCGGAGCTGTCTTTAAAAAAATTGTTCCAGGAAATACCTGAATGAAATACCTCTTTCATGCTTTAAATAATATATAACCATTAGACTATGCTGCCCACTAAAGGTTTAACGGAAAATTTAAAAATTATTACATATTTGTAAATTTTTTATGGTACCTAAACAGTCTATTACCTCTCTGAAATACAATTATTTGTTGCTTTAAGCTTTGTTGTAGGTTAGTAGAAATTGGCGGGATTAAAGCTTTCTTTTTAAACTTTACCAAAAGCCAGCGGTTCCTGGCTTATTGGTGCGTTTAACTAATTAAGACTCTTGCCATCTATCCAAGAAAATTACTACAGAACAAAAGCCGCCGGGGAGATTAAGGCAGCAAACAAAAAATGATTATCTTCCGCTTTTAAATAATTTAAATCCCTCATGAACAAATTAAAACTTCTACTCTTTTTCGTAGTGCTTCAGTTAGGCATTGCTTTTAACAGCCAGGCGCAAAAACAATTTAAGGTATTACTGGTAACCACTACCAAAGGCTGGCACCACGAGTCGGTGCACGCGGGCGTATTGGCTTTGCAGCAACTGGGTGCGCGTAACTTTTTTGATGTGGTTTTGTGGGAAGACCCGAACGGATTTACGGATAAGTACCTGGAGCAATTTAAGGCCGTGGTGTTTTTAAATACCACCGGCGATATTTTCGACGAAAAGCAACAAAAAGTACTCGAGCGTTTTGTGCAATCCGGTAAAGGCTTTGTGGGCATTCACAGTGCTTCAGACACGGAGTACGAGTGGCCTTGGTACACCAAAATGGTAGGCCGCATGTTTCATATTCACCCCACCATTCAAACGGCTAAATTAAAAATCCTCGATCCTAAATTCCCGGGTTTGCAGGGCTTTGCCGATGATAAACTCTGGACGGAAGAATACTATGAATTTGGCCCGGAAAAAACTACTGGCTTGAATTACATCTTAAGCGTTGACGAAACCTCGTATAATCCTAAAGTGGAGTGGGGCCCGCGCAAAGGCGAAGGCATGGGTAAAGTGCACCCGCTAGCCTGGTACCACAATTACGACGGTGGCCGGGCTTTTTATACGGCTTTGGGGCACTTGCCTACTAACTTCAGCGAACCGGCTTTCTTAAACCATTTACTAGCGGGTATTTTTTGGGCGGCTACGGGTAAGAAATAAAGCAATTTTTTAAATTTTTTTATCTGGCGCAAGTTTTCAAACTCGGGCCTTCGTACCAGGTAAAGTCTGTGCCTTTACTCCGGCTTTAGCCGGAACTCTGAACTGCTTTGACAAGCTGTTAAAAAGCTGTTTTTGAGAAATTTTTAAAATGAAGATAGCTGATTCTACCTTGATTACTTGGAGACTTTGCAAGTCTCCAGGCGTAGGTGCTATCTAGCTTGCTGGCTTCAAGTTTTGCCTCGTGGCCGGCGGGCCTCGTTTGGCTGTTGAGGGCCTTCTAAGCTTCCTTTCCTCACTCCGCTGCGGAATTTTGCTTCGCAAAACCGGAACCTTAGAAGGCCCTCAACAGCCAAACTGGGGTCTTTGCTTTTAGTAAAAGCTAATATGTTGGTATGGCTTTTTACTAAAAATTTTAAAAAATTAGATTTCTAAGAACGAAAAAGGTGCCGTTAAAACGGCACCTTTTTCGTTCTTAGGTTTTATAATCTATTTTCCATTCCTATTTAACTGTTGCCATTCTCGGTGGGGTAGGGGATTTTGTTGCGCAGGCTTTGGATGCGTTCCGGACTAAATTTGGGCAGGGGCAAATCGTTGGCGTTGCGCCATTCTTTTACTTTTTGCTCGGCGGCCTGGGCTTTTTCTTCGGATATGCCGGTGTCGCGGCCCAGGTAAACGGTTTGCGACGGGTAGGCAAAACCTGTGCCGCTGGCTTCCACTACTTCCATCATCCGGAGCAGCAAATCTTCCTGAATTTCTAAGAACTCGTTAAAATCGCTGGTGAGCACGTACGAGAAAACTTCCAAATTATACGAAAAATCGCCAATGCCCACAAACCGCACCCGCGCCGAGGCCGGATCTATTTTGGGATGCGAATACAAGATGGCCCGCAATTCTACCAGCAAGTACCGTAACTGTTCGGTGCTGGTATCGCAGCGAACCGTAAACGTAGGATGAAACCAAACCCGGTCGCGGTGAGCAAAATTTTCGATGCGCTGCGACGAAAAATCGCCGTTGGGGATGGTAACTACCGTGCGGTCGTTGGTGCGGATGCGGGTAGAGCGCATGCCAATGGTTTCGACGGTGCCCACGGTATCACCTACTTTACAAAAATCGCCTACCCGAATGGGCTGGTCGGCAATTAAGGTAACGCTTCCCACAAAGTTCTCAACGGTTTTCTGGGCACCCAAAGCCAGGGCCAAACCACCTACTCCCAGGGCCGCCAAACCCGTAGTTACATCAAAGCCCAAAGTACTTAATACGCCAATTACCCCAAAAACCATCACGGCCAGTTTGGCGCCGCGACGTAAAAACAACACTGCCGATAAACCCGCCTGGTGTTGGTACCTAATCATGCGACGTTCTAAAAACCGGCCGAGCACATCAATTAAGCGCCACAACAACAGCAAAAATACCAGCAAGCCCGCAATAACTGTAATAATGCTGAACTTCTGGCGCACGATAATGGAAATACCCGCCCGCTGGCTGAACTGGAAAAACAACCACAAGGCGGTATATAACTGGAGTGGTAAGGTAAAAGCCTGAATAATGCCTGCCACGGGTTCTTCTTTGGCCCGGCGCCAGGTAACGCGCAGCAATAGTTCCAAAGTCCGGACCAGGCCCCAGGAAATAGCGTAACTCAACAAAGCCATAAGCACCATGGCCAGCCAATGCCCAACAGGTACTCCGCCCCATTTATTTTTAACCACCATAGCGGGCATTACCTTATCCACGAAGGGCGGATCGGTTTGCTCAATTTCGGCAGGGAGGCGTTTTACGGTTTGCGACGAAAACAACCAAATCGGTCCGCCGGCTTTATCGGTGGTTTTCTCGAGAAACAAGTCAAAAGATTCGCCGTTGGCTGAAACCGAACCTACCCGTTCCAGGTCTGGTCCCAGGTTATCGTCGGTGTTGCCGTTGTATGAATCGCTGATTAAAGAATATGGCGAAATTTTACCGCCGTGGTCGAGGAGGCGTTGCAGGGTATGCGCCAGTTGCTCCCCTTTTTTGCGTTGTTTGCGGTCGAGGTTTAAATATAAAGCCGCTTTGGCGTAGTCTTCGTCGGCAATGGCTTCAATAAAACCTTGCACCGCGTAGCGGGGCGTGCGGCGGCCTAAAGTATCGACGGGCCAATCGGGTACGGCCACCGTGTCGGAACTAGCTTCGGATGTGGGTAAGGACAACTGCGCCAAAGCTGGCGTGGGCAACCAGCCGGATAACCCAAAATTTAGCACCACCAGTATTATTAAACCAGAAAAATATTTGCGTGGGCTGATTGATTTATAAGATTGCGGCATTCGAACTTAGGTAAATGGTAAAAATTTAAAAAATAACAATAGAAGCACTATTGGACGAAATAATGCATAGTGCCCGTACCATTTACGTAAGGAGGGGGAGCGGTGTTAAAAATTAGCTTTTGTCGGGGCAGTTGGTGTTTGGCAATAAGTTAAAATGCACTGGGTAACATTTGAAAAACAAAGGCATTCCTTCGTAACAAAAACCTGTTTTGCTGTCGTTTCTGCCAGAATTTTAAAAATTATCCTGGTTGTTGAGTAACGTAAATGGAGTTTTAAAATAAATAGCTGCTTAGCCTATATAAAACCAGAGGCAACCTTCGCCTTTGGGGGTGTCTCCACCGCCAAAACGGGATAGCACCACAAAATGCTGCTTGCTTCTGGTTAGTGCCTTTATTCGATTTTAGAATGCGAAACAGCTTCTAATTGAACTTGCGTTTGAGCTTAGAAAAGGATTATATTAAAAGAAAGGTATCTTGTTGTATTTTAGTCAGCCAATAGGAATCTGACCAGTAAGTGATGGATTAGATCCCTCCGGGATGACCATGCTAAAGAAGAATAGCTTATCTGGGAATATTTCCTATTTTTATCTTAAACTCACATTAATGAGGCAAAAACTGCTAGTTCTAGGACGGTTTAAAAGCTTGTTGCGCTAAATAAAATAGCCTCGCAAAAAACTGATTTTTAAAAATAATAGCGTCTGGATTTATTTTTGCGTAAAACTAGCCTTATACCGAAGGCACTTACATGGCAGAACACGCTTTACCCACTACCTGGCAGAAATTTAAAAATTACGGTACTACCTGGTTTTTGCGGGGCCAAACGCGCACCCGCCGACTGTATTTGTTTAGTATTTTGGTGGGGCTGACGGCGGGTATAGCGGCTGTAATTTTAAAAACTTTGGTGCATAGCATTCGTGGTTTGTTGGTAACCAATAATTATTCCATCCTGAAGCAATACCAGATTTACATTAACTTTCCCCTGATTGGTATTCTGTTAACGGCGCTGTTTATCCGGGTATTTTTTAAAGGCAAGTTTGAGCGCGGTGTGGCCAGCGTATTAAAAGCAATCTCGCAAAAAGCGGCGCGGCTGGAGCGGCATAAAATGTTTACGCACGTAATTACCAGCGCCATTACGGTAGGCTTTGGCGGTTCGGCTGGTCTGGAGTCACCGATTGTGGTAACGGGTTCGGCGATAGGTTCTAACTACGGGCAATTGCCTTATTTTAATTACAAAGAACGCCTGGTGCTGCTGGGCTGCGGAGCGGCGGCCGGTATTGCTGCCGTGTTTAACGCACCCATTGCGGGTTTGTTATTTGCCGTAGAAGTGTTGCTTACCGATATTACCATTTCGGCCTTTATTCCTTTGATTCTGGCTTCGGTAACGGGGGTGCTTTGTTCTAAAATTATTCTCAGCGAAGCGATTTTGTTTAGTTTTCGGCAACTTCAACCTTTTAACTACTATAATTTGCTGTTTTACCTGGGCTTAGGCGGCTTATCAGGTTTAATTAGTTTGTATTACGCCTTTGTTACTTTAAAAATCGAAAAACTTTTTCACCGGTTTGGCCCTTCGCGGCAGTTAGTTAAAATATTTACGGGTGGCTTAATTTTAGGTGCCCTCATTTTTATTTTCCCGCCTTTGTTCGGCGAAGGTTACGAGAGCATTAAAGATTTATCCAGCGGCAACATGGCGGCTTTGTTTCAGCATACCTTGTACGAACAATTGCAGGACCAGGAAGTTTTTATTCTGGTATTTATCGGGGCCATTGCCCTGGTAAAAGTAGTGGCTACCTCGGTAACTTTGGCCAGCGGCGGCAACGGGGGCAACTTTGCGCCATCCTTGTTTGTGGGGGCTTACGTGGGTTTTTTCTTTTCGCGCTTGATTAATTTAGTTTCGCCGTACCGGGTGCCCGAGGATAATTTTACGGTGGTGGGCATGGCGGGTATTTTGTCCGGGGTTATGTACGCGCCCTTAACGGCCGTGTTTTTAATTGCCGAAATTACCCAGGGCTACGATTTAATTATTCCGCTGATGGTGGTATCGGTTACGAGTTACGCTTTGGTGCGCCGGTTTGAGCAGTTCCCGATGGATACCCGGGAGCTGGCCCGCAAAGGCGAAATACCCACCCATAATCGCGACCAGAATATCTTGCAAACTTTGCAACTCCGCGAGCTGCTCGAAACCAATTATGAGGTTATTCCCCCGGAGGCTACGTTGCGCGACATTGTAACCACTATAGCCAGTAGCAATCGTAATCTATTTCCCGTAATAAATCCCGGCAATCAACAATTTATGGGCGTATTAATGGTAGATAAACTAAAAGATGTTTTGTTCCGGCCTGAATTATACGATAGTTTGCGGGCCAGCCAACTGGTGCAGCCGCCCCCGGCCATTATCCAGAGCAACGAAGAAATACCCCGGATTATGCACCACTTCGACCGCACCAAAACCTGGACTTTGCCGGTGGTAGAAAACGGGCGCTTTTTAGGCTTTATCTCTAAATCTAATATTTTTACCGCCTACCGCAGCTTCCTGATTATGCTCTCGGAAAAGTAGATTTTTAAAAAAACTACCTATCAATCCTTCTGTTAATCATATCGCGAGCGTCCACGCGCGTAAGGCTTATTGTCCGGGCTATGGCCGGCTGGAACTTGTTGCTGATTAACTTTTAAATTAAGGTTTATCGGCTTGCCCGGCCAGAGGCCTACCCGATGGTTAGACACGAGGCGGGAACCTCGCCCCAGCTTGCATTTAGCAAAAAAGTCCCCCTTGGGAGGCGGATTTTTACTTGCTCAATTTACAAAACTAGGGCGGCGTTAAATTAAGGCTATTTCCAGATGGATTCGGCGGAGTAAACTTCCAGGTTTTTAACTTCGATGTTGTTACCCTGGATAAGGAAACCTTCCTGATTCTTGGCGTCGGGATTACGGGCAAAGGAATAGGAGTAGGCGCCATTGTCGATGAATACTTCCACGGAGGTGCGATCGATGTATATATCAGCGGTAATTTCCATGCTGGTCATATCTTCGGGAGAGTAAAATACACCGTTAACGAGGTTCGAATTCATGTCATAATCTACCAGCTTTTGGCCGAACAAATTTAAGCCGGCGCTGGTGGCGTGGCTTAGTTTAAAAGTAGTTTTCAGGCGCAAACCATCGCGGTTATTAAATTCCTGCAATTTCTGGCTGGCTTCGGGGGCGCTTAGGTTTTGCCAAGATTGCATTTTTTTAAAAATTTGCCCGGTTTCTTTTACCGGTACGCTAAACAAACGCACGCCGTCTTTGGTGGTGCGCAAAGTTAATTCGGTGGGCAGCAGCATTTGGTTGTTAAAAGGCATGTTGGGCTGCGGAATGCGGCCCCAGCCCACCTGAATGCGCCGACCATCTGGTACCGGAATGTTGGCGTAAGTTTGAGCAGCGTAAATAGAACCAGTGCTAAAATAATGCTTGCCGCTTTCGGGCGTGAACGTTTTGCCATCAAAAGAACCCAGCATGTAGGTATTAGATGCACCCAGCATTACCCACTTGGTTTTGTTTTTGTCGCCGTCAACGGGCAGTTCAAATAAATCGGGGCATTCCCAGAAACCGGTGATGTGGCTTTGGTATTGCCAATCTTTTAAGTTGGGGCTGGTGTAAATCGAGTGACCGTCGCGCTCGTTCAGGGCCATTACCCAGTGCTTGCCGGGTTGGTACCAGAAAACGCGCGGGTCTCGGGTGTCTTTGCTGTTCCATTTAGCTTTAGTGTCAATTACCGGGTTTTTGGCGTATTTCATCCAGGTACGTCCTTTATCGAGGCTGTAGGCGACGCACTGCACTTCCTTGTCGGGGTTATCGGCGGTGTAGAGGGCTACCATGGCCGGGGTGTTGCCTTTATTAAAACCGGCGGTATTTTGGTAATCTATAATGGCGGAGCCCGAAAACATGGTGCCGAGCTGGTCGGGGTATAAGGCAATGGGCAGTTCTTGCCAGTGTACCAGATCTTTACTCACGGCGTGGCCCCAGTGCATGTTTTCCCATTCGCGTTCGTAGGGGTTGTGCTGGTAAAACAGATGGTATTCGCCTTCGTAAAAAACAAGGCCGTTGGGGTCATTAATCCAGCCCCGGCGGGAAGTAAAATGAAACTGCGGCCGGTTTTTCTCCCGGTACAACGAATCTTGACCGGTAATTTTATCGTCCTGGTAAATCTGGCGGAGCCCGGCGGCATCGCCACTGTACTGCAAGGTTATGGTTTTGCCTTTTAGGGCGCTTAAATCGCAGAATACCCAGTACTCGGGTTTATCGGTTGCCAGCCGTATTTTAAATGTGCGCTCGGTAGTTTTGTTTACGGTAAACTGCATGGTGCCCCGCTCAGCTTGCTGCGATACCGGCAGGTTTAAATACCGTTTGGTAACTTTTAAGGTAATTTCGGCGGCAAATAAACCAGCATGGCTAATAAAAAACAGCAGTGTGGTAAGTAAAACGTTAGGGTACATTTTCATGGGGCCACAATTAAAAGAGGTAAGGTTGCGTACAGTACCAGAATTCCGAAATTTAAAAATTTACCGTGTAGTATTGTTACCACCAAAGAAATTTAAAAAACGATCCGGGAATAAGATAGAATTACCTGCCGCAAATACACTGAGGAAAGAGGCACCTCCGAAAAATATTATTATTTTAAATAGCTCCGCCGGTATGAAGGTTGGGGGATTACTTATTAAGATGTAAGCTTTTAGCCAAAAGTAAGGCGGGTTGAGGTAGCTAAAACAAGAATATGAAAGACTTTTAAGATCAGGTAATTGAAAATTTTTAAAAATTTTATCGTATAGAAATAGCCGTAGTAATTGCTCCTGGAACTATAAAGTACAACAGAAAAAAACTGGTTTATGACGCTGCAATCGCAAGAAAGCCTAAATACTTTATTTATTAACCAAATTAAAAACTACGCCATATTTGCCACCGACCCGGATGGCATTGTTACCACCTGGAACAAAGGAGCCGAGCGGTTAAAAGGCTACACCGAAGCCGAAATAGTGGGGCAATTTTACGGTGTTCTGTCGCCGGATGAGTACCAGGAAGCGGGCTTACCGGAGCGGGAATTACGATTGGCTCTGGAAGGAGGGGTGTACGAAGCCGAAGACTGGCGCAAACGCAAAGATGGCTCATTTTTCTGGGCCACTATTATGCTTACCCCTATTTTTGATGAAGCCGGACAACACGTGGGCTTTACCAAAATAACTGGCGACATTACCAAACAAAAAGAGCTGCAAGACCAGTTAGCCGAGCGGCAACAATCTGCCCTGGATCACAAAACCACCGAACTGAAGAAAGTAAATTTTGACCTGGATAATTTTGTGTATACCGCTTCGCACGATTTACGCTCGCCTATTTCAAATATTGAAGGTTTAATGGTTTTGCTCCGCGACGTTTTAGAGGAAAATCATTGTTTAAATTCCCAAATCAACGAAATCGTAAACCGGGTAACAGCTTCGGTAGACCAGTTTAAGCACATTATCCTGAACCTTACCGAAATAACGCGCTTACAAAAAGATTTCAGCGAAAACCCACCCGAAGAAGTGCTGAATATCCAAGACGTGTACGACGAGATTATGGTGGACTTGGAAGATCCGGTGAAAAATAAAGTCTGTTTTATACAAACCGATTTTCAGGTGCATCAACTCAAGTTCTCGCGTAAAAATTTTAGAAGCATCTTTTATAACCTGCTGAGCAACGCCATTAAATTCCAGGCCGAGGAGCGGAGTTGCGTCATTAAAATTAGTACCCGCCTGGAGGAGCCGTATGTGGTACTCCATATCCAGGACAATGGGTTGGGCATTAGCCGGCACCACCAAGGCCAGTTGTATTCCATGTTTAAACGGTTTCACGGGCACGTAGAGGGTGCGGGAATCGGGCTGTACATGGTAAAACGGATTGTTGATAATGCCGGCGGTAAGATAGAAGTAGAATCGGAGGAAGGGGTGGGTACCGCATTTAACGTGTACTTTAAAGCCGGTTTGTAGCAGGCTTTTGTGTCTGTATTTAACAGCCGCTTATTTTAAATTGGCTATTCGTATTTATCCGCATACGGGTAAGCGGGTTATAATTTAAACTCTTCGTAAAACTTCAGGTGGTAAGTTCTGGCGCAGAAAAAATTTAAAAAACACTTTCTTTAGGAATAATTTAGCTCTTGTGCTATGCCTATGACTGCTCCCGACTACATTAAATATTTAAGCTTAGAACCACACCCCGAAGGCGGCTATTACAAAGAAACCTATCGCGCCGCCGAAAGCATCCCGAACCGGGGTTTGCCTGCGCGTTTTGCCGAAACCGGCGAACGCAGCCTGGCCACTACTATTTATTTCTTGCTGCCGGCCGGCGAGTTTTCGGCGTTTCACCGGATTAAAAGCGACGAAGGCTGGCACTTTTACGCTGGCGGGCCGCTCTACATTCACGTTATTCATCCGGACGGCCAGTATGTCTGTTTGCTCCTGGGCGCAGCTATAAGCCAGGGCGAAACGTTTCAGGCGGTAGTACCGGCGGGCGCCTGGTTTGCCTCCGAACCCGCTCCCGGAACCGAATTTGCCCTGGTGGGTTGCACCGTGGCGCCCGGCTTTGATTTCCGGGATTTTGAAATGGCCAGTGCCCCAACGCTATTACCGTTTTGCCCCGAGCAAAGCGAATTAATTACCCGCTTGTGCCGGCAATGATTTTAAATCACAAACCTGTCGCACAAATGAGTAGATATTTTAATGGTTAGGTGAAATTTACCATTAAGACATCTGCCTTCTGCTAAGTTATTGAGAAAATTTTTTGCAGTTATATCCTTGACTTTCAAATTGACCTTTTCTGTCTTTTGCTTCTTTTCGGGGCAGACAAAATCTGGAATGATTGCTGGCATCTTTTATACATTCGTAACAAAGTTCGTCTTTACAAGAACTAAGAAACAGCATGGTAAAAGATAAGCTAATAGAAATGAATTTCTTCATAAAATGCGGGATAAGTGGAACTGTTAGATTTTTTCATAGACGTAATTTGATCGGGTACGTCTGATTCTACCGTTAGTTCAGGTTAAACAAAAAGGGGAACTAGGTAATTAGAAAATTCCAATTTGGAGCATTAAAAAATTTCAATTTGCGGCTAGTTACAAAGTTTGAATAGGTACTGAAACAAGAGAAGAAACGAGAGTTAGTTTTTAAATATAACTTTTATAAACCGGTTCTCTGTAAGATTGTCGGTGTTTTAACCAGTTATACCGGAAAAGTATGCATGATCAGGGTGATGGAGTGAAGGTTTACCAATGGTAATAGGTTGACCCAAAAGGTAGTAATTTAATGAAATCAGCTTCGACTAAAAATTTATATTACCTCAGTTGCCAGGGCTACATTTACTGAGCAACCAACAACTAACCACGCGCTACCGGTACCGGATGGGGAGCATATCCAGCTTTAATAATATCAGTAATAAAATCATGAAGCCCGTACCAGTGGCGGCTATAAGGTTGATGTATTTTTGCGCCTTGGTGCGGCTTTTAAATACTTTTTCCATCGAACGAAACAATAACAAACCTAGCAGCCCGCCAAATGTATTCGTCATCATATCGGTGGTATCAAAAGCCCCGACGGCCATCACGAATTGAATCACTTCCACTGTTAAACTTATCCCGAAAAAGAAGAAAAGTTTTTTCCAAAATGACCAGGGGGCAAATAAAACGCCCGTGTAGATGCCCAATGGTACAAAAACCAGCACATTCAAAATAATTTCCCCGGAGTCCATCCGGCCATGGTAAAAGATCTGGTGCCCAAACGGAATAAAGTTTACCTCGCGGTTACCCATATACGAAAACCGCACGCCCAGCTTTAACACCAAAATCCAAAATAAAGCCACCAGGTAAATACCAAATAATACCCGGGTTAACTTGTTGGCCGCTTGATAACTGTTCGCTAAATCTTTTTGCAAATTCATGTTGTGGATAGATGATGGGATAACCGGCTGTCTGTTACTTTTTACCCGAGCGTACCCTAAAAACAAGATTAACCGCAATTTTAAAATTAGGGGCATTTACCTTAAAAAAGCCAGACTTGTTTTGCCACACCGCCAATAAATTATAACCCCGAAAGAAATAAACTTACTCAGCCCAATAATCCACTACCATTACCTCAGCCAGCAGCGGATCTACGGATTGGCTGAAAGCTTTATGCTTGGGGTGGGAGCCATAGGCATCTAAATCGGGCTGGTTTTTTACCGTTACCACAAAACAATGCGTGTACTTGCCTTGCTTCTGCGCCAGCGCCACATCCGGGCCTCCTTCTATTTCCAAAATCTGCGGCACCTGCGATTTAAGGTTCAGGAAATCCGAGGTAGCTTTTTGCATTTGCTCCGATGTAGTACCGGGTTTGAACTTGAAGGCTACTACGTGGCGGAGTTTTTTCTCTGGTGGAGTAGCTGTTTTTAGGTAGAAGCTGGACCCAATTATAAATAGTAATATACTTGTAATGATGATTTTTAAATTGGTCCTTATCATATAGAGATTTTAAAAATTAGTATTTAAGAGTAAACTTCGTCTGCATGTTTTCTATTTTACTTTTTCAATAGCGACTACTGAACTCTGTAAACCTAATAACGTTTTTTCATTAAGAATACAGTTTTTGTTAAATACTTTACCTAAGCTCTTGTAAAGGGAAGCATAGGAGTTAGTATCTTTTATTCTTAGTCGTTATTCATTGTATAATTGTTTTTTTTAAAATCTAAATTTTAAAAGTATAGCCGATAAAGTCCCCTTATGGAGAATGTGGGGGAGAATAGTATATAACCTGTTGCTGGACTGCCTTCTATTTAGTTTTTCAACTAATAAGGAGTTCCAACGAATTAGCCACTGGCAGGTACTAAAAGCAAAATTTTACTTCTAAAAGACGTAAAAATTTTACCCTATTTAAAAGCTGATAGAAGTAAATTCAGGAATAAGGTAAAATGCTGGTTTTCTTGCTTACATTTAAACTTAAATCAGACCACAACTACGGGCATGGGTAACATAACAGAAGAAGCTTTCGGACATATGCCGGACGGGCAGGAAGTTCGTTTATTTACCTTAACTAACCAGAATGGCTTGCAGGTAAAGATAACCCCTTACGGTGGCCGCATTACTTCTATCCTGGTGCCGGATAATAAAGGCCAACTCGTTGATGTGGTACTGGGTTACAGTGACCTGGCCGGCTACTTAGCCGATGAATCTAACTTTGGCGCTATTATAGGCCGGGTATCTAACCGCATTGCCAAAGGCCAATTTACCCTCGATGGGCAAACCTATAATCTGGCAATAAACAATGGCCCTAATCATTTACACGGCGGGCTAAAAGGTTTTGCTAAAGTAATCTGGCAGGCCAAGGTAACCAGCCAAAATACATTAGAGTTAACCTACCGGAGCCCGGATGGGGAAGAAGGTTATCCGGGTAACTTAACGGCCCGGGTTATTTACTCTATCTTGGATAACAATGAACTCCGAATTGAGATTAGTGCCGAAACCGATAAGCCCACGCCGGTGAACCTGACGAGCCACAGCTATTTTAATTTAACCGGCGGCACCAGTACCATCCTGAACCACCAATTATACCTGAATGCCGATGCCTACATTGCGGTTGACGAAACCGTAATACCCACCGGCGAAACGCCGACCGTGCATCATACGCCCATGGACTTTACCCAACCCCTAGTGTTGGGCAGTAGTATAGCGAAAACCAAAGGGTATGATAATACTTTTGTTTTGAATAAAACCGAAAACAACTTATCGCTGGCTGCCTGGGCGCTAGACCTCGCCAGTGGGCGGCAGGTGGAGGTGTATACTACCCAACCCGGTATTCATTTTTATACCGCCAACCACCTCGATGGCAGCTTTATGGGAAAACACGGCCAACCCTACCAACAGTATCAGGGCTTTACCCTGGAAACGAACCGTTTTCCCGACGCCCCAAACCAGCCAACTTTTCCTAACACTATTTTACGACCAGGAGAGACATTTCAGGAAGTCACCGTTTACAGATTTACTGTTCGGTAACATTTAAAAATGTAACGGGAAATGCTGTTGCCTCAACCCGTTCAAAAACGCAAAAGCCTCCAGGTTTAGCTGCAGCGTAAGAATAAAAAGCGGTTTCTGGACCACCTCTTCCTGTATGGACCTGGGTAGTTATAAGTAGCAATAAAAGGAAAGGATAAAATTTAAATGCTAATACAGGCCTTTACGGCCCTGGCAGGTGTTATCGCCTGCCAGACTACCGGGAAAATGTTGGAAATATTTTATAGAAGTTTAAATTTTATATTAGGTAAGAAGTAAAATATAAGTATTTAAAGTTGTAAAATCATAGAATTGTCAGGTGGTTACACCTAACACGGAAGAAGAATTTTTAAAATGATTTGAAACTTTCGTCTTAATTATTTTTAAATTCTACTTTTTTCTTAAATTCTGATTCCCATAATTTTTTATGATCATTAAAAAATTGTTCTAAACCTTCAATAGGATAATACTCAAAATTGCATATATAAGTAAACTTATCAGGATCAAGAATATTTTTAAATTTAAATTCTAAATGTTGATAATAATATTTTGCACTTAGCTCTAAACCAATTCTGTAGTGATACTCAAATAATGGGTCATTAATTTTTGTTAGGTATTCACAGAAAAAGTATAAAGCTTCTAAATAATAATATTTTATGTGATAAAGATTTTTTAGTGCTTTTTCAAAATGTTGAATCTTTATAATGTGATCTTCAGAAATAAAAGCATACATCAATTCTTTTAATCCTTTTGTATAAGGATTTGTTATAACAAGCTTTTTAATATCTTCCTTTTCAAGGAATTTTACTTTAGAAAGAATGTAAGTGCACTGCATTCTTTCTAGGTGTTGTTCAGGAAATAAAAGATTAATATAATTTTCTAATTCGCTCAAATTCAAGGTTTTTAAAATAAATTCAATTTCAAAATTATAAAAACCTTTTTTTGCCCTTATTGAAGGGGTAAAGACACCTAAATAATAAAAATGAGTATCTAATAAAAACTCTACTGCTCTATTAGTTACAAAGGACTGAATATAATTAATAGTATAACCTTCCATACTATGGATGTATGATATGATATTTCTATATTCTCTTTGGCAATGATCCTCATTTTCAAAAATTCGTTTTTCGATTTCCTCTGGAGGAAAAATATTCCTTAATTCTTCATATGAACTATTAAAATCTTTAAAATAATATGTGAACCAAGTGCTTATTACATTTAAATAAATATCCGCATTAGGTATATCAGTAAATAGATTCTTAATATCATTAAGCTTTCTCCGAAATGCATTAATCTGGCTTTCATTCACGATATAGCTCATTATACCATCAATAAAATTTAATAAATGAATTTTATTTGAAACTATTGACTTTTCAGAAATCTCAATGTGTGGTAGGTAGTCTAAAACAAGAAGTAAATTATTTTTAATAGAATCGTTTAAGAATAATGCAAATGATGTAGACTTTCGAAAGTCAACAAAATCGATGTATTCCAATTGGAAAGTGTTAAAATCATAAGCATCAATATAGTACTTTGCCTTGATATCCTTAGTCCTTTTTATAAAATGAAATTCTGCAAATCTTCTGATGATTGGTTGTAGTTGTAAAGTTCCATCATAATTCTCAACTAATGATTTGTCTTGTAGTTGCTTCAATTCTAAATCACTTATATTATTAGATGAAGACTTTTGTTTGTTAAACCATTTTTTAAAATTAGTTAAACTTATACCATCTGGAAATAGGTGGAGTAATTCAAAAGCTAATTTTTGTTTGGTAGTAAGTTTATGATAAGAATAATTGATTGATTGAAAGATGGAACGAGTTCTTTCTATATTTAAGTCAACATTCTTTTTAAATATAGACTCAAATTCTTCACTTGTAGCTTCAAAGAAATGTTCTTTTAATTGATCCCTTAATTCAGAAATGTTTTTGTGTTGGGAATTGGTCTTAGTAACTAATTTAATTGCCAATGGGTTATTATTAAGAAGATTTTCTAAAATATCACTTCTTAAAATCTTTTCTTCAGATTCTTTTACATTCCCTTGGTAATTATTTTTAAAAAGATTTAGGGCATCATCGGTAATTAACGTTCCTAAGGTAAAAATATCCTCAAAATCAACTAAAAGACTTTCTCTAGAAGTAATAACTATGTTTGCATAATCAGTTGCAAATTCCAATAAAGAAATTACTTTTCTATAATCTTCCTTATTACTCAGATTTGACACAGTTTCAAAATTGTCAAGAATTATTAAGAGGTTAATTTTTTTAGAGTTTTCAAATAAGTATTCTCTAAAATTTATAATATTTTTTAATTTGAAACCTTTAGTAAGTTCTTCTTCAAAATCGGCATAACTGTTAATGTTTTCACAAGAAATAAAACTAACTCCAAAGTCAAAATATCCCCTATTATATAATTCATAACCTATTTTTTTTATTAAAGTAGTTTTGCCTAAACCTCCAGAGCCTTTTATATTTAAAAGTTTATTTGATTCAATGATTTTTAAAATCCTATTTGCAATTATACTTTGCTCTTCAACTCTACCAATAATTGAAATAGATGCTTTTGGTAAAAATTCTAGGGGGCGTTTGATATCATACAAAGATAAAAATTTAGGTCTCCCTTTTTCAATTTTAAAAGGTAAGGAATCAATATTATAAATGTTAATTTCTTTTTCTTTAAAACATAAATCGTTATTTCTTAAAGCTTTAAATATTAGCTTATTAATATTTGAAGCTTTATATCCAAGTAAATGAATGATTGAAAAATCTTGATTAATGTTAATATCTTCATCAGTGACAATTACTCTAATTGTTTTTTCATTTGGAATATTTCTGTCTAACTCTTCAATAGTTATTAATTCACTTTTTAAATCTTCTCCTTCTATATATATTTTATTTTTATAGGAACTTGTTATAATAAAAACCAATTCAAAGTCATCTAGTAATTGTAGACTTTTTAGATTTAAATAACCTTTATAAATTTCAACTTCTAAATTATCAAAATAAGTAGCTGACTTTGAAAAATTTTGGTTTAATGGAAGATCAACTGGTTCAGGATATAAGAAGGCAATTTTTGGGGTTCTATTTACTGGATACTTAGTCGTTAAGCCTTCAAGTTGATGGATGTTTTTAAACCTTTCATTTTTTATTACCAACATCTTTTCTATAAAGGAATTTATTTCTTTATAATCAGAAATATGGATGGGTTTAATATAGGGAAGAGAATCGAAATTTTTAGGAGTTGTTGTGAGAAGATAATGTTTATTATAACCTTCAAAAATTTTATTTAGATTATTAAAAACTAAATTTACATAAGGGTCATTAAATCCAAATCCAATAAATAAAATTGTGTTATTTATAAATAAATCTTTTAATTTTAAAATAGCAGCATTTTCACTAGAATAAAGATTCAAATAATCAGAATGAAATAATATACATTTTGATGCATCAGATTTGGCACATCCATGAAGTTTAAAAATGAATTTTTTTTCATTTTTAATTTCATTTATATTAAATGGTGAATTGTATAAAACAGTTGAAATTGTATTATCTGTTTTCTCAAAAGCATTATCATAATTTGTAGTTATTATCTTACTTGTCAGAGCCAATATCTTTTTGTGCAATGAAAAATCGTTTTCGGATTTTAAAACAAAATTCTCTTTTAAGTATTTGTGTATAATATCTTTTTCATTTTTTAATTTTTCAAGTACCTCAATTGGGTCTAATAATTTTTGTTCAAGAATGGGAATAAAAAGCTTTAACTTTTCATCATTTATTTCTTTTATAACATCAATAACTAAGTTATTCCAGTCAGGTAAATTAAATATTTTTGATAATCCAGACCCTACAAAAATTATTAATTTATCATTTTTTATTGCACTTGTAATATTAGCTTCAATGGTTATATTTTTAGGTTCTTGTATTTCCATTTTGAATTAAAAGAAGTAAATAGTGAGTTTAATTAGTAATTTAAATTTTGGCTGTGGTTTAAAATGTATGATGGTGCTAAAACATTGATTTATAAAAAGTTTTGATCAACATTCTATTTAAAAGATTTTCATAATCACAATAATTTAAGACACTTTAATGCTCATTTAAGCATACTTTATTAGAAAGCAGTCCTGCAAGAATTTAATGCTGCTTTTAAAGTATTTATCCATCATACATTTTAAACCACAACCTAAATTTAATTACCTATTATTATGTATATTGATCCTTTAGTATATTTCTAAGTTATAATTTAAATTTATTTACCGAACTTTCAAAATAACATTTCAAAGTTTAAATATTTATTTGTACTCTTTCAATCCCTTCACCATAGACTTACCCGTTCGCGAAATAATCCCGGACTTACAAACCCAACTCGCTGCCCAGAACACACTAATCGTACAAGCCCCACCGGGCGCCGGTAAAAGTACCTTGTTGCCTCTGGCTTTGTTAGACGAGCCTTGGCTAGCCAATCAGAAAATAATTATGCTGGAGCCCCGGCGCTTAGCCGCCCGCACCATTGCCGAACGCTTGGCTTTTTTGCTGGGCGAAGAAGTGGGGCAATTTGTTGTCTATTACCCATGCTTCGAAAATGGCACTCTCGATAAACCCAGCCTGAGAATAACAACTACCGGTATTTTGCTGCAGTAATCTGGTTGAGGAGCTTCTAGGATCAATAAGAAATCGCTTCGTAGTTTAATAACAAAAATTTAACAATTTCTTAACAGGCCGGGAGGTTCTGTAATTCCGGTAAACTGATGGGGATTCTCTACTTTTGTGAAATTTTAAAGTTTTAGCGTTCTCTCCAACCTCCACCCGCGCAAACTTTAAAACTAAAGAGACTAAAATATGAGACTAAATTTTTGCCGACCCCTACGCCATAGGGGCCAGTGGGGCTATGTATTTACTTTTTTATTGGCAAACGCCTTTGGCTTTCAGGCCCTGGCCCAGCAAAGTACCCCCGATTCTACTATTTCGCGCGGCGAAGGAATCTATTCTGTACTTAAAAAATTCGAAAATTTAAAATTTAGCGGCTACATACAACCCCAGTTTCAACTGGCGCAAAGTGCGGGTGCCCCTAATTTTGCCGGAGGTAACTTCGCCGAAAATTCAAATAACCGGTTTATGTTGCGGCGGGGCCGGATTTTATTGGGCTATACCCGCTATTTTAAAGACGAACTGCCTTCGGTATCTTTTGTTTTTCAGTTTGATGTAACCGAACGCGGCGTGCAAATCCGCGACTTCTTCGGCAAAATCTACGAAAACAAGTTTAGCAAATTTCATTTAACCACCGGTATGTATCCCCGGCCTTTTGGTTTTGAAGTAAACTACCCCTCGGCCATCCGGGAAGCGCCGGAACGGGGCCGCATGTCGCAAATTTTGTTTCGCACCGAACGGGATTTGGGGGTGATGCTCAGTTTTGAACCCCAGCGTAAAGAGGATGCTTTAAAAAATTTGAAAATTGAGGCCGGGTTGTTTAATGGTACCGGGGTAGCCGCTCCAACCGACTACGACAGCCATAAAGATTTTATCGGCCGCGTATCCCTTAAACCCACCAGTATAGCCAAAAAGTTAACTTTATCCGGCAGTGTTTCGCACTACAACGGCGGCATGCGCCAGTTCGGGAAACAAATTTACCGCTTAACCCAAACTTCCGGGGGGCCTGCTTTTCAGGTAGATTCTTCGGAAAGTAACATTGGTAAAATAGCTACCCGCCGGTACTACGGGGCCGATGCGCAATTAAAGATTTTAAATAAATGGGGTACCACCGAGTTGCGCGGCGAATTTATTACGGGCCGGCAGCCCGGCCTGGCCACTACCTCCGAAGTGCCGCTCACCGAGCCTACCACCGACCAGGTGATGCTGGTAAATAATTTGCCCTTTTCGCGTAAAGTGGCTTTGCCGGTTTACCATCGTAAATTTAATGGCGCTTACTTTTATCTGGTTCAGGATATTAAAACCAACCGCGACCAAATTGTAGTAAAGTATGATTGGTACGACCCCAACCAGGAAGTAAAAAACCATGAAATTGGCCGCCCGGGTTCCAACACCACCGAAGCTGATATTAAATTCAGCACTTTGGGTGGGGGGTACATTCATAATTTTACCAACAACGTGCGCTTTACGGTGTGGTACGATTGGGTTAAAAACCGTTCCACGCAACTCCCCAAATATGCCAGCGATTACAAAGACAATATCTTAACCATCCGGGTAATGTATAGGTTTTAAGCAGGTATCAGGTATCAGGTATCAGGTATCAGGATTCTTTATTCTTGCTACCTGATACTTACTACCTGATACTTGCTACTGATTACTCCAAGATTATGCGCTCCGAAATTTCTTGTTTTCCTTGCTGCATTTTTAAAATATATAGCCCTTTCGGAAAGTTTGCTACCGGAATTCGGAAAGATTGATTCTTTGGATTTTGGTTATCACGGGTAGTAGAAAACACCGGTGTCCCTTGATTATTGTATAGGGTCAGGGTACAATTCGCGCTCGGGGTAGCTGGCAGCTCCACCTGTAAATAAGATTTGGCCGGGTTAGGGTATATCCGTAAGTCCACTACAGAAACATTGCTGCTCGGGGTAACTTCCAGGTAATCCAGGTCGGGGCCCATAGTGCCGGTAGAGGTTAGCCGCACTTTGTTAATTCCAGCTTTTAAATCTATGCTTACACTTTTACTCGCCCAGTTGGTCCATTGTCCGGTGGCGGTAAACGGAAAAGCGGAAGAAATTAGCGTTCCGTTGGCTGCTAAACGTAAGGTTCGGGTACCGCTAAGCAAGGCGTACCGGAAACTTAAATTATAAATTCCGGCTGTTGGAGCCTGAATGGTCCATTCGATGTATTCGCCCGATAGTTTATTGTAATCGGCATAGCCTGTGCCACTGTATCCACCATGACCTGTCGCGACTATTACTCCTTGTAAATAGGCATTTTCGGCCTCTAAACGCATAGTAGTAGTGTTCGATTCGCGGTAAACGGCGGTATAGGTAGTGTTTTCCTTGGGAGTAGAAATGGTCTGGGTTGCGGTGCCCCCGTGCAGCCATTTTTCAAACACGTAGGTTTTCCCGTTTAGCGTTTGGTTAGCCACCGGGCCAATACTTCTTTCCAGGCCTACTACGCTGTTTACCGAAAAAGGCGCGTTTATTGGTTGGCCATCCAGGGTAACTTTAAGGCCAGCGGGTTGAGTAACCAACGAAATAGTAGCTAAGTACGGGTAAATATCGCGGTAAGTAGTATGGGTTAATCCTTTAGAATCTTTCACGGTTAACAATAGCCGGTACCAAACGTTAGGAGATACTTCGCCGCTGGTAGGAATGGTAAAAGAACCACTTTTTACCCCGGCAGCTACGGGCGGACCATCGTGGTGGTGGGTGTCGTGGTGAAAATCCACGGACCAGGAAAAAGCGCTCGCGGGCAAAGTACCATCTTCAACGTCCGTACCTTCCCCCGAAAAAGAAATAGCATCGCCGGCCCGGTAAAAAGATTTTTCGGCTGGCGTAATAATTTGGGCTACCGGTGGATTGTTAAAACCGGTAACTATTAAGGCCACGCTGTTGCTGGTAGCGCTACCCGCTGAATTTTTTACCACCACCCGGTAATTGCCGGCATCGGCGGCTTTGGTGCTGGCAATGGTGTAAGTGGCTTGGGTAGCGCCGCTAATGTTTGCGTTATTTTTTTGCCATTGGTAGGTAAATGGGGTTTTACCCGAAACGGCCACGCTAAAAGTAGCGGATTGCCCCGCGGTAACAGTAAGCGAAACGGGTTGCTGCACAATTTTGGGAGCCGAGTTGGTGGTATAAATAATTTTAAAAATGGCGTTGGCGCTGCGTTCCAGGTAATACAAATTACCATCTGTACCTACTGTTAAACCCAAGGCGTAATAGCCCAGGTTAGTGGCAAAAGATTCCCGCTTGGGGGTAGCGCCGCTTAGGTCTAACACGTTAATCCATTTGCTGCATAAATCCTGGTAAAAATAGCGGCCCTGGTAGGCAGCCGGGTAGTTGGTGGTAGTGGGGTTAAAAAATACGCCGCCGGTTATGGCGCAGCCCGTACCATCTACGGTGCCGTAGGCGTGTTTGTACGTGTAAAACGGGTTATCGTACTGCGGATCGGTACTAACTCCTTCGGCGGCCGGCCAGCCAAAGTTTTTACCCCCAGTGGTAGCATCGTTAATTTCTTCCCAGGCATACTGGCCCACATCGTTCACGAATATGCGGCCGGTGCCGGGCTGTACCGCAAAAGTGTAAGGGTTGCGCAACCCGGAAGCCCAGATTCGTTTGCGCTGCTCCGAGCCGGTTGTATACGGATTGCCCGCCGGTACCGAACCATTCGGGTTAATGCGCAATAGTTTACCGTGGTAGGTATTTAAATCCTGCGATTGGGCCGGGTTCGCATTTTCGCCAATGGCTACGTATAATTTCCCGTCTTTCCCAAAATGCATGGCGCCGCCGTTGTGGTTGCTCGCCGAACTAAGCGGGTCTAAATCCAAAACAACCACCTCACTGCCAGCTACTACTACATCGCCGTTGGCGGTAAACCGGCTAATGCGGTTGCGGGTAGAATTGGCTAAGGTATAGTAAACGTACAGGTATTTATTGCTGGCGAAATTCGGGTCGAAAACTAAACCGATTAAACCTCTTTCCCCGTTCGAATCTACTTTTAATTTTAGGAACGGAGTGGTTAGCAGCTTGTTATTTTTAATAACGCGTAAAGTGCCATCCTGCTGGGCAACAAACAAGCGGCCATCCGGGGCAAAAGCCAAAGCCGTGGGTTTAGCAATGCCGCTGGCCACTTGCACCCGGCTAAAGCCGGCCGGTAAAGTTTGCGCCTGGCTGCTGAAGCAGGAAAGTAATAGGTAAAATAATAATCCTGAAAAGAATCCACGTTTTTTGCCATAAACCAAGGCTTGGAGTAAAGTAATTACCATAAACAGCTTAAGCGATTAGTAAGAAATACATTTAACATCCGGTGGTATGTACCGGATAAGTCATCAGCAATGAGCCCTACTATAAAAATTTAAAATTAGGGCGCCGGGAAGTGCTAGCATTCAGAAATTTTAAAAAATAGCAAATAGGCTGCTGCTAAAACTTGATTTTTAGCTAATTCTAAAATTTCGGGTGATGTAATCTGATGTACTGTAAACGCGCAGTAAAAAAAGAAAATCGTTGAGCTATACTACGAATTAAATACTGAAGCTGTTTAGCATTCTAAAATTTAATAATTAGAGGTGCCAACTTGAAGCGAGTAGTATTTTGTGAAGCGATCCTGTTATGGTGGTGGAGATGCCGCAATGGCGAATCTTGCCTCTAGTTTTATAAATTCGAAACAGCTTCTAATTGAAAGTGAGCCGGTCGAAATAGATAATTTTTAAAATTTTAACGATAAGCAGTAAATACCCCCGAGCCATTAGAGCCCATGTAAGAACCCCATACGGGTTTGTCTTTTATTTTAATGGGCGTGTCGATACGCTTTACCCGCATGCCCAAAAACGAAAGTAAATCGGAGTGGCTATAATACTGGCAATGCACAATATCCAGGTAACCATCCTGATCGAGGTCGCCGATCCAAGGGGTAGAAAAGATATTTTTAAATCCTTTGGTTTGATCGATGGTGTTGATGGATTTATCTTTAAAATTGAGGGCGAGTAACTTGTTTTCAATCGGAAAAGAAGTTTGATTTAAAAGGCTGCGGTTGCAATCGTATTCGTTAATGCTGATAATCACTTCGTCTTGCCCGTCGTGGTTTAAATCGTAAACTACCGGCGATGAGAACCCGGAACAGCCCAAAGCATTTTTGTAGGCAATGGCGCCGTTTTTACCGTCGAGCATAATCTGGCGGGTACCTGTATTGTTGGGCCAGGCGCCTTTGCTCACGAAGGTAAAAAAATCGGGCGTGTCGTCGTCGGTAAAATAACCCACAGCAAAGCTGTTACTCGATTCAGTGCCGGGAATTTGTTGTTGCCAAAGCTGTTTTTGATTTTTTCCGTTTAAAGAAAAAACGGTACTGCCGTGCGAAATAGCAATAATATCCTGCTGGCCATCATCCGTAATATCCACTACTACCGGCGGGGCAATAAAGCCGTGTCCTTTTTCCGAAGCAATTACTTTGGCCCGGTTAAGTTTGCGCTGCATCAGATCCGAAAGTTTGACCTGGTATAAATTGCCCGAAATGGTTTCGCCGCCGGTGCCAAATAAAATCTGCCATTCTGTTTCGTTGGGTTGTTTAAAACACACCGGCGACATGTACGATTCCCGGCCGTCCGGCATGGTATCGGCGGCCAGTACGTGGCCGGTTTTCGGATCAATTACCATTAAAACTCCCGGGAAGCGATCCTGGGTAGAGTTAGGTTCGGCTTTGGCATTGCCGCCGTTGATGGTGAGCAGTTCTTTTAAGCCATCGTTATTTTGATCCGGGATCAGGGCCAGATTGTAAAAGTTAAAACGGGCATAGCGCAGCACCGGGTCTGTTTCGTACTGGTACTTATATTCCCAGATTACCTTACCGGTTTTGCCATCAAGCGCTTTCAGGTGGGGCGTACGACCACCAATAAACACATCTTTGATGCTATCGCCCGTAATATCGTACAAAGTAGCCGAGCCGTAAACCTGGTCGGGAGCTTCTTGCTGCCAGATTACTTTGCCGGTTTTTCCATCCAGGGCGATAATGCCTTGTTCGCTCACCTGAAATTCGTTTTTACCGGCACCCATTACAATATCCAACGTGCCATCCTGGTTTAAATCCGCCGTACGCGGCGACGATTGCGAGCCAATGGTATACAAGCTCTGGTCCCAGACCAAACTGCTTTGCGTTTTTTTAGGCGAACAGCCGCCCAGTAGCATTAAAAAATTTAAAAAAACAAAAGAAGCAAGAATTAAAAAGCGCCACATGGAACGGATAGAATAGTAAAAGCAGAGCGAAACCGAGCGGGTTAAAAGGAGTAATGGATTTATTTTAAAAGACAATCCAGCAAGATTCAACTGCGCTTAGTAAAACGGGTATTTAGGCTTGAGAATGAGAAAAATTTAAGAAATAACGGCTTATTCGGGTAGCCCGATAGTCTATAAACCTTTACTCTTGCTCCATTATAATTTCAGACGAACGCCGTTCCGGCTGAGCAAACCGGCTACACCCACGCAACCTAGCGCAAACACAAACGATTTAAGTAAACCCACGCCGCCCGTCAGCATCCAGGCCGGCAAGTCTATTTGTAACCCGTCCACTATAGCGTAGGCAAAGTAGGGGAGCAGGTAACACAATAAGGTATCGGTGCCGGCCGGTTTTATAAAACTAAACCACTGGGCTTTCCTCCGCATGTCAGTGAGCCAGTAAATTGCCATAAACGTGAGAATGGTTAAAGCGCTGCATAAAAACAACCAGGCCGGCGTAGCGCCGAGCTTCGCAATGCCCCAGTACGGCCTAGTGACGAAAGCCAACCCTAATAAGCCTACCGAAATACCCGCCAACACCAGTAATAACGTAGCAGATTTATGTTGCTGCCGGTAATGCTGCACCAGTAAAGTGGTAATTACGCCGCCCAAGGTAATCGCTACCAGCGTACCCCCTAGAATCGGGTTAGGGATAAAATTTAAAAAACTATCCAGCGGGATTAGTTTCGCGCTGGCTACCATGCTTAAACCGCAGAACAAAACCCAGGCCGCTACAATCACCAGATAGTTTCGGCCGGCAAAAAGTGTAATTAAAGCGCTGGCCAGGTAAGACCAACCAATTAACCCCAATATTCCCCACCAATACGTAGAGAACCGGCTTAGTTCTTCGCCTTCGCCGCCCCGGTAAACAAAAGCTAAAGCGAGCAGGATAACTACCCCCAGCCCTTGTAATACACGCGCTACCACCGGCTTTACTTTAACGGGGTATAAATTCCAGATCAGGATAAAAGATAAACAAGATAAGGAATACCAGGCAGTGCGCGACATACCGGTGGCGTCAGTGTGAAGGTATTCGCCGTTTACCAAAAACAAACCCATTACCAGCAAAGCCAGCGTGCGGGCGCCAATGTGGCCTAACAAAGTAGTTGTATTATCGCCTTTCTTTTTACGGGCTGCAATCGCCAGCGGAATAGACATACCCACGATAAACAGAAAAGCAGGAAAAACCGTATCGGCCAGGCCCAAGCCATCCACGCCGCGCGGAACGTGCTCCAGCCAGGCCGGGATATCCCGCAGCGACCACAGGTCGTTCACAAAAATCATTAACACCATGGTAATGGCCCGCAAAATATCAATGGACGCCAGCCGTGCAGCTGTGGCCTGGGTGGTAGAAATAGGTTTTAACTCCGGGGCAGTAGTTAAGGTAGAAGCTTGGGTCAGAGCCATTTTGTTTGGTTTTGGTAGCGTAGAAATATAAAAGATTTACCGTACTTATCCAATTCTAAAGAGCAGCTTTTAAATTGATGAGTGCAAAAGAAATGAAGTCTAATGAAATCAGAGAAAACGTGACCAGAATAAATTTTGCTTTGAACCGATATATTTTCCTAAGCCATTAGTAATGAAAATATAGGAAAGGGCGGTGCCGTTGTTTGTGTCTTCACAAACAACTTTAAAAGCCTGAAGCAGAAGTTTTAAAATGGTAAAATATCTTCCATAAAATGAAAAATTTAAAAATTTAAAGTTTAGGTCCTTCCTAACCGGGTTCTTATCTAACAGCAAATTTCTTAAATCCGGAATATTGTTTAATTTTCCTTCCGTACTAAACTTAATTCCCGCATGAAGCGCTGTTTACTTTTTTATCGCCTGGTATGTTTACTCGCAGTTTTTACTTTAAGCGCTAGCCGCAATGGGTTTAGCCAAACTAATGCGGCTAAGGCGGGCAAAGTCGAAAGAATTAAAGTCCACGGCAAAGGCCTGGAAAATAATTTGTCCGGCGACTCGCCCGACCGGGAAGTATCGGTGTATTTGCCGCCCAGTTATCAAACCAATACTAAAAAACGCTACCCGGTAATTTACCTGCTGCACGGCTACACCGACAGCGATGCTAAGCTGTATGGTTTCGAAAAACACTGGATGAGCTTGCCCGAAGTTTTAAATAAGGCTTACGCTGGCGGCAGTAAAAAAGAATTTATTTTTGTGACGCCTAACGCTTATACCCGCTTTCAGGGCAGCATGTATTCCAACTCGGCCACTACGGGCAACTGGGAAGATTTTGTGGCGAAAGAATTAGTGGCTTATATCGATAAAAATTACCGCACCATTCCGGCAGCGGCCAGCCGCGGCTTAGCCGGGCACTCCATGGGTGGTTACGGGGCCATGCGCATCGGGCAAAAATACCCCGAGATTTTTTCGAGTTTGTACTTATTAAGCCCGTGTTGTTTAGAAACCAACAGCAACGTACCCCAGGATGAAGCCGCTCAAGCCAAGCTAGCGGGTATAAAAACCCAGGCCGATTTTGAAAAAGCGGATTTCTTTACCAAAGCCATGTTTGCCTCCGCCGCCGCCTGGTCGCCGAACCCGGCCAAAGCTCCTTTTTACCTGGATTTGCCCTTGGAAAATGGCCAGTTACAAACCCAGGTTATCGCTAAATGGACGGCCAACCGCCCACTTGCCAGCATCGACCAGCATATTTTTGCCATCCGGAAATTACGCGGCATTGCCTTCGACGCCGGCGACCAGGATAAAAGCATTGCTGCCAGTATTAAAGAACTGGATAAAATACTGAACGCCTACGGCATTAAACATTTCTACGAAGAATACGACGGCGACCACGTTAACCGCGTTGCCGACCGGATTGGCAATAACCTGTTAAAATTCTTTTCGGAGAACTTAGTTACGGAGCAGGTTAAGAAGTAGGTGGCTGAGTAGTAGTACTAGATCATAATCGTATTAAAGACTACAATAGATTACTTTTAAAGGTAATTCTTTGTAGACTTTTCAAGTCTACATGCTTTGGTGCTATCTAACTTGAAAAGTAACCAGTTTGCCTCATGGCCGGCAGGCCCCGTTTGGCTCTTCCGCACTCGCTAGCCTTCCTTTCCTCGACTCCGTCTGCGGAATTTTGCTCCGCAAAAACGGAACCCTAGCAGGTGCTCCACAGCCAAACTGATGTCAGTTGCACTTAGCTTCTGCTTAGCTAGGATTAAATTAACTTGGCGAAATTTTTAAATTTTAGGTAAACCATCTGGTTAAGTTTAGAAGAAAGGCCACTGATCTCTCTTTAACTAAAAAGAAGAACGTCATCCCGAGCCTGTCGAGGGATCTAAAGGGTACCGCCAGTAACGGTATTATTTAGTTTCTTCCACAGGCTCAGAATGACCATCTGTATTTCTTTAATAATAAATTTCACTGATTATTTAAAAAATATTCTGGTTCAGCAAACTAAAGCTAAGTGCAAAGATACCAGTTTGGCTGTTGAGGGCCTTTTAGCGATTCGGTGTGGCGGAGCCACATTCCGCAGCGGAGCGAGGAAAGATTCGCTAAACCGCCCGAAAGAGCCAAACGAGGCCCGCCGGCCATGAGGCAAACTGGTTACTTTTCAAGTTAGATAGCACCAAAGCATGTAGACTTGAAAAGTCTACAAAGAATAACGTAAATATCTGCTACAAAAACTGCATAATCATTACAAAGAGAACGAGCGGTTATGATTTAACCGCTCCTTTTCTTTTAGCACAAATTTTAAAAATCAATCCTTAAGCGCCTTAATGGCACCATCATGAATTTTAAGAGTAATGTACTTATCCAGGCTGTTGAAGTTATAACCTTTTTTCCGGGCTTGGGCAATAAAGTTACCGTCGATGTCGTGGATTTTTGCTTCTACCATTTTGTCCAGATCTACATTCTGGAAACCGGCTTTTTTTAAATCGGCAATATACGCGGCATTTACCCCGTGAATTTGCGCGTTTACCATTTGCTCGAAATCTAAGTCTTTAGAGCCTAAATCTCGGATGGCTTTAACCGTTGAAGCGCCTAAATTGTGAATGCGGGCCTGCAAGGTTTGATCCAGGGTCAAATTTTTCAGGCCGGCCGCTTGCAGTTCTTTAATATAATCCGCGTCTACGCCGTGAATATTTAGCTGCATCATGTTATCCAGGCTAAGCTCGCCAAAGCCTAACGCGCGCAATGCTTTAACCGATTCCGGGTTGATGTTATGAATTTTAGCTTCGATCACTTTATTCATGGGTAAATTAGTAATGCCCGTTTTCTTTAAATCCGCCACATAAGCTGCGTTTACCCCGTGGATTTTGGCTTCCATCATTTTTTTCATGCTCAAATCTTTAAAGCCCATTTTCTCGATTTCCTGCACGTACTTTTGATCAATGCCGTGGATTTTTGCTTCTATTACTTCTCCTAAAGTTGGTTTTTTGTGGCTGTGTTGCTGAAACATACCCAAATAGCTTTGATGATCCGACATTGAGATGTTGTGAATAGCGGATTCTAATAATCGTTCGCCGGTTACCTCGGCGTAGTTATTTTTTAAAAAATCAACGTAGGCACGGTTCACATTGGCAAAAAACAAATGAAACAACAGGTTGCGGTCATCGGCTACTAAGTTGTTGGCAGCTAAATACTTTTTAAAATTGCTATTTTCGGTGAAAGTGTATTTGCCCTGACTTACCTCAGCCTCCAGGTTGCCATTTAACTGTAAAGTGCCTACCTCGTTGGTCATGGAATAAACCGCGTTGCCCGTTTTTTGAAAAAGCTTCTTCGAGAAGCACTCCGACATGTTCCAGCTTGAGGCACGTTGGCCGCCTTTTAACTCCAGGCAATAATCAGTACCATCCTGGTGGCTGTACCAATAGCCTTTGGCCATATCTACATCGCCTTGCTGGTAGCGAATAGAGCTGTTTTGTTTGTTTTTGGGTTGGTCGGGCTCGGAAGCAGGTTCTTTATCCCGGGTGGGTTTTGCTTTATTTCCCAGGTCGGCATCATCGGGGTTTACGGTGCGAGCGGCCAATAAAATGTCGTTGAAGGGCAATTCCTGGCTGGTGGCCGGTTCGTTCATGATTAGCACCGTGCCGAAAAACAAGGGTACCAGAAAACTGTACTTCCAGTAAGCGCTGGCGGTAGATTTTTTCGCGTTCATCATCTTGATTCTTTGTTTTAGTAAGGACTGATTGTAATTGGTAGTTATGCTGAGGGGTTTATTCGGCACGGCGATTTGCAACAAATTAAATTGGTACTCTTGCGGATTAATGGGTTCGGTTTGCAGCAGCGCAGCGTCTGTTTGGTACTCATTGTTTTTCTCGATTTCGCGCTTAAACCACCAGGCTACCGGGTTAAACCAAAGCACGATTACGGCCACTTCGGCCAATAGCAAATCCAGGCTGTGTTTGAGCCGCACGTGAATTTTCTCGTGCGCCAAGATTTGCTCGTAGGTAGCAAAATCGTAGTTGTTGGGGTAGATAAAAATAAATTTAAAAAAAGAGCAGGGTGCCTGGGGCCGACTGGTATTTACAATCACCGCTTCCCCGTCATTTACCTTATCTTCGGATTTTAAAGCCTGGTAAAACAAACTGCCTACCTGAAAAACCAAGTTAAGCGCAAAAATTCCTACGCCAAACAAATAAAGCAGCCCCAACCAAAACCAACCACTAAAGTTATTTTTGGAGTCATTACTGGTAGCATTAGCGCTTGATTTTGCCTCGGGCCCGACCGACGTCTTGATGGTAACGGAAGTGCTTACTTCCGGGGAAACAGCCGTTTTTTCCGGTACTTCAGTAACTTGCCAGGTTGGTGGTGCCGACTGACCCGGTGATTGGAAGGCCGTTGTTAAATACCCCTGGTGGTTGATTAAAGCTGGCAATGCTACAAAGGGCAAAACAAAAGCTAAGCCTAATCCCGCAAGTAAATAAAACCGGTTGAGGGCAAAAAAGCTTTCCTGCTGCAATATTAATTTATAAAACAGGAAAACCACCGTGAGAGCGAAAGAGGCTTTTAGTAAAAACTCGATCATGGCTTGTAAAGATTAGTTGCTTTTTTGGGAATTAATGATGCGGATCAGTTCGTCCAGTTCTTCGTTGGAGAGGTTTTCTTCCTTAGCAAAATGGGTGATCATTTTGGAAAAGGAATTGCCGAAATACTTGCTCTTAATATGGGCTACGTCTTGCTGCCGGTACTCGGCCAATGTAATTAAAGGAGAATACCGGTAAGTATTGCCTATTTTTTCAGCGTTTAAAAAACCTTTGTCCGTCAGAATTTTAACCATGGTGGCAATGGTATTGTAGTGCGGTTTGGGTTCCGGTAGGGCATCAATAATATCCTTCACGAAAGCGTGCTGGAGTTGCCAGACTACCTGCATGATTTGTTCTTCGCGTTTTCCTAATTTTTGCATGTTTTCCGTTGTTTTTTCAATACTACTAATAGATTAGGAGTAATCCTAATAAATTAGTAGAAAAACTAATGAATTAGGAGTTTTCAGGAAAAATCAGCCTTAAAGAACAACCGGGATTGTTTATTAGGGAGTTACCAATGGAGAAAAGATAGTAATGCTGTACCGAAGAGTAATAATTAAAAAAGATTTTAAATTTTCTTGTTTGGTGATACTAACTATCAACCAGGAGATGAAAAAGGGAGAGCTGCAAACTAAAAGTACTCACCCTTTTTTAAATTTTTGATTCTTCTAACTCTTTTTAAAATGAGCGGCCAAGCCTTGCGGTGCTAAAGGAAGTGTCGTTAATTTTATTCCGGTAGCATCCGCAATACCGTTGCGGATAGCGGGAGCAATGCCCACAATCGGTGCTTCGCCAGCGCCCGCCGAAGGCAAATCCGGACGGTTTAACTGCACTATTTGGATGGCCGGCACATCTTTAAACCGGGGTACCCGGTACTGGGCAAAAGTAGGGTTTAAGATTTTCCCATCCTGAAAGTCGATGGCCTCGAACAATGCGCCGCCTAAGCCTTGCACAATGGCGCCTAAAATCTGGTTATCGAGGTGTTCGGGGTTAATAATGGCGCCGCACTCAAAAGCCGTCACCATCCGGATAACTTTTACCTCGCCGGTTTGCCGGTTAACCGCTACTTCGGCGCAGGAAGCCGTGAAGCCGCCTTTTTCGGTGCCGCCCGCAATGCCAAAGCCGTGATCCGGAGCGGGTTTGGATTTACCCCAACCAAAATTTTGCGCCGCTGCATTTAGCACCGCCTCTAAGCGCGGATTTTTTAAGTTTTTAAGCCGGAACTCCAGTGGGTCTTGGTTTACCAGTTGCGCCAGATCGTTCATGTGCGATTCCAGGGCAAATATATTGGCGGTAGAGGCCAGGCCGCGGTAAGAACCTTGCTTTAAGGGCGAATCCACGGGATGATACTGGATTTGCTGGTTTTCTACTTCGTAGGGGGTATGAATGCCCGCGCCGCCGGAGTTGTAGTTATGAAATTCCCAGGCGGTAAGCGTACCATCGTTTTTCAAGCCGCTGTTTATTTCTATGACCCCGGCTGGCCGGAAATAAGCCCAGGTAAACTCTTCGGTACGGGTCCAGGTAAGTTTTACGGGTTTACGGGAAACTTGGGCTAGCTTCGCGGCTTCCAGGGCCGCTTCGCCGGAGTGTTTACCGCCGTAAGCCGAGCCGGTGTCGGGCATGATTACCCGCACTTGTTCTTCTTTTAATTTAAATTCCTCGGCTAAGTCGCTGCGCACGCCAAAAGGGCGTTGGGTACCCGTCCAGACGGTAAGTTTATCGTTTTCCCACTGGGCCAAAGCGGCCCGGGGTTCCATGGGCGCATGGGCAATGTACTCCACGGTATACGTGGCCGTTAACTTTTTATCGGCTACGGTTAGCCCTGTGGTAATATTGCCTTTGCTGCTGCCCCCGTTTCGGCCGCCTTGCTGACCGGCCTCAGCGTTCTTTTTTAAAAAATTAAAAATTTCGGACCGCGCAGGTTGCGGTTTTTCTTGCCATTGGGCTTTTATGGCGGTAATGGCTTTAGTCGCGGTAACCACATCGGGGGCTGCTACGCCCACAAAATCGCCTTCGTGCACCACCGTAACCCCGCTCATGGCTTTGGCTCCGGATAAATCCAAGGAAGTAAGAGTAGCGCCGAAGCTGGGTGGCCGCAAAATTTTACCGTACAACATGCCGGGCAATTTCATATCGGAAACGTACTGGTGCTTGCCCGTTATAAAGTTGCGGCCGTTTACTTTAGGTATTGAAGTGCCGGCAATTTTCCAGTCGCTAACGGGAGTAAAAGATAAGTCGCCCGGAATGGTTTGCGTGAGTTGCTGGCCTTTTACCAAATCGGCGTAAATGATGGTTTTACGACTGGCCGGATGCGTAATGGCGCCATCAATAGCTTGAAGGCTGTTTTTATCTGCTTTCCATTTTTCAGCTGCCATGGTCAATAAGGTTTCGCGGGCACTAATGGCGGCTTTGCGGAGTTGCGGCCCCATGGCTGGCGTGCTGCGACTGCCAAAGGTACCGGCATCGTAAGGCACCCGATCCGTGTCGCCCATTATTATTCTAATATGTTCGATGGGAACGCGTAATTCCTCGGCTACCACTTGGGCCAATGACGTGCGAATGTTTTGGCCAACCTCTACTTTCCCGGTAAACACGGTAATTACGTTTTTCGGGCTGATGTGCAACCAGGCGCCAATCTGGTCTTCGGGTAATTTTCCGGTTAAAACATTTACTGCTTCGGATTCACCGTTAAGCACTGTCGGCGGAAATACAACTGCCACCGCCAAGCCCTTGCCCAGCCATTTAAAAAAAGTACGCCGGTTCATCTCCTGGCCAATTAAATTGGTTTGTTCTGGCCGATCTTGTGAGTTAGGATTGAATAGCTCCATTTTTTAAAATTTTAAGCTTGCGAGGCGGCTTCCTGAATGGCTTTTACGATGCGGGGATAGGTGCCACAGCGGCACACATTGCCGTTCATAAAATCAATGATCTGTTCTTCGGAAGGTTGCGGATTACTTTTGAGCAGCGCTACCGTGGACATTACCATGCCCGAAGCACAGTAGCCGCACTGGAAAACATCTACTTTTAAATAAGCTTCCTGCACGGGGTGTAATTTTCCGGTTTTGTTTAGGCCTTCAATGGTGGTAATTTCCTTGCCGGCCAGGCTGCTGATTGGCGTTTGGCAAGAACGAGTGGCTTTGCCATCGACTAAAACCGTACAGGCACCGCACTGGCCTTCGCCGCAGCCGTACTTGGTGCCGGTTAAATCAAATTCGTCGCGCAGCACCCACAACAAGCGGGTTTCCGGTAGGGCCTGGCTGGTACGCTTTTTTTCGTTAATTTGTAGCTCCATGTTTTGCCTGTAGTTAGCTAAATACTTGAAAGCTATTTATTTTTAAGGACAAAGGCAAGAATTTTACCGGATCAATTAAAGCCAGGTGAGCACTCCCGGATAAGTCAACCCGATTTGGAATGGCGATCTTATCTTGGGTTATAAAGATTTACCCAAAATAATTTACTTGTTTTTTATTTGATGCTGTTTAGGTCTGAGAATTATAAAACTTCCTGAAATGCCCGCAGGTATTTATCAATGTAAAATTGCTTGGATTTCGTTTTGTATTGCATCACGAAGCGCGGGTGCTCCAGGGCCACAATCGATTTAAAGAATTGTTGCTCGTCGTTGAGTTTTTTTAAAAATTTCTCGTTTTTGCCGGTGCCAAAACAAAAACAAACGTCGGTGTTAATGCCAAAATTAATTTGCTTTTGTATGCTTTCCACGATAAACGGGTACACGGCTCGGGTTAAGTCGGGTTGGTCGTAGTAATTGTAGTTTACCTCGTTGCCGTTTTTGCCTTGCGCCGTAAAACCCAGTGGACAAACAGAATTAATGTAAAATTTTTGGTAAAAAGCTTCGGGGCCGCCAAAAGCATTTACCACCTCATACACAAATACCGACGAAGGTTCGTGGGTTTCTTTGCCCGAGTACGCAATGCCGCATTCTTTTTGCAAACGCTTGGGGTCGGTAAAAGGCACGCCCGTTAATCCGCCGCCAAACCGGCCCGGGTTAATGCCCAGAATCATGTGCCGCGGGTTGTAATCGGCGTAGTACTTGCGGTAAAACACAGACGATACTGGCAGAATTTCTTTATTCTCCCGAAACGGATTTAAGATATTAACGCCTGCCGGCAACTGACCGGTAAACTGCAGATGAGTATTAAATTGAATAACTTTTTCGGCAAAGGTGTACATGTGCTATTTTAAAGCGATTTTTTAAATTTTTTAATTTCCCAGACAGCTTCGGTGCGATTAAGCAGGTATCTGGTAAATAAACGTTATTATGCATTAAATCTGTTTACCTGTTCGGGTTAACCAACCAAATTTATTTCGCTGGTTTCATTAAAAACAAGAACTCATTTTAAATTTAAACCAGATTGTTATATTTGCGCCGGTACAGGAAATGGTGTCTTCCTGCGGAAACCGCTCCCTCTGGAGCTGATGGCGCCTACAGATAAAATAATTTAAAATTATTTGTAGCTATGCCGCGCTTTTTCTCTAACCTGCAACAAGCCTCGATTTTTAAACATCTCCTGAAATGGACTTTGCTGGCCTTGCCCATTGCGGCTGGAGTAGGTTCGTTGGTAGCATTGTTTTTATGGTTGTTAGATGTTGCCACGCAATACCGTTTCCAGCATCCTAATTTATTGTATTTACTGCCTGTAGCTGGTGTTTTTATTTACGCGCTTTACAAGTACCTGGGCAAAAATGCCGAGGCGGGTAATAATTTGATTCTGGACCATATTCACGAGCCGGGCGCCGGTATTCCGTTGCGCATGGCGCCCCTGGTTTTAGTTACTACCATTATTACACATTTATTTGGCGGCTCGGCGGGTCGTGAAGGTACGGCCGTGCAGATTGGCGGCAGCATTTCTTACTACCTGGGCCAAAAGTTAAAACTAAGCTCTGCAGATATTTCAATTATGTTGCTCTGCGGGATGGCCGCTGGTTTTGGGGCCGTGTTTGGTACGCCGGTTACGGGGGCGGTATTTGCCCTGGAGGTACTGGCCATCGGCGTTATCCGGTACAAGGCGCTGCTCCCGTGTTTAATCGCGGCCGTTCTGGCCGATTTGGTGTGTTCGGCTTGGGGCATTCACCATACGCAGTACCGAATTACTTTTCAGAAAATGCCATTTAACTTAACTACGTTTCTGCAAACCGATTATTTATTGTTGTTAAAAGTGATTGGCGCCAGTATCGCTTTTGGTTTAGTTTCCCAGCTTTTTGCCCGCACTACGCATATATTTAAAAATCTGGCCAATCAAGATATTTCGATAAAATGGTTGATTCCGGTAGTAGGTGGTTTATTGATCATTAGCCTTACCTTTCTGCTACAAACCCCGGATTATTTAGGCTTGGGCGTAGTGCCCCCGCCGGGTGGACAGGTGAGCATTACCACCGCTTTTACGGTTGGCGGAGCCACTTATTTTAGCTGGTTCTGGAAGTTACTGTTTACCGCTATTACTTTGGGCATGGGTTTTAAAGGCGGCGAAGTAACACCGCTATTTTTTATTGGGGCTACCTTGGGCAATACGTTGGCGGTGCTTACCGGCGCACCCGTGGATTTAATGGCCGCTTTAGGTTTTATCGCGGTATTTGCCGGCGCTACCAATACGCCCCTGGCTTGCACGTTAATGGGAGTGGAGTTGTTTGGCGGTGAACCCGTTTTGTATTTTGCCGTTGCGTGTTTTACGGCGTATTATTTTAGCGGCCACCAGGGTATTTACGCGGCGCAACGAGTCGCAATTAATAAGGTATGGCATTCCAGAGAAAACAAAAATACACCGGATGAATAGCTTACTTAAATTTTAAATTTTTAAAAATATCATTTGTAATAGCAGATAACCTGGTGCTTTGCGTTATAAAGCGGAGCTTTCCGGGTTTTAAGACTTTCTTGAATCTGCCCAGAATTTAGGTAAATGGTACCGGGATTTTTTGAATCTAAGTTTTTTACAGTATCTATTGGTTTAAAAGGTAACGTATGCGATCCATCCAGCTATTAGCTTTGTTTGTTTTAATCTGTTTGGGCAGTGGCTGCCAATCGCGCCAGACCAAACAAGAAGCTGCTCCAACTGAACCCGCAGATAAAGAAGCCCAGCAGATTGTAGACAAAGCCATTGCCCGCCATGGTGGTAAAAGATTTGAAAATTTACAAATAGCTTTTGATTTTCGGGATCGCCATTACGAAGCATCCCGCCAAGGCGGCATTTATACGTATACCCGATCTTTTACCGATTCTACGGGCCAGGTGAAGGATGTTTTAACCAACGATTCGTTTACCCGCACCATTAACGGACAAGTGCAAAAACTACCCGACGAGCGGGTGAAAGCTTTTACGGCTTCGGTAAATTCGGTTATTTATTTTGCCTTGCTACCGTTTGGGTTAAATGATCCGGCCGTTAAAAAAGAACTAATCGGCACCACTACCATTAAAAATACGCCTTACGCTAAAATAAAAATAACCTTTACGCAGGAAGGCGGCGGTACTGATTTTAAGGATGAGTTTTTATACTTTATCAATCAACAAACCAACACCCTGGATTATTTTGGCTACACCTATGCCACCGAAGGCGGCGGCATCCGTTTCCGCGAAGCCATCAATCCCCGGGAAATTAAAGGTATTCGGTTTCAGGATTACGTGAATTACGCACCCACCGATTCTCTGGATTTCTGGCAAATAGAACAGCAATTTTCCGCCGGAAAGCTGAAAGAGTTTTCCCGGATTGAGTTACAAAACATTCAGGTAAAAAATAGCTGAAAATTCGTTACTAGTTGCTCGTTATTCGTTGTTAGAGCAATGAGTAAGATGATGATTGTACAATTGTCGGTCATCAACGAACAACGAGTAACGAACTAATATGCCCGAAGGACCCCGGATTGCTTTCTTAAAAGAACAACTAGACCCATTTGTGGGGCAGACGTTGGTAGAAGCGCAGGGTACCGCTAAAAATATTCCATTCGCTTTATTACCGGAGCAAACCTTAATTGAAATCAAGACCTTCGGAAAAGAACTGTTATTGTGTTTTCCGGATTTCGCTTTGCGTATTCACCTCATGTTTTTTGGTAAATACGCCATTAATGCCGAATTAAACCGCGAATTGCAATTAGGTTTAATGTTTGAAACCGGGGTAGTAAATTTTTACGCCTGCGATTGCCGGTATATTCCCGAACCCTTAGACCAACTATACGACTGGACCACGGATGTACTGCACCCGGCCTTTGACCAGGATAAAGCATTAGAGCAATTACAGCGTAAACCAGACCAACTCATCTGCGATGCCATCCAGGATCAAACTATTTTGGCGGGCGTAGGCAATGGCATTAAAAATGAAGTTTTATTCCGGACCCAACTGCATCCCTTAAGTACCGTAGGCGCAATTCCGGAAATTAAATTAAAAAACCTCATCCGAACCTGTGTCGCTTTTAGCCACGAATACTTGTCCTGGAAGCAGGAAGGTGCCAATACGAATAACTGGCTGGTTTACCAGCGAAATACTTGTCCCCGGGATCTCGTACCTCTACGAAAAGAAAAGCTCGGCAAAACCAAGCGTTCTTGTTATTACTGCGAAATGTGTCAGGAATTGTATTCTTCTGCTTTTTAAAAATCTTTGAGTAGGAAGCTCGGTTAAGTATATAGTTATTACTTGTAGCCTGTTCCAGTCTCCAGGCTTTGGTGCTATCTAACCCCTCCACCCTAAAGGGCACCTCCCCTAAAAACAGGGGGGAGATGCGGATTTGAAGAATTCTTTTGCTTGAAATACTTTAAGCTCCCCGCCTTGGATAAGGAGGGGTTGGGGGTGGTTGAATTTATAAAAATTTTAATTATTCAATAGGCTAGTCCTTATTTCTCTATCCCATAATCCTGCAAGTACTTCGCAATTGCCAGTTCTTTGGCCTTAGCTTCGAACATAATATCCATTTTCTGATTATAGGTTTGTACTTTTTCGTAGAGGTAGTCGGCGTGAGAGGTAGCAACGGAGCTGGGGTCTTCGTACTTTTTCTTGGAACTGGAATAATGCACCACCGGCGTAATACCGGCAGGCCAGGTGCTGATGGCTGCCAGCAAGGCTTCTTCTTCGCTTAAGCCGCCGGTACAAAACTGGTGATGAAAATAATCGAAAGTAATGGGTACGTGGGTTTGTTCGTGCAGCCACAATAAATCATGTACGCTAAACATATTGGCTTTGTCGTCGTTCTCCACCGTTATTCTTTTGCGCACGTTGTCGGGTAGGCGCATGTAATTGTCAGCAAACCGGTCGAGTGCCGAGGGTTTATCGCCGAAAGCGCCGCCCACGTGGATGTTAATTTTGGCGTAGGGGGTTTGGGGTAATTGCAGTAAATCCATAACGGCGGCGTGTTGGCTGAGTTCGTGAAAGGTTTTGGTTATTACGTTTTCGGAGTTGGACGCCAGCACGTTAAACGGACCGGGATGGTAGGTTAAACGCAAGCCGCTTTGGGCCGCCTTCTCGCCGCAACGCTTTAGAACCTGGCTGATTGCCTCGTAATCCGGTAAGTCCGTTAGCTGGTACTGGCTCATCCAGGGGAGCATGTCCGAACTCATCCGGAAAAACAAAATACCGTGTTGGATATTCCAGTTCAATACCTTTTCAAAGTCGGTAAAATTAGCTAGCGCCAGCGTCGAAGCGTAAGGCACTCCTTTTTCCAGGAAAGTCCGTTTCATCATGGAACGGTTTACCTGCACTTTTTGAGCGGCCAAAGTTAAATTAATGGAGGCATAGCCATACAGCATACATTCTAAAGTTAAATTGCGCAAACCGCATTTTTAAGAATCCGGAGCGAGCATGTACGTAAATCAACCGGTTAAAGACAAAAGCCAACTGATTTTAAAATTTATAACCATCAGCCGGTTTACTTGTTTGCTTAATTGTTTGTTTTAAAACTGCGTATACAATACCCGCAGCGAAGCTGAAGAAGAATTAATAACCGCAATCGTTTCGCGTAAAGACAAATCGTTTGTGAAGACACCAACGACGGCACTGGAAAGAGCTAAACGACAGCTTTAATTGGGATGCTGCGATGGCACTGTTTAATAGTATAATAATTGTTCCAGTATGGGCAACGCGCTCTAAATTCGCCCAAGGCAGTGTCTCACTGCCAAGTATTGGGTAAGTTTTATGAGAAAAGAAAAAAAATAAAAATTCGTTTATAACCGTTTTCCGGGATTAATCTCGCTGAAAAATAAACCGGTAATTACCGGAACACAAGCAGGAAAAATTGCTTTTGTTGCTATTCAAAAAATCAAAAATTTAAAAAATACGAATTTAAATAAGATGAAACCTTACGTAATATGCCACATGCTCGGCTCGGTGGATGGCCGGATTAAACAGGATATCTGGGGATTTAAAGACCATCATAAATATTTTGAAGAAACCGCTGAGAAAATTCCGGCGGATGCCTGGCTGGTAGGCCGGGTTACCATGCAGGAGTTTTCGAGCAAGCAGGAATATGCGTTGCCACCCGCCCAGGAAGATTTACCAAAAACCGATTTTGTGGCGGATCAGCCGGAAAAATCTTTTGCGGTAGTCATCGACCCGGCTGGCAAATGTTTCTGGGATACCAATATGGTTTCTACGGAACACGTAATTGAAGTGCTCACCGAAAAAGTGCCCGCTAATTACCTGGAGCATTTGCGTAGCAAAAATGTGTCTTACATTTTTGGCGGAAAAGAAGAACTCGATCTGGCACTGGTACTGGAGAAATTACACGATCTTTTTAACATTAAAACTGTGCGGATAGATGGCGGGGGGCATGTAAACGGGTCTTTTTTAAAAGCCGGCTTAATTGATGAATTTAGTTTGGTGCTGGCACCCGTCGCCGATGGTACCATTGGCTCGCCCACGGTTTTTGAAGTAGAAGAAGGTTATGGTACTCGCCAGGCTACGCATTTTAAAATCAAATCCGTCGACCGGATATATGACGATTTTCTCTGGATTCGCTACGAGGTAGTTAAAAATCAGCAAACTGACTGGTAAGTAATTTTTAAAATTTTAAAAAACATCATAACTAAAATATCATGAAAGTAGCATTAATCGGCGCAACGGGATTTGTGGGTTCCGCCATTTTAAACGAATTAGTGGAAAGGGGCCACCAGGTAACCGCCATTGTCCGGAACCCGGAAAAAGTAAAATCAGCGGAAAATATAACGGCAGTAAAAGCCAATGTTCTGGACGAAAACGAAGTAGCCGAAGCAGTAAAAAACCATGACGTAGTAGTGAACGCCTTTAATCCCGGCTGGACCAACCCGAATATTTACGAAGAAGCCATGCAAGGTTCTCAGGCCATTCAAAGCGGGGTAAAGAAAGCAGGGGTAAAGCGCTTGTTTGTAATAGGTGGTGCGGGCAGTTTGTATGTAGCCCCCAATACGCAGTTAATTGATACGCCGCAATTCCCGGAAAGCTTTAAAGCCGGCGCTTCTGCGGCCCGCGATTACTTGAATATTTTAAAAAAAGAACAAGATTTAGTCTGGACTTTCCTGAGCCCGGCCATCGAAATGCACCAGGGAACTTCGGGCGAACGCCGCGGCAAGTACCGCATAGGTTTAGAAAATCCGGTTTTCGATGAAAACAACCGCAGCGTAATTTCCGTGGAAGATATGGCCATTGCTATTGTGGACGAACTGGAAAACCCGAAGCACATCCGTCAACGGTTTACGGTAGGGTATTAAATCAATATTTATTATTTAGCCAAGCTATGATGCAAAAGTAAAGCTGCACCATAGCTTGGCTATAATTTTACAGCCGAACTGAGTTAAAAGTAGGCGTAGCTAATATTTAGGTGTAATTAGTTGATATATTCATTATTGTTCTTCTGATTCAAAAGCACTAACATCTTTTTCAAGTTCCTTAGGCGATACTTCATAGAGGTAATTCATCAGGTCATAAAATTCCTCTTTTGTTTGTAATCTTACTCGTTTCAGTTGACCGTCTGGATAAATAAACTCCACTCGATATGGTTTAAAAGTAATAGTAGCAACAACAAACGAAATCTTTTTTAAATCTTTAAAATATACCCGAAAAACTGGCGAACTAGATTTTACTTCGATGTAATCTTCATATAACATTAAACAACCTTTTTCATTACTTTTTATAGCGAGTAATAACAAAGAGACCAGTCCCAAAAAAAATATGAAACCTATCCCATTGTTGATACTCTTGGGAGATAAGTCAGATGTTATTATCTGAATAAACGGTTGTATAAAACCTAAACCCCAAAAGCCCAAAACAGCTACACCCAAAAGAATTACAGCTATTTTATTAACCCGTTTATTCGTCCTGTTTACATGAATGGAGTAGGATTTAATCATATTATATAATTCTGCAACCGACTACTTTATAAAATCTGGTAGTTGTAAGTAAAATCTAAGGTTTAAATTTTCTTTTTTGACGAACAACAATAATTTAATTTAGAAAATCATAATTTCGGAAGTTTTAAATTGTAGTAAGAAGTCTAAAGAAGATTGATTTAACCGTTCGTTATGAAAAATGCTCTTCTGTTTTTGCTCTTTGTTAGTTTGGCTCCGGTCGTTATCAGCCAAACGAAACCCAAAGCAATTCGCCTGTTTAATGGCAAAAATTTTAAAAATTGGCAAGGCGATACCCTAAAAACCTGGCGCATTCAAGACGGTGCGCTGGTAGGTGGTTCCTTAACCGAAAAAGTACCGCATAACGAGTTTTTGAGCACTACCAAAAGTTACTCCAACTACGTGCTGCGCCTGAAGATTAAATTAACCGGTACCGAAGGATTTATCAACGGTGGCGTGCAGTTTCATAGCCAGCGCATCGCCAACCCGCCCTACGAAATGACCGGCTACCAAGCCGATTTAGGCAAAGGCTTCTGGGCTAGTTTATACGACGAATCGCGCCGCGATAAACTACTGGCAGTGGCCGATTCTAATCTGGTAAAACAAATCTTAAAGCCCAACGACTGGAACGATTACGAGGTGCGCAGCGAAGGCAAGCGTATTCAAATTAAGCTTAACGGTCAGCAAACAGTAGATTACACCGAACCGGAAGCCACTATTCCGCAATCGGGCCTGATTGCCTTGCAAGTACACGGCGGCGGGAAAGTAGAGGTATATTACAAAGATATTTATCTGGAAGAACTGCCGAAATCAAGAAAATAACAAGGACAACAACCAGGTACCGGGTTGATTGCGAATAAGTACTAAAACAAAAAAAGCTTTTTTGTAAATGCTGATTTTGAACGGGCATCTGCCCGAAATTACTCTTTTTAATATTGCTTTTCTTTAGAAATAATCGCTACTTTATAGGTTAAACCGGGTACTTACTTGCCAAAATAAAGGCGGTTCGGGCATCTTCCATTTTTAAAATTTAGCCGAAAGGCTATTCATTCTGATTATAACGCATCTTAATTCTTGTTTTATGAACTTACCCCGTTCTCTTGCATTGCTCTTTTTAACTTTATCTCTTAGTGCTTCTGCTGCTGCCGCCAAGCCGGGGGTGCCAATGGCAAAAATTAAAAAACTAGCCAAGTACGACCGGGAATATACCCTGCAAACCACCATTTTGGGTTACTACGGGCCCGATGGCAAACGCAACCCGGTGCTGCAAGCTAAAAAAGGCGAAACTGTGCGCATTAAAATCGTGAACGGCGAACTCATGACCCACGACATTGCCCTGGAAAAAATAGGGGTAAAAAGTAAAGTGCTCGTGGAAAAAGGCGACACCGCCAGCGTAGTTTTTAAAGCCACCCAAAGCGATACGTATTTCTGTACCATTCCGGGGCATAAAGCGGCCGGTATGGTGGGCAAATTTGAAGTAGTAGCCGAAATTGCTTCCTCGGAAAAAGTAATTCCGGGAATAGCGCCTAAAAACGCTGGTAGAGTTTTAAACCTGAATTTTGAGAAAGGTACCCTACAGGACTGGACCGCCGAAGGTGATGCTTTTCAGAGTCCGATTGTGTCGCAGGATCCTTCGCCGGTGCACGAAAAAGACATGAAAATCAGCATGTCGGGTAAGCACTTTGTGAGCAGTGGCGGCACTAAAAATTATAAATTAACTGGTACGCTAACTTCGGCGCCTTTCCTGGTGAACCAGCCATTTGCCGCCTTTAAAGTATCGGGCGGCGCCTTACAAGATACTCGCGTAGAATTGGTGCGGGCTGATAACAACCAGGTGTTTTTTCAAATTACCGGTTCGGGCCGGGCTACTTTGCAACCTGTGGTGGTTGATTTAAAAGACGTACAGAACAAAGAAATTTTCATCCGGTTAGTTGATAAAGAAACTGGTATTTCTACCATTCCCTATATTGGCGATGACAAATGGGCCCACATAAACTTCGATGATTTTCAGTTTTATGCTACCCGTCCTGATTTCCCGAATGAGTTAAAGCCAAGCGATATTGCCATTTTACCTCCAATCGATCCGGTTTTGCACGCCGGCTTATCTGGCCCGGAAGCCGCCAAAGCCATGACCATGGCACCCGGATTTACCGTGAAATTAGCCGCTTCCGAACCACAGATTATTCGCCCTATCAGCTTTACCATCGATCCCCGCGGCCGTTTATGGGTAGCCGAAGCGCATACCTATCCGGTACGGGCTCCCGAAGGCCAGGGCCGCGATCGGGTACTAATCTTTGAAGATACCGATGGCGACGGCACCCTGGACAGCCGCAAAGTATTCGCCGAAAATTTAAATTTGATCAGCGCCATTGAAGTGGGCATGGGTGGCGTATGGCTCGGCTCAGCGCCGAACCTCTTGTTTATTCCGGTAGATAAATCCGGCGATAAACCGGCTGGTCCGCCACAAACGCTGCTCGATGGTTGGGGCCTGGATGATACCCACGAAATTTTGAATAACTTCCGCTGGGGACCCGATGGTTGGTTGTACGGCACGCACGGCGTATTTACCCATTCCAAAGTAGGCGCACCAGGCACCCCCGAAGACCAGCGCGTTAAATTAAACGCCGGCGTGTGGCGCTTTCACCCGACTACCAAGAAATTTGAGTTATTCTCCGAAGGTACCAGTAACCCCTGGGGCATCGACTGGAACGACTACGGTCATGCTTTTATTACGGTGTGCGTAATCCCGCACATGTTCCATATGATTCAAGGTGGAAGGTACCAGCGGCAGGCCGGCGAGCATTTCAACAAATTCACCTACGACGATATTAAGCAATCTGGCGATCACGTGCACTGGGTCGGCGACCGTGGGCCGCACGCCGGTAATTTTAGATCGGATGCCAAAGGTGGTGGGCACGCCCACGCCGGGGCTATGATTTACCTGGGCAACGAGAACTGGCCGAAAGAACTGCGCAACAATGTGTTCATGAACAACATTCACGGCAGCAAGGTAAACGTAGACCAGTTAAACCGCAAAGGTTCGGGTTACGTGGCCAGCCACGATAAAGACTTTCTGGTTACCAACGATTCCTGGTCGCAGTGGCTGAATTTTCGCTACGATCCGAGCGGGTCGGTGTTCGCCATCGACTGGTACGACAAAAATCAATGCCACAGCTCTAACCCCGACGTGCACCAGAAAACCATGGGCCGGATTTTTAAAATCAGCCACGAGTCCGATAAGTTTGTGAAGGTAGATTTGGCTAAAGCGTCGGATAAGGAACTGGTAAATTACCAGCTGCACAAAAACGAGTGGTACGTGCGTAACGCCCGCTTAATTTTGCAGAAGCGCGGTCCGAACAAAAAAGTGCATAAAGCCCTTAAGGAAATTTTAAAAAATAACCCTGACGAAACCCGGAAACTCCGCGCCATGTGGGCTTTGCACGTAACCAAAGGCTTAGATGAAAAAGAGTTGCTGGCTTTATTGGATGAAAAGAGTGAATACGTCAGAAGCTGGGCTATTCAGCTTTTAGCCGAAGATCAAAACTTATCCGACGCCGCGCTTAAACGTTTTGCCGAGATGGCCAAAAACGATCAATCCGCGGTAGTTCGTTTGTACCTGGTGTCGGCCATGCAGCGCACCGCTCCGGAAAAACGCTGGGAAACGCTGGAAGCCTTAGCCCAGCACGAAGAAGATAAAGACGATCATAATTTGCCTTTGATGTTATGGTACGCTTTTGAGCCCATGGTACCCACCGATATGAACCGGGCAATTGAATTGGCCCGCAAAGCCAAAGTAAATTCCATTTTACCGTTCACCGTACAACGCGTAGCCGCCATCAACACTCCGGAATCCAAGAAAGCGCTGGAAGGCTTGCAACACCACCTGGGCATGATGGACCACAGCCACCAGAACCACACGGTACAAGCTCTGGTAAAAAAAGCCCTGGAACCGAAGTGAAATTTTAAAAATTGAAAAATACTCCATTAATCTAATTGGTAGTACTTCCAGCTAAAAGCAAAAGCCCTTGCGTTTACGCAAGGGCTTTTGCTTTTCATAACCTGATGTACATTAGCGCTGGTTTACTTCCTAGTCTTATTCTTTGATAATGATCAAGAATGCCACCATCTCTTTTCCTGTTATTCAATGGGAGACAATTCTGCTGCGTAGCTAAATAGTTTCCTCCTGAATGACCCTAATTTTTAAAATTTGATTGCTATGCAACAAATAGCCGTTCCAGGTGCAAAAGGTGACGCTAAACTGTTCGAGCGTTCAGCGAGTTTTTAGCGTCTTGATTTTTTTGGTTCTTTTTGTATCAAGACAAAAAGAACAAATACTTCAGCAATGAAACAACTTCACTTAGAAACCAAAGCTATCAAGACAGCTATGCGAACGAGAACCTCCTTTTTGATTTGCCAGCTAAGGAAGTAAATCCGCACATAGTTGAATTATCCTAAATTTTTAAAAATTACGTTAACTCGGCTGTTGTACCAACAGCTTTTTTCACCGCCGGAGCCACAACCGTTCCTAATAACTCAATCGCCCGCAGAACTTTGTCGTGGGGCAAGGTACCCACACTAATGTGCAACAAAAAGCGGGTATTCTGAAAAAGCTCGTAGTTGTACAAAATCTTATCAATTACCTGCTGCGGACTACCTACTAACAAAGAACCTTCTGGGGCGCGCATCATCTCAAACTGCGGCCGGTTCATGGGCGGCCAACCGCGTTCCCGGCCAATCTGGCTCATTAAAAACGCATAAGGTCCGTAAAAATCATCCGCAGCTTTTTTTGAATCTTCCCCGATAAACCCGTGCGAGTTAATACCCAGTTGCAGTTTCGTTGTATCGTGACCGGCTTTCTGGTAGGTTTCTCGGTACAGGTTGGTGAAAGGTACAAACCGCTCCGGCATGCCGCCAATAATGGCCAAAGTCATGGGTAAGCCGTAGTTGGCCGCCCGCACCACCGATTCTGGGGTACCACCCACGGCTACCCAAATCGGCAACTCGGGTTGGTAGGGGCGGGGGTAAACGCCGCGGTTATCAATGGAGGGTCGGTGGTGGCCTTCCCAGGTGATTTTTTCGCTTTTATTAAGTTTTAGAAGTAAGTCCAGCTTTTCGGCGTATAGGGTGTGGTAGTCTTTTAAATCGTTGCCAAACAGCGGGAAAGATTCGATAAAAGAACCCCGGCCCGCCATAATCTCGGCCCGGCCTTTAGATAATAAATCTACGTGGGCAAAATCCTGAAAAACCCGCACCGGATCGTCGGAACTTAGTACTGTAACGGCGCTGGTAAGTTTTATATTCTTGGTTTTAACGGCGGCGGCAGCCAGAACAATGGCCGGCGAAGAAACTACAAAATCCGGCCGGTGGTGTTCGCCAATACCAAACACATCAAGGCCAACCTGGTCGGCCAGTTCAATTTCTTCCATCAGGTTGCTTATCCGTTGGTACGGAGCTAAAAGTTTGCCGGTGCTCGGGTCGGGCGTATTTTCAACGAAGGTGGTTATGCCAATTTCCATGATACATGTAGGTACATTAATTTACGCAAAAGAACAGGAATAATTTAATTAACCCAATTTTAGCAGGCGAATGCTTTGGGGTAGTTACTTTATTAAATGTTATCCTGTAAAAATTTAAAAAAATACTTTTTACAGGATAGTAAACAAGTGGTAAATGTTACAGCTTTAAGTTTAACCAAAAATAAAGGCGCAAGTTGCTCCTAAATAAAAAAGGTAGTTCCCGTTAAAGAACTACCTTTTTAAGTAAATGAATTTATGGCTTATAAACCTTGAATCCAGCTTTTTACATCCTGGGCGGCTTTGCCTATTTTGTCGCCAATTTTACCAAACCATTCTTCTTGTTTTCCTTCTGAATACTCCAGATCATCGTCGGTTAAATGGGCATATTGTTGTCTGATTTTACCTTTGGTTTCGGTCCAGTTGCTGCGGGCTCTTAGCTCGGCAGCATCATCGTTAAAGCTATTATTTTCCATTTTGTTTTATCTTTAAGTAATTACACATGGTGTATAAAAGTATTAACGGTATTTATCCGTAAGGGTTATTAATTATCTTTCCGTATTTAATACTAGTGGCAAATAATTGTAGGTTAGATTAACGGGAACCTGAACCATAGATATGGTTTAATGGCTGGTATTCAGATTTTAATTATCATTTTAAAAATCGGCTTCATTTATTTTGCTTAACTATAGAGTAAAACTTAGTTCTTAATAAATTAAATGATTTCTGCTGGTTGAGTTGGGTTTTAGCAAAAAAATTAAAAATAAAACATGATTGATATTGTAATTGAAGCCCGGAATGCGGCTATTATGCCGGGGATGGAAGTACGCCGGATTTTACCTTTTCGGCTGCGCCGGATGGTGGGGCCATTTATTTTTATGGATCACGCGGGACCCGTGCAGATTACGCCCCAGCAGGTTTCTAATATGGATGTGTTGCCGCATCCGCACATTGGTTTGTCCACGGTAAGTTATTTGTTTGATGGCCAGGTAACACATCGCGACAGCCTGGGGGTTAAACAGGTAATCCGCCCCGGCGAAGTCAATTGGATGACGGCCGGTCGTGGCATTGCTCATTCCGAACGTTTCGAAGATCCGGCTACGCTAGCAGGCGGTTCTTTAGAAATGATTCAAACCTGGGTGGCTTTACCAGAAAAAGAAGAAGAAGCTTTGCCCAGTTTTGATAATTACCAGCCGGAACAATTACCCGTTTTTACCGATACCGGCGTTTGGATGCGCTTGATTGCCGGCAATGCCTTTGGATTACAGAATAACGTAAAAACCCACTCGCCGCTATTTTACTTACACGTGGTTTTGCAAGCCGGCGCCCGGTTCGGGTTACCGCGGGAACATACCGAAAGAGGAGTTTACGTAGCCAAAGGCAGCGTAGAAATTGCCGGACGAACTTACACGGTGGGCCAGATGCTGGTATTTACCAAAAACTCCGACCCAATTATTCTGGCCAAAGAACCAACGACTTTGATGTTATTAGGCGGCGAACCTTTGGGCGAACGGTTTATCTGGTGGAATTTTGTGTCGTCGCGTAAAGAGCGCATTGAACAAGCTAAAGCCGACTGGAAAGAAGGCCGCATTTTGCTACCGCCCACCGATAACTTGGAATTTGTGCCGCTCCCGGAAGATAAATCCCGCCCAGCCGGCAGCCCACCCCCGCAAGCGTTATCCTGAGGAAAGCGGAACAACCAAATTTTGGGAAAATAATTGGCAGATAAACAAAAAGTTATTAGCAGCCCTGACAAGTATTCCTGTTTAGCTGCTTCGTACGCACGCAAAAGAGTATGAAACTTAGCTGAACCCAAGAATTCAACGGAATGAAAAACGTGATTCTTTTTTTTAAATTTTAAATTTTTTAAAAATTCAACTACCGCTATTTTTAATTTCAGAGTATTTAGTTTGTGTTGCTCTGATTTATTTTAACAGATATGCAAGCCTTAACACATACAGCATTCGCAACAACGAATACTGTATGCGTAAAGGGCAAAGTTGATAGAATATGCTATTTAAGGACAGGTCTTAGATAGCGCATTACTTCTCGACCTGTATAACATTATCTTCCAATCTCAGGTCAATAAGTAGATAATTTGGATCAATACCGCCACTAATGGGCTTTCGGGGTACGGTTAGTTTAATGGTTTGCTCACCCGTCCGAATGCGGTGCATCTGCTGATAAAGGGGATCACTTAGATCTTTATCTTCTTCGTATAAGCCTACTTCCAGCCAGTCATGCATGGGTACTTCTTTTTCTAAACCCGTACTATCCACAACTATTTTTTGCGCCTGCACCCGCAGGGTTACCTGCCAGTTACCAGCTTTTGTTGGGTTTGCAGTAACTTGCTTTGTTTTAAGGCGCCAATACGTGTTCTGTTGAAAAAGGTCGCGTAATAGGTAATGTAAGGAGTCTGGGGTTACTTGTTGCAGCTCCTGGTACAAATCCAGGGTAGTGGGCAGGGGTAGCTCTCCGGAGCTGTGTTTTTGGAGTAATCGCTGGAGTGCCCCATTAACTTTGGCTTGACCGATGTACTTACTTAAGGCATGCATGGCAAGCCCACCTTTACGGTAATACAAAAATTCTTCATTTGCCCGAAGTAAAGAAGCACTAGCCAGGGAACGGGGCATTTCGTAAGCGGAGTGCAGGTAGTTAACGTATTGCCGCAAATGATTTTGGCCATAGTACTTTTCCAGAACCTGCATGCCGGCATATACGGCAAGGCCTTCAATCAGTACCCCGGCACCTTCTACGTTGGCGGGGCTTAATCGGGCCATTCCCCACCACTGGTGCGCTACTTCGTGCGCCAAAATATAGTAAGGGAGATCAAAGCCTTGTGGGCTGTCATCGGGGTTCATCAGGGAGTATTGTTCTCCATAATAAATCAGGCTTGCATCGGCACTAGCCCCACCCCCACCCCCGGAGCCAGCGTGCTCTACTACCGTTAAATGCCCATAGGGGTAAGCACCGAATTGTTCTGTATAATACCTCAGTGATGCTTTCACGCTCTGCAGCATGCGGTCAATGTTTTGGACGTGCCCGGGATGGTAGTAAATCCGGATGGCAACATGTTGCCATTTGCTTTTGTGCACCGCGTAGTTGCCGGAAAAGAAAGCGTACTCGCCCCCGATGGCCGCATCGGTTTTATACCGAAAGTAGCGCCGGTTGCCGACTGTCCAGGTCTTTTTTAAGCTGCCCGGTGTTACGGCAATTTCTTCTTTGGCTGTGCCTACCGTAGCTTCAAAAGTGCTTTGATCGTTGCTAAAGGGTTTGTTACGCGCCTGCAAATCGTACAGCGAAGGCATAGTGGGGCGTGGGGCGAGCTTATACTTTTTCCGGAGCACCGCATCCTTAATTTCCCGGCGGCTTTGGTAGCCAATACTAGGGAGTAGGTCGTAATTGGTAAAGAAGGTGCCGTTTTTTACCACCAGGGAATGAGTGTTGTTCATCTGGAAACCACGCTGTTTATGAGTTACTACAAAGTTTAATTGCAGGGAGTCGCCGGGTTGTAATGCTTGCTTTAGCGCATATATGTAATAGCTGCGTTCTTTATCTTTAACTACGCCAACCGCTGAACGGTTGAACTTTACCGCACTTAATTTTACGCCCGGAGTGCTCCCCATATGGATAGAGTTAATGGGCACGGTGTTTTTATTCACCAGGGTGTAAGCAGCCCGGATTTCGACTTGCTGTTGATCCGGGTAAATCTCGGCGTGCAGTTTGGTAGCAGTAAGCTGGGGTTGCGGTGTGTTTCGGAATTGGCTATAGCGTTGTTCGTATTCGGCCTTACGTTTATTCAGGTCGGCGCTGGACAGGTACTCGTTTAATATATTTGTATTGTAGAAAATAAAGCTACCCAGGGTAAGAACAAGTCCGGTAACAATTACGGTAACCCAGGCGGTAGCGGGGGTAAAACGGTGTCGGGCTAACTGAAGGCGGTATTTTAAACCTTGCTCGCGGCCCCGCGGCCAAAGCAAATTGGCGGCTACAGCCAGGAACAAAGCCCAGGCAATCCAATAAAACTTAAACCACAGCCACGGTCCCAGGGTAGTACCAAAGCCCCGCATATCGGTGTACGACCATCCTGGGGAAGCGCCAAATATAAGCATTGGGTGCTCTACCTGAAAAGTGCCCGGAAAGGCGATGAAGCCGAAAACTAACAGCATTACCAAATAACCTATGTATTTTTGATTCACCACCACGTGTACCACCAGGGCCAGCAGGGCAAAAATCAGGTAGTCCGGAAGCTGAAGGAGAAAGAGCACCTGCAAGTACAAGCCTAAGTCCAATGTATAGTAGCCCATATTTAACTGCATCCCGATACCTTCGGCCAAAAGCAGCACCATCCAAACCACGATAATCAGGCTTAAACCCAGAAACTTACCGATAAAAAATACCCATTCCGGTACCGGGGTAGCATCAATTAAATCCTGCAGGCCGGCATCCCGTTCCCGCCAGACAAGCTCCCCGCTATAGTACATAATGAGCAGCGGAATAATTACCCACGGGCTACTGATATTAGAGATTGGCGTAGCCAGGTAGCTTAATACTTGCGGCGTAGTTGGGAGCAACGGAATACCAAACTGCGTTATGATGCGATTAGCGCTTATTACCGAAACCAAAACTAGTGCCGCAACCAGCGTAAGTCCGGCTGGGTGTTGGGCAATTTTTTTAAAAAATGCCCCAGCTAAGGTGAATGTCTGATAGAAATAGGTGGCAAAGTTGAAACTGCGGGAAACTTGCGGAACAGAAATGGCGGGTGCTTTATTGCGGGTGGCGGTAAATGTTTCGGGCGGTAAGTTTGGCCGACGTTTTAAGCCAACTACAACATGGTGGGTTTCCTGATGAGTAAAACGGAAGCGAAAGTACGTAAGTAACAGCAAGCCTAAAGCCACGCTCAGCCACAAAACACGATTCAGCAGAAACATTCCTTCCAGCATAATTAGTCGCGTATTTTTTTCGGTGGCCGTCCAGGTTTGCAGTTCGTTACCTATAATTCCGGTAACTCCAACCGGGTCTAGTAATTTTACCAGGTCCCAGTTACCGAAGAGCCTGGCCATCGCCAGCGCAATAATTTGTGCCACCAAGGCTAACAGAAGGCTGGCCAGGTAACTGGTCATTACCCGGCGGTTAAGCGCAGCCAGGCTAAATTGGAGCGCGGTGGCCACCAAGGCACCAGGCAAGGCAATGAAGAAGTAGACGTTTCCGTAAATTAATGGCCGGAAAGGTAATAATTCGCCGGACTCCATACCGGGCAGATAGAAGGAAAGCAGTGCCCCCACTGGTAACGAGAGCAGCAGCAAGGCATTTACCGCCAATGCAGCCAAAAAGCGTCCGCCCAGATAGTGCAGCTTCGTTACCGGAGCAGTGTAGGTTAGCGGATGCATTCGCGTTTGCAGATCCCGGGCGGCGGCTTCGCCCGCCACGGCCGCACCCATGATGAGCCAAATAAAGCCACCAATTACCGTAACTGCCGTGATATGGAAGGTATTGTTAGGGTATACGCCGTCGCCCGGGGTAGTTACCAGGTTCATCAGCAAAGTAAACACCAGCAAAACTCCTAAATAAAGCCAGGTGGTGCGGCGCCGTATTTGGTAGGTGAATTCAAAGCAGAAGATCGTCCAGAGTTTCATGGGGCAACCGGTTTATAGTATGCTGTATGGCCGGCCATGGTGGCAAAGTAAACATCTTCCAGGTCAGGGGTTATTGCTTCAAAGTTGTTGCCGGGAGCTTCCTCGCTGTAAATATGCACTACGGTCTGGCCGCCGAGCAGTTTAGTAGAGATAATTTGATACTCTTGTTCCATCTCCGGCAGCTTACTTTTCTCCACCATACGGCGCCAGATCCTGCCCTGCAATTCTGCCATGGCTTTTAGGGGCTCCGCTTCCTGCAAAATTTGTCCTTTATGGATAATGGCCATGCGGGGGCAAAGCTCGCGTACATCTTCTACAATGTGGGTAGATAGCAGCACCACGCTGTTCTCGCCCAACTCGCTTAACAAATTAAGAAAGCGCACCCGTTCGGCTGGGTCCAGTCCTGCCGTAGGTTCATCCACGATCAATAGCTTCGGGTTTCCCAGCAGCGCCACGGCCACGCCAAATCGCTGCTTCATACCACCCGAAAAGTTGCCCAGTTTTTGCCGGCGTTTTTCCCATAAATTGGTTTGTTTCAGTAAGGCCGTTACTACTTCTTTTCTGGCCGACCGGTTAGTAATGCCTTTCAGTACAGCAAAATAATCGAGCAGATCTTCTGCTTTTGCTTGCGGGTACACCCCAAATTCCTGCGGCAGATATCCCAATGTTTGGCGCACTGCTTCTTTTTGGTTCAACACGTCCAGACTATCCAGGTAAATACTGCCTGTGTCGGGTTCCTGCAAGGTAGCCAGGATGCGCATGAGGGTGGATTTACCGGCTCCGTTTGGCCCTAGCAGGCCGTACATGCCCTTCGGAATGGTGAGCGTAATATCCCGGAGTGCCTGAACCCCGTTAGGATATAATTTGGCGATATTGGTAATTTGTAGGGTCATGGGTTTATTCTATTAGCCGTAATTCTGATCTGGCCACCTGACTGCAATGCAGCGCTTTATAAGAGCAAGCCTACTGTTTTTTACTACAAGTGGTGCGCTTCCGAATCGCGTGGATTAGCAGATAAGGGAGTGATATGAAGGTAATATATAGTACTATGTTTTGCAAGCTACTATATAAAATATTTTTTAAAAATCTGGTTTTTGGCTTACTAATTCAGGAACGATGCAAGTGCCAGGGGATAGGTCTTGTTTCTCTTTTGTAGTGCGGGCGTGTTGAAAGAGGAATTAACGTGGCTAGAAGCAGATTTGAGCTGGCAGGATGAACCTAAACGGTGGGCCAGATGCTGGTATTTACTAAGAATATCGGCCCAATTATTCTGGCCAAAGAAAAGAACCATTTACCCGGATGCTGTTGGCCGGCGAACCCTAGGGCAAACGGTTTAACTGGTGGAATTTTGTGTTGTAGAGGAAAGAGCGCCTTTAACAAGCCAAAGCCGGCTGGAAAGAAGGCCGCATATTGCTACCGCCTACCGATAACCTGGAATTTGTACTGCTCCCGGAAGATAAATCCCGTCCTGCTGGCAGTCCACCCCCGCAGGCGCTATCTTAATTTATTTTAATTTACTGTGGTGATGATTATTTCTCTAAAAGGAAGTACAGATAAAAACTTTGGTCTTGGTTGGGCTCCCCATGGGTAGCGTAATTACTGCTCTTGATTTGCCACCCCTTTTCTTGTTGCTCTTTTAATATTTTTAAAGCACCTGAATAATCATATACATTTTCTGCAGTTACTCGTTTTTGCCCAAAGCTGCGGCTGCTTCTGGAGTTGATATGTTTATAATCATATTTTTACGTTGACCAGAGACTATAAACGTCATGGTTTCTTTAGAAACAGCCTGCTCGTACTGGGTAAAGCTAAATAAGGCCTTTATGATTAAAGCCAAGACTAAGGTGATACTTTTGTTTTGTCCCATTAATGTATTTTTAAGAATTTTTAAATTCCATCCATGTTGCTCAAAGGTCTCGTGTTAGCGGTGGTTGAAGGCTGACGTTTACACAAGGTTTGCCATGGTCTTTTTTTATTTCAGGAATGTATCAAAATTATTTTTGGGTTGGTAATTCAAATCTCTTTTTGCCTTAGCTATTGAATAAACTCTGTCTATCTTTTCGGGATATTTCCAGTTATTTCGTCTGTAAAACTCTTCCGCTTCCGGATAGTATTTACAAATCACATCCTGAGGGTTACTATATATTTCTGACAAGTCGTCCTTTTTAAAGGGGCTCTCGTTTGATATATTGTAAATCTCAAATGAGCTGAATTTCTTTTCCAAAGCCAATTGATGCCCCTTTGCTCCGTCCTCTTCATCCAATCCCCTATATATTCGATGATTTGCTTTAGTGTTATCGTCTTCTGGCAAAAACCTGGACACTCTTAAGACTGTGGTTTCAATTCCTTCTTTCTCGAAATAGTCCTTGCAAAGCAACTCACATGTTAGTTTGGTGATATCGTAAATATCTCTTGGTTGAGGAATTAATTCTTCATCTACCCAAACAGCTTGCTTGTCACTTACCATTGCTGTACCATAAATGGAGGTTGTGCTTGTGTACAGAAACTTACGGACCCTATTTTCAACCGATGCTGACAGGAGATTATTGGTTCCATTAATATTTGTTTCAATGAATTTATCCCTGGAATAGTTTAGGTCTGTATGCTTTCCATGTAAAGCGGCTGTATGGATTATGGCATCAACTCCTTTTGTAACTTCTTTAATAATATTTCTATCCCGGATATCGATTATTTCATCTGTTGTATCGCTTTCTATAAGGTCAATTCCTAATATATTGTAATTATTCATTCTTAGGAGCCGAACAATTTCTTTCCCCAATTTTCCTGAAGAACCTGTAACTAATACCCTTTTCATTTTTTATTGATTGTGGCTAACGTCCCCGGCTTTGCGGCGGCCGGGAGATTTACTTGATGATCCTGCCACCCGAAAGAGCCAAGGTTGAAATGTAAAGGAAGGGAGGCAGAATATAACCCGGGTGCCGTAAAGGCTTTGTTGGTAGTCGTTTTTACTTTTTTTCTTTTTTATAAAGCTCCGAAAGCATTAGGGTTGGCTTTATCCAACTGTATTTCCTCCAGATTCTTTCCTCTTTTTGCTCCTTAAATAAGCGGACCTTAAATAATTCTTCATTCAGGAATAAAGAAAAGTCCTCAGCGTCATAGTGGACAGATATGGGTGGGTAGAACTTCTGATTTGGTAATGGTTGCCTGGTTGTGATCTGTATTCGGTTTGCAATAAAATATTCTAAGGCTTCTGAGTTCTTTTGTTCAACCTTGCTTTCCTTTTGGTCGCAAAATATTGTTTTGGTAAATGTTTTGCCATTTTTTCTCCAAATGATTCCTGCATCGATAAATCCTTCACAATCCAACTCTGCACCTAAAGTCTCACAACCATTACAATAATAATGGTATGTAAGAATTGTATCAACATTATCTTTTCTTAAATTCTCCAAAACTTTTCGCAAGGAAGGATGAAAAGAGTCCAGATTATCAACTTGCCCAAAACAGGTAGTTGCAAAGAAAAATAAGATTAAGGTTATGAGTATTTTCATAAATGACTACCAACTAGCAGATAAACGGAACTACTCCGCTTATCTGCATTATATGGAGTAAAGTAATTCCATATATCCGTCTATTTTGGCTGGATAAACGGAGTGTATAAAACCGCCTTATGGTGAATTTATTTTCCAACCCCCTACAACGACACGCCGCGCTTCCAGGGAATAAAATCATCCTGGCCGAGTTGTACGGCTTTGGGGGTAATCTCGCCGCTGGCTACTTTAATGCAGAATTCCAGGATTTCTTCGCCTTTGCTTTCGATGGTGGCCTCGCCCGTGATAATATCGCCGGTATCCAGGTCAATAATGTCGGCCATACGTTGGGCTAGTTTGGTGTTGGTGGATATTTTAACAACCGGGCAAACGGGATTGCCGGTGGGCGTGCCTAAACCAGTAGTAAACACAATGACGTTAGCGCCGGAACCTGCTTTACCCGTGGTAGCTTCTACGTCGTTGCCGGGAGTGCAAACTAAACTTAGGCCGGGTTTGCGCACGGGTTCGGTATAATCCAGTACGTCGGCTACGGGAGCAGTGCCGCCTTTTTTAGCTGCGCCGGCGCTTTTTATGGCGTCTGTGATTAAGCCATCTTTAATGTTGCCCGGCGAAGGATTCATATCGAAGCCAGAACCTACGGCTTGCGCCTGCGCCGAATAGCCTTTCATGAGCCGGATAAACTTGTTGGCGGTTTCATCATCAACGCTGCGGTCCACGAGCTCTTGTTCCACGCCGTTCAGTTCGGGAAACTCGGCCAGTAAAACCGAGCCACCCAAAGCCACTACTAAATCGGCAGCGTAGCCCAATGCCGGGTTCGCCGATATGCCGGAAAACCCATCGGAGCCGCCGCATTTTACGCCCAGTACCAGTTTGCTTAACGGAGCCGGTTGCCGGGTTTGTTTGTTGGCTTCAATTAAGCCCAGGAAAGTTTGTTTAATGGCTTCGCTGAGTAATTGTTCTTCGCTTTGGCTGCTTTGTTGCTCAAAAAAGTAAACCGGCTTGTCAAAATTCGGATTACGTTCCCGGATGTGTTGTTGCATTTGGTCGTACTGCAAATGCTGACAGCCTAAGCTGAGAATGGTAACGCCGGTCACATTGGGGTGATCCATGTAGCCCACGAGCAATTTGCTGAGGATTTCGGAATCTTGCCGGGTGCCGCCACAACCGCCCTGGTGCGTCAAAAACTTAATGCCATCGATGTTCTCGAATACGCGTTTGGTCTGGAGTTCTTCGGTAAATAATTTAAAATCGGTGTTAGCCACCGCTTCCGCCGATTGGCTTTGCTTATACAGATCTACTAACTGCCGGGCCTGGTTTTGGTATTTAAAACTTTTGGCGTACCCAAGTTCGCGGGTTAAGGCGTCTTTTATTACTTCTAAGTTGCGGTTTTCGCAGAAAACGGTGGGCACAAACAGCCAGTAATTAGCCGTTCCTACTTTGCCGTCGGAACGCAAATAGCCGTTAAAGGTGCGGTTTTGCCATTTGCTCACGTCCGGGGGCGTCCAGGAGTATTGTTTGGTGCGGCCGCTGTAATCCGAGGCGGCGTGTTTTAAATTAGCCGTGGAAATTAGCCCACCCCGCGCAATGGGCAGCATGGTTTTTCCCACCAACACCCCGTACATGGTAACCGGGTCGCCGATGGCAAAATCCTTGGCTGCGAATTTATGTTTGGCTGCTACATCGTCTTGCAGCAGATAAGTCTCATTTTCAAAAACAATGGCTTCCCCTTTTTTTAAATCCGTAAGCGCCACAATTACGTCGTCCTGGGGGTGTACTTTTAATACTTTAGCTTGCATAATTTAGTCCATAGTCGACCGTCGATGGTCGACAGTAAATTTATGTATTATTTTAAAAATTATTCTGGTTCAAGGAATGCGAAATTGGCGGGTTAAAAAGGTTATCTCGAAATTTAATTTTACTTAACTTTATGAATTTTCTGCTGGAGCTACTGCTAAATTAATTTTTTAGTCGATTGTACGACTTATCATGCTTAATTTAATCATTAACTTTAGTCAGATATTTTAAAATCAGAATAGGGACAATATTGATCATAACGATTATTTCTGCACTTATTGAGCTATAAGCCAGTTCAAAACCTGATAAAGAATATAAAAAATTAATCAGAAAATTATTACTAAGGTCAACCCCAAATGAAAGCTGGATACCAGAGTAAAATTTGTAAGTTATACCAAACGCGCTTAAATGAATAATCTGAAGAGATTGATTAATCCTTGTCCATTTGATTTTAGTTTTACTTTTTGTCTCTTCTTGAATTAAAAGGCTGCCGCAATAAATAGAAAAAGCATATAAAGCCATGGCTATAAAAAATATGCTTAAAGTTGAGCCCGGAACTGTTGATCTATTTAAGATAGTCCATAAAATTATGAATAAACCTAGAATCCCTCCAGCAATTTGATACCAACCTAAGTATTTTAATTTACCATCCATTAAATTCTATGAGTTAATTATTTCACCGTTTACAGATAAGCTTGCCTTTATAATTTAAACATAAATTCAGGGCGTAAAACCAACCAGACTTATCTTACTTTTAGTTAAACCGGAATACCTTTCTTTTAAAATAAGAGATAAGGAAACACTTTTTTGGGGAACATATTGCCCTAAACTTTCAAAAAATTAAATTTTTTATTTCCGGAATAAACCAGCATCTTCCTGATTGGAATACTGGTTTAGAATAAACCCGTTGAATAATTTGAGTGATAATAGGGTATAAACTACAACCGGGATTCTCTTGGTTTTAGCTGAATTTTTAAAAATCTTACTTCTGGTAAATGATTGACCAGAAGCCAAGCACGACACATATATTACTTTTATAAGTCTATTATTTAAAAAACTATGCAAAATAGAAGAAATTTTTTGAGAGCTTCCGGTGCCCTAATGTTGGGCGGTTTGGGAAGTTTAATGCTCCCGGGTTGCAATACCAAAGATGCCAAAACTACTTCCGAAACGGACTCTACCGATAGTACGGCTACCGCAAACACCAGTCAAAATACCCCGGCGGCCGCTATACCGGCGGCTGGCTTGCAATTATACACCGTGCGCGAATTACTAGATAAAGACCTGAAAGGTACTTTGCAAAAAATAGCCGACATCGGGTATAAAAACATGGAAGCGGCGGCCGGCGCCAAAGGCCATTATTATGGCTTAAAACCCAAAGAATTTGCGTCGATGCTGGACGGCATGGGCATGAAAGTGCGGAGCAACCACGTATTGGTAGGTGGCCAAGCTAAAGAAGAAGCGCCTTTGCCGGATAGCTTGCAAACGTTAAATAACAACATGCAGCAGCTCGTAGACATGGCCGCTGAAGCTGGGCAAAGTTATTTGGTTTGTGCCTTTTTGTTCCCGAGCGAGCGCAAAACCATCGACCAGTATAAAAAATACGCGGAGTTGTTTAACAAAACCGGCGAAGCTTGTAAAAAAGCCGGACTCACTTTCGCTTACCACAACCATGATTTTGAATTCCAGAAAATAGACAACCAAGTGCCTTACGACATTCTGTTAAACGAAACGGATAAAGATTTAGTGAAAATGGAGCTGGACTTGTACTGGGCCGAAAAATCCGGTAACGATCCAGTTGCCTTGTTCCAGAAACACCAAGGCAGGTTCCCGCTGTGGCACGTAAAAGACATGGATAATACCGATAAAAAGTTCTTTACCGAAGTAGGCAACGGTACCATTGATTTTAAACCTATTTTTGAAGCGGCTCAAACCGCCGGTATGGAGTATTATTTTGTGGAGCAAGATGTTACCCCGGGCAATCCCATCGATAGCATTACTACCAGTTTCAAGAACTTGCCTAAGTTTTTACCGGCTTAGTATTTTTAAAATTTTAAAAATTCAGCCGTATTTTCAATGGAAAGTACGGCTGAATTTTTTTATGCCAGCAGGTTAAATGGTACCAAGCCTTAGTTAAAATAAGTAAGATTCATAGTTTTTCTTTGGAGCCGGTTCCCGTCTCCAGGCTTTGGTGCTATCTAGTTTGCTGGCTTTAAGTTTTGCCTCATGGTCGGCGGGCCTCGTTTGGCTGTGTAGGGCTGGTCTAAGCTTGTTTTGTTCGTTCCTCACAATGCCTCGTGCCTCGGCACCACAACCTTAGAAGGCCCTACACAGCCAAACTGGTGTCTTTGCTAGTAGCTTCCGTGTTTACTTTTTTTAGTATTATTAGATTGTATTAAGCTGAATTTGTCAGGATTTGCTGAGGGGGAAAGCAGAACCAGGCAGCTTCATTCCGTTAATTCTTGTCATTAGTAGCAACCAATTAAAATCATTTTCCTTCTTTTTAATCAAACAGATTGATTTCTACCAGACGAGCCGGAAAAGCCGCAGCTAAGCGCGAAGATACCAGTTTGGCTGTGGAGGGTCTTTCGGATTCTGCGAATCTAGCGATTCGGTGTGGCGCAGCCACATTCCGCAGCGGAGCGAGGAAAGATTCGCTAAACCGCCCGAAAGAGCCAAACTAGGCCAGCCGGCCATGAGGCAAAACTTGTAGTTTGCCAATTAGATAGCGCCAGAACATGGTGACGGGAACCGGCTCCAAGTAAATAAAGTAGGTTTAACAGCATATTCTATAAAATAACTATTAGCGCTATGGTTTAATTTTAAAAATTTATAGCAAGATTGTTTCTGTTTTTATTACATTTCTGAAATGTTGTGCTAGCTGATTCTGCGGAAAAGCTACTGGCTTGGCGATACATTGTTCCAATCAAAAGAAGTAAAACCTAAAATTACCCATGCGCATTTTTACGAAATACTTATTTTTTGTTCTGATTATCGGATTTTTGTTGCCCATCGGTCTTTCGGCTAAGCCGGCCATTAACTGGAAGAATGTAACTATTTTGATCTACACCAAAAACGGGAAAGGCTACGTGCACGATAATATTCCGTCGGCGGTAGCGGCCTTGCAATTAATGGCCAAGCAGCAAGGTTTTAAAGTAGAAGTATCCGACGATCCGGCGGTGTTTACGCCCGAAAATTTAAAAAAATTTACCTTACTGTTGTTCCCCAGCACTAACAACGATGTTTTTAATACGCCCGAGCAACGCCTGGCTTTTAGACGCTACATGCAGTCGGGGGGTGGTTTCGTGGGCTTGCACTCCGTAATTGGTACCGAACGTAACTGGACCTGGTTTAAGCAAATGCTGGGCGGCAGCTTTGTATGGCACCCAAAATTTCAAAATTTAAAAATTCAAGTGATTGATCCGACCCACCCCAGTGCACAGGGTTTGCCTAAAGTTTGGGAGAAACAAGATGAGTGCTATTTTATGAAAGATTTATACCCCGGCGCGCGCGCCTTTATGGCCCACGATTTAACGGTTCTGGACAGAACGGATGCTGCCGAAAGCGAAAAAATTAAAAATACCGCCGGCCCATATACCACATTGTACCCCGCGGCCTGGTACCAAACCTTCGATGGTGGCCACGTCTGGATAACTGCCCTGGGACACGCCAAAACCGATTACCAGGACCCCACTTACTTACGCCACATTTGGCAAGGAATCCAGTACGTAGCCGGTCAGGTAAAAAAACTAACGTCTAGCAACGCCTACGCCAACTCTTACGACGAACCTGTACGGTATTAAGTTTTGCGGCGGAAGATTTACTATTTACTTAGCCTGAGGATCAATAAATAACTATTCCACTATGGTGATTTTACCACCCCGGCCCCTCCTGAAACAGGAGGGGAGCTTTTGAATTGCTTTGATTGGATTAAGTTTTCGCTTTGTACAAGCGATATTTATTCGCAGGATTTAAATAGTTATAAAGAGACCAGTAATTTTAAACATTAGTATTATCCTTAATTGAGAACTGTAGCTCCTAGCAACCGACACCAGTTTAGCCAGTAAGGCACATATAAGGTTTCGGTTCTGCGCAACAGAATTCCGCATGGAGTGAGAAAACAGAATAGCAGTATTTCCTCCCCTGTTTTTAGGGGAGGTCCCGCAGGGGGAGGGGTAAACGAGGCCCGCCGGCCATGAGGCAAACTCAGCCAGCTCAAACAAGATAGAACTAAAACCTGGAGACGGGAACCGGCTCCAAGTAACACCAGTTCTGCCTTCGTGCAGCCAATGCGGTTTCCGGCTTTTAGCCGGAGTGAAGTCACAGACTTTACATTATAAATAAGCACAAGTTTAAAAATTGGCGCAAGTAAAAGTTGGTGTTAGGCAAAAGAACCAATAAGAAGAGTAAAATAAGCTGTTTAGCATTTTGAAATCTAATAATTAAAAGTGCCAATTAGAAGCTTTTAGGAGTAGTATTTTGTGGAGCTATCCCGTTTTGGTGATGGAGACACCCCCAAAGGCGAAGGTTGCCTCTATTTCTATAAATACAAAACAGCTTCAAATTTAAAAACTCTACTGCCAAAAAGCTTATGCAATAATAGATTCATAGTGAATTTTAAAAAAATCCTCCGTAAAAGCTTCTAAATTCAATCGGGATTAGTAATTTATAAGTTGATTTCTCCCCCAAAACTATTTGTAACATGGCAACGAATGATTTTTCTGAATTATCGCGGCGCAGCTTTTTAAAAAAAGCGCTCACCGGAACAGTAGCTACTTCCCTGGCCGGAATCGGATTTCCGACGATTGTGCCCGCCTCGGTGTTGGGTAAAAACGCGCCGAGCAACCAGATAAACATAGGTGCCATTGGTACCGGCCGCATTTCGCGTGGCCACGATATGCCTGGTATCTGGAAACACAATCAAGCCCGCATCATGGCCGTTTGTGATCTGGACCAAAAACGCGCCAATGAAGCCAAACAACTCGTAAACGAATATTACAGCAAGAAAAACAAGCAGCCCTACGATGGCGTAAAAGTATACTTCGATCACCAGGAATTATTGCAAAACAAAGACATAGACGCGGTAGTTATCAGCACCCCCGATCACCAGCACGCCTACATTGGTATCCACGCGGTAGAAGCAGGCAAAGACGTATACCTGCAAAAACCAGCTTCCCTCACCATTGCCGAAGGGCGGGCATTAAGTAATGCGGTGCACCGCACCGGCCGTATTTTACAGATTGGAAGCCAGCAACGCTCTTCAGCGCAGTTCCGGTACGCTGCCGAACTGGTGCGAAATGGCCGCATTGGTCAGTTAAAAACCGTACAGGTAGGTTTGCCCGGCGACCCGGCCGGCGACGAAGAACCAGAAATGCCAATCCCGAAAAATTTAAATTATGATGCCTGGCTGGGTTCCACGCCGTACGTGTATTACACCGAAAAGCGTGTGCATCCGCAAAACGATTACAGCCGGCCGGGTTGGTTGCGCTGCGAACAGTTTGGTGCCGGCATGATCACCGGTTGGGGCTCGCACCACGTCGATTGCGCCCATTGGGCCATGGATACCGAATACACTGGGCCTATTGAAGTATGGGGAAAGGCAGAATACCCGGCCAAAGGTTTGTGGGATGTGCATGGGATTTTCCGGACGGAAGCCCTGTATGACAATGGCATGAAAATGATTGTAAGTAATGAATTGCCCAACGGCATTCGTTACGAAGGTACGGAAGGTTGGATCTTTGTGACCCGGGGCGATTACGCCGCCACGGCCAGTGACCCGGTAGCCAAAAAATCCGGCACCAAAGCCTTAGAAGCGAGTAATCCCAAATTGCTGACCTCAAAGATTGGTCCGGAAGAAATTCATTTATACGAAAGTTCGGATCACCACGGCAACTGGCTGGAGTCGGTTAAATCGCGTAAGCCCCCGATTGCACCCGTGGAAGTGGGCCACCGTTCCTGTTCTACCTGCCTTATTCACCAGATTGCGATGAAGCTGAAACGCAAGGTGTATTGGGACCCCGCCAAAGAAAAATTTAAAAATGACGACGAAGCCAACAGCATGCTGTCCAGGTCGCAACGTTACCCATATTTAGTGGGGTAATCTGTAAAGGGATCTTCAGGTGTAGTTTTTAAGCATATGCATGACTTAGCTAAGTGATGCTGCTTGGCAGGTGGAAGTATATTGAATTATAGATTCTGACGTGAGCGTTCACGTTCGTTTCTAACAGTTTGGTTAGCCTCCGGCAATGCCAAACTGTTAAGCCTTTACCAAGAAGAAAATTTAAAATTTCCACTTATCAAAGATCAGAATCTGTTGATCAGACATAAGTCTGCATAAAAGAAATGTCTCCATTCCATGGTCATTCTGAGCTTGTCGAAGAAACTAAATAATACCGTTCATTTCGGTACCCATTAGATCCCTCGACAAGCTCGGGATGACCGTCAAAAATTTTTGATAATACTTGTTGTTTATGAATCGGGAGGCTTCTACAAAGGCGAACCGAACTTACCTTTCCTAGAACAAATCATCTGTCAAGTTTTTGCCAACCTGAGATCGAAAGATAAGGGACGTGAACGAAGACTCTCTCGACAAATTCAGAACTTTAAGTTATACAATTATTGAGGAATAAAGAGTGTAATGGTAAATAGGAGAAGCGTTTCGTCAGACTATTCCTCCTGATTCGGTTACGTTTCCGGAATTTAAATGCGAGTTAAATTTGATTTGCTCCGGTATAAGCTTTTTATTTACCCGTTCGAATCCTGGCAATAAAATGCATTCTATGAAAAAACTCTTTTTCCCCGCCTTACCTGTTTTACTAATCAGCACTTTGATTAGCTGTTCTAACAACAAAAAAGAAACCAATACGGAAAATAAAAACGAAACAGAAGCTAATACCACCGCCACTACTACCGGTCAGATTAAGTTAATGACCTTGGATCCGGGGCATTTTCACGCGGCTTTAGTGCAAAAGTCCATGTACCCCAACGTAGATCCTTTGGTGCACGTGTTTGCGCCGGCCGGACAGGACGTGGACGAACATCTTAAACGAATCAGCCAGTATAATGCCCGCGCCGAAAGTCCTACCCAGTGGCAGGAAGATGTGTATACCGGTCCGGATTTCTTGCAGAAAATGCTGACGACCAAACCCGGCAACATGGTAGTAATGTCGGGCAATAACCAGAAAAAAACGGAATACATTAAAGCCGCCGTGGATGCGGGCCTAAATGTTTTGGCCGATAAACCCATGGCCATTACCACGCAAAACTTTGATTTATTAAAAGAAGCGTTTGCCTCGGCGGAAAAAAATAAAGTAATGCTATACGACATCATGACGGAGCGTTACGAGATTACCACCATGTTGCAACGCGAGTTCTCGAAACTGCCCGAGGTATTTGGTACCCTGCAAAAAGGAACGGCAGCGGATCCGGCTATTACCAAAGAAAGCGTACATCACTTTTTTAAATACGTATCCGGTTCGCCTTTAAAACGACCAGCCTGGTTTTTTGATGTAACGCAGCAGGGCGAAGGCATTGTGGACGTAACTACCCACCTGGTAGATTTAGTGCAATGGGAAGCTTACCCCGAGCAGGTTATTGATTATGCCAAGGATGTAAAACTAACCAGCGCCCGCCACTGGCAAACCAAACTCACCCCTAAACAATTTAAAACCGTAACGCAACTTGATTCTTATCCGGATTTTTTAAAAAAAGACGTGCTAAATGATTCTTTATTGGGCGTATACGCGAACGGCGAAATCAATTACCAACTAAAAGGCACACACGCCAAAGTATCGGTCATCTGGAATTTTGAAGCCCCGGAAGGTGCCGGTGATACCCACTTCTCCATCATGAAAGGCACCAAGGCCAACTTAATTATCCGGCAGGGCAAAGAGCAAAACTACAAACCGGTATTGTACATCGAACCCGTGGCCGGCGCTGATTTAAAAACTTTTGAAGAAACCTTAAAGACCGGCTTGGCCACGGTCCAAACTACTTTCCCGGGCGTAACCGTCGAAAAAACCGGCAACATCTGGACCGTTACGGCTCCCGAAAAATACCACAACGGCCACGAAGCCCATTTTGGTCAGGTTACCGAAAAGTACCTGGAGTTTTTATCCACGGGTAAAATGCCGAAGTGGGAGGTGCCCAATATGCTGGCGAAATACTACACTACCACCAAAGCCCTGGAGCTAGCCCGTAAGAAAAAGTAAAAATTTAAAAAAAGTAGCTGATACGCGCGCTTTTAAGCAATTGCTACATATTGTAGCTTATTCCTCAAAACTCCCGATACCAACCTGTTCAGTTTAACAAGTTGGTATCGGGAGTTTTATATTATTTATAAGTTGAGAAAACAGATTAAGTTTTCTGCTCATTTTAACTGGCGCCAGTCCTAGCATAGTGATACTGGTAACTAAAGAACAATAGCCAGTCTCCTGCTGGTGCGAGCTTGTAGCTCGTACCTTAATCGTTCAAAGTACGAGCTACAAGCTCGCACTAGCGGAAAACTAAATATTTTTAAAAGTGCTTTAGTAAATAAGACAATCAAAGAACTGGTTTCGGGTTATTGTTGTTTATGACTTAACATAGCCTGTTTTGAAATATAAAAGGATTAACTTGCGTTAAACAAATACCGGCGCACTCTTTGTAAAAAGCTAAATGATAAGTTTCGAGTAAGATTTAAGTGCAGGTACTTACTTTAGATTCCGAATTTTTTAAAAATTTTCAGTGAAGCAACTTTACTTTTTATATTTATTCTGTGGGTTATTAGCGGTTGCTTGTTCTTCGCCGAGCGGCGGCAAAAACGAAGAAGTACCCGAACCGCAGCCCACGCCTTACACGCTTTCTTTTTCCGAACGCTTTCAGCCGCCTACCATTCCGGCCGATAATCCTTTAACCGAAGAAGGGGTTCTGTTGGGTCGGCGGTTGTTTTACGAGAAGAAACTATCCGGCGATAACACCATTTCCTGCGGCAGTTGCCACCAGCAAAAACTAGCCTTTACCGACGGCAAAGCCCTGAGTACCGGCATTAACGGCCAAAGCACTACCCGGAGCTCCATGAGCTTGGTAAATCTGGCTTGGAACAAAACTTTTAACTGGGCTGGCGAAGTTAATTCTTTAGAAGCGCAAGCCCGCATTCCCATTGAGAACCCTCTGGAAATGCACCAGAACCTGGACGAAGCCGTTAGCGAACTTCAGAATACCGGCACGTACCCTAACCTTTTTAAGAAAGCCTTTGGCACCAGCACCATTACCTCGGATTTAATGCTGAAAGCCCTGGCCCAGTTTACCCGCACCCTGGTTTCTACTAATTCCCGCTACGACAAATTCCGGGCCGGACAAGCCAACTTAACCGTGGAAGAACTAGAAGGCATGCAGTTGTTTATCACGCACCCCGACCCGAGTCGGAATTTGCGCGGTGGGAATTGCGGCGATTGCCACGGCAGCGATTTTTTTACCTTACAGCAATTCCACAACAACGGCTTAGACGAAACTTTTGCCGATAAAGGTCGGGGTGTCGTAACCGACAAAGCTACCGACGACGGTAAGTTTAAAGCGCCCTCCTTACGCAACATTGCCGTTACCGCCCCTTACATGCACGACGGCCGGTTCAAAACCCTGGAAGAAGTACTGGATCATTACAACGACCACATCAACAATGCCAGCCCCAACCTGGATCCTTTAATCATAGAAGCGTCGAACCAGGTAAGAGGTAAATCGTTGTTGCTTACTCCCGAAGAAAAAACGAAAATTATTAAGTTTCTGCATACGCTTACCGATGAATCGTTTTTGCAGGACGAGCAGTTCTCGGAAATCACGACTCCTTAAAGCCATGGTGGTAAAAACCGAAATAATGCTTTTTTTTAAAAATTTCCGTTTCTACTTTTACCCCGCAAACAAAACTACTTGAAAAGTACCGTTACCATAGCGCTCTTACTGGTAATGCTGGTGCAAAGCTTCAGCAAGGTATTTATTGTTCTGGATTACCAGGCCAATAAAAACTACATCGCCGAATTTTTGTGCGTGAACAAGGCCAAGCCGCAAATGCATTGTAACGGCCAATGCTACCTGAAAAAGCAGTTGCAAAAAGCGGAGCAACAAGAAAATCAATCAACTACTCCTAACTTAAAGCACGCCGCCGAAATAACTTTATTTTGCCAGCATTTGTTTTCGTTGCCTTTTACTCCCGTTCCTTTACCCGTTCAGCATACCTTTACCTACCTGCCTGGTGTAGCAAAAGCCAACCTCAGGTTTATCTTCCATCCGCCTCAGTTTACGGTTTTAGCTTAATTTTTAAATTTTTCGTTATCCCAACGAATTGCGTTTGGGTGACCTTACGCCTGAATTAAGCTACCGGAGCGTATGCTCTATCTTTCTGATTTTTTTAAAAATGGCAGTTTAAGCGGGTTCCCCAGCTTAACAGATAGCGCTATTCATTATTTAATAAATTTCTAATAACTCATGAAATCTTTATTCTTGAAATATATTCTTGTTATTTTTTCTTTCGCTGTTTTGTTTACCGCTTGTAAAAAAGATCCCGAACCCGGAACCACTCCCATTACCACGGGCAAAGTAACTCTGGAGTTTGACCACGTAGTCGGTGACCAAGCGTTAGCCTTAAATCCACAGCAATACACCAATGCCAACGGCGATCAGTTTCAGATAACTACCTTTAAATACTACATCAGTAATATTGTATTAACCAAAGCCGATGGCACCAGCTACAAGCAACCCGAAAGCTATTACCTGGTAGACGAGGAAGAACCAGATTCCAAGCTGATTACCCTGGAAGAGGTACCGTCGGGCGAGTACACGGGTTTAACTTTTACGGTGGGTGTGGATAGCGTACGCAATGTGTCGGGGGCACAAACCGGCGCCTTAGACACCGCCTTAGGCATGTTCTGGAGCTGGAATACCGGTTATATTTTCCTGAAGCTGGAAGGTTACTCACCCCAGTCCGAGAAAGGCGGTTTAACTTTTCACATTGGCGGCTTTAAAGCACCGAACAACACCATCCGCACCATTTCGCCTAATTTAAACGGGAGTAAAATGCTGGTAGCGGCTGGTAAAGCGCCGCAGGTACATTTAAAAGTAAACGTGCTGGAGATGTTTCAGTCGCCGCATCTAATCAAGTTTGCTGATTTAAGCTCTACCATGGGTGGGCCGGCTTCGGTAACCATTGCGGATAATTACCGCGACATGTTCCAGGTGGACCATATCCATAATTAACCATGTTTGGTTTTTGGCTGCTAAACAGAAAGTATGGGCTGATTCTGGCGGCTATTTTTTTAAATTTTTTGGCCGGTTGCTACCCCGATCCGGAGGTACCCACAGCCGTTGACTTACAGAAAAACCCGGCCCACTTTCCCGAACCCGTTTACCTGTTCACCGATAACGAACCAAGCCAAGCCGGTTTTGAGCTGGGGCGCCAGTTGTTTTACGATCCGCTGCTTTCCCGGGATGGTACGGTATCATGTGGTACCTGCCATAAACAATTTGCCGGCTTTGCGGATTTAGATCATACGGTGAGCCACGGCATACAAGACCAATTAGGAACGCGCAACACGCCGAGTTTAGCTAATCTGCGTTGGGATAAATCATTTTTTTGGGATGGAGGAGTTACGCACCTGGAACTGGTACCATTGGCACCCATAACAAATCCTGTGGAAATGGGCGAAAGCTTGAGTAACGTAGTCCGGAAACTGAACCGCAGCCCGCAATATGTGAAATTTTTTAAAAAAGTTTTCCATCAGGATAGCATTAACAGCCAGCAATTGTTCCGGGCCATGGCGCAATTTATGGGTCAGTTCGTATCGGCTTCGGCGCCTTACGACCAGTACGTGCAGGGCAAAACCAACGCCTTAACGGCTACCCAAGTTCAGGGTTTAGCGGTGTTTAACAGCAAGTGCGCGAGTTGCCATACGCCGGGTTTATTTACCGACTTGTCATTCCGCAACAACGGCTTAGATGCAGATTTTAAAAAAGATGCGGGCCGGCAGATTATTACGCAATTGGTGGCAGATGCGGGTAAGTTTAAAGTGCCCAGCTTGCGCAATGTAGCCGTGAGCGCGCCTTACATGCACGATGGCCGGTTCCGTACGCTGGCCCAGGTGCTCGATCATTACAGCCAGGGTGTTAAAAAATCGACTACCCTTGACCCGGTATTAGCGAATGCGCAACCGGGTATTCCCTTGTCTCCGGAAGAAAAACAACAGCTTTTAAGTTTTCTAGACGCTTTAACCGACAAAAAGTTTATCACCGATCCGCGCTTTGCCGATCCTTTTTAAGTTGATCATGAAGAAAATTTTATACTTGTTTATCCTCTTATTTTTTAAAAATTCAGTCAGTTTAGCCTGCGATATCTGTGGTTGTTTTATGGGCATTACGCCTTACGATAACCAAAGCAGTATTGGCGTACTGCACCGCTACCGTAGTTTTAACGGCTACCAAAGTTTCGAGCAAAAATCCCGATTTTTCCCAGCAGGAGCGGGAGTTTTTACAGGTGGGCCAGATAGCGGGGCGGGTTCGCACAGCCACAACGGCAACCCTTCGGACTTTGAAGTATACCGGGCCACGGAAATCCGGGCGAAGTATTTTGTACATCAGCGCATTGAGTTAAACGCCTTTGTGCCGTACGTGCAAAATACTACCCAGTACAATAACAACCGCACTACTTTGTCGGGTTTGGGCGATATCAACTTGTTTGCCGGAGTGCACGTGTTACGTAAAATTGAAGTGGCCGGCGTGCAGCAACGTTTAATTGTGGGTGGCGGGGTAAAGTTACCTACCGGACATTATTACCGCACCAATGCCGAAGGAGCCCGATATCCCTTGTTGTACCAAACCGGCACAGGCAGTGTCGATTACTTTGGCTACGTGAATTACATAGCGGGTTACAAGAAATTTGGTTTAAGCATTAACTCCAGCTACAAACTCAACGGCCAGAATTATTATAAAGAAAGTATCGCAAACAGTTCGGCCCATTTTGCCAATTTGTTTTACCGCTACAATGTAAACCAGAACTGGAATATTAATCCATCAATGCAATTTTTCTACGAGTTTACCAAGGGCGAAGAGTTTAACGGCGAACTCACCGGCGAACACAAAATGAACAACGCTTTGCTCGGTCCGGGTCTGGATATTTACTACAAAAATGCGGGCATCAACCTGGCTTTTCAGTTACCCATCTACGAAGAAGATACCGGGCACCCAGCCAGTGCCGGTCGTTTAGTACTCGGGTTTAGCTACAACTTTAACCAGACCAAGTATTTAATTAAAAGTAAATAAAGCATGATGCCGAATCGTTCTTACCTTATAATCTTGTGGCTGCTGCTAAACATCAGTTCTTGTGCTCCCTCCAAAGAAGAGCAAGTAAAGCAGTTAGAAGAAAAAGTTTTAGCCGTGCACGACGAAGTAATGAGCCAAATGGATAAAATCAATCAGCGGCAGCGTAAATTAAAGGCTTCCCTCCAAAATGGCGATACCACGCAATTAAATGTTAGCCAAATCCGGCAACAAATAACCGATTTAAAAAATGCGGATGCGGCCATGATGGATTGGATGCACCAATACAAAAGCCCCACCGATTTAGCGCCCGAGCAAGCTACTATCTATTTGCAGGACCAGTTAGAAAAAATGGAGCAGGTAAAAAAACAAGTGGCAAACGCCCTGAGTAACACCGAGAAAATATAAAACGAAGCAATGCACCTAGTACATACCAATTTTTTAAAATTTTTACTTTCCCGGGCTAGCTTTGTTTTGCTGCTGGGTTTACTTTTTAGCTGTTCTCAAACGGATAATACTTCCAAAAAATTACCAATTCTGGGCGAAAGAGAAGCCACTCAAAAAGTAGTAAACGGCCAAACTGTAAATGACACCTTATATCATCAAATTCCGGATTTTACTTTTATCAATCAGGATAGCCAGCAAGTAACCAGTAAAACATTGGCTGGTAAAATCTACGTTTCGGATTTCTTTTTTACTACTTGCCCAAGCATTTGCCCCAAGATGAAAAGCCAAATGCTGCGGGTTTACGAAAAATTTAAAAATAACGATCAAGTAGTGCTGTTATCGCATACCATTGATCCGGAGCACGACTCGGTGGCGGTGCTCCGGGACTACGCGGAGCGTTTGGGCGTAAGCAGCAATAAATGGCAGTTCGTGACCGGGGCGAAAGACAGTATTTACGATATAGCGGCCAAGTACATGGTTTCGGCGATGGAAGATGAAAAAGAGCCGGGTGGGATTGTGCACAGCGGGGCCTTTATTCTGGTAGATACTAACCGGCACGTGCGGGGCATTTACCACGGTACCGTTCCGGAACAAGTAGATCAATTAATACAAGATATCCCACTATTATTAGCCGAAGAGTCGCAGCATGCAAAAAATTAAATTATCGGTTATAATTTTAACAGGGCTTGTGCCATTTTTCTGGTTACGTTGTGCCCCCGCTGATTCGGATAGCGGGAAACAATTATATGTGCAACATTGCGAAAGCTGCCATATGCCGGATGGAAACGGTTTACGACGACTGATTCCGCCATTAACTAATTCGGATTATTTAGTAAAACATCGTCAAGAATTGCCGTGTTTGATCCAACACGGTACGGCGGAGGCGATGGTTGTAAATGGCCAGCAATACCAGCAGAAAATGCCTGGCGCTGAAGATTTAACTCCCGACCAAATAACGAACCTGTTGAATTTTGTGCAAACTAACTTTGGCAACAACAACGAACGTTTTACTATTCCGGAAGTAGCGGAGTTGCTAGACGCTTGTGCCGCGCACGATCATTAGTTTACGCCTGGCTTTGTTCAAGCGAGATAAATTTCAAAATTTTACTAAGTCATAAAAGATCAAGTTTCAACTAAAAAAGTATTTTTTTAGAAGGAAACCAGAGGCGACCCTCTTTCATTAAAAAGAAACCCCAAGCTGGATAACTTGGGGTTTCTTTTTGAGAAGTAATTATATTTTTAAATAGATATAAGCAAACTACTTTTTCTTTTTGGCTGGTTTGCATTCTTTGCAAAAATCGGCCAGCACTTCTACTTCTTTTTTAATTAAATCATGTTGCTCTTCCAGGTTGCTTTCTGAATCCGTAACTAAAGCTTGTATATCGGCTTGTCTTTTTATCATTTCAGCATTTAATTCATCGTGGGCTTGCTGAAAAAAGTTGTTAGCCGAAAGTGCGTTTTTAGTTTCGTATAACCGCTGGCGGTACTTGCGGGCATAAAGCTCCAGTAGATCAAAGTCCAGTTGAGCCATTTTTAAGATTAAGTCCGTTTTGTTACCTTCTTCTATCCAGGAAGTTGCGGGGTTATAAGAAGCCGTCACAAATTTGTTGAAGTTTTTAGTCAGCATAAACTCATAATTGCTCATGGCATAACTAAAATCGAGATTGGCGGCTAAGTAATGGCGTTGTACCCCTGCAATAGAATTTTGAGGTGCCTGGCCTTTAAAGTCGCTTTTAGAAAGTACCACATCTTTTTTCCACTCCATTTTAACCTGGGCAAAAGTGGAAAAAGAAACAAATAGTAATAAAAAGGTAAATGTTTTAGTCATATCGTTGATCTTGGGTTAAATCAACGATATTCAAGATGTATGCCTAAAATTATATATTTAAAAAATAATACTTTAGTAAACTTATTTCTTCTTTATTTGCTTTAAAACAAAAGAGCGCGGCTGTTATCAGCCGTGCTCTTTTGTTTTAAAATAATATTTTAATTTTACCAGAAGATGGTGTATAAAGCGGCCAGAATACCGCAGATTAACACAGCCCCCACCGCAAAAGATGAAGAAGTCTTGAACATGGAAGCATCGATTTCCAGACCTTTCGGATTGTTCTTGCTCTTCGGATCCATTAGCGTAATAATTACCATTAAGGCTACTAAAATTAAAAACACGATGCCCATTCGGTCAATAAATGGAATTTCGGGAAATTGGAATTTTAAGAAAGTAGATAATGGAATGGTTAATACGGCAGCCACTAATGCAGCCGGTGCAGTAGTACGTTTCCAGAAGAAACCTAAGGCAAAAATCGCAAATACCCCCGGCGAAATAAAGCCGGTATATTCCTGAATGTACTGGAAAGCCTGATCTAAATTACGTAACACCGGCGCTACCAGAATAGCTACCACAAAAGCTCCAACCACTACTAATTTACCAAAGTTAACCAGCTTGGTTTCGGAAGCATTGCGGTTAAAAAACTTCTTGTAAATATCCAAGGTGAAGATCGTAGAGATACTGTTGGCTTTACCGGCTAAGGAAGCCACAATGGCGGCGGTAAGAGCCGCAAATGATAAACCTTTTAAGCCAGCAGGTAATAAGTTTAATAGAACGGGGTAAGCATGGTCCGGAATAACGTGACCGGCTTCGTTCGCCATTTCGGTTTGGAACTGACCGTTTTTGAAGAGTACGTAAGCCGCAATACCGGGCAATACCACAATAATCGGCATCATTAATTTTAAGAACGCTGCGAACAACAAACCGCTTCGGGCTGTTTTTAAATCTGCACCTAAGGCACGTTGGGTAATGTATTGGTTACAGCCCCAGTAATTTAAATTTACAATCCACATCCCGCCAATTAATACCGATAGACCGGGTAAATCCATGTAAGCATCGCGGGTACCACCTTGCCCATTCGGAATCATTAACTCGCCTTCCGAGATAATCATGCTAAAGTGGTCGGCGGCTTCTTTGCGCAAAAAGCCCAAACCTTCCCAGGCGCCGCTGCTGCCTAACGTAGTAGCTACTAAATCCAGGGCCAGGTAAGTAGTGGCTAAACCACCCAATACCAATACAAATACCTGAATAACATCGGTATAACCAATTACTTTCATGCCGCCCAGGGTTATAAAAATCGCAAAAATGGCTAAACCGTACATACAGTAGTAAAAGTCAATGCCAGATACGGTTTGTACCGCTAAAGCGCCCAGGTACAGGATGGATGATAAGTTTACGAAAACGTATACCAACAACCAGAATACCGCCATAATGGTACTTACCGCGTCGTTGTAGCGCTGCGATAGAAACTGGGGCATGGTATAAATTCGGTTTTTAAGGTAAATGGGAATAAAGAAAACTGCCACAACTACCAGGGTGGCAGCAGCCATCCATTCGTAGGTAGATATAGCTAAACCCAGCGCAAACGCCGAACCGGAAGTACCAATAAATTGCTCCGCCGAAATGTTAGATGCAATTAAGGAAGCACCAATGGCCCACCAGGTTAAAGAGCCTTCGGCCAAAAAGTAATCTTTTGAGTCGGCTTGCCCGGTCCGGTTTTTTCTATAAATCCAATATCCGTAACCGGATACAATTATAAAGTACACCAAAAAAACGATGTAGTCAATTGATTTCATAAACAAGGAAAGTGTGGAAGTGTGAGTTTGTTATGCTTAAAGATAAAGGGAATTTAAAGTTATGTCTATGGGTAAAGCGATAATTTTATATAAAAAAATTAAAAAATTGGAAGTAAAAAGGAAAATTCGTTGGCGAATATAGAAAGCTTTTTTGAATTGCTAATTTTTAGAAAAACTGGGTTAGAATGGTTTAAAGTAGTTTTTGTTGAAAATTATAAACAAATAAACCCGGCAAGTAGAAAAACTCACCGGGTTTATCTTAAATGTTAAAAATTTAATAAAATTAGATGTACTGGTTGATCAGGTTTTCGAACAGCTCTTGCTTGCCGCTGATTTGTTGCGGTTCGCCGTTTTTCAAAGCTAATTCTCGTAGATCTTCCAAAGAAAGTTCGCCGTTTTCGAAACGCTGACCATCACCGCTGTCGAAAGAAGCGTAACGTTCCTGGCGGCGTTTTTTGTAATCTGATTTTTGCAGAATGCTGTCGGCAATTAATAAGCCACGAGCAAACGCATCAATACCGCCAATGTGGGCTAAAAATAAGTCATCGAGGTCGGTAGAGTTCCGGCGCAGTTTAGCATCAAAGTTTACGCCACCATTTCCTAATCCACCGGCTTCCAGAATAACCAGCATAGCTTCGGTTAACTCGTACAAATCTACCGGGAACTGGTCCGTGTCCCAACCGTTCTGGTAATCGCCGCGGTTGGCATCAATGCTGCCCAACAAGCCAGCATCAGCGGCAATCTGCAATTCGTGCGCGAAAGTATGCTGCGCCAAAGTAGCGTGGTTGGTTTCCAGGTTTAATTTAAAGTCGTCTTGTAAACCAAATTTATTTAAAAATCCGATTACAGTAGCGGCATCAAAATCGTACTGGTGCTTGGTTGGTTCCATCGGCTTAGGCTCAATCAGGAAAGTACCGGTAAAACCAGCTTTCCGGCCATAATCGCGGGCAGTTGCCAGGAATCGGCCCATGTGCTCAATTTCGCGTTTGGTATTGGTGTTCAGCAACGACATATAACCTTCACGACCTCCCCAGAATACGTAGTTTTGTCCGCCCAAAGCAATAGTTGCATCAATAGCAGCTTTAACTTGCGCAGCAGCATACGTTAGTACGTTAAAATCAGGGTTGGTAGCGGCGCCGTTCATGTAGCGCGGGTGCGAGAACAAATTAGCGGTACCCCACAATAAACCTACACCGGACTCTTGTTGCTTTTGTTTGGCGTAATCCACAATGGTTTGCAGGTTACGCTCTGAGTCCGCAATCGATTTGCCTTCAGCTACAATGTCAAAATCGTGGAAGCAGTAGTAGTGCAAGCCTAATTTAGAGGTAAACTCAAAAGCCGCATCCATTTTATCTTTGGCGCAGGTAATGGTATCGGAGCTGGTCGACCACGGAAACTCCCGGGTACCCGGACCAAACGGGTCGCCGCCAGTGCCGGTGAACGAATGCCAGTAAGCTACCGAAAACTTGAAATGGTCTTTCATGGTTTTACCCGCCACTAGCTTGTTTTCGTCGTAATATTTAAACGCCAAAGGGTTGGTAGATTCTTTGCCTTCGTACGCTATTTTAGAAATATTCGGAAAGTATTCTTTCGATCCGGTTACTACATTAACTGCCATATTTTGCTACAATTAAGGTTTTTAATGATTTAAGTAATTTTAATGTAAAATAGATTTTAAAAATTTTAAATCCCGCCAGCAAACTGCAAAGCGGAATTTAGTGGAGATTTATAACGAGGGTTAATAAGTTGATTTTACGGCTAAAATTTAAAATTTTTAAAATTAGTCCTGAATGCGGTTGAGTTGCACTTGTAATTCAGCGAGCCAGGTTTGGTAAATAGCTTCGTATTGTTCCTGTAAGGCCAATTCGGGTTCTACGGCGCGTGTACGGCGCAAACCCGCAAAAGCTTTGGAATAATCAGCGTAAATACCGGCACCCACGCCAGCCCCCCGGGCCGCGCCCTGCGAACCATCGGTATTATACAGCTCTACAGTAGTATTGGTAACGGTGGCAAAAGTTTGCGCAAACAAGGGGCTCAAAAACATGTTAGCATCGCCGGCTTTTACGGTGCGGGCATTAATCTGCATATTTTTCATGATATCGAACCCGTAACGCAGGGCAAAAATAATTCCTTCCTGGGCGGCTCGGGCTAAGTGCGCCGGGGTGTGCTGGTTAAAAGATAAACCGGCAATGTGGGCGCCTACCTGCTTATTTTTTAAAAAACGTTCGGCTCCGTTTCCAAAAGGTAAGATCAAAAGGCCTTCGGCGCCGGCCGGTACGGCCTGGGCTAAGTCGTTAATTTCTTGGTAGCTGTAGCTGGCGTTGGCTTTCTCGGAAGTAAATACCGTTTTCCGCAGCCACGAATTTAAAATACCAGTGCCGTTTACGCACAGTAAAGTACCCGTAGAGGGTTGCTCGGTGGTATGGTTTACGTGTAAAAAAGTATTTACCCGCGACTCCGGATCATACGTAAACTGGTTGTTTACGCCGTAAATTACCCCGGAAGTACCGGCCGTAGCGGCTATTTCGCCGGGGTGCAGTACGTTTAACGAAAAAGCGTTATTGGGTTGGTCGCCGGCCCGGTAAGCAATGGGCGTGCCCGCTGCTAAACCTAATTCTGCCGCTGCGCTACTGGATACTTCGGCCTGTAAACCAAAGCTAGGTACAATTTCCGGAATAAGTTGGGCCGGAATGCCGTAGTAGTCGAGTAAATCGAAGGCAGGTTCATTCTTTTGAAAATTCCACAAAATACCTTCGGATAAACCGGAAGCCGTGGTTTGTACTTTGCCCGATAACTTCATGGCGATGTAATCGCCGGGCAACATAAACTTATCTATTTTTTTAAAAATTTCCGGTTCGTTTTCTTTTACCCATTTTAGCTTGGAAGCGGTAAAATTACCCGGCGAATTTAAATAGCATGATAAACAAGTTTCCGCGCCTATTTCCCGGAATGCTTTATCGCCATAACGCACCGCCCGGCTGTCGCACCAGATAATGGAAGGGCGCAGCACTTGTTGGTTTTGGTCTACTACTACGAGGCCGTGCATTTGGTAAGCAATGCCAATGGCTTTAATGTCAGAGGCTTGGATGCGGCTTTCGCGGATAACCTGGTGCGTTACTTCGCTCAGGTAATGCCACCACCGTTCAGGGTCTTGTTCGGCCCAGCCTTCTTGTTTTACAATCATGCCCATTTCCTGGGCGGGCGCAAAAGCTGAGCGTAAAACGGCGTCAGTTTCTGCATTAATTAATGTTGCTTTTACCGAAGAAGAGCCAATGTCGTATCCTAATAAATACATCGCGTTTTTATATCAGAAAAAATGTAAACTTAGAATTGCCGGCCGGGTATTTCCCGCACCAGTAGAAATACATTTTTATCTTTTTAAAGTTTGTGTTTACTTTTTAATTAAAGAGTAGTTGAAAAAGGCGTTAAACCTAGTTATAAAAATTTACATTTAATAATTCCGGATGAGCAATTATTTAAGGATAAACTAACTGTCTTGTAAGGCTTATTGTAAAAGATACAATATTAAAATTAAATCTTTATTATTCCAATTTTTAAAACGTAATTTTAACCGGCTGATGCGCGTATATTTTAAAAATTATAATAATTTAAACGCCGCATTTATTTACAACCACATAAAAAAAATAAATACTGGTACTCAGTGTTTAAGCAATTAATCTCCACGTATTACTATGGTAAAAACAAAGTTTGCCGGTTCAATTTTAAATTTTAAACCTGAAGATATTATTCCCTCTGTTTCTACGGACTGCGTGATTTTTGGCCTCGATAATGGCAAATTAAAAGTGTTGCTGCTCAAACGAAACATTGAACCCTCGCCGGGCTTATGGGCTTTGCCAGGGGGCTTTGTGCTCGATTCGGAAGAATTAGAACATTCGGCCATGCGTACCTTACACGATACCACGGGCATGTCGAACGTTTTTATGGAACAAGTGCAAGCTTTTGGGCAGGTAAACCGCTTTCCGTGGCGCCGGGTTATTACCATTGTTTTTTACGCCCTGATTAAATACCGCACCGACGATTTAAAAGCTGGTCCCGATGCCAGCGAAATTAATTGGTTTGATATCGCGGATTTACCCGAATTGGTATTTGATCATAAGCATATTTTAAACGTTACTTTGCAGCATTTGCAAAGTAAAGTGCGCAGCGAGCCTATTGGCTTTGAGTTGTTACCGCCAAAATTTACTTTAACGCAACTGCAAGAGCTTTACGAAGCCGTACTACGCACCACCTTTGATACCCGCAACTTCCGGAAAAAACTGCTGAAAATGAACTTGCTCGAACAACTCGACGAAACCCAGATTGGCGTAGCCCACCGGGCTGCGCGCTTGTACCGTTTTAATTCTAGCATTTACCTGAAATTAAAAGAAAAAGGCTTTACGTTTGAGTTATAAAGTGTGGGTTTGTTTGTGCTTTTTAATAAAAATTATGGGGGAACTAGCCTGTAGTTAGTTCCCCTTTACTTTTATCGGGAGTAAGCTATTTTAAGCCTTCATGATGTAGAATTTAATCCCAAGGAATTTTAAAAATTTAAAAATGTCGGATTTTAAAAAAAGATATTTTCAGGTAATTACAGGCAATTTGTGCGCATTTTGCGGCCGCTAGTTTAAAGCAGTCAAATAAAAATTACTGATCATAAGAGCAAAAGTAGTACCCAGCAGCTCCCTCATTTGCGATAAACTGAGAACATTTGCCGTATATTGGCGGTTACTTAATCCTGTAAATAAGTTTTACCTTGAATTGTAACCCATAAAGGTTGCCTGGCCTATGAAAATACTCTTAGTTGAAGATGAACCCAAAGTAGCTTCTTTTATAAAAAAAGGTTTAGAAGAACAATCCTACGACGTAGATCAAGCTTATGATGGATTTATTGGTAAACGCCTAGCCCTGGAAAAACCGTACGATTTAATTATTCTGGATATTATCTTGCCGCAGTTAAACGGGCTGGAAGTATGTAAAGCAATCCGGCAGCAAAATTCTTCGGTGGCTATTTTAATGCTTACGGCCTTGGGTAACACCACCGACAAAATTGAAGGCTTAGATGCCGGCGCCGACGATTATTTGGTAAAACCATTTGAGTTTCAGGAATTACTGGCCCGCATCCGGGCGCTTACCCGGCGTAAAAATGATTTCCCCAGTACCGAAATTTTAAAAATTGCTGATTTAGAGTTAGACATGGCTCGCAAAACAGTAACCCGCAATAACCAACCCATAACCTTAACCGCGCGCGAATTTGCCTTGCTTTCGTATTTAATGCGCAATAAAAGCCGGGTAGTTTCGCGGGTAGATATTATTGAAAACGTTTGGGAAACTTCTTTTGATACGGGCAGCAACGTAATCGACGTGTACATTAACTTTTTGCGTAAGAAAATTGATAAAGATCATGCGACTAAGTTAATTCACACGCTGGTAGGTATGGGGTACGTTATTAAAGAAACCTGAAGTAAATGACCATTCGCACGAAATTAACCCTGCAGTTCGCGGGTATTTTTTCATTTATCCTCATCTTGTTTTCGCTGTTTATTTACGTGTTTGTAGCGTTGTATCAGGAAAACGATTTTCGGCAAAATTTAAAAAATCGCGCCAATATTGTAGCCCACGTGTACCTCGATGCTAACCGGGTAAGCCAGGAAACCTACCGCCGCATCTTGCGGCAATACAATCAAACGTTGCCGCACGAAATTGTTTATGTCTTCGACCAGCACGGGCGCTTGGTGTTTCAGGAAGGCGAAGATACTTTGCCGGTAAACACCGAGTTATTAGCCGAGCTGCGCCAGGGCAAAGAAGTAGTGCAGTTAGTAAATGGTCGGCACTTAGTAGGTATTCAGTACCGCGACAACAAAAACCAGGAGTTGTATTTAGTTATTGCTTCTTCTATTGATGTAAACAGCCGGCAGCAGTTGCTGGAGTTGCGCTTAATTTTATTAATGGGCTGCCTGGTGGCTAATGTTATTGTGTTGGCAGCGGGTTGGTTATTTTCGAAACAAGCCTTGCGGCCTATTACCAAAGTAGTGCGCGAAGTAGAAAACATTAGCGCTTCGGATTTGCACCTGCGCCTGACCGATGCCAACGGCAAAGACGAATTGTCGCATTTAGCGCTTACTTTTAACAAAATGCTGGACCGCCTGGAGCAAGCTTTTGAAATGCAAAAAACTTTTCTTTCCAATGCCTCGCACGAACTCCGTACACCTTTAACCGCCATGATCGGGGAATTGGAAGTAGCTTTAATGAAACCACGCGCCAACGAAGAATACCAACGCGTTTTGTGGGCCACCTTAAAAGAAGCACAACTTTTAACGCAACTTTCTAACGGCTTGCTGCAAATTGCCCAGGCAAGCTTCGAGATTTCTAAAATCATGTTAAATAAGGTGCGTTTTGATGAAATAATTTATACGGCCACGGAAGAAATACAGAAACGGCACCCCAACGCCAATATTGAAATTAACTTCGAAAACTTACCCGAAGACGAAAGCAAGTTATTTTGCTATGCCAACGAACCCTTGTTGCTGATCGCCGTTATAAATGTTTTAGAAAATGCCTGCAAATTTTCACCGAAACAAGGTTTAATTTCTGCTATTATCAACGTAACCGATAGGGAATTACAGCTAAAAGTGAAAGACCGTGGCGTTGGGATTAAGGAAGAAGATATGAAGCACGTGTTTGTTCCGTTTTTCCGGGCCGATAATGTGCGCGATATTTCGGGACATGGCATTGGATTACCTTTATCCGAAAAAATTATCAAAGTACACCAAGGTTACATTCAAATTAATTCGGCACTGAACGTAGGAACAGAAGTGTTGATTTCCCTTCCCACCATTTTTTAATCTCATTTTAATTTCCTTTTAATTCCACCTTAATGTAGTGCTGCTAAGTTTGCCAGGGAAAGTATAAAACTAGATAAACAATGCCATCCTTATATAAAAAGCAAACGGAGGAGTTAAAAATGAAATCCGAAAATCAGAGTATTTTTAAAAACCTCTCGAGCGACTTGCCCGCCGGACTAGTGGTATTTTTAGTAGCCCTACCTTTGTGTTTGGGAATTTCGCTAGCCTCGGGGGCTCCTTTATTATCGGGCATTATTGCCGGCGTAGTGGGCGGTGTGGTAGTTTCGTTACTAAGCGGCTCATCGTTGAGCGTGAGTGGGCCGGCAGCAGGACTAACCGTAATTGTTTTAAACGGCATTAACAAAGTAGGGTCTTTCGAAGCTTTTCAATTAGCTGTGGTAATTGCGGGTGTGCTGCAATTAGTGCTGGGATTTTTAAAAGCAGGCATTATCGGGCATTATTTCCCATCCAGTGTTATTAAAGGTATGTTGGCCGCTATTGGTTTAACTTTAATATTAAAACAAATACCCCACTTTTTAGGAGCTGATAAAGATTTCTTCGGCGAAATGGAATTCTTCCAGTTTGATGGCCGGAATACTTTTACCGAATTGGGCTATGCCTTTGAGCACATCGAAGTAGGCGCTTTAATTATTGGCTTTGTATCTTTATTAATTATGCTGGGCTGGGACAATCCGCGCCTGAAAAAATACGCACTGTTTAAATTTGTGCCTTCGGCCCTTATTGCCGTTATAATCGGATTAGGACTAAATTTCTTTTATAATTTAAATGCTCCTAACCTGGTTGTAGGTGCCGAACACCTGGTGCAATTACCCGAAATGAATACCTGGGATAAGTTGGTGGGCCAACTGAGTATGCCTAACTGGGGAGCCTTCCAGAACCCGGATGTATATATTTTAGCCATTACCATTGCCATTATTGCATCGCTGGAAACTTTATTAAGCGTAGAAGCGGTAGACCGCATAGACCCTATGAAACGCGTTACCCCTACTAACCGCGAATTAAAAGCCCAAGGGGTAGGTAACTTTATCAGCGGTATGCTGGGCGGTTTACCCATGACAGCGGTTATTGTAAGAAGCTCAGCCAACATAAACTCTGGCGGTAAAACCAAGCTTTCTGCCTTTATACACGGGGTTTTATTGCTCATTAGCGTATTATTTTTGTCGGCATTTTTAAACCAAATACCATTATCGGCATTAGCAGCGGTATTGTTGTTAGTTGGTTTTAAACTTACCAAACCCAGCCTGTACATCAGCCAGTTTAAACTGGGTTGGGAGCAATTTATACCGTTTATTGTAACCGTACTGGCTATTTTATTTACTGATTTGTTGGTAGGTATATCTATTGGTTTAGCGGTTGGTGTATTCTTTATCCTGAAAGCCAATTACAAAACGCCTTACTTTTTTCATAAAGAAAACCACAATCAAAACGAAGTTATCCGGTTACAATTAAGCGAAAACGTTAGTTTTTTAAATAAAGCCAGTATTCTATTAACCTTACACCATCTGCCCGATAACTGCGAAGTAATCGTAGATGGCTCAAAATCTACTTTCATTGACTACGATGTGCTGGATGCCATTCAAAGCTTTAAGGTAAATGCCAAAGAGCGCAATATCCAGGTACATTTAAAAGACATACCGGAAGTAGTTTCAACCAATGCCCATTAAAAAACACCTAACCTGACTGATTATTATGGAAAAAATATTTGAAAATAACCGCAAGTGGGTTGCTGAAAAAATGCAGAACGACCCCAACTATTTTAAAAACTTAGCTAAAGGACAAAAACCGCGTTATTTATTTATTGGTTGCTCCGATAGCCGGGTACCAGCCAACAACGTTTCTGGTACCGAGCCCGGCGAAATGTTTGTGCACCGCAATATTGCCAACGTGGTTGTACATACCGATTTAAATTTACTATCGGTGCTGCAGTACTCTGTAGAGGTGCTGGGGGTGCAGGATGTAATTGTGTGCGGCCACTATGGTTGCGGCGGGGTACAAGCGGCCATGGGCGACCAACAGTATGGATTAATTGATAACTGGTTACGCAATATTAAAGATGTAATTAGTAATCACCAGGATGAATTAAACGAAATAACGGATCAAGACGCTCGTTTCCGTAGAACCGTGGAGTTAAACGTAATTGAGCAGGTTAATAATTTGTACAAAACTACCATTGTGCAAAATGCAATAAACGCCGGTAAACCCCTGCGTTTGCACGGTTTGGTTTACGACATTGCTAACGGTATTTTAAAAGACGTAAAATGGTCGCCGGAAGATTTTAGACAATACGCGGCCAGCTACCACTTACCTTTAGAAGTTGAAGAGGGGCAACTAGCGGCTACCGAAACCGAACCAGCCAAAGCTTAATAAGCCAGCAGATTAAAGATTACAGCCTGATTTTCATAAATCTATTTCCCATTGTTAAATTTTTAAATTCAGAGTCAACAAAAAAGCCTTGCATTTCTGATGCAAGGCTTTTTCTTTTTTAAATTTTTTAATTTTTACCACTCATAATCGCGCTCCGAAGAAGAGCCATAATTATAAGGAGGGCCATCGTTGCGGTTAAAATTCCGGCGCGGATTATCTTCCTGATGTCCCCGGTTTTGGTTAAACGTATTGTTCCAGTGGTGCTGGCTGTTCATGTTGCCTCGTTCCTGGTAGCGGCGTTCTTCATCATCGCCGGTAAAATTATTCCAAGCCTGGCTAATTTTATTACCCATCCGGTCGAAAAATCCTTCGTCTTCGTGCTGGTTGCGGCGGTTTTGATAACGGTCTGAATCAAAGCTGCGGCCTTGGTTAAAATTGTTCTGGTTGTTGTAATCCGACGAATGCCGGGTGCTGTTTTGGTCGAAATTGTTGAACCGTGATTGGTTATGTTGGTTTTGGTTCCGGAACTGCTGCAAGCCGCGGTTAAAGTTGTTGTTATCATCGTCGTCGGTCCAGCGGTTCCAGGTATCCTGAATCCGGTCGCCGGCGCGTTCAAAAAAGTTGCGGTCGTCGTTGTTATTCCGGTTTTGTGACCGTTGCCAGTCGTGGTGTTCGTTGTGCTGGTTAAAGCGGTTATTATCGTTCCGGAAATTGGATTGCTGATTGCCAAAGCCGGAAGAATGGCCTTGGTTATATTGCCGGTTATTATCAAATTGATCGCGGTTATACCGTTGGTTATTTTGCGACCAATTATTGTTTTGCTGATCGTTTTGCCGGTTAAAAGGCTGGTAAGCTGAATATTGATTAGGACCCGAATTAGACCAGTGGTCTGAGGTACCTTCGTTAGAACCTTGGCGCATACTGGCCTGGTTCGTACCAAATTCGTTACGGGTTGAATTATCGCGTCTTGGGTTTTCGTTTCCGCTCCGGAAACTATTGAATGATGATGGATCTGAATCTTCGTAAGTTCTCATAATTGACATGTATTTAGTTAATAGTTCAATTAATTTACCAATCGGCCTTACCCCGATTGGATTTCTGTGTACGACAAATAAATTAGAAATGTTCAACTGCTAATGCCTTGTTGGTTATATTAATATTTAAAGAATTAGCTATAAGTAAAGATATTTTTTAAAAAATTAGCGCTTAGATAAAACTAAATACCTCTGAATAAAGGTTTTTATTGCATGGTTGTTAAATATTAATAAAAACAATCAAAAGTAGAGCTGGTGCGGCGGCTGGTTGCGCGGCGAAAGTATAGCGGTGTAAACCCGCTATAATGCTATATAGCAACATTTAAGGGTGGCATAATGGCTTGCTTTAAAAATGCAATTTAGATCATCAAAGTTTTAAAATTCAGAACCCGATTAAGTTTAGTAATGATGCAAATTTTTAAAAAATTACTTTTTAGCTTTTTTATTTTAATAGGAGTGGGGCTGTTTAGTGCCTGCACCGAACTCTTAAACGACTCGGATACGGCACCGGATGGATCAGCCCCGGCTATTCAGTTGCAAGCGCCCGCCGATAATAGTTTGTTTAACCGCGGCAAAATCATTCCGATTAAATCTGTTATCAGCGATAAAGACCGGATTAAAGAAATGGAAGTGCAAGTGCTTAAAATATCGCAGGGCGTAGCTTCGCCGGTTATCTGGGGCTACAAAAAGTTTCCTAAAACCAATCCGGTAATTGTTGACACTACTTTAAATACGACAGGTTTAGAGCCGGGCCATTATTTGCTGCGTTTTAATTTAATGGATAACCGCACCAATACCCAGGTTAAAGAAGCTCATTTTTTAATCCGGTAAACGAATTATAACCTTTCATTAATTTCTTGTTTTAAAAGGGGCATCACTACCAGATGCCCTTTTTGTTTTCAGGCCCGGTTATATTATATCGGGGATGGTTTACGTATTTTAAAAACAGAAGCCGTATTTTTGCAATTCGTTAAAAGCGGAACGTTAAAGCAGAACCACCTGGAAGTTGAAAGTTTGTATTGCAGAAAAGCCGAGTGTTGCCCGCGAAATAGCGCAGGTAATTGGCGCCAAATCTAAAAAAGACGGTTATTACGAAGGCAATGGTTACCAGGTAACCTGGACCTTTGGCCATTTTTGCCAGTTGCGCGAGCCCGAAGATTACCGGCCCGAATGGAAACGCTGGAGCATCCACGAGTTGCCCATGGTGCCCGATAATTTCGGTATTAAGTTGCTGCAAAACAAAGGCGTAGAACAACAATTTAAAATAATTAAAAAATTACTGGAGCAAGCTACTTTGGTAATTAACTGCGGCGATGCCGGCCAGGAAGGAGAGGTAATTCAACGGTGGGTACTAACGGAGGCTAAATTCCGGAAACCTTTTAAACGGCTCTGGATTTCGTCGCTTACCGAAGAAGCCATCCGGCAAGGTTTTCAAAATTTAAAAGAAGGCTCGGAGTTTGATTTACTGTACCAGGCGGGTAAAAGCCGGGCTATCGGCGATTGGCTGCTGGGAATTAACGCCACGCGTTTATTTACGATTAAATACGCGCAAGGGCGGCAGCTTTTATCGTTAGGCAGGGTGCAAACGCCCACGCTGGCCATGATCGTAAACCGCTACCACGAAATTCAGAATTTTAAGCCGGAGCCTTTCTGGGAGTTAAAAACCGTTTACCGCGAAACTACTTTTGCCAGCACTACCGGTAAATTTTTAGAGGAAGCCAAAGGCCAGGCTATTTTACATGCCATTCTGCCCGAAGAATTAACCATTACGGAAATTGAAACTAAAAAAGGCACCGAAAGCCCGCCGCGCCTTTTTGATTTAACCTCTTTGCAAATTGAGTGCAATAATAAACTGGGGTTGTCGGCCGACGATACTTTGAAAACGGTGCAAAGCCTATACGAGAAAAAAGTAGTTACTTACCCGCGGGTAGATACCACTTTTTTGCCAGACGATATGTACCCCAAAATTCCTGGCATTCTGCAGGGTTTAACAAATTACCAGGCTTTAGCTGCGCCTTTGCTGCAATCGAAAATCCGGAAAACCAACAAAGTATTTAACAACAACAAAGTTACCGATCACCACGCTATTATTCCTACCGGTGCCGGCGCCGGCAATTTGTACGGTCCGGAAGCCAGCGTGTACGATATTATAGTAAAGCGCTTTTTGGCCGCTTTTTACCCCGATTGTATTGTGAGTAATACAACCGTTACTGCCGAAATAGCCAAGTATACGTTCCGGGCCAAAGGCCGCCAGATTCTGGAGCCAGGGTGGCGCGTTATCTACGAAAAAGAAGAAAATCAAAAAAAATCGTCCGGCGAAGGCGATAACCCGGAGAAAGAAGAGGAAACCGCTATTTTACCGGTTTTTTTAAAAGGCGAACACGGGCCGCATCAACCTTTACTCGACCGGAAAATGACCAGTCCGCCCAAAGATTACACCGAAGCCACTTTGCTCCGCACCATGGAAACCGCTGGCCGTCAAATTGAGGACGAAGAGTTAAAAGAAGCTTTAAAAGAAAACGGCATTGGTCGCCCATCTACCCGGGCCGCCATTATCGAAACCTTATTTAAGCGGGAGTACATCCGGAAAGAAAAAAAGAAAATTATACCTACTCCCATGGGCATTGATTTAATTGGCTTAATCAAAAACCCAACGCTTAAATCGCCGGAGCTAACCGGCCAATGGGAAAAAAAATTACGGCAGATTGAGAACGGCAGCTTTTCGCCGGAGGCTTTTTTAACGGAGTTAAAGCACTTGGTGCACGAAATGGTGCAGGAAGTAAAGATCGACCGTACCGTACTTACCCTGGAGCCCAAACCCGTAAGTAGTTCCGCTGCGCCAACAGCCAAGCCAACGGAAGCCAAAGAGAAAAATTTAAAAAAGAAAGCAGGAGCGGAGCCCACCGCTGGTTACGGTACTTGCCCGGCGTGCCAAAGCGGTCAGGTTTTAAAAGGCTCGCAGGCTTACGGGTGCTCGCGCTGGAAAGAAGGTTGCGGTTTTAGGTTACCCCTGCAATTTGGCGGTAAAGAAATACCCGCTAAAGCCCTGGCCAGTTTACTGAAAAAAGGAAAAACCCCGGTATTAAAAGGGTTGCTCCTATCCGGCAGTTCCGATAAAATGGATGCGGTATTGATGCTCGACGAAAACTTAAACTTAAAGCCGCAAGTTGCCGAAAAGAAAGCCGGCGCCGACCCGTTTGAACAATGCCCTAAATGCCGCCTCGGGAAAATTTTAAAAGGCAATTCGGCTTACGGCTGCAGCCGTTTTCGGGAGGGTTGTTCGTTTATTATTCCTTTTGTTATAGCCAGCAAAACTTTAACGGATAAGCATGTAGCCGATTTACTGGTAAAAGGTAAAACGCCGAAAATTAAAGGATTTTTATCCCCCAAAACCGGAAATAAGTTCGACGCTATTTTAAAAATAAACGAAGACGGTAAAGTTGTTTTTCAGTTTGATTAAAAATCAGCTTTATTCTTTAGGAAAAACTTAAAAAACAAATCAGGTTTAACTTGGTTAAACTTACTAAAAGGCAAGTCTCTTGCACTTTTGTTTTTTTGCTTAAATATTATGCCTCCTTTATTACCCTATCGTAAGTGGCTGTTCTGGCTAAGTTGTTGGTTTTTGCTGGTAAGTGGCGGTTGCGAAAAATTCGATTTTAGTCCGTACCAAGTTCATTTAAAAGAAGAACAGCGAAATTTAAATAAAAAGAATTTAGACCGGATTGCCGCCTTAAAACTGCAGCCGCAAGATACGTTACGGTTTGCGGTACTCTCAGATAACCAGCGGTATTACGATGAGTTGGAAGATGCCGTAAAAGCCATAAATAATTATTCCAGAACTACGCACCGCATTGATTTTACTATAAACTGCGGCGATTTAACCGACTTTGGTTTACAAGAAGAATACCGCTGGCAGGTGGCCCGCACAAATAAGTTTACCATGCCCTACCTGGCCGTAATCGGCAACCACGATTGTGTAGCAAACGGCGTAAAAATTTACGAAGCCATGTACGGTCCCATGGATTTTACTTTTGAGATAGCCGGCAATTATTTTGTTTTTTTAAATACGAATTCGTTGGAGTTTGATTATCCGGTTCCGGATATGGATTATATGCGGCAAGCCCTGGTTCGTTCATCAGAATACCAAAATACCTTTGTGGTATCGCATGTTCCGCCGTTTGATGCCGATTTTGACAAGGATTTAACGCCTGAGTTTGCCCGTTTAATCCGTACTCATCAGGTGGCTTATTCTATTCACGGGCACCAGCACAGCTTTCGGTTTGGCCAGCCATTTAACGATGGACAATATTACCTGGTGGCCGATACCATTCAGAACCGGAATTTTATTGTGGTAACGGTAATCGGGGAAAAAGTAAGTTTTGAACGGATTAAGTTTTAAGCCATGAAAATGAAATATTTAGTTCTGGCTTTGGTTTTACTAGTAACGGGTAGCTCTACCAGCCTGGCTCAAAAGGCTGATTCTATTGTAATTAAACAAAAATGGTACATACCCCAACAAGTAAGTTTGCAGTTTGCGGGTAACATCGGGTTTTTATCGGCGGGGTTTGGGTATATGTTAAAAGATGATAAAATAGACCTGGATTTTTTGTACGGCTTTACGCCCGGCTTTGAGGCCGGTACTAGTATTCATTCTTTAACCGGAAAATTTACGTACGCGCGCTGGAAAAAAAGGCTGAACTCCCGTTACTCCTGGCAGCCTTTTCAGTTTGGGTTGGGCATTAGTTATTCTTTGGGCCCGCAGTTTTACACCTCTCTGCCAAAACACTATCCGGATGGTTATTATTTCTGGACGACCAGTTTCCGGTTAATTCCATTTATCAGCACGGCCGTAAGTAAAAAGGTTAGCGAAAAATATGCATTTACCGGTATAAAAACAGTAAAATCTTACCTGGAGGCAGGAACCCATGATCTGGCCGTACTAAGTGTAGTAACTAATAAATCTTTAAAGCCTTCAGATATACTATCGCTGGCCATCGGAGCAAAATTTATATTCTGATTTCAGCCTGTACGCTAATATCTAATAAGCAGCATTCTGCGTATGTTCAGTAAATATTTTGCGCCCCGTAATTACTTGTACTTATTTTAAGTAGTATGCAGCCTTTAGGTAAATATCTGGTTTTGGTAGGTTTAGTTATTGTTGGTTTTGGCTTGCTGTTGTGGCTGACTGGCAATAAACTTAGCTGGTTCGGCCATTTGCCGGGCGATATCCGAATTGAAAAACCTAATTTTAAATTTTACGCACCACTCACCAGTATGATTCTGGTAAGTATATTGCTGAGTGTAGTCATGTGGCTCATCCGGCGATTTTTTTAAATTTTTAAATTTTCGGGTTTTATTAATTCTTGTTTCCGGTTCTGTTTGGCGGCTCAATAATAAAGTGTTGGGCCGTTGCTAAAAGTTTATTTTTATTTTCGAGACCTGTATGAAGTTAGGTAGTCTGCGCCTGTTTTTAGTGTTGTTTGTAACGGTATTTATTTTTTCCTGCGACCGGCAGAAAGTAAAAGAATCGGGTGAAACGACGACCCCGGATCAGCAATTTGATGCGTTAAAAGCCACTTTACTAGAAAAGTTGTGGCGGCTCAATCCGGAGTGGGCTACCTCGGTGGGGTATCATAAGTACGATAAAGAGCTGGTAATTGTAACCCCGCAACGCATAGCCGATGAAGTAAAGTCGTACGAATCCATGCGCCGCGACCTGCACCAAATAAAATTAACCAGCTTATCGCAAAACAACCAAACAGATTACCGGATGCTGGATGATTTTTTAGATGGCCGCATTTGGTACCTTACTGTTCTAAAACCCGTAGAGTGGAACCCCGCCGAGTATAATATTGGAAATGGCGTAGCCGAAATTTTAAATGGCCGCCATGATAGTTTAACCAATCGGTTGCGGAGTATTTCTTTTAAAATAGAACACGTAGTGCCCTATTACGAAGCGGCCAAAAATAATTTAAAAAATCCGACGCAAGAACATACCCAATTAGCCATTCTGCAAAATAAAGGCGCTTTAACCGTGTTAAACGATTTAGCCGATTCGGTAAAAATTGCCCGCTTAAAACCTTTTGAGAAAGATTTTTTAAATTCCAGAATTGCTACCGCCAAAACCGAGATAAACAGCTACCTTGCTTACTTACAAAACGAAAAACTACCGGCAATCCGCAAAGGGCAGGGGCGCAGCTTCCGGATTGGGAAAGAACTTTTTACTCAAAAATTTAAACACGACATTCAATCGGGCTATACCGCCGAGCAAGTTTACCAAAAAGCTTTAGCGCATAAAGCCGAGCTGCACCGCCAAATGCTGGCATTAACCCAAAAGGTTTGGCCAACTTATTTCCCGGACAAACCTTTGGTGCCGGGCCTAGCCGGTGTAAAACAAATAATGAGCAAAATTGCCGAGAAGCACGTCTCCCGCGATTCTTTTTTAATTGCGGTAAAAGCACAAATTCCGCAGCTTGTAGATTTTGTAAATAAGAAAAAACTACTAACCCAAGATCCGAGTAAACCTTTAGTAGTACGGGCTACTCCGGAATACATGCGCGGGGTAGCCGGTGCTTCTATATCGGCTCCCGGTCCTTACGATAAAAGTGCCAATACGTATTACAATGTAACCCCTTTAGACGATTATACCGCCGCCCAAGCCGAGAGTTATTTGCGGGAATACAACCATTACCAATTGCAGATTTTAAATATTCACGAAGCTATACCGGGCCATTATACCCAGTTGGTTTACGCCAATAAAGCGCCTTCGGTGGTTAAAGCCGTGCTGGGTAGTGGTGCCATGATAGAAGGTTGGGCCGTGTACGCCGAACGCATGATGCTGGAAGAAGGCTACGGCAATAATGCTCCCAAGATGTGGCTAAGCTGGTACAAGTGGAATTTACGGGTAACCCTGAATGCCATTCTGGATTATAGCGTACACGTTTTAAACATGAGCGAAAAAGAAGCCCTGAATTTATTAATAAACGAAGGCTTTCAGGAAGAAACCGAAGCCCGTGAAAAGTGGAGAAGAGCCACGCTATCGCAAGTGCAACTATCCAGCTACTTTACTGGTTATACCGAGATTTATGATTTACGCGAAGAAATGAAGAAAAAGCAAGGCAAAGAATTTAACCTGAAGCAGTTTCATGAGCAATTTTTAAGTTTTGGCAATGCGCCGGTGGGCTACATTCGGACTTTAATGCTAGCCAAATCCGCGGTTAATTAAGTTTCAGAAATTTAAATTTTTTAAAAATTAGCTTATAAACCTGAAGTAACCATACCAAATAATAAGGTAAGTTAGTAGTTTGCGTACAATGTAAATTGGTGTGGGTTTACTAACCGGCGTTTCTCAAACATGTTTTTTATTTTTTCTAAGATTTTATTTTACGTTGCCTTACCGGTGGTTTGGCTGGTAGCGCTCTTATTTTACGCAGCATTTACCAACAATAAGCGCCGGCGCCGTTTGGTTATAAAGTTTCTGGCTATTCTGGTGGCCGTCCTTACCAATCCTTATTTAATAAACGAAGCATGGCTGGCCTGGGAGTTACCCCCCAAACCGCTCGCCGAAGTACCGGTTTCGGATGCCGGCATTATTCTTACCGGTATTACTTCCCTTCAAAAGTCGCCGCATGATCGGGTTTACATAGAGCGGGGAGCCGACCGGCTACTGCATACTCTTTGGTTGTACCATGAAAAAAAAATCCGGAAAATCATAATTTCTGGTGGCTCAGGCAGTATTCAATCGGTTTACTCCACCGAAGCCATGGAATTAAAAAAAATATTATTACAAGCTGGCGTACCTGAAAACGTAATTTTACTGGAAGATCAAAGTCATAACACCCGCGAAAATGCTTTGTTTACGGCTCAACTCATGCAAAAGAACCCCGATATTCGTTCGGCCGTTTTAATAACGTCGGCGTTTCATATGCGGCGGGCGGCGGCTTGCTTTAAAAAAGCCGGGTTACAACCGGTAATTTTTCCCGCCGATTTTTACTCGATAGATCGTTCGTACTTACCGCAAAATATAATTGTGCCTTCGGCAGCGGCCTTTGCCAATTGGCACCTTTTGCTGCACGAAATAATGGGCTTTGTTACGTATAAAATTTTAGGCTATTGTTAATTATTTAGTTTAAAAACAGGAGAAAATAGGCAATATAGCTAACCAAAATATTCAGGTTGTGGATTATAATACCCCAGCTATATGTGATTTTAATAATATACTAAATATTATAATATCCATATTAAAACTATTTTTTTAAATTTACATTAATTTTCCAATAAATAAAGAACGCGAAAGTACCGGCTTATTTATAGATTATTGTTAAATTAGCAATTGAACTACAATAAGAATCCGATTTTTTTAAAATTTAATTCTCTGGGAGATAAAAGCAACAAATAGACACTGGTATTTCCCACTGCAAATTATTTAGACGCCCGGCTTTATTCCTAAATCATATGCAAGATTTTATAACCGCTCTTTTTTAATGCCTACTCATTTAAAACTTCTTTTTTATGAAATTAATTAGACTCTCCTCTTATCAGCATCAACTTAACATAAAAGTGATAGGGGCATGTTTGTTCTTATTTTCTTTTGTTACGGTTGCTTCTGTTTATGCGCAAACCAACCCTCCAATTTTTAGAGACGATTTTAACCGACCGGAATTAGGAGATGATTGGAGCCAGTCATACGATTGGTCTATTCAATCGGGCTATGCATACAACTTTGTAAATGGTACAGGAAGTTATTTAAAAACGGCAAAAAATTATTCAGCTCCATCGTATATCCTCGAAACAACCAGTAAAGGATTTTCAGTTAGCTACCAGCGCGAATTCCGCATTTTTTTTGGACAAGTTTCAGGGCAAAATGATCAGGGTATTGATAGCTCTTATGTTTTAAGCTATACACCAAACTCAGGCGGGCAGTTAACTTTATCAAAAGCTACGGGCAATATTTATTATACCGAAACTTTAGATGAGGTTAGTATCTATCCGTTTTTAGATACTAACCGTTGGTACCGTTTTAAAATTGAACGTTATAAGAGCGGTCTTATTCAGGTTTATTTAGATAAAGGCCGCGGTTATTCCAATATTCCCTTGTTAGAAGCCATTGATACCACTTACCAGAAACTGGGCCATTTTGGTTGGCAAATAGATACCCAAACCGCTCCCGAGGCCTTTTTCGTGGATTGGATTGAAGCTCGTAAACCGGAGGTTGAGAAACCCGCCGAGCGGGAAAAACCAACCCCGGACGATATTATTACGCAGGTATCGGCAGCCAGTAGCCGCTCTTACAATGTGACTAAATTAAACGTAGGCGCAAAATCGTATGCCGATCAATTGTTTACTATTACATCGGTTCCGGATTATTTAAAAGGTGCTTCTTTTATTCAAACTTCCGCCGAAGACAGACGGGATACCAGTAGTACTTTTTTGACCATGTTTTTAAGAAAAGCCGTGGTAGTGTATGTTGCATATGACCCAAAAGCTACCGAATTACCGGCCTGGTTAAAAGGCTGGAAAAAAACCGGGGATATTATCGAAACCAACGATCCGGCAAACAGCTTTTTAAACGTATACAGTAAATTAATAGATAACCCTTACATTTATCCGGCCCCTTTTCTGCTAGGGGGCAATATGGCAGTACCCGCTACAGGTGCTCAATCTAATTACCTGGTAGCCGCCGTAGAAAAACCAGAAATTGCCCGGTATGAGGCGGAATATGCTACTTTAAAAGGGGCCAGAATAGCAATTAATCATTCAGGATATAGTGGTACCGGTTTTGTCGACTTTATTAATCCAAGCAGCGATTACATTGAATGGTCAGTAAAAATTGAAACGCCTGGTTTATATAGCGTAGGTCTAAATTATTCTAACGGGCAAGAAGCTAATCGGGCTTTGCATATTACTGTAGATGGTATAGGGATAACTACACATTCCTTTACTACCACATCAAATTGGGAAACATGGTCATTTTTTGGTGGATCCAGTGTTTTTCTTACGCCGGGTACTCATTTGATACGGGCAACTGCCATCGGCCAAAGCGGCCCCAATGTAGATTATCTGTCGCTTAGTTATGTTTCCGCTGCACCAGAAGCTTCGTTTAGCCGTATGGCTTCAGCTAGTCTTGCTTCCGGAATTCGGGAAAAGGCAGCCGCTTCGGTAAAAGAACACCTGGCTTATCCTAATCCTTTTACTGATAATACCACTATTACATATACGTTGGCCGAAGATGTGCCGGTTAATCTTACCTTGTATTCACTGGAAGGCAAGCAAGTAAAAGTGTTAGTAAATGAGAAGCAAACCGCCGGGGTACATGCTATAACAGTAAATGGCTCGTCGTTGGCAAAAGGTTTGTATTTTTACCGGTTGCAAACCGGCAGCCAGGTTAATGTTCGTAAAATTGTAAGGCAATAAACCAGATTCGTTTCAAGGTTTCTCATTCCTTCCAAAAGTGAAAAACTTTAATAAAGGCGATAGAGTTAATTTTATCGCCTTTTTTCTTATACAATCAAGCTACCCAAACGGTTTTCTGATTCACAAATTCCCGGATACCAACATACGATAATTCCCGACCGTAACCTGATTTTTTAATTCCCCCAAAAGGCAAAGCCGGATGCGATTGCACAATGCCGTTAATAAATACTGCGCCGGCTTCTATTTGCCGGGCAAGCCGCCGGGCTTCCGGCACATTGCCTGTCCAGATAGAAGCTCCCAACCCGTAGCGGCAGTCATTAGCAACCCGGATGGCTTCTTCAGCATCTTTCACGACAAAGATACAAGCCACCGGGCCAAAGATTTCTTCATCATGGGCAGGAGTGCCCGCCGGAATATTCGTTAGCATCATGGGATAAAAGTAAGCACTTTCCGGTTCGGGCTGACCGCCATCCAGTATTATTTGGGCCCCTTTTGCCACCGAATCGTTTACTTGTTTCTGTACAGATTCCGCTAAATCCGGCCGGGCTAAAGGGCCATAGTCGGTGGTTTCATCCAGGGTATCGCCCCGCTTCATCTGTTCTAAGTAAAATTTCATACGCTGCATAAACGGTTGTGCTATTGCTTCTTCCACAATAAAACGTTTGGCGGCAATGCAGCTTTGGCCGGTATTAATCATTCGGGCTTTGGCGGCCATTTTGGCAGTTTCTTCTACATTCGTATCTTGAAGTACAATAAAAGCATCGCTGCCTCCTAATTCCAGCACGGTCTTTTTAATTTGACTGCCCGCTAAAGCGCCTACACTGGCCCCCGCTCCTTCGCTACCCGTTAGGGTTACCGCTTTAATCCGGTCATCTTTTATCAGGTTTTCTATTTCCGATGTTTCAATCAAAGCCGACGTAAATACCCCTTCCGGAAATCCTGCTTTTTTAAAAATTTCTTCAATAGCTAAAGCACATTGCGGCACGTTAGACGCATGCTTAAGCAAACCTACATTTCCGGCCATTAAGCTGGGAGCGGCAAACCGGAATACCTGCCAAAAAGGAAAGTTCCAGGGCATAATTGCCAGAATAATTCCTAAAGGTTGGTACGTAATGTAGCTTATAGAGGCATCAGAACTAATTTCTTCGTCTTGCAGGTAGTTTTCCGCATTATCTGCGTAAAAATCGCAACAGAGGGCACATTTATTAATTTCAGCCACTGCTTCTCGGATGGGTTTGCCCATCTCCAAAGTTATAGTTTTAGCATAATGGCGGTTATTGTCCCGTAATTCTTGTGCCGCCTGGCGCATTAACTTAGCCCGTTCATCAAAGAGGGTTTTTTGCCATTTAGCAAAAGCCGCATCGGCAGTGTATAAAATATTTTCTAACTCAGCGGATGTATGAGGTTCAAATGTTTTTAACACCTCTTTCGTAGCCGGATTACGTGATTTAATAGCCATATGTAAAAGTCTGCTTGGTAAAATTATTTTTAAATTTTACTCCTATTAGCCTCTTATTGTTTTGTTAATCGAGATGTGCATTTTAAAACGAAATCTGAAAACAAAAAAGTAGCTCCTTTATATAATAGTAAATGCCATAAGTATTCGGGAAAATATTTATTAAAGTACTTATTTATTTACTTACCTGCTCCGGTTTATTTACCGGTTATAATTTTAAGTTATAAGTAAAACTTAGTTAAGTGAAGGGCCGGCAAATTGCTTTATATGATATGGCAACAGCATTACTTTATACTCAATAAGTTAGGAGAAAGAGCTAAGCTGGGCACAACTTTATAAAAACTTAAAAATTATATTAAATATTAGTATATAACATTTGTTTTATATATTAACCTTTCTGTATATTTACAACACTATCTAAAAATTGTAATAAGGTCATATTAATTTTTTCTTTTTCATGTTGATTGAAGATCCAGAACAAGGTCGCTCGATAGTGATCTTATGACTTTTTTTAAAATTTAGCTTTTAAGTATATTATTTATTAAACATTTAAGTAAAACGCTACTGCTATTATTAAGTCTAGAACAATTCTGGGAAATCTTTAACCTAATCTAATTCTATCTTTTAAATACTAGTCGTTTTTAAAAATTTTGATGAAGCATTCTAGAATAAGTACGTGTATTTAAATTAAAGTATTATTATATATTAATTATTAAAATTAACTCCCCAATCCTAATCTAATTACAACCAACAACAATTTTACACCAAACAACTTTTAATTTATTACTAACTAAATGGAGAAAAAACGTACCCCATTTTTTGGCCCACCTCGCGTATTAGCTCGATCGTGGCCGCTAATTACAATCCTGGGATTATTCTTGAGCTGGCAAGTCTACGCTCTGGAATATACCCGGGATATTAGCATTTTTGCCTGGAATGTCCAGCAAGCTTTCACAAAAAGTAATTTGTGGAGCTTTAAGACTCCGTTGGTAGAAAAATTACCTGAAAATTTAAAAAACGCTGAGAGTAACTCGAAGCGGCAGGTAAAAACTACTCATAGAAAAAGGAGTAGTAATCTAATCCCCATGTATGCATCGGAAGCAATTGCTGACGAGGTAGCGTTGCCTTTTACTCTGACTTTTGATGGAACTGAAGGCGGTTTAACGGATAAAACCGGGGTTGCTGGTACCGGATTTACCATGGTAGATCCATATTCGGGTACTCGCAGTACAGCTGATGGAACGCCAAGCGACCCTAACCAACCAAGTTATGATCCTGCAAAACTAACAGTAGTCAATGGCAAGTTGAGCATTGTTTCCAATAAAGGAATCGGGTTTTTAACGAACAACAATCAAATTAATGCTTTAGGAACAAGCGTTGCAGGTAATGGTAAAATTATCGTAGAGACTACCCTTATCAATCCTTTGAACGGTACTCAATCAGAACAAGCAGGATTATGGTTCGGCTTGAACGATAAAACCTTCATAAAGTTAGTTGCAACTGGGAACAAAGTAGAAATGCGCAAAGAGGTAAATGACATTTCGAGTACGGTTAGTAATACCACTTCAAACCCTACTGGAGAATTATCTAATCCTGATCAACGTATTACCGGTACCATTTCTAATTTGAATACACAAACAGTGCGTTTGCGTATGATTGTAGATCTAATCAGTAACAGATTAGAAGGGTTTTACTCCACAGATGGCATTACTTATCTAAATGTTGGTTCCCGCTACTATACCACATATCCTAACAATCCAATGGCAATTAACATTGCTGATATGGGTTTAGCTGGCAAAACCGTTTATGCCGGTATCTATGCTTCCTATCGGAATTCTAATTCTGCTCTTTCTACTACATATAATGGTCCTACATTTACATTTGATGACTTCTCCATTAAACGGCAAGAGTTTCCAGTAGTAACGGCACCTTACCGCATTAATGCTGGAGGTGTTCAGCGGATAGTAGGTGGAAAAGTTTTTAACGCGGATAATACTTATGCACTCACTGAGGGGGAGGCAAGTAATGTTGTTAATTATACTCTAACTGGAGTTGATGTTCCAGAGATATATTATGAGCGCCGTTTTGGTACTGCGGTAAGTTACTATATGCCCATTGCAAATGGCAAGTACACCGTGAACTTGCAGATGTTAGAAAATTTCCACACAGCGGCAAATAGCCGTTTATTTGATATTGCTTTAGAAAATAAAACGGTAGCTGATGATTTAGATTTATTTGTAGCCGGAGGTAATAAAAACAAAGTTGTTGTTACCCGCTCTTATGAGGTAGAAGTGAAGGATCAAGTTCTGAACCTTGATTTTGTTGCTTCTAAAGATAAGGCTATTGTTAATGCGATCGAAATCCTACCAATTGCAGTAAACACGCCGCCTGCATTTGCCAGTACAAGCTATTCCTTTAATAAAGATGAGAATGCCAGTATAGGAACTGAGATTGGTTCTGTATCGGCCACCGATGCGGAAAATAATGCGATAACCTACAGCATTATTGCCGGCAACGAAGCCGGTAAATTTACTATTAATTCTGGTTCCGGCGTCATTACCTTGGCCGCCGCCTTGGATTATGCGGTTACGCCCACTTACACTTTAACCGTACAAGCAACTGATAACGGTTCGCCTGTTCAATCGGCTATTACCCAGGTAACCATTTCGGTGAACGATGTAGTACCGGCCAACAATGCTCCAGTAGTAGCTAATGCAATTAGCAGCAAAACAGGTACTATTGGTTCAGCTTTTGTTTTTGAAGTGCCCACAAACACCTTCTCGGACGCAGATAACGATGCTTTAACTCTTTCGGCTACCTTGGCTGATGGCAGTGCTTTACCAACCTGGTTAAGCTTTAATGGTAATGCATTCAGCGGTACTCCGGTAAGTGCGGCTGATTATGCTATTAAAGTAACTGCTACTGATGGAAAAGCTTCGGTAAGTACAGACTTTAATTTAACGGTAGAGGCTGCAACTCCTGCTAATCAGGCACCCGTATTTAGTAGTACTAATTATAGCTTCAGTAAAGAGAGAGCTACTCCAGTTAATACCGTTATAGGTAGTGTTAAAGCTACGGATGCTGTAGACCAAACAATTGCATACAGTATTATTGCCGGAAACGAAGCAGCTAAATTTGCTATTGATGCAGTAAGCGGCGAACTAACTTTAACGGCTAGCTTATTAGATGTTTCTACTTCATCCTACACCTTAACCATACAAGCAACCGATAATGGTACTCCGGCACTTTCAGCTACTACTCAGGTTACGATAACTATCAATGGGGAAGTGCCTGCTAATGCTGCTCCTGTTGTTGCCAACCTGATTGGCAATAAAACGGCTACTGTAGGTTCAGCTTTCTTCTTAGAGGTACCCGCAAACACATTTACAGATACCGATAACGATGTTTTAACCCTGTCGGCCACATTAGCCGATGGCAGTGCTTTACCAAGCTGGTTAAACTTTAATGGAAGTGCATTCAGCGGTACTCCCGAAAATGCAGCTACATATACGGTAAAAGTTACCGCTAACGATGGCCAGGCAACTGCTAGCACTCAATTTAACATAGCTGTAGAAGTAGTTACTCCGGTTAATCAGGTTCCTGTTTTTGCCAGTTCTAATTATAGCTTCAGCAAAGATGAAAATGCCATTATTGGTGCCGTAATCGGCAGTGTGTCAGCCACAGATACAGAAAATCATACTATAACTTATAGCATTATTGCCGGTAACGAAGCAGGTAAATTTGCTATTAATCCTGCTTCTGGTGTAATTACCTTAGCCGCAACCCTGGACCATGCCCTTACTCCGGCTTATACCTTAACCGTGAAAGCTACGGATAACGGTAATCCGGTTCAATCAGCTACCGCGCTAGTGAATATAACTGTAATTGATGTAGTTCCGGCAAATGTAGCTCCAGTAGTTGCCAATGCGATCAGTGCCAAGAAGGCTACTGTAGGTGCCGGGTTTAATTTTGCGGTACCCGCAAACACATTCTCGGATGCGGATAACGATGCTTTAACTCTGTCGGCTACTTTGGCTGATGGCAGTGCTTTACCAACCTGGCTAAGCTTTAATGGTAATGCATTCAGCGGCACTCCGGTAAGTGCGGCTGATTATGCAATTAAAGTAACTGCTAACGATGGAAAAGCTTCGGTAAGTACGGAGTTTAATTTAACAATAGAAGCTGCTCCCGCAGTGGGATGCCCGCCAAACAGTACTTTGCCGTGTAATCAAGTCGCTGTTTCTTTACCTTTTAACATAACTTTTAATGGTACAGAAGGTGGATTATTAGACAAAGACGGCAAAGGAACCGGTTTTACTATAGCGGATGCCTATACCGGTACCCGTGTAACAACGGATGGGGTAGCATCTTCTGATATCAGAGGGTATGAGCCATCCAAGTTAACAGTAAGCAATGGTAAACTTGCTATTGTATCTAACCGCGGTATATCTATTGTGAGTAACAACAACCAGATTAATGGTTTAGGTGTTGAGTTTAATGCTAGTAACGGCCGTTTTGTCATAGAAGCTACAATTGTAAACCCATTCCGGGGTAGTAACGACGAACAAGCAGGCTTATGGTACGGCTTAAATGACAAGACTTTTGTTCGACTGGCCATTAATAATAACCGCGTAGTGTTGCGTAAGGAATTAAACGACCTGTCGCCAATAGCTTCAGATCTTACGGATCCAAGTCGCCGCAATACTTCTGCCATTAGTAACCTGGATAAACAAACGGTTCGGTTACGTTTAGTAGTAGATCCAACTGCTAACACTGTAGAAGGCTATTACTCCGTTAACGGAACTACCTATATCAATGTAGGGGAGGGCTATCCGGTTACAAGTTTAAGCATCGAGGGCATGGGGCTAACAGGCAATAAAGTTTATGCCGGTATTTTTGGTACCTATCGTAATGGAACTACCCCGGTTACTTACAACTTCGATAGCTTCAGCATAGCTCCTCAAACTACGCCAACTAATCAGGCACCGGTTGTAGCGGCAGTTATAGGTAATAAAACTATAACCACTGGTACTCTTTTTAACTTTGAAGTACCAGCCAATACTTTTACCGATGCAGATAATAATCCTTTAACTTTATCGGCTAGCTTATCTAATGGTAGTGCCTTACCAAGTTGGTTAACTTTTAATACCGCTACCAAAATATTTAGTGGTACGCCAACAAGTGCAGCAATTTATCCTATTAAGGTTACTGCCACGGATGGTCAGGCGTCTGTAAGTACCGAATTTACATTAACTGTACAAGCTGCTAATTTAGCACCGGTGGTTGTTTCTGCTCCGGAAAATCAAGTACTCACGGCTGGTCAAGTGTTCTCCTTTGTAACAGGATCTTTCTCAGATCCGAATGCCGGCGATGTGTTAACGTATAGCGCTGCTTTAGCAAACGGTAACAGCTTGCCTTCCTGGTTACAGTTTGATGCCAATACACAAACCTTTAGTGGAACCGCTCCGACAACCGCTACTAGCGTGGCCGTGCGTTTAACCGCTACTGATAAAGCGCTTGCAGCTACTAGTGCCTCATTTACTATTACTGTAGAGGCGGCCCCAATCGTGGTGCCTTGCTCTCCATTAAGTACTTTACCATGCGAGCAAATAAATGTGCCTTTACCTTTTGTGCTCAACTTTGATGGTAGCGAAGGAGGTTTAACAGATAAAAGTGGCATCCAAACAGGCTTCACTATGGTAGATGCACCTTCTGGTACTCGTCTAACAGTGGATGGTATAGCTTCTTCCGCAGTTACAGGTTATGAGCCATCACGTTTAACTATTGCTAATGGCAAACTAACCGTTGCCACAAATAAGGGTATTGGTTTCTTAACAAGTAATAACCAGTTAAATGCATTAGGTGCAGGTGTTTTAGCTAATGGTAAACTTACTCTTGAAACAACTGTAATTAACCCGTATAATGGTACTCTGTCGGAGCAAGCAGGTTTATGGTTTGGTTTGGACGATAAAACCTTTGTAAAACTGGCAGTATCTGGTAATAAAATTGAGATGCGCCAGGAGTTGAATGACATTTCTTCTACTGATGCTGCCAATAATGGTTTAAATAATCCGGATCAACGTATCTTATTAAATGCTATTACGGGCCTAAATACGCAAACCGTACGTTTGCGGTTAGTAGTAGATTTAGTTGTAAATAAATTAGAAGGCTTCTACTCGACAGATGGTGTTACTTACCTGAATGTTGGCGCACGTTACGCAACCCCGGCTTTAGATATAACCAAGTTAGCTTTAGCTAGTAAAATGGCGTATGCTGGTATTTATGCCACTCATCGTAATGCTAATGCATCCGTTAATTATACTTTTGAAAACTTCTCTTTAACCAAGGATAACACAGCAGGTAAAGTTTTAGCTTTCACACCAAATGCGCTTGATTTTACTGCTATTCAAGGACAGTCTGTAGCTTCAAAAATGACGGTTTTAGCTGCTAGTGAAGGAGCTCCCGCTGTTACTTTCAGCAGTACGCCAGCCAGTTGGTTAACTTTACCAACGGCCAGCTTAGGTAATGTAGCGTTTGGTGCTACTAACTTTAGCTCTACTCTCGCACCTGGAATTTACGAAGCTACCATTACAGCATCGGCTGAAGGCTATCAGTCTGCTACTTTGTTAATTAATTTAACTGTAAATTCCCCAGTTGTAGCGCAGGAGATTAAAGTAAACTTCCAGGATCCGGCCACTGTGACACCAACCGGTTGGGTGAAAGATTATGGCCAGCCTTTTGGTTTAAGAACAGGTGCGAACCAGGGAACTAACCTGGAGTACGGCTGGCGTAAGCGCTCCGATGGCACATTGCTGGATTTATCTGTTGGTGGAACAACCCCAGGTAATGGTCGCAAACGTACTACCCCGGCAGATATACTTCAAGCTACCTTAATGCACATGCAAGCCGATGATATTACAGGAACTACTTTTAACGGTACCCCGATTGAAGGCTACTGGGAGATTAAAGTGCCGAATGGCAAGTATGATGTTACCGTATCAGCGGGTGATTCTGATCCGGGTACCGTGCCGGAAAGCCATACCTTGAACGTAGAAGGCGTAAACGCTTTTTCTAACTTTGTGCCAACTGGTACTGCTGGTACAGCTACCCGTTTTAAATCGGCCAAAGTACGGGTAACCGTTAATGATGGCTTTTTAACCATCAACGCTGATGGCGGCATCAATACCAAGATTAACTCTGCTTTAATTACGCCGATTGATGTAGCTCCATACCTGATCTGGTCAGCTAGTGATCATAGCCTGGTAATTGAGAGAGGAACCAGTGAAACTAACAAAACTTTCTCGCTGGATTTAGGTAACTCTGCTGATTTAGATAATCTGCCGATTTCTTTAACCGCTGCTTACGGTGCAGGAGCCTCCAATTGGTTAAGCTTTGATGCCACGCATAATAGCAGTGAGCCTAATGTTACCTTTGATTATACTGCCGCAAAATCATTGCCGGTAGGTACTTACACAGCAACTATTACGGCTACTACAACCGGTTATACTCCAGCTAGCACTTTAATCCAGATTACGGTATTAACTCCGGGTAGTAATCAGCCTTATGTTATTTCTTCTACCCCAGCTAATGGCGCTACTAACGTGAGTGTAAATACCTCGAGCATTGCGGCAAATAGCTTATATGTACCGGAAGTTTCTGGTTTTAAAGGTGGTGTAGACAATTCTACGTTAACGGTAAATACCGTTAAGCTGTTAAAAGTAAGTGGTACTACTACCAGCGAAATCCAAGGTGTTGTTCAAGGAACAGGTGGGGGTGATGCGATAAGCTTCTCTCCGGCATTTGCCTTGGAGCCAAATACCAAGTACCGGTTTGTTATTACCAACCAGGTTAAATCGCACAGTGGAGCCGCCTTCTTACCTTATGAAGCTAACTTTACTACCGGTGCTACTACTACCGGAACACCAAACCCAGTAGCGGCCGAGTTTGCGCCGAAGCAGGTTATTCCGGGCACCGTGGGTAAAAAATATACCTGCTTAACCTTTGGCCCAGATGGAAAATTCTACGCCTTGCGTTTGGATGGGGTAATTGAGCGCTTTATCGTAGACCGGGAAACCGGTATGCTATCAGGAGCCGTTGAAATTAAGACCCTAACCAACAAGTATGGTTTACGTTCTTCGGTAGGTTTAACTTTTGCTCCTAATGCAACAGCAACTAACCTGATTGCTTACGTTTCTCATTGCAGTGCAGGCCTTACCAATGCACCTGAGTTCGACGGTAATATTTCCCGTTTGAGCGGTGCGGATTTAGGGTCTGAAGAACTGATTTTAACAAAGCTACCACGTTCAAAAGCTGATCACTTGGTAAACAGTATTACGTTTGGTCCGGATGGTGCTCTGTATTTTAACCAGGGTAGCAACAGCTCCATGGGTAGCTACGATGGTACCTGGCAGCGGGACGAAAGCTTATTATCAGCTTCTGTATTGCGTTTGGATTTAAATAAGTTAGCAGGTATGACTTTGCCTTTAGACGTACGGACTACCGCTAACCAGAACTTAATTAATAACGCTCCTGCAAATAACATTCGCTTCTCGGATGGTACCTATAACCCTTACGCCACTAATTCTCCTTTAACCATTTATGCTTCCGGTATCCGGAATGCCGTGGATATGGTGTGGCATACAAACGGACAATTATATGTACCAGCCAACGGTTCGGCTGCTGGAGGTAACTCACCGGCTTCTGTACCAGGTACACGTCGTCCAGACGGTACTTTATACAGCGGACCGGTTGTGCCGGCTACTACTAGTATAAAGGTGCAGAACGATTGGTTATTCCGGATTAATCCTTTAAAACCCGTTGGTTACTTTGGTCATCCAAACCCATTGCGGGGACAATATGTTGCTAACCGGGGTTATTTGGATAATCCAAAATACGCTCCTACGCAAGGCCCGGATGCGAATTACCGGGGTGCAGCTTACAACTTTGAGCTGAACAAATCGCCTAATGGAGTAATTGAGTACAAGAGCAACGCTTTTGGCGGAGCTTTAAAGGGTAGAATATTAGTGTGCCGTTTCAGCGGTGGTAGCGATATCATCGTGCTTGAACCAGGTTCTATGGCAAAAGATCCGGCCGTTAATTCTGCTGATAGCGATGATAAAATATACGACATTATCGGGGCTCAAACTGGTTCCGGTACGGACGGTATTACTGGACTTTCCGGTTTTACCAATCCGCTGGATATCATCGAAGACGTAGAAACTGGTAACCTGTACGTAATTGAATACAACTGGAACAACATTAGCGGTAAAACTGCTCAAATTGTATTGCTGAAAGCAAAAGCTCCTTCGGCGCAAGTAGGGATTGCTGCCGTGAGCCCAAGTGAAATAGTAGACAATGACGTAGTAGGCGGCGGAGCCGGTAAAAATCACACCATCACCATTGCCAATACTGGTAACAGCAATTTAACTGTAACCGGAATAACTCTGGACGGGGTGGATAAAGGTCAGTTCCAATTAATTGGAGCACCTACGCCAAGTGTAACTTCTCCAATCACCATTGCCCGGGGTAGTGCCATTACCTTTAACGTGGCCTTTAATGCTACTTCAACTGGTGTAAAATCCGCTAGTTTATTAGTGAACAGCACCAACAATTCGGTGAAAGAAGTGAAACTAAGCGGATTAGGTACATCAGGCTTATCCGGAACCAACGAACCTTCATTACAAGCTGTTTTGGATGTACATGGCATTAATGTAAACGTAGGCGACGATAACAAGTCTACCAATATCATCCATAGTACTAATTTCAAAGCACCATTACTGGGTGAAGAAGTGTCAATTCAAGCTTTCCAACGGGCAGTAGATGGTCCGGTAACTATTGAGCCTTTGTCCGTGTTTGGTCCGCAGGATGCTGGCGGTATTGTGACCGCTTTGGGCTGGTACACTTCAGGTAACGCCAACGATAAGAATGAATTGTTTACGGTTGCTAACGACAACTACCAAACTGTAGATGTGAAAACAACCGGCTCGCTTTCTTTTGATCCAGGAATTGCTTCTTTTGGCTTCTATTCCCGTTGGCCATATTTTACTAATCGTCACTTATACAGCGAAGATGCTTTGAACACCTTTACCGGTGCTGTACCGCATCATGTTCGGGTGTATCCTTTGAAAGATTCTGATGGAAGCGTTATTGAGAATGCTTACATTGTAGCTACCGAAGAACATACCAGTGGTTACGATTATCAGGATATAGTGGTAATTGTGCGTAATGTGAAACCTTTTGGACAAGCTGTGGCCAAGGAACTTTCCTTCTCTAGCCAGTCATTGGCTTTCACCACTACGTCTGGTTCTACTACTACTCCGCAGACAGTTACCCTTTCTGCTAACACGGGTAATCCGGTATTAACAATAACTAAATCGGCAAACAGCAACTGGCTTACTTTACCTACTGCTGCATTAGGTTCCTTAACTTTCGGTATTAACGAAGCTGGCTTAAACCCTGGCACGTACAATGCCACTGTTACGGTATCTGCAGATGGTTATACCAGTGCTATACTGCCGGTAACATTAACGGTAAATAGCTCTGTAGCAGGAGCCATGATTGTTGTGAGCAACGAAGAATTAGTATTCGATGCGCTTAAAAATACTACAGTAACCAAACGTTTAACTGTTACTAACACTGGTACCAGCACCCTGAACTTAGGATCTGTAGCTGTTGGCGGTACGAACGCAGATAAATTTAGTGTGCAGGCTATTACCTTAGAAGGGGAGCCGACCGGCACTACTTTGGCGCCGGAAGAAACCAAAACTTATCAGATAGCCTTCACGCCAGGCAACTTAAGCGTTGTAAGTACTTTTGAAGCTGCTTTAACCATTAATAGTAATGCCGTTAACTCACCAGCATTAAAAGTTGGCTTATACGCCATGTCGTTGAACGGGTACGAAGGTAACAACGAACCGCCTTTGCAAACTGTAGTAAATACTTTAGGGTATAACATTAATGTAGGCTGGACAAATTTGGCCGGAGGTATTCAAACCACTATGAAAGGGGAAGAAGTACCGGTTCAATTATTTGAAAAATCGGGTAATGGCCCCGTAACGATTACACCAGTAGCGCGTTATTCGCCTAATCAGGAGTTGCCGTTCGGATATTATACCAAAAACAACAATGCCCCAGTACGTTCTACTGTAGGAACTTTGTCCGGAGTATTTGGTCAGCATAACGCTTTATTCCCGCAAATTGTAGCTGGTTCCGATCAGTTCAATCCAGAATCAGCAGCTTTCGGTATCTACGTAGTAGGTTTAGAAAACCGTATATCTTACACCGAAGATCAACTGAATGCAGGCGGTCCTGCTTTACATGCAGTACGTGCTTACCCGCTGAAGAATCGTGCAGGGGAAATGGTGCCTAACAGCTACTTAATTTGCTTCGAAGATGCATCTAATGGCGACTACCAGGACTACATGTTCGTATTGAAAAATGTAGTAGCAGCAGGAACACGCAAATCTTTAGCTTTCGATGTAGCTACCCTGAACTTTAATGCTCCAGTAAACGGATCCGTTGCTGCCAAAACCGTAACCTTAACTGCTAAGAATGGTACTCCAAGCGGAGTGTCTTTAAGCAAGTCGGCTAACAGCAACTGGTTAGTGTTACCAACAGCAGCTACCGGAAACTTAGCCTTTGGTATTAATACAACCGGCTTAACTGCCGGGGTATATACCTCTACCGTAACGGCTACAGCTACCGGCTTTGATAATGCTGTAATTTCGGTTAATCTGCGCATAGGCGATGTAAGTGCCAATGCAATTAAAGTAAACTTCCAGTTAGCTACTTCCGCTACTCCGGCTGGGTACCTGGCTGATGCTGGTTTGCCATACAATGATACCCGGGGTTATGGCTGGATAAATCCGACTACTAAAGAGCCTAAGGATCATACGGCCAGCATGCGCGAACGGACTTCTGCCAATGCTGATACTCGTTTGAAAACCTTAGCCTTAATGCAGGGAACGGCTAGTGGTCAAACTCCAGGTACCTGGGAAGTAAAGGTTGCTAATGGTCAGTACAATGTAACAGTTGGTGCCGGTGATAACGATTTCTATGACAGTAACCACCGGATTAACGTAGAAGGAGTAACCGCTATCAGTAATTTTGTGCCAACCGCTCAGGTTCCGCATCAGATAGCCACTACTACGGTTAATGTAACCGATGGTAAATTGACGATTGACGCCACAGGTGGTACGAACACCAAAATTACATTTGTGATTGTGGACCCAGCTACTGCTGATGGTGACTTCTTGCCACCAGTTGCTTCGGTGCAGTTAAAAGGTACTTTACAATCAACAGGTGTTTACCGCAACCAGGTGATTGCTACTATTAATGCTTCGGATGCCGGAGGTTCTAATCTAGCGCAAGTACTGTATAGTTTAAATAACCAACCGTATACCGAATACTACGCTCCGATCTTAGTAAATACTGCCGGAACGTACACCTTGCGGGCTAAAGCAATTGATGGTAACAAAAATGAGACGATCACCAATCTCGTTTCCTTTACCATAGTGCAGCCAGAATTGAGTAATACCAATATGGTAGTGGAAAACCTGGACAAATTCCCAGCTAACGACCGCTTGGTAGCCTCTCTGATTCAAACGCCTTGGCGGAGAGCTAACGATGATGGTACGTTCACGCCGTACAACCGGAACCACGATGTGGTAAGAATGCGCATCAGTAATAAAGGTACAGGTGCTCTTACAATCAATGGTTTAACTTTGTCTAACCCAACTGGCTGGAAAGTAACCAAAGTAAATAACGTGGACTATGATGCTACTGCAACTGCTCCTATTACGGTAAATGCCGGCAGCTCTGTAGAAGTTAGCGTTCAGTTTATTGCTCAGTTTACATCCGGTCGCATTCGGATTCTGAATGATACCTTGCAAATTGCTTCTAACGACGACTTAACTCCGAAGAAGAAAGTAGTATTACATGGTATGTGGCAGGCTCGCGGAGAAGGTGGTAATGAACCTCATGCACAAGAAATTATTCAGGCTTTTGGTTTTAAATCTAAAGTTGGCTTTAATACCAACGATGGTACCAACACCGGTAACAGTCTGGTATTAAATTCTGATGAGATTCTTTCTTCTTTCTTTACCAGAGCGGATGCTAGTAAACCAGTGTATGTGGTGCAAATGGGAGCTTACCATGGCTGCTGTGCCGCTACTGAAACCTTCCAGTATTACGTAAAAGGTTCAACCAGCAATGCTACTGTGTTCACGCATCATCCATTGGATGGACAATCTTTGCTTCCATTAAGAAATGGTACTGCCGGCACTTTAGCTGAAGGTACTTTTAACCCGACTGGTAGCTTTGGATTTAAAATTAGTGGTTCTTACTCTGACCGCACCCGGAATTCCGAAGGAAAATTAGGTATGCGGGTATGGAAAGCGGTAGATGCTAATGGCAACGTTATTCCAAATGCTTATATCATTGGGCATGATTACATTGGAAATCCGGATGTGACAAATTATGACTATCAGGACAATGTATACTATGTGAGTAACATTAAACCGGAAGCTGGTTCCTTGAATTATTCAGAGTTAGCTTCTACTCCTTCGGCAGTTGATTTTGGTTCCCGTCAGATTGGGGTGGCTGCAACCCGTACCATCGAACTGAAGAACCTGGGTCAGATTTATACCAATGGCACTACCGATCCGGCTATTACTATCAAGAGTCTGGAAATTGTGGGCGCTAACTTAAATGAGTTTACCGTAGCTACACCATCTGCTACTACCATTGCTCCGCAGGCAACTGCATCTGTAACAGTAGGCTTCCGGTCGAACAGCCAGGGAATTAAAAATGCTGCCTTACTGGTGCATTATAACAATGGCTTATCACCGCTTCGAGTGCCGCTTTACGGCATTGCCGATGATAACTGCAACGTGATAACTGCTGTTAAACGGATTAAAGGTGGATCAGATGCGAATGTTACCATAAACGGTAAAGTTTGGGAAGCGGATCGGACTTATCGCCAAGGTTCCGTGCAACTAGACAGACCTGCGGTTACGCCGATTGCTGGTACTGATGAAGATGTACTGTATCAAACTTATTTGTCTGCCGCTGCTGATTTAGCCGAAACACGCTACTCAGTACCAGTTGCAAATGGTAATTATATGGTACGGATGCACTTTGTAGAAAACTTCTTTACTACCGAAGGTTCCCGGGTATTTAGCATTAACCTGGAAAACCAGAATCGTCAATCTAACTTTGATATCTTCCGGGAAGCAGGTTATAAAGCTGCCTTGGTAAAAGATTTCACAGTAAATGTTACCGACGGAAAACTGGATGTGAAGTTTAACCCAACTGTAAACCGCGTAGCGTTAGCAGGTATGGAAATCTTCGCGGCCTCTGCCAACCCGAACGCGGTTACACTTACCCAGCAAACAGTATTGGGTGCTGAATGCGGTTTGGCTAACGGTTCTATTACCTTTGGCGTAACAAACTCTACCGCTGGTTCTTATTTATACAAAATGGGGCCAAATGGTACATACCAAACTTCGCCGGTATTTAATAACCTAACTGCAGGTTCATTTACTTTCTTTGTGAAAGAAAACGTAACTGGTGGTTGTGAAACTGCGAAAGTATTTACTATACCAGAGCGCAATACCTTGGCCTTTAATGTTACTGCGCCAGTAATGACGTGTGCAGCAACTTCCGGTACAGCTTCAGTAAGTAACGTTACCGGTGGAACAGGGAACTATACGATTACCTGGAACACCTCTCCGGTACAAACCGGAGCTACTGCTACCAACTTGCAGCCAGGTGTTTACACCGTAACTGTTTTAGATGCTTCAGGTTGCAGTAAAACGCAAGAGGTAACAGTTACTCGTGAGCAAAACTGTACTGTAGCCAACGGTATCCGGATTAATGCTGGTGGTGCAGCTTATGCCGCTTCTGGTAACCGGCAGTTTATTGCTGACCAGTACTTCGGTGGCACCGCAGGAACTTCCTCGTTGGCTAGTGGGGATATCTTGAACACCACGGATGATGAGATGTACCGCACAGAACGTTCTTCGGCTACTTTCAACTACAGCATCCCGGTTACTAATGGAACCTACAATGTGGTGTTGCACTTTGCTGAAATCTGGTTTACTGGTGCTACAGGCCGTGGCGCTGCCGGAACAGGCCGCCGGATGTTTAACGTGGACGTAGAAGGCAGCCGTAAGCTGACCAACTACGACATCACCGCCAAAGCGGGAGGAGCCATGCGGGCCATTCAGGAAACCATCCCAGTAACTGTGACTGACGGAACCCTGAACATCAACTTCACCTCAGGTACGGCTAACTTACCGAAAGTATCTGCCATTGAAGTGTTGCCACAAACGCCAACCAACGTGGCGCCGGTACTGACTGCTATTGGCAACAAAACGGTGAACGTGAACCAAGCCTTGACTTTCACGGCTACTGCCACCGATGCCAATGCGAACCAAACCAAAGCGTTCTCTTTAATTGGTCAGCCAACGGGAGCCAGCATCAACGCTTCAACGGGAGTGTTCACCTGGACACCGACCACAGCAGGTACTTATACCTTCACGGTACGGGTAACCGACAATGGCTCGCCGGTGATGTTTGCTGAGGAGCGGATTACTGTAACGGTGAACAATGTGGTCGCCGCGAATGCCATCCGGATTAATGCTGGTGGTGCAGCTTATGCCGCTTCTGGTAACCGGCAGTTTATTGCTGATCAGTACTTCGGTGGCACCGCAGGAACTTCCTCGTTGGCTAGTGGGGATATCTTGAACACCACGGATGATGAGATGTACCGCACAGAACGTTCTTCGGCTACTTTCAACTACAGCATCCCGGTTACTAATGGAACCTACAATGTGGTGTTGCACTTTGCTGAAATCTGGTTTACTGGTGCTACAGGCCGTGGCGCTGCCGGAACAGGCCGCCGGATGTTTAACGTGGACGTAGAAGGCAGCCGTAAGCTGACCAACTACGACATCACCGCCAAAGCGGGAGGAGCCATGCGGGCCATTCAGGAAACCATCCCAGTAACTGTGACTGACGGAACCCTGAACATCAACTTCACCTCAGGTACGGCTAACTTACCGAAAGTATCTGCCATTGAAGTGTTGCCACAAACGCCAACCAACGTGGCGCCGGTACTGACTGCTATTGGCAACAAAACGGTGAACGTGAACCAAGCCTTGACTTTCACGGCTACTGCCACCGATGCCAATGCGAACCAAACCAAAGCGTTCTCTTTAATTGGTCAGCCAACGGGAGCCAGCATCAACGCTTCAACGGGAGTGTTCACCTGGACACCGACCACAGCAGGTACTTATACCTTCACGGTACGGGTAACCGACAATGGCTCGCCGGTGATGTTTGCTGAGGAGCGGATTACTGTAACGGTGAACAATGTGGTCGCCGCGAATGCCATCCGGATTAATGCTGGTGGTGCAGCTTATGCCGCCTCTGGTAACCGGCAGTTTATTGCTGATCAGTACTTTGGTGGCACGAACCGTACCTACTCCATTGCCAGCGGTGATGTTCTGAATACCACAGATGATGAGATGTACCGTACAGAACGTTCTTCGGCTACTTTCAACTACAGCATCCCGGTTACTAATGGAACCTACAACGTAGTGTTGCACTTTGCTGAAGTTTACCATACTGCTGCCGGCCGCCGGATGTTCAACGTGGACGTGGAAGGTGGTCGCAAGCTGACTAACTACGACATCTACGCCAAAGCCGGTGGTAATATGCGGGCCATTCAGGAAACCATTCCGGTTAGTGTAACCGACGGAATCCTGAACATCAACTTTACCAGCGGTACGGCGGATATGCCAAAAGTATCGGCTATTGAAGTACTGACGCAAACAGGAGCCCGGATTGGTTCTGCTGTTGCCGGATACATCGGGGAAAATGCTGAATTAACAACTTCTGTTCTTACAGCTTATCCAAATCCGAACCCAGGCGATGAGGTAACTATTACGGGCAATAATTTTATGGCTGATGAAAATGTAACTATCGTGCTGTACGATGCACAAGGAAGCGTTATTCAAACAAAAGCAGCGGTGACTAATGCCCAAGGTAACCTAAGCACCAACCTGGTATTTACGAAGCGTTTAAGCTCAGGAGTTTACATGTTAATGGCAACTTCTAGAACAAATAAAGTAAGTACCCGACTTGTTGTTCGGTAAAATGAAGTGAAATTTAAAAAGAGCTACCAATTGGTAGCTCTTTTTTATTAATTTTTAAAAAATCTTCCTTAACCTCTCTTCCATTTTCTTATAGAAGCAGTTTTTCAATATCCTATATCTAAGCCCTTTAGATAACCACCACCTACTAAATCTTTACCTCCACTTTTCAGGTTATTATGAAAATACCATACCTTATCCGTTTGGTTAGCAAGAGTTTTATGCCTTTTACTTTACTCTTACTAATCCTTTTATCTAAGTCTGTGCCTGTGTTTGGGCAGAACTTTAATTTTAATACCAGCAGTCTAAAAGGTGCTAATTTAACCAATCCTACTTCCTTACAATTTGGGCCGGATAACCGTTTGTACGTTGCTCAACAAAACGGATTAATTAAAGTACTTACTATAAACCGGATCAGCGCCAATAATTATAATGTAACTGCTACCGAAAACATCAACTTAATTAATCAAATACCCAATCATAACGATAATGGCGCTGTAAATACCGGAGTAACTACCCGGCAAATCACTTCGCTGTTGCTTGCCGGAACCGCCAGCAATCCGGTACTTTACGTTACTTCCAGTGATAGCCGCATTGGTGGGCCTTCCGGGGATTTAAACCTGGACACCAACTCTGGAATTCTTTCTAAGCTTACCAAAACCACTTCCGGCTGGGATAAAGTAGACTTGGTCCGTGGCTTTCCGCGTTCCGAAGAAAATCATTCGACCAACGGCATGCAGTTGGATGCGCAAACCAATACTCTTTACTTAACCATTGGAGGGTTTACAAATGCCGGTGCCCCATCGGCTAACTTTGCCTATATCTGTGAATACGCGTTATCAGCGGCTATAGTAGCCATTGATTTAACCAAAATAGAAGCCTTGCCGGTAAAAGGCAGCGGTAATACCAAATATAAGTATGACCTTCCTACGGTGGATGATCCTACCCGCAGTAATAATGCCGATGGCAGCGACGTAGGCGATCCTTTTGGGGGCAACGATGGGTTGAACCAAGCTAAAATTGTAATAGGTGGACCAGTAACCATTCATTCTACCGGGTACCGGAATGCGTATGATTTAGTAATTACCAAAACACCCGGCAAAGCCCGCCGCATGTACACCGTAGATAATGGCCCAAACCAGGGTTGGGGCGGTGGCCCGGCCAACGAAGGTTCAAAAGGCACCGTTACGAATAATTATGTGGTAGGTGAGCCTGGTTCCAGCGGACCGGGAATAAATGATCCGCAGGTAAATAATCTGGATGGCTTTCACTACATCGGTAATCTGGATAACTACGTTGCCGGTAGTTACTATGCGGGACACCCTAATCCAATTAGGGCAAACCCCAGCGGAGCAGGATTATACACCCGCGAAGGATCTACGGGTGTGTTCAGGACAAGTAAAACCGGGAACAATCCTTTACCCGCCGATTGGCCGCCCGTGCCGGTAAGTTTAGCGCACCCCATTGAAGGTGATTACCAAAGCCCCGGTGAAGCAGATCAATCGTTGCTAACTTTTCCTACTTCTACCAATGGCTTAACAGAATACACGGCCTCAAATTTTAATAATACTTTAAAAGGCAACTTGCTCGCCGCTTGCTACAATGGTAATATTTACAGAATTAACTTAAATAGTGCCGGTGACGGAGTTTTAAATAGCAAAGGCAACAAACGCCTTAACCAGGATACGCCTTTTGCTTCTAATTTCGGTGCTCAACCTTTAGACATCATTGCTCAAGGCGATACCGATATTTTCCCGGGATCGGTGTGGGCGGCTACGTACGGGGCCAATGCTATTACTATTTTTGAACCCGCAGATTATACTTCCTGCACGGGGCAGTACAGCACTTCGTTAGATGAGGACGGCGACGGCTACTCCAATGCTGATGAAATAGACAATAAAACCAATCCCTGTTCGGCCAGTAGTAAACCTGCTGATTTTGATAATGATAAAATTTCGGATTTAAATGATGCGGATGATGATAATGATCAAATAGCGGATGCTGTAGATTATTTTGTATTAGATGCAGCCAATGGTTTAAATACTTCTTTACCTATTAAATACGATTTATTTAATAATTACCCGGGTACTGGCTTTTTCGGGTTAGGATTTACGGGTTTAATGACTAACCAGAAGGCCGACAATGACTATTTAAAAGTTTTTCAGGAAGATAATTTAATAGCCGGAGGCGCAGTAGGCGCATTCTCGATAGTTGATGTTTCCTCGGGCGATGCAATAGAAAGCCTGAATAATCAGGAAAACGCCTTCCAATTTGGTATAAACGTATCTTCCGGTACCGGGCCTTTTACTGTGCATGGCCGGATATTAGGTAATTTTTTTAATAATAATCCACAGGGAAACCAATCTCAGGGATTATATATTGGTACCGGCGACCAGGATAATTTTTTAAAAATTGTGCTTCACGCCAACGATGGGCAGAGCAATTTGGAGGTAGTTTATGAGAATGCCGGAGTTCCGGTAACATCGCAATTTACTTTAACGGACGGTATGCCGGCTTCTACTTTAGATTTGTTTTTATCGGTAAATCCAGTTACCGGCCAGGTGCAGCCAAAATACTCCCGCGATGGTGCGCCCACTATTAATTTAGGTGCCCCCATTCAGGTAAGCGGTTCCTTATTAACTGCTTTACAAGGTGCTCCCGCCGTAGCCGTTGGCATTATTGCCACTTCCCGGAATGCCACTCCATTTACGGCAACCTGGGATTTTATTCATGTTACTTCTGATCAGGCAGCAGCCGTTGGTACCTGGCAAACTTTAGCAGCTAGCTCGGGTACCATTATTGGTCGCGAAGAAAATGCTTATGTACAAGCCGGAAATAAATTTTATTTAATGGGTGGCCGCGGCATTAAAGCCGTGCAGGTGTACGACCCTGTGGCCAAAACCTGGACCAATAAAGCCAACATACCAGCGGAACTGCACCATTTTCAGGCAGTAACTTTAAACGGATTGATTTACGTGGTGGGGGCATTTACGGGTAGTTACCCACGCGAAACGCCAGTAAATCAAATCTACATTTATAATCCAGTTACTGATAAGTGGGTTAACGGGCCAACGATTCCACAAGCCAGACGACGTGGTTCGGCGGGGGTAGCAGTTTATAACAACAAAATTTATATAGTAAGCGGTATTCTGGATGGCCATTGGAACGGTTGGGTAAATTGGTTTGATGAATACGATCCAGCTACTAATACCTGGAAAACCTTACCAAATGCGCCTCGGGCCCGCGACCATTTTCATGCGGTGGTAATAGGTACAAAACTCTATGTAACTGGTGGCCGTCGCTCGTCGGCAAGCACAGGCCAAACCTTTGCGCTAACGGTGCCGGAGGTAGACGTATATGATTTTCATACCGAAACCTGGTCTACTTTACCAGCTAGTAGCAATATACCTACGCCGCGGGCTGGTGCCGGCACGGTAGCTTTAGGCAATGAATTACTGGTAATTGGGGGAGAAAGCCAACTGCCAACTGGGCATAAAGAAACCGAAGCGCTGGATGTGAACAATAATACCTGGCGCCGTTTAGCCGATTTAAAACAAGGCCGGCACGGCACGCAAGCTATTGAAAATAACAATGGTATTTATATTGTTACCGGTGCCGGCAACCAAGGCGGCAGCCCTTTGCTTACCTCACACGAAGCTTATTTCCCGGCAAATGCAACCACACCTACTGGAGTTACTTTAACTCAAAGTTCGTTGAGTGTACCGGCTAATTTAGATTTTGGTCAGGTAGCTACGAATTCCGGCACCAGTAAAACTTTGGTTATTTCAAACACAGGTTCAAATCAGGCAATTGTTATTACGGCAGTTACCAAGTCCGGCGATGCGGCATTTAGTTTTAGTGCGCCTTATTCTTTACCGTTTGTGATTCCGGCCGGGCAAAGCGCTTCCATAAATGTTACTTTTAACCCAACTACCGCCGGTACTAAGGCCGGTAATTTAACCATCCAGCATTCGGGTAACGGGAGCACAACTACCATTGCTTTAAGCGGGCAGGCCGGGAGCATAGCTACGGCATCAACGTATTTTATGAATACCGGTGGCCCGGCACTTACCCTGGAAAATAAATACTGGGCGGCAGATGCGTACTTTAATGGGGGTAAAATTTACACCAACACCAAAATTGCCGATATAACCAACACTGCCTCTGACCAGCTTTATAAAACGGAACGTAGTTCTGCTACCCCATTTGGCTACGCTTTTCCGGTAACCAATGGCACTTACCGGGTAAATCTGCATTTTGCGGAAATATACTGGGGCGCAACGAGTGGTGGAGCTGCCGGTAAAGGTAAACGACTTTTCAGTGTAAATTTAGAAGGTGGTCCTGTAGAACTGCCCAACTTTGATATTTATGCCGAAGCTGGAGCTATGAAAGCTTTAATTAAAACGTTTGATGTAGTAGTAACAGATGGTACGCTCAATATTGACTTTTCGGTAATTGTAGATCAACCTAAAATTTCGGCGATTGAGATTACTCCGGCTCCGGCCAGTGTACCCCTTGTTGCTAATCCGACCTCGTTGCATTTCTTTAGTCAGCAGGCCGGAACCACTTCCACGGCGCAGAATATAACACTTACTAATACCAGTGCTGCCAGCCAGCAGATTACTGCGGTAAGTCTAACCGGCACGAACAGTACGGAGTTTGCGCATAATTTTACGAAGGCTATAACTTTAGCAGCTAATTCCACTACGGTTATTGCGGTAACGTTTAAGCCTAAGGCTTTGGGTACTAAAGTAGCGCAGCTACATGTATCGTACAGCAACGGAGTGTCGCCGGTTGTAATTGGATTAACCGGTGAAGGTACCCAAAATCCTAATGTGGCTCCTACGGCAAATGCTGGTCCGGATCAAACGATAACTTTGCCCCAGGCAAGTGTGGTACTGGCTGGTTCCGGCAAGGATACAGATGGCACTATTGCCGGTTACTCCTGGAGCCAAGCAAGCGGACCAAATACGGCTAATTTTAGTAGTAAAACCGTGGCTAACCCTTCGGTTAGCGGTTTAGTAGCGGGTACTTATACTTTTAACTTAGTAGTTACCGATAATTTAGGGGCCAATAGTGCGGCGGATCAGGTAAAAATAACGGTTAACCCGGCACCAAGTACCAGTCCTAAGGTGGTAAGTTTTACTTTGATTAACGCTACTACCGACCAGCCTATTCGCGAGATGAAGTCAGGAGAAGTAATAAACAGTTCTATTTTTAAAAATATTTCTATTAGGGTTAATACTAGCCTGGCTACGGTAGGTAGAGTGGTATTTAATTTAAGTGGCAAACAAACCCGGAATGTTACGGAAACCGTTGCTCCCTACGCCCTATTCGGCGACACCAATGGCGATTATAATAATTGGAGCCCGGCGGCCGGTAGTTATACTTTAAAAGCAACTCCTTATGCTGCAGCAAGTGGCGGTACTGCCGGTACCCCGCTTACCATAAATTTCAGTGTGGCGGCTCAAGGTGCCCGAACAAGTACAGCGCTAAAATTACCCGTTGAAGATGAGGCAACAATCCAAGTGTACCCGAATCCGAGTAATAATGGAGAATTGACTGTTACCCTCCCGTATGCTGTTTCAGGGGAGGTAACTTTTGAGCTGATTGCTGCTACGGGTGCTTCTTTAAAACAAGACAAGCTTGTGTTGCTTCAGCCAACTAACCAATTGTATTTTAACTTTTCGACGTTGATGCAAAAAACAGGTATGTATTATTTGCGCGTGCAAAGCAATACCCTGCACCAATGGCTTAAAATAGTACGATAGGTAGGATTGAAGTAGCAGCTAAACTGCTAATATTATTTAATCAAAAAGAAAATCAACAGCCCGCAAACACGCGGGCTGTTGATTTTAAATTTTTAAAATTTTTAAATTTTGATAAAGTGTAGCAGAATCAACTTACCGGTAAATTTAATCCGAGACTTAGTTTTTATTCTTTCTTATTCATTCACCCGCTTAAATTTTATTTTTAATACAGTGGCAATGTAAACAAGTTTATTCCTGGCTTTTCCTTAAAGAAATTATCCACCACCTAGAAGTACAATCCAACTAACAAAGTTTTTAGGTAAGTTATTGGTTAGAACGTTAGAGCTTTGTTTTAAAACAAGAAGTACAAAGATCAAGGCTGCGTAATAATTAAAAATTTTAGAATGAACTCTTGTGTTGCTCATTGGTACGTACTATTTGCATACCAATAAAAGAAGAAGGCCGGTAAAATTTACCGGCCTTCTTCTTTTATATTTAACTAGAAAGTTTATTCGCTGAACTGATCTTTCACTACGTTTAAGGCTTCTTCCAGATAAATATCTTTATTCAGGGATTTAGCAAAACGGTTCATCCGGTTAATTTTTACGGTGTCGGATTTAGCGGTAGCTAAATCGGCTTTTAAAGCAGTAACGTTAATGGCCGGAGCGCTTTTTTGCAGTGTTTCGTATTTGCTCGATTCTTCTTTGGCTTTTTTCTGCATGGCGCGGTAATCCGCCAATTTTAAAGAATAATTCGACATATCAGCCCGGGCTTTAAAGCTTTTTGCCTGGTTGGTAATGGCATTAAACAACTCGTTGTTGGCAATCCGTTGTTTGCTGTTAGCCTTAATGCGTTCTACGTTTAAAGTCGGTTTCGACCATGTTTTATAGTCAGCGGGTTTAATTTCGTCCCAAGGTAAAGCGTGTTCCTGTTCTTTTTCGCCTTGCTCAATATAGGTATATAAGTCTGGCAGAATAATGTCTGGAGTTACGCCTTTTAACTGGGTAGCGCCCCCATTAATGCGGTAAAACTTCTGGGTAGTTAATTTTAACGAGCCAAATGGTTTTAAAGCATTATACTCCGATGGCAAAACCTGGTCGAAATCAAATACTTGTTGTACGGTACCTTTGCCGTAAGTAGACGAAGAACCCACAATAATAGCGCGTTTATAGTCTTGCAGCGCAGCGGCTAAAATTTCGGAAGCCGAAGCACTGAAAGAATTTACCATTACTACTACCGGACCATCAAATTGGGTAGTGGCATCGCGGTCGCGCAGCACGTTAGGAGCTGCTCCGCTGGATTCTACCTGCACTACCGGGCCTTCCGGGATAAACAAACCGGTCATTTCTACGGCATCCGGTAAAGAACCACCGCCGTTGTTGCGTAAATCCAGAATAATGCCGGTAGCACCTTCTTGTTTTAACTTTGCGATTTCGTTTTTCACGTCTTCGCCACTGTTGCGGCCACCCTTGCGGGCAAAGTCAGCGTAGAAAGTAGGTAGCTTAATGTAACCCACTTTGCGCTTGTCCTGAATTAAAGCCGACTGGGCATAAGTATCTTCAATAATAATTACATCGCGAATAAGCGGAATAACTTTAATGGTAGCATCAGGTTTTTTTACAGTTAAACGTACTTCGGTACCTTTTTTACCCCGGATTAACTGGATGGCTTTATCAATGCGCATACCTTCCACGTTCACAGGTTCCTGCCGGCCTTGCGCCACTTTTAAAATAATGTCGCCGGCTTTTAATTCGCCCTGGCGGTAGGAGGGGGTACCGGGCACAATTTCCATAATCTTAATCTGGCCATCTTTTTCCTGCAACTGAGCGCCAATTCCTTCCAAACGACCAGTCATAGATATATCAAACTGCTCTTTGTCTTTAGGTGGAAAATACTCGGTATGTGGGTCGTAAAGGTTAGTAATGGAGTTTACGTAAATAGCCATCCATTCTTCTTTATCAGTCTGGCCTAAGCGGCGGTAAAAATCTTCGTAAGTTTTTACTACTTTTTTACGGGCTTCAGCTTCCAGTTCCGCCATGGATTTTTGTACCACTTTGGAATCTTTGTTTTCTTTGGCTTTTTCCTGAATATCAATTAAATCTGATAATTGCAACATAGTTTGATATTTCAGGTATTTGCGCCAGGCTTCTTTTAAAGCGGCTTTATCGGCGGGATATTCTAATTTATCTACGTCGGTTTCTACGGTTTCCGCTACGGTAAAATCAAAAGGTTTCGCCAGGATTTCTTTGTACAAACCTTCGGTTTCTTTTACCCGGGTCTGGAAAAGATTAGTAGCAAATTCGAAGAACTCATACGAACCTTTTTTTACTTCATCATCAATATCAGTTTCAAATTTTTTAAGTTGGGCAATATCGGCCTGCGTTAAAAATTTTTTATTAAATGCCAGCCGCTCCAGGTAAGTTTTATATACTTCCTTCGAAAAATTGTCGTCTATTTTTTTTGGGTGAAAGTGGGCCGACGAAAGGCCTTGCATTAATACCTTCATCAACACGGCATTCTTGTCGACAGTAGCATCTAGGGCAACTTTAGAATGATTAAATTTATAAGAAGCCAATACCACCACTAATAGCAGTACAGCAGCATAAGCAAGAAATTTAGTTTTCAATTTAAACATATTAGGTAAAGTTATACTGGGTATTCATCAAAAGTAGTGCCCGTTGTGAGTCTGGCAGTACTGATTTTGTACGATAGTTTCTAAAATTAGGTGAGCTTTTTAAAAAGTAATATTGCTCAGTAAAATAGCTAGTTAACGTATTTTTTAAATTTTAATTTAACCAAATATCAAAAATTTAAAATACAGCACTAAACCGCTCATTTTAAACGAAACAAGTTGCAGAAAATATTGTTCGGAAACTATTTAATCTGCTTTATTTATTTTATAACATTGCGCATTAATTTTTAGTTTTTGGTTTATTTAAATATAACCGGCAAGGTAACTTTTTGCGCTACTATTTGGCCTTGTTTGCTGCCTGGCTGCCAACCTGGGCCTTTTTTTACTATTTCAATGGCCAGATTGTCGGTTTCTTTTCCCAAGCTTTTTAGCACGTTAAAATGGCTCAGGCTACTATCGGGGTTTACGGTAAAGCTCAAAATTACTTTGCCCTTTTGAAAGGTGGTTTTTCCGGCATTGCTGGTTGCCTGGGCTTGCGCCTGGCGTAAATATTGGTTTAAATGATCGTAGCCTTTTACCGGGCGGGCATATAAGGTTACCCCAGGGCCCGTTGGCGCTGAATTATTCGCCGGTGCAGGTTTGCTGGTGTGCACCACATTCCAGACGATAGCCGCCGATATTAAAAGCAGAAAAACAATGGCCGTGGCTATTCCCCAGGTTTTAATGTCGTTTACCAGAGTGTTGGGTTTGCGGCGGCTGGTTCTTTTTTTAAGTAAATGGTTTAACTCTAATAAATCAGCCTGCGACTTTAAATGGTCGGTTTCGGCAAATCCTTCCAAAGCTTCGCGGCACAGCGGGCAAGTCTGGAGGTGCAATTCCAGTTCCTGCTTTTCGGCGGGCGAAACCTCATCGGATAAGAATTGAAACAGCTTTTCCTGGGATAAATGCTTACCAATAGGTTCGGTGCGGGGAGAGGGCTGGGAATTAATCATGATGGCGGTCGAGGTAAATTTTTAAATTTCTTTTCCCATTCTGAATATAACTTTTAATCTTGTTCAAGTCAAAGCCAGTGATGTCGGCAATTTCTTTATAAGATTTGCGGTGTAGGTAAAAAAGCTCCACGCATTGGCGTTGTTCGGCCGGAATTTGCGCTAAGCCTTGTTCCAGTTTTTCGATTTTCGCTTCCAGTAACATTTCCGGAAATTCTTCGTCGGGGGCAGCTTCGGTGAGCAGGCCATTGCGCGACAAAGCTTTTACTTTTTCGTCTTTGGTTTTAACGGCACGTAGCTGCATTAAACAGTGGTTGCGGGTAAGTACGTGCAGCCAGTTGTTAAAATGCGTAACTTCCTGTTTTTTTAAAACTCCCAAAAGCTGCTCAAAAATCTGCATTACCGCGTCTTTGCTTTCTTCCGGATCTTTTAAATATTTCAGGCACACACCATACACCAGGTGCGTATAGCGCCGGTACAATTCGCCCACGTAATTACTGTCTTTGGTTTGCTGGTAAAGCCGAATTAGTTCTTCGTCTTTCAGCTGCGAACCCGATGTTGATTTACGGAATAGCATAGATTTTTTGGTTTACGGCCTTCCAGTGGTCTTAAATACGGGCAAAATCCGGAAAAGAAAAAATTTATTTTTCTATGGAAATTTACCAGTATGCACATCCTAAAGCTATAAACCAAAACGAAAGGAGGTGCGCCACCCAAACACTGAAGCCAGATAAACAACCCGGAAAATTTTAAAATTTATTGCCTGCTATCTTTAATTTAAAACTTTTATGAAAACCCTAACCACACCGGAGTATTCGCTGGATGATATTATTTTTGAAGGCCGCCACCAGGCTTACGGCGCTTATGCTTTAAGAAAAGCTTACCCGCAACATATAAAACGAGCTACCACCTACATGTTTGCGGCGGTAGGTATTATTTTAGCAGCTGCCCGCCTGGGCATTGCCTTTCAGCCTGAGTCGAAGATTAGTGAGCCTTTGGAAAGAAAAGTTATTATAACGGATGTTGTTTTGCCACAAACCAAAGAAAAGGTAGTGGAACAACCAACCACTAAACCTGTAACTAAGGTTGTGCCTTCTACTCCAACAAAACGGTTTGTTAATTTGCGCATTGTTCCGGACCAGGAGCCGGTAAAAGAGGCTACACCCAACCAAACCGATTTTACTGCGGCCGAGCCAGGCCTGGAAGATGCACTGGGTGATTCTAAGACCGAAATGCTGGTTCCGAGCGAGGCGGCTACCGGGGCTGAAGGCAGCTTAGCTGGCGACAATACCAACGAGGTACGCGAATTTGTAGAAAAAATGCCGGAGTTTCCGGGCGGAATGAAGCAGATGTATGATTATATCCGCCGCACTTTACGCTACCCCGCCGAAGCCCAGCGCTTAGGTTTGGAAGGTACCGTAGTAGTTACTTTCGTAGTGGGTAAAACCGGCGAAATTTCGGACATAAAGGTAATTAAAGATGTTGGCGGGGGAACCGCCAATGAAGCAATCCGGGTAATTCAGAGCATGAAACCTTGGCAACCGGGACGCCAGAACGGGCAACCGGTACCCGTCAGGTTTACTTTGCCGCTTCGTTTCTCACTGGCTTCTTAAACATTTGTAATTACGTTATTCTTTTTTCTAATAAAAAAGCCTTACCATGTTGGTAAGGCTTTTTTGTGCAGGTATGAAAATTTTTAAAAATTAGCGGTAAATGCTTTCGCCGTGACTGTTTCGCCATTCATTTTCCAGGAGTTGGGCATCTTCGTCATTACGCGGATGAACGCCCATCACAATACCACCTTCTTTTACGCCGGATTCATATTCTTTAGCTCGGTCTTCGGGAATGCCGGAACCTACTAAGGCGCCCAATAAACCACCGGTTAAACCACCCGCTCCCGCACCTGCCAGACCGGCTGCTAACGGGCCCGCTACTACTAAACCTAAGCCAGGTAAAGCAACCGAGGTACCAATGGCGGCTACCGCCCCTACAATTGCTCCTAATGTACCGCCAATGGCTGATCCGGCTCCGGCTCCTTCTAAAGCTTTGTCGCCTAAATCAGAATCCGGAGTATGATCCCCGAAATGTCTCTTGCGGGTTTCGTCCGACATTACTAAGTTTACATCGTCCCGGCTGTATCCGCGGCTTTGCAGCGAAGAATACGCCCTTTCGGCACTTTCCCGGTCCCGGAACATACCCGTCATGATGCGACGGCTTCCATCGGAATTGGTGTGGCCAAAAGTAGAACCACTGGATGAACTGCCTACGTTAGAAGAACTACCTATAGTGGAACCGCTCATAGAAGAACCACTCATGTTATTAGAATTACCGGAAGTATTATAATCGGTATTGGAAGTGCTGAAAGGATTATTAGAATTATTAGGGTTATTAAAACCGCTACTATTCTGGTTCATGTTGCCTGTTGTGTTTTCCATAGTTTAGTCACATTTAGAGTTTAGAACTATACTCAGGCAATCTGATTTATGTACTGCCAGATAGCCTGAATTTGTTTATGGCTAAACGATTTGCAATTTAATAAGTTGCAATATTTACCTAAACTTAACACCACTGCAATCAGGCTAAATAGAATAGAAAAATATAGGTAAACAAGGATGTGCTAATGTTGTTTAAATTATAATAAATTTTAGAATGGTTTATTGCGTTCAGCCCGGTAATAGGATGGTTTTAATTAAATAAAAATTAATTCGGCTAAGCTTTCTAGCTGCACCAGGTTGGGGCTTAACCGGAATTTATCTGGTATATAAAGCAAATTTTTAAAAATTTTACTTCACCGCTTTTCGCCGCTGCATTTCTTTTTTTATCAGGTTAAATTCGCGGCTGCTTTGGCCGGCAATGGCGGTATTTTCTTCGGCGCGGCGTAGTAAATACGGGATAACGGCCTCTACCGGACCATAAGGTACATATTTGGCAACATTGTAACCCGCGTGGGCCAGATTGTACGATAAGTTGTCGCTCATGCCGTATAATTGAGCAAAGTAAATACGCTTATCATTGGGGGCAATGCCGTGTTTTGCCATCAAATCTACCAGCAGATAGGAACTTGCTTCGTTGTGCGTACCCGCGCAAATGGCAATCCGGTCCAGGTGCTCCACGCAAAAAGTTAAAGCTTCGTTAAATAAAGCATCGGAGGCTTCTTTGGTGGGGTTAATCGGATTTTCATAGCCTCTTTCTGCCGCCCGGCGGGCTTCTTTTTCCATATAAGCGCCCCGCACCAGTTTCGCTCCCAGGAAATAATTTTTTTCTACGGCGTTCTGGTAATCGCGCTGCAACACTTCCAGGCGGTCGTGGCGGTAGAGTTGGTAGGTATTGTATACAATAGCTTTTTCCTGGTTGTACTTGGCCATCATGTCGTAAGTCAGTGTATCAATTACTTCCTGAAACCAGCTTTCTTCGGCATCTACAAATATCGCAACGCCGTATTGGTGCGCGCGCTGGCACAAGGTTTCCATGCGGGCGCGGGCGCGGGCGTACGCTTTTTCTTCCTGCGGGCTCAGGGTTTGGCCCGCTTGTACTTTTTCTAAAATGCGGCTATCGGCAATCCCACTCACTTTAAAAACCGAAAAAGGAATGTGCTTGGATGTGTTGGCTTTTTCGATGGTAGCCAAGATTTCTTTGGTAGTACGATCGAAGCTGTTTTCGTCGTTTTCGCCTTCTACGGAATAGTCCAGGATGGTGCCGATATTGGCTTTTCCTAAACTCTGAATGGCCTGGTTGCACTCGAGTAAATTTTCGCCTCCGCAGAAATGCTGAAATATGGTGGGTTTAATTAAAAACTTTACGGGTAGCCCCCATTTAAACGCTTTTTGAACCAAGTTGCCGCCTTTTTTTACCAGAAAATTGTTGTTCATGGTAGCAAACAAAGTGTACATTTTCAATAATTCGGCGTCAGATTTGGTGGCAAAGGCCACAGCGGTATCGTCAAATGAAAGCTTGCTTTCGGTTGTCATGCAAAATAAGTTAAAGTATCTGGGTTTTAGTCCCCGGTTTCGGTTTACAAATTTAGTTTAATGATCGGGTGGGGCTTCTGTTTTCTTAACTGGTAATTACTTAAAAAAGTTAAGTGCTTTGGTATTAGTAGTTTTAAAATGCAGGTTCAGGTTAGGTTCTTTCAATAGAAATCAGGTAAACTGCTTTCTGTATAAAGTTTTACTTTATAACGCCGTAAAGGTTAAATTTAATACCTATTTTTAGGCCGTTAATTTTAGAAGATTATTGTTTTGTCAGAAAATATACACATCGGCTTAGATGCCCCCGAGCAAATACAAGAATTTTTAAAAAATCGCGCCTTCGATAAAGTAGCGGTATTGGTGGATGAAAACACCCAGGCAAATTGTTACAATTTATTGCGGCCGTACCTGCCCGAGCATACGCTTATTACCATAAAAAGTGGGGAGGAAAATAAAACCCTGGCTACCTGCGAGCAGGTGTGGCAAAAGTTAACCGATATGCAGGCAAGTCGTTGGTCGGTGTTGGTAAACGTGGGTGGGGGCGTTATTGGCGATTTAGGCGGATTTTGCGCTGGCGTTTTTAAACGCGGTATTTACTTTGTGCAAGTGCCTACCACTTTACTGTCGCAGGTTGATGCCAGCGTGGGCGGCAAAACCGGCGTGGATTTTAACGGTTTAAAGAACCATCTAGGCGTTTTTCAGGAGCCATTAAAGGTATTTATTTACCCGGAATTTTTAAAAACTTTGTCGAGCCGGGAAGTAAAATCGGGTTACGCCGAAATAATTAAACATTGGCTCATTGCGGATGCGGCCTCGTTTGAAGAACAGCGCTACATTGGCTTAATGACCGAGAACTGGACCAAATTAATCACCGATTCGGTGGCCGTAAAAGCCCGGGTAGTTGCCGCCGATCCCAAAGAAAACGGTCTGCGCAAAATTTTAAATTTTGGTCACACCATTGGCCACGCGCTGGAAACATATTTATTAAATCAACCCGGTCGCAGGTTGCTTCACGGCGAAGCCATTGCGGTGGGTATGCTCTGCGAAAGTTACTTATCAGTGCAGAAAGGCTTGTTATCTCAAGCTGATCTTTCTAAAATAGAAACGTTCCTTTTCTCGGTTTACGAAAAAGTTACTGTTGAGCCAAATGAATACGCGGCCATTGCCCGCTTAGCTTTACAGGATAAAAAAAATACGGGTTCTACTATTAATTGTACTTTACTGGCCCAGATCGGCGAAGCGGTTTATGACCAACCCATTACTTTAGCCGAAATAGAACTTGCTTTAAAATATTACCATTCTTTATGATTTCTTCTGCTATTACTCTTTCTCACCCTACTGGAATTTTACGGGGCACGGTGTTGTTGCCTGCTTCTAAAAGCGAAAGTAACCGGGCCCAGATTATAAATGCATTATCCGGCGCTACTTCCACGCTCGACAATTTATCTGAAGCAAACGACACCAAGGTAATCACTAACTTGCTGCAATCGACGGCCGATGAGCTAAACGCCGAGGATGCAGGTACCGTAATGCGTTTTATGACGGCTTACCTGGCGGTAACCAACCAGCACAAAGTAATTACCGGCACGCCCCGCATGTTGCAGCGGCCCATCGGGATTTTGGTGGAGGCACTGCGGCAGTTAGGTGCTCAAATTGATTACCTGGGACAAGAAGGTTATCCTCCTTTGCAATTTAAAGGCATCGACCGGACCAAAGAATACCCTGCCACCCTGCAAGTTCGCGGCGATATCAGCAGCCAGTATATATCGGCTTTACTTATGGTGGCGCCTTTGTTTCCGCAAGGCTTAACCATTGAACTCCAAGGAAAAGTGGGTTCGCGGCCTTACATCCAAATGACTTTGTCTTTAATGAAACATTTTGGGGTAGAAGGTACTTTTGCCGGCACCACTATTACTGTACCGCCACAAAAATACCAATCCAATCAGTATACCATTGAATCGGACTGGTCGGGCGCCAGTTACTGGTACAGTATGGTTGCGCTTGCTAAAGAAGCTACCGTGGAACTGAAAGGATTGCGTTCCACCTCATTTCAGGGGGATAGTGTTATTGCTACCATTATGGAGCATTTAGGGGTGCGCACTACCTATGTTGCTGACGAAGTTGTGCTTACCAAAACCGATACCGCCGAAATTTTTAGCTTTGATTTTACCGATTGCCCAGATCTGGCGCAAACGGTAGCGGTAGTAGCGGCGGTTAAAAACGTAGCCGTAGAAATGACCGGCTTAGAAAGCTTACGGATTAAAGAAACCGACCGAATTGCCGCTTTGCAGCAAGAACTTCAAAAAATTGGCGGCGACCTGGAAGATTTAGGCGAAGGTTTATTTCGGGTAAAACCAGCTACTTCAATTACCAACAACCCTGTTTTTCATACTTACGAAGATCACCGCATGGCTATGGCTTTGGCGCCAGTAGCCTTGTTAACGCCCATTACCATAGATGAACCCGCGGTAGTTAAAAAATCGTATCCCCGGTTTTGGCAGGATTTAGAGCAACTCGGCTTTGCGATTACGCCAGAAGAGAAATAAGGTCACTGAGAAATTTAAATTTTTAAAAATTTTAAATTTTAGAATCTATAATTTATCATCAGAAAGTCCTCTGGCGCACCGGAGGGCTTTTTTTGTTTATTATCCGGAAGTATCTCACAAAAAAGGGCTTTGCTGGAATAGGGAAAATTTAAAAATTTAGGTGAAACGGAAAGCTTTAAAATGAACCAGCCCGGTGCTTGCCTTGATTAGAGCGCTGATGTTATTGCTTTTCGTAATTCTTGAAAATAAGCCCCGGCATATTGCAACCGGCTGCCGTACCACGAAAACATTTCGCCGTCTACTAATTTAATCAAAGCATTCGGGCATAAATTTTTTAATTCTGGCAGGTGTTTTTCTTTAAATGGATAAGGCTCCGACGAAAGAAGTATAACCGCCGGCTGAGCTGCTTGCAATTGTTCCGGGGTAATTTCCGGGTAGCGATTGTAATCGGCAAAAACATTAGCAAAACCGCTCAAGTCCAGCATTTGATGAATAAATGTATCCTGACCCACGCTCATAAATGGTTCTCGCCAAATAAAATAAGCAGCCGGAATTTTATCCGGATAATTTAAGTCTTGGAAACCAGTAAGAATTTGGTGAATAATTTTTTGCGCTGGTTTAAAAGTATTTGTAATAACCCCAATTTGCCGGATCATTTCGGTTGCTTCAACTAAATTAGAAATATCGCTCATCCAAACCGTATAATTTTCTTTAAGTTGCAGGATGCCGACCTGGTAATTTTCTTCTTTATTTCCGATAATCATATCAGGTTTTAAAGCGGCTATTTCCTCGAAGTTAAAATTTTTGGTACCACCGATTTTAGGTTTATTTTTAATTTGTTCCGCCGGGTGAATGCAGAACTTTGTTATTCCGGCTACTCGATCTTCTAAACCTAAATCAAACAACAGTTCGGTTTGCGAGGGTACTAAAGAAATAATGCGTTTGGGTTGCTCTGGTATTTCAACCTGGAAGCCCATCTGATCCGTAACCAGCATCAATTTTTAAAATTTTAAAATAAAACACCTCACCAGTTTAAAACCAGTGAGGTGCAAAAAATAATGTAGCTATTTTATTTGCAAATAATCTGTTTCTAAGACAAATACCGGAAGTCGTGGCCGGATGGTAACTGAATTAAAAATTCGTACATCAGCTTCGATACATTTTCCACGTCTTCCAGGTGCACGGTTTCTACAGTGGTGTGCATGTATTTTAATGGCAGAGATACTAAGGCCGATGCTACTCCTTCGTTGGAATAGGCAAAAGCATCGGTATCGGTACCGGTGCTCCGGGAAGCGGCTGCCCGCTGAAAAGGCGTTTCGGTTTTTTGCGCTACTTCAATTAACATATCCCGCAGGTTATTTTGCACCGCCGGGCCATAGGTAATTACCGGGCCTTTGCCGCAATGAATATCACCGCTTACTTTTTTCTCGTACATCGGCGACTGGGTGTCGTGGGTTACGTCGGTAATCAGGGCTACGTGGGGTTTAATGCGGTGGGCAATCATTTCGGCTCCGCGTAAACCTATTTCTTCCTGCACGGCATTCACGATGTATAGACCAAACGGCAATTGTTTTTTGTTTTCCTTCAGCATCCGGGCCACTTCCGCAATCATAAAACCACCTACGCGGTTATCCAGCGCCCGGCCAACCAGGTATTTTTCGTTCATGAGCATTACTTCGTCGTCGAAGGTAATAACCGAGCCAACGTGTACACCCATATTTTCTACTTCCTCACGGCTACTCGCGCCACAATCCAGAAAAATTGTTTCCATGGCAGGGGCTTTGTCTTGCTCTACTTTGCGTACGTGAATGGCGGGCCAGCCAAATACCGCTTTTACAATGCCTTTGCGGGTATGAATATTTACGCGCTTAGAAGGGGCAATCAAAGCATCGGAGCCGCCGTTGCGCCGCACGTAAATATAACCTTGATCGGTAATGTAATTAACAAACCAACTAATCTCGTCGGCGTGGGCTTCAATAACAACTTTGTATTCCGCTTCCGGATTAATGACTCCTACCACCGTACCGTAGGTATCAACGAAGTACTCGTCGATGTAAGGTTTAAGGTATTCGAGCCAAACTTTCTGTCCTTCGGCTTCAAAGCCCGTTGGGGCTGCTGTATTTAAATATTTTTCTAAAAATTGAAAGCTTTCCTGTCGCATGTGTTAGTCAATAGACGATAGTCCATAGTCCACAGACTATGTTTTTTAATTTTTACTTGTTGAACGGATAAATTACCAAATTGTTAAGCCACTGCTATTTAAAGTGTAAAATCTAATTACAATGGAATGTTGCCGTGTTTTTTGCGGGGTAGTTGATCTACTTTATTTTCCAGCATTTTAAAGGCTTTTATTAATTTTGTCCGGGTTTGGTCCGGCATAATTACCTCATCAATAAAGCCACGGTGCGCAGCCCGGTATGGGGTAGCAAATTTGGTTTGGTATTCTTCTATTTTCTCGGCCAGCTTGGCTTCCGGATTTTCGGCAGCAGAAATTTCGCGTTTAAATATAATTTCAGCGGCTCCTTTGGCACCCATTACGGCAATTTCGGCGGTAGGCCAGGCAAAATTTAAATCGGCGCCAATGTGTTTCGAATTCATTACGTCGTATGCGCCGCCGTAAGCTTTGCGGGTAATAACCGTAATGCGCGGTACCGTGGCCTCGCAAAAAGCGTATAATAATTTAGCTCCATTACTGATAATACCCCGCCATTCCTGGTCGGTACCAGGTAAAAAACCGGGTACATCTTCCAGCACCAGCAAAGGAATGTTAAAACAATCGCAAAACCGAACGAACCGCGCCGCTTTTGTACTGGCGTTGATATCCAGCACGCCCGCTAATACGGCTGGCTGATTTCCTACAATCCCGATGCTGCGACCAGCTATTCGAGCAAAACCCACTACAATGTTTTCTCCGAAGTTTTTGTGTACTTCAAAAAAAGAATTTTCGTCGATAATGCCCTCAATTACCTCCCGCATATCGTAAGGCTGATTGGGATTCTCCGGAATTAGATTATTCAGTATTTCGCGGGCTTCGTTGCCAGTTGAGTCGTAGGGGAATAGGGGAGTGGTATCTTCGCAGTTTTGGGGTATGTAGCTAAGTAAAGTTTTAATGTTGTTGATGCATTCTACTTCGTTAGCGCAGGAAAAATGTGTAACGCCACTTTTGGTACTATGGGTGCTGGCTCCTCCCAGTTCCTCTGATGTTACATTTTCGTGGGTTACCGTTTTTACTACGTTTGGCCCCGTCACGAACATGTAAGAAGTATTCTCCACCATTAAAATAAAGTCGGTAATCGCCGGCGAATATACTGCCCCACCCGCACAAGGCCCCATTACCGCTGATATTTGTGGAATAACCCCTGAAGCCAGTGTATTTTTATAAAAAATATCAGCGTAACCACCTAAGGATACCACGCCTTCCTGAATCCGGGCTCCACCTGAGTCGTTTAATCCTATAATGGGAGCGCCGTTTTTCATGGCCAGGTCCATGATTTTTACAATTTTCTCCGCGTGCGTTTCTGAAAGCGAGCCGCCAAAGACGGTAAAATCCTGCGAAAAAACGTATACCAATCTTCCATTTACGGTACCATAGCCGGTTACTACGCCATCACCTAAATAATATTCTTTATCCAGACCAAAATCTTTGGAGCGGTGCATGACAAATTTTCCGATTTCTTCGAACGAGCCCGGATCCAAGAGTAAATCAACCCGTTCGCGGGCAGTCAGTTTGCCTTTTTTATGTTGTGCCTCAATGCGAGCCTGGCCGCCGCCTAATAAGGCTTCCGCGTTTTTTTGTTCTAATACCTTAATTTTACTTAAGTGGGTAGTGTCTGCCATCTATTGCGCTGCTAGGGTAGGTTGATATTGTAAATTTATGAAAATAGAATTAGCATAAGAATTTTTTTGTGCGTTCCATTTTTTAAAAAAGGTTAAAAACAAAAAAGGCTGACATAAATGCCAGCCTTTAATATTATTTAAATGAAATTATTCAGTTGCTTTCGGATCGGTAGTTTTGGGCTCCGACTCTGGTAATTCATCCTTAGTATCGGTAGTACCTTTGCCACTGTTTTTCGACTGGAAGGTTAAAGTTTCTTTACCTTCTTCGTGATCAACCGTGATGGTATCACCGTGTACTAATTCCGCTTTCAGGATTTCTTCAGCGATCGGATCTTCCAAATACTTCTGAATGGCCCGGTTTAATGGGCGAGCACCGTATTTTGGATCGTATCCTTTATCCGCCACAAAGTCTTTGGCTTTATCGGTTAATTCAATTTTAAAACCTAAAGCTTCTACGCGGTTTAAAAGTTTGCTCAAAGAGATATCAATAATCTTGTGAATATCTTCCCGAACCAAAGAGTTAAACACAATTACATCATCCAAACGGTTCATGAACTCCGGCGAGAAGGTTTTCTTCAGCGCACTGGCTATGGTGCCTTTCATGATTTCGTCCATGTTATCTTGTTTAGCTTTAGAAGCAAAACCGATACCAGCCCCAAAATCCTGTAAATCGCGGGCTCCAATGTTCGACGTCATGATGATAATGGTGTTCCGGAAATCTACTTTACGGCCTAAACCATCGGTTAAAATACCATCATCGAGCACCTGTAACAACAAGTTATAGATATCCGGGTGCGCCTTTTCAATCTCATCCAACAATACAACAGAGTAAGGCTTCCGGCGGATTTTCTCGGTTAACTGACCACCTTCTTCGTAACCTACGTAGCCCGGAGGCGCTCCTACTAAACGCGATACGCTGAATTTCTCCATGTATTCGCTCATATCAATCCGAACTAAAGCGTCTTCTTTATCGAACAGATACGTAGCTAATACTTTGGCTAACTCGGTTTTACCTACCCCAGTTGGGCCTAAGAATACAAAAGAACCAATTGGTTTTTTCGGATCTTTTAAACCAACGCGGGTACGCTGAATCGCTTTTACCAACTGGGCAATAGCTTTATCCTGACCAATAACTTTGCCTTTGAGTTCTTCACCCATGTTCAGAAGCTTTACACCTTCTTTCTGGGCAATACGCTTTACCGGAATTCCAGTCATCATGGCGATTACCTCGGCCACGTTTTCTTCTTTTACAGTATAACGTTTTTTCTTGGTTTCTTCTTCCCAGCTCTTTTTAGCAGCATCTAACTGATCGATGAGTTTTTTCTCTTTATCGCGCAGTTGAGCCGCTTCTTCGTATTTCTGAGATTTAACAACCCGGTTTTTCTCGGTTTTAATATTTTCAATCTGCTCTTCGAGCTTCAGAATATCCTCCGGCACCACAATGTTATTGATGTGTACTCGGGCACCAGCTTCATCCAGAATATCAATAGCTTTATCTGGTAAGAAACGATCGCTCATGTACCGGTCTGATAATTTCACGCAAGCTTCAATGGCTTTGTCGGTGTACAGTACATGGTGGTGATCCTGGTATTTATCTTTAATGTTATTCAGGATTTCAATAGTCTCTTCAGGCGAAGTTGGGTCTACCATTACAATCTGGAAACGACGGGCTAAAGCACCATCTTTCTCAATGTACTGGCGGTATTCGTCTAAAGTAGTGGCCCCGATGCATTGGATTTCGCCGCGAGCTAAGGCTGGTTTAAACATGTTGCTGGCATCTAAAGAGCCAGAAGCACCACCCGCACCCACAATGGTATGTAACTCATCGATGAATAAAATTACATCCGGCGATTTTTCCAGCTCGTTCATCACAGCTTTCATGCGCTCTTCAAACTGACCGCGGTATTTGGTGCCGGCTACCAAAGAGGCTAAGTCTAAAGTAACTACACGTTTGTTAAATAATACGCGTGATACTTTTTTCTGCACAATGCGCAGCGCTAAACCTTCAGCAATAGCGGTTTTACCAACACCAGGTTCCCCAATTAAGATCGGGTTATTTTTCTTACGGCGGCTTAATACCTGGGCTACGCGCTCAATTTCTTTCTCGCGGCCAACAATCGGGTCGAGTTTATCTTCTTCGGCCAGTTTTGTTAAGTCGCGGCCAAAGTTATCGAGAACCGGAGTCCGGGATTTTTCGCCGGGTTTTTTAGCAGTACTACCTTTGCTGGAGCTGCTGCCAAACAATTTGTCGTTATCGTCGTTGTCGTCGGTATCGGAAGATGCCATCGGATTATTATTTTGATAATCCAGTGAATCTCTTATGGTTTCGTAGTTCACGTTGAATTTGGCTAAAGTTTGCGAAGATATGTTATCTTCATCCCGGAGGATGGAGAGCAATAAATGTTCGGTGCCAATAATATCGCTTTTAAATATTTTGGCCTCCAGGTAAGTAATCTTTAAAACTTTTTCGGTTTGTTTCGTGAGCGGAATACTGCCGGTAATGCTGGTGCCGGGGGTCGCCGTATTACGGGTGGCCTGCTCTAATGCATACTTCAACTCGTCAATCGAAATACCCAATTTCTTCAGCAAGGTAATGGCAGTACCTTCGCCTTCGCGAATCATACCTAAAAGCAAGTGTTCCGTACCTATATAATCATGACCAAGTCGGATAGCCTCTTCACGGCTAAGCGAGATGACCTCTTTTACTCGGTTTGAGAATTTAGCTTCCATGTATATTATTTAAAAAATAAAAAATGCGTTTGTATTGATTGCGCTGCTCCAAGATAAGCGTCTTTTATATAAAAACAAGCTTTAGTACGTAATTGTTCAGTGTATTAATTTACCGAAATTACAGGAAGTTTTTAGCTGCCGGACCTTGTGAAAACAACAAATCAATTATACTCAGGTTGGGGGCAAATTGTTTGCCAAACACTTGTTGATATGGTTTTACGTCCAAAATGGCAGACTCCTGCTTGGGATGAATCTGGTTACGTAAATCGAGCACCCCGTTTGGGTACAATGGAATATACTCCTTTGTATAGGTAATAGGTTTGCGGATTTGCAAACTTTTTACGTAAAACTTTAATAATGCAAAATTTAACTCGAATAATGTTGAAACGCGCTGCTCCAGTATTTGTTGTAAATAATCGCTGTAAAAAGTAAAATAAGGGGAGCTCCCGTACGCCGACTTAATGGTGCGCCAATGCGTATTAAGCCATTTTTGGTTGTAGTCAATTTCTAATTCAGTAATTAAAACTTTGCTATTGCCCTTTTTTACCGGAATAGTTAAATCTTTTACTCCTTGCGCGGTTAATACATAACAACGATTACGGTAACTTTGTTTCACATAGTGTTCGTGCGTTTCAAGGCAAATTTCATCCACTTGGGCGGCCTGCTGAAAATAAGCAATGCACGGGTTGTATTGGATTTCAGTTAAAAGGATCATAGTAAGGAATTCGGATTCTGGATTACTATATTAGCACCTTTTATTTGGAAACCGTGAGTAAGATAAAAAATCTTGCATTGCAAATCAATTTCCGGCATGACGAAATTGCAGATTCCCAGGCGCTTTTATCCGCTTTGGTATTTATTACAAGGTATAGCCCGGTTGCCTTTTGGGGTACTTTATCTTTTATCAGACGTACTTTACTTTTTATTATATTATGTAACCGGATATCGGAAAAAGGTAGTTTTTAAAAATTTGCAAAACGCCTTTCCGGAGAAAACCGAAGCGGAGCGCTTATCTATTGCCAAGCAGTTCTATCGGAACCTGACCGATATAGTAGTTGAAACCATAAAGCTGGCTGCCATTTCGCCAGAAGAATTACATAAACGAGTAAAAATTTTAAATCCGGAGGTAATATCGGCTGCTACTAACCAAGGTAAAATAGCTTTAGCTTTAGGCGGGCACCAGTGTAACTGGGAGTGGGCGCCTTCTGGGGGCATCCCGTTTTTTAATTGCCCGATTGATGTGGTATATAAACCGTTGAGCAATTCTTTTTTCGAAGCTTTTATCTGGCAAGCCCGTACCCGGTTAGGGCCCAACATGGTTCGCATGAAAGACACGCTCCGGTATTTAATTCAACGCAAAAACCAGCCCCGGCTTTTTTGCATGTTATCCGACCAAACGCCCCCTAAAAGTGAAATTCAGTACTGGACTACTTTTATGCACCAGGATGCCGGCTTTTTTGTGGGTGGCGAAAAGTTAGCCGCTTCGTTTCACATGCCCGTGTTTTTTATTCATGCACAACGGGTAGGTCGTGGTTGGTATAATTTTAAATTTATTCCTATTGAGCCATCCGAAGCAGCTAGGCAAACTGCGTTTCCGGTAACTGAGCAATTTACCCGCATGCTGGAAAATTGGATTCAGGAAAACCCCGCCGATTACCTGTGGTCGCATCGCCGCTGGAAACACCAGCGCCCGGTGGGCGAGGCAAGTTAAAAGTGTAGAATTATGAGTTAAAAGTTATGAGTAACCGATTTTGGTGAATTAGGGCCGGGATAGTAGATAGGCTTAAAAACACATAGTTGTAAATTCTTGAAATTTTTAAAATTTAAGAATTTTAACTCATAACTCTAAACTCATAACTCTAAACTCATAACTTTTAACTCATAACTTAATCAAACGTATTCTTCAATAATGCCGGCGCCTTGGCGTAGAACTTCAAACTGCTCATCTTCGCAGTTTACTACCGTGGATGGGATATTATTTCCGTAACCGCCATCGATAACTACATCCACTAAATTTTTAAATTTTTCAAAAATTAACTCCGGATCAGTGGCGTATTCAATAATATCGTCTTCATCGTGGATGGAAGTAGAAATAATTGGATTGCCCAGTTCTTTTACAATAAACAACGGAATTTTATTGTCCGGTACCCGGATGCCGACTGTTTTTTTTCGGTTGCCGCCTAAGCGCGGAACCTTGCTGCTGGCTTCCAACACAAAGGTAAATGGGCCGGGTAAAGCTTTTTTCATAACTTTATAAACCGACGTAGAAATATTTTTAGCATAATCCGAAATGTGGGTTAGATCAGAGCAGATAAAAGAAAGATTAGCTTTGTCGGGTCTGATACCTTTGATGTGGCAAAGTTTTTCCAGCGCCCTGGCATTATGTAAATCACAGCCCATCCCGTAGATTGTATCTGTTGGGTAAATTACTATTCCGCCTTTTTTTAATATTTCTACCACCTGTAAAATTTTATTCATGGGTGGGTTGGCCGGATGAATTTTTAAAAAAACTGCGCTCGCCATAGGATATATTATTTAATTATAAAATGCATTGTATTCTACCGGTAATTTAAAAATTGGTTTATTTTTTTAACGAACTATTTCAGAAAGTGTGTTTGTTTAGCAGAAGTAGGTGTATTGGTATGTTCTTCTATTAATACTTATCCGGGCAAAATTCTGTTTTGGTGGCAATACAAGTTGGGCTAAGGGTTCTTCTGAAAGAACAATACAAGTATCAGGTTATTTATTAAATTTGTATTATAACGGTTTAAGCAACTAGTAAGCCCGTTGACCCGTGTGAAAGAATTATGCAAACAGAGCTACTAAATAAATTACAGGAACTGCAGCAACAAATTATAGAATCGGAGAATCAAAATCAGCTTCTTTTGCAGAAGCAAGCGGTTTTAGAGGAAAAATTAAGCCTGTTTGCTCCAGATCAACTAGTTTCGCAAGCATCCAGCGCTAAACCGGAATTTTTTAAAAATAATAGTGATAAGAACTCTGGGTTCGAAATTGTATTTCAGCAAATATTCCAGAACAGCCCGGATGCCATGTTAATTCTTTCGGCAAAAGGCGAAATAGAAGGGGCTAATAGAGCGCTTTGTGCCTTGTTGCATTATTCTGCGGCGGAGCTACAACAATTAAGTTACCTGCAAGTTGTAGATCAAAACGATCCTAGTTTTTTCTTGTTTCGCCAGGAAAAAGAGCATAACCCCAACTTTAAAGGCGAGATTGTATTGGTTCGTAAAAATGGGGAGCGGTTCCTGACCGAAATTAGTTCCAATACTTATACCGACCAAAACGGCGAATCAAAATGTTTGGCTATTATTCGGGATATCTCGAACCAGCGCGAGGCCCTGATGCGTTCGGAGCGCGATTACCGCGATCTTTTTAATAAAGCCAACGATGCCATTATTATTTTTGACTTAGAAACAGAACAAATCTTTGATGCGAATGATAAGGCTTGTAAACTTTATGGTTATACGTTACCGGAGTTTACTGCCATAAGCCTGGTAAATATTTCTAAAAATGCAAGACAAGGAAAAAGTTATTTGCAGCAATTAAGGATGCAATGTACTCTGGAAAACGTTGATACCACGCATTTCCGGAAAGATGGCACCGAAATCCATTTATCAGTGAATGCTTCTTTTATTGACTTTAATAATAAAAAAGCGGTTCTGGCTATTTGCCACGATGTAACGGAACAGAAAAACTCGGAAAGAATATTATTCGAAAGTGAAGAACGTTTTTCGGCGTTTATGGATAATAGCCCGGTTTTAGCCTGGATGAAGAATACTGAAAATTGGCACTACAGCTATGCCAATGCCACCCATAAACATGTTTTAGGGCTTTCGCGCGATGATGTAGCCGGTAAATCAGATTATGAAGTATGGCCCGAACCTGTTGCGGTTGCGCTGCATCAGAATGATTTAGAAGTGGTAAAATCGCAGCGGGCAACCGAATTCCGGGAAGAAATACTTTTGCCCAACGGCATACTTCGCAAATTTTTAGTATATAAATTCCCTATGCAAACCATTAACGGCGATTCTTTTATTGCTGGCACCGCCATTGATATTACGGATTTGGTGCATACCCAGGAAGCGTTAGAAGAAAGTGAAACCCGAAACAGAGCGGTATTGGCTACTGCTATGGAGAGTATTATCAGTATGGATTATATGGGTAATATTTTGGAATTTAATCCGGCGGCTGAAAAAACCTTTGGGTATAACCGGGCAGATGTAATTGGTAAAAAGCTACAAGATATTATTATACCACCCGGTTTACTTAATGGCAACACCTCTGATTTAAGCTGCTTGTTCCTGACCGGCGACAGTAGAATAATAGGTCGCCGGGTTGAATTAACGGCTATCCGGGCCAACGGAGAAGAATTTCCGGTAGAAATATCAATTGCGGCCAGCGGTACACCCACTACTCCCATTTTTACCAGTATTATTCAGGATATTAGTGAACGGAAAGCGGCCGAATGTGCCTTGCGGCGAAGTGAAAAGCAATTTCGGTTAATTACCGAAAATATGACCGATTTGGTTTGCTTGCACGAGCCAGACGGCAGATTAATTTATGTTTCTCCTTCGGTGCAAGATATTTTAGGGTTTGCCCCGGACGAGCTCATCGGTAAATCCCCGTACTCCATTATTCATCCAAAAGATAAGAGTAAGTTAATCAGTATTGTTGTTGACGTTTTGGCGGGCAACCAAAATATTAAAAATTTAGAATACCGCCTTAAGCGGAAAGATGGCGTTTATATTTGGGTAGATACTGGTTTGCGGCCCATTTTTGATGAAACAGGTAACGTGGTAGAAGTACAAACGGTATCGCACGACATTACGGCCCGGAAAAAAACCGAACATAAGCTAAAGAAAGCCAAAGTGGCAGCCGAAATATCGGCTGTGGCTAAAGAAAGCTTTTTGGCAAATATGAGCCACGAAATCCGGACTCCATTAAATGGTATTTTGGGTATGGCGGGTTTACTTTCTAAAACCCAGATGAGCGAATCCCAGCAAAAATACCTGAATATAATTGATTACTCGGCGCGTAATCTGTTGGTAATTATTAATGATATCCTGGATTTGGCTAAGATTGAGTCCGGTAAAATGGCTCTGGAGCAAATACCTTTTAGTATTAAAGAGGTTTTGCAAAGCACTCAACAATCGCTGGAGTACAAAGCCGAAGAAAAAGATATTCTGCTCATTGTAAAAAGTTTTAATGTAACTAATTCGTACGTGGTGGGCGATCCGCATCGGCTCACGCAGGTTTTACTTAATTTAGTAAGTAATGCTATTAAATTCACGAGTCAGGGCGTAGTAATTATTCGTACGGAGGTTTTAGATGAATCGGCCACCCACATTAGTTTATTATTTACCGTAAAAGATACGGGAATTGGAATATCGCCGGAAAAACTGGATATCATTTTTAATGGCTTTACCCAAGCTGATCCGCATACCTCCCGGAATTATGGAGGTACAGGTTTAGGCCTAACCATTAGTAAAAGCCTGGTAGAGAAGCAAGGCGGCCGTATTTGGGTAGAAAGTGCTCTGGGGCAGGGCAGCGAGTTTAAGTTTGAACTCACCTTCCGGAAAGCCGAACCCGATCAAATTAAAAAAGTAGTTCAGGAAGATACAACGGTTGATTTTTCCAGCCTTGGTCACCGGCGCATATTACTTGCCGAAGACAATGAGGTAAATCAATTTTTAGCTAAATCTATTATGCAAAACTGGGGCTTTACGGTAGATGTAGCTAAAAACGGGAAAGAAGCTATTGACTTAGCCACTGACTGTATTTATGACTTGATATTAATGGACATTCAGATGCCGGAAGTAAGCGGTACGGAGGCAACCTTCCAAATCCGGCAATTACCCGACCCGGTTAAAGCAAATATTCCCATTATTGCGCTTACGGCAAATGCTTTAAAAGGAGATGCCGAGAAATTTATCGCGGCGGGTATGAACGACTATCTGGCGAAACCTTTTGAGGAGTTAAAACTCTTTCAAAAGATTGCGACTAACTTAAATAAACCTTTGCAACATTCTACTACAAAATTAAACCAATTGCATACTGTGCTACCTACTTCTAATTCACAACCCGATAAATTATGTAACCTGGCTACCTTGCAAGCAATGGCTAACGGCAAAAACGATTTCTTAATTCAGTTTTTTATGCTGTTTATCAACCAGGTGCCTCCTCAGGTAAAAGCCATGCAGGAAGCAGCCGCACAAGCTAATTGGGCAACTGTAACCAGCCTGGCGCACCAGTTAAAATCTAACTTTGATACTTTAGGAATTTCCAGTTTACATCAACCCATCCGGAACCTAGAAAATGATGCGCGGCAACAAAGCAACTTAGCCGAAATTCCTGGATTAATAAACAAAATGAGTGCTATTGTAGAACAAGTGGTAGCCGAGCTACGCGCCGAAATTGCCCGATTGCAAGGTTAAGGTTTACCGCCAGAGAATTTTTAAAATTTAAAATTTTTAAAATTCTTGAATTTACACGAGGTTGGTTTTTAAATTATTAGATAGAATGGATGAATCTGTTTCGCATTCTAAAATGTATTAATTAAAGGTGCCAGCTAAAAGCGAGTAGTATTTTGTGGCGATATCCCGTTTTGGTGGTGGAGACACCCTCAAAGGCAAAGGTTGTCTCTAGTTGTATGATTCGGATATTAACCCAGGCAAAATAACTTTGCCTGGGTTACGTTTATATAGCTAGTTAACTTTTATTTTACTGCGCGCTACGTCCATGAATAATACGAAACTACAAATAGTTTTTTAAAAACAACTGTTTGCTCTCCCTTCGTCAAAGTTTTTAAATCCTGTCAGATGTATTACTTTTGTTTACTCGTCTCGCCTGCGTAGGGCGGCTGAGAGGACATAATTTTATAAAATGGAAGTTCAGAAAAAAGCCCGGAAAAAATCAAATGCGCTTCGCAATTTTCTGGTAGTAGGTGGTATTTTGTTTGTTAGCTTTTCTTACTATGCCTACCAGATTGTGTATACGCCCAACATTGATACGCACGGCAAAAATACCTATATCCGCATTCCCCGCGGCGCCTCCTTTGAGCAGGTAATGGATTCGGTAGAAAAAGAAAAAGTAGTAATTGATCTGTTATCTTTTCGTTTTATGGCGAAGTTAATGGATTACCCCAAGCTTATTAAGCCAGGCCATTACGAGTTAGTTAACGGAGCCACTAATTATCAGATGATAGGCCGGTTACGGGCCGGTATTCAATCGCCGGTAAAGCTTACCTTTAATAATATCCGCATCAAGAAAGATTTAACGGCTAAGTTAAGCAGCGATATTTCGGCTACTCAAACCGAACTGGATTCTTTGCTGAGCGATCAAAAGTACGTGCAAGATCTGGGCTTTGACACAACTACCATCATGACCATGTTTATTCCGAACACTTATGAGTTGTATTGGAATACCTCGGGTAAAGAGTTGTTAAAACGGATGAAAAAGGAATACGATGCTTTTTGGACTCCTGCCCGGGTAGCTAAAGCCAAAGCCCAGGGCTTAACAAAAAGCGAAGTATCTACGCTGGCCTCTATTGTGGAAGCGGAACAATCAGTGCACCCAGACGAACGCCGGCGGATTGCGGGTGTTTACCTGAACCGTTTAAAAACCGGACGTCCTTTACAGGCCGACCCTACCGTAGTTTTCGCCCTAGGTGATTTTAGTATCCGCCGTGTGCTAAACGAACATTTACGCTTTGATTCGCCCTATAACACGTACAAGTACAAAGGTTTACCGCCAGGTCCTATTAATTTACCTTCTATTTCTTCTATCGATGCGGTATTAAACCCGGAACAGCATAATTACATTTACTTCTGCGCCAAAGAAGACTTCTCGGGTTACCATAATTTTGCCGTGACCGAAGCCGAGCACATCCGGAATGCCCGTCGTTACCAACAAGCCCTAAATGAGCGGAATATTATGAGATAAAGTTATTAGAAATTAAAAATTATGAATTAGAAATTGGTAGTATAAACTTTGGCTAATTTTTAATTTTTTAAAATTCTTGTTAACAGCATCGGGGCATAACGTTTAAAGATTATTTCTAATTTCTAATTTTAAAAAAGATGTTTCAATCGGAAGTAAATGTGCGGGTTCGGTATTCCGAAACCGACCAGATGGGATACGTTTATTATGGTAATTTTGCCGCTTACTACGAAGTAGCCCGTACCGAAACCTTCCGTAATTTGGGTATTAACTACAAAGAACTAGAAAAAGCGGGCGTGATGATGCCTGTTTTGGAGCTGCGGTGCAAATACATCCGACCAGCCCGTTACGACGATTTACTTACCGTTAAAGTAATTATCCCAAACAAACCCCACGGAACGCGTATAAAGTTTGAGTACGAAGTGTTTAACGAAGCAAAAGAACTTTTAAATGTGGGCGATACCACGTTGGTATTTGTGGATATGCGGTCTGGGAAACCAACGGCAGTTCCGGAGAGCTTAGTTTCGCTGCTCGAAAGTTATTATTAGAATATGGGCCTTCAGCAGAAATATGTAGAAGATCGGAAACCCTACCGGAAATTTATTATATTCCTGAAGCGGCTGCGGTTTAGTCAAGGCCGGCTCTCGGTGTACGATATTCTGGAAGTTTTAATCCGGGAGTTAAAGCTCGATTCGCTTACGAAGCGAGCCTCCTATATGGCTTTTAACTTTACCTTATCCATATTTCCTACCATTATTTTTTTATTCACGCTTATCCCATATATCCCCATTCCGGATTTAAATTCCAGTATTCTTAATTTTTTACAGGATTTTATGCCCAAGGAGATGTACGCGGCCGCTTCCAGCACCATCGAAGATATTGTAAATATCCCGCGGGGGGGCTTATTATCTGTTAACTTTTTATTTGCCTTGGTGCTATCTACCAATGGGTTAATGTCGTTAATGGATGCTTTTGATAAAAAGTATAAAACCTTTCGGCAGCGATCTTATCTCCGGAAACGGATTATTGCTACCGGACTTACCTTTATGCTTTCTTTTATCCTGATTATGTCTATTGGTATTATATTTTTTGGTACCTATCTGCTGGATGTGCTGGTGTTTTACGAGATTGTAACGGAAGCTTTTACTTACACCTTAATTGTTGCTTTAAAATACATTGCCATTGTTCTTTTGTTTTTGCTGGGTACCTGTTCTATTTACTATTACGTGCCAGCTATTAACGATAAGTGGCCCTTTTTCTCGGTAGGAGCCGTAGTGGCTACCTTGCTCATTTTCCTGGTATCGTGGTTATTTTCGCTTTACATCCGCATTTTTGATACCTATAACCATTTTTACGGCTCCATTGGAGCTTTAGTGGGGATGATGATCTGGTTGGATTTTATTTCCATGATTTTGGTGCTGGGTTTTGAAATAAACATTAGCATTGATTCTATAACCAAACGTTTCTCAAAAGTAAATCTGGAGTAAAATCATAAACCCTTATATAAAAAAGCGGCTTATTATTTTAGTTAAAAATGGGTTCTAGTACCAATTACCGCTAACCAGAAGGCCCCTAAAAAAGAAAGAGGAGCAAGTTTAAAGTAGGTTTACGTGATCGAAAAAAAGAAATTTTTAAAAAAATGTATTCACAGTAAGTGTGTTATAAATTTTAGATAAACAAAATAAAATTTTTTTTGGTGGTTTTCGTATAAACTCCTACTTTTGTATCACTAAAGAGAGATGGCAGAGTGGTCGATTGCGGCGGTCTTGAAAACCGTTGACTGTAACAGGTCCGGGGGTTCGAATCCCTCTCTCTCTGCAAGTAAAATCGAAAAAGCCTGTAGGTTATATACCTACAGGCTTTTTTGATTTTACGGGTTTAACAATGGCAAAACTTTTTATAAATCAAGCGGAAAATTAAAGTAGAAAAAGATGGGGTTGTTTTGCCAGCAAAACAACCCCATCTTTTTCTCACGGATACCTGAATTTAGTTTGGTGTTACCAGCCCTTAATGGCGCCTCCATCAAATGCTTTAATAGCGGCCTGTTCTACTTCGGGCGATTGATAAGCTTGGACAAACTTTTTTACTTTTTCTTCATTCTTGTTGTCTTCGCGGGCTACAATGTTGTTTACGTAAGGCGAGCTTTTATCTTCCACAAAAATGCCATCGCGGAGGGCATTAAGGCCGATTGGTGTCGAAAAAGTGGCGTTAATAACGGCAATAGTAACATCCCGGTCATCGAGGGCGCGAGGCAACTGCGGGGCTTCCATTTCCAAAATGCGAATGTTTTTGGGGTTAGCTGTAACATCGGCAAGGGTAGGGAACATACCAACGCCATTTTTTAACTGAATAATACCCGCCTGCTGCATCAGCAATAAAGCCCGGGCGCTGTTAGTTGGGTCATTCGGGATAACAATGGTGTTACCTTCTTTCAGTTCGTCCAGCTTTTTTATTTTTTTAGAATAACCAGCCAATGGGTAAACAAAGGTGTTGCCCACTATGGCCAGCTTATAGCCCCGCTGTTTGGCTTGAACGTCGAGGTAGGGTTTGTTTTGAAAAGCGTTTACATCAATATCGCCTTGCTGCAGCGCTTCGTTGGGCATTACATAATCGTTAAAGCTTACCAGTTCTACGTTAAGCTTGTATTTTTCTTCGGCCACTTTCTTGGCCGCTTCGGCTATCTGGTATTCCGGGCCCGACATAATGCCTACCACAATATGGTTAGGAACATTCTTTTTTTCAGCGCCGCAACCGGCTATAAAAACACCAAATAATAAGGTTGCTAAAAATTTAATCTGTTTTTGCATTAGAATAAGTTAAATGGATTTACGGTGATCTACCTTCTTTGAAAGGTGATTTCCGGTGAATTGAATTATAAAAACAAGCGCAACCAGGAGTATCAATACCGAGTTCATTACCAAGGTATCATAACCTACGTAACCATATTGATACCCAATTTGCCCTAAACCGCCGGCTCCAACGGCGCCACCCATGGCCGAGTAGCCCACCAGGGTAATTAAGGTAATGGTAGCTGCGTTTACAATAGACGGTAATGCCTCCGGTAGTAAAATCTTGCGTATTACCTGCCAAGGGGTAGCGCCCATTGCCCGGGCTGCTTCTATTAACCCGGGCGGTATCTCCAGCAGGCTATTCTCAATCATGCGGGCAATAAATGGGGCTGCGCCAATGCTCAGCGGTACTATAGCGGCTTTTACCCCAATAGAAGTGCCCACTAAGCCGCGGGTAAACGGAATCATCCAAACAATTAGAATAATGAAAGGAATGGAACGGAAAATGTTAACAATAACGGATATTACCCGGTTAAGTGAACCGTTTTGCAGTATTTCGCCGGGCCGCGTCATGAACAGGAATACCCCCGCCGGCAGGCCTATCACAAAACCGAAAAAGCCGGAAGCAAGCGTCATTAATATGGTTTCAAGTAAGCCCTGAACCAGGAGTGATAGCATGGAATCAGACATAGCCTATTAGTTTCGTTTTAATCAGTTTATTTTCAAAATAGGCCAATACCTTGTCGGTTTGTTCGCCGGTACTGTAGGCTTCAATCAGCATTATGCCAAATTTAACCCCGCCGGCATATTCCATACGCGCGCTAATGATATTGCAATCGACCCCAAAAGTGCGCGCTGTTTCCGACAGTACCGGATCATTCACCGATTGACCCGAAAACTCCAGTTGGATTAATGGGTGTTTGCCGCTATCCGGGGTGTTGCTTAACCGATTTTTAAAATTTTCGGGTAATTCGATCTCTAATGAGGAGGCGATAAACTTTTTGGTTAGCTCGGTTTTAGGATGCGAAAATATGTCGGCCACGGTGCCTTGCTCAATCAACTGCCCGTTACTGATTACGCCTACTTCGTCGCAGATTGATTTTACCACGTTCATTTCGTGGGTAATAAGTAAAATGGTAATGTTCAGCCGCTGATTAATATCCTTTAACAATTTTAGGATAGAACCGGTGGTTTCCGGATCTAGGGCACTAGTAGCTTCATCGCAAAGTAAAACCTTGGGGTTGCTGGCCAGGGTACGGGCAATGGCAACCCGCTGCTTTTGTCCGCCCGAAAGGCTGCTGGGGTAATCGTGTTGTTTTTCCTGTAAGCCTACCAATGCCAGCAAATCGAGCACGCGGGTATTTATTTCTTGTTTGGGGGTGTTGCTTAATTCTAAAGGTAGGGCAATATTATCAAACACAGTGCGAGACGATAGCAAATTAAAGTGTTGAAATATCATCCCGATTTGCCGGCGTGCCTGTGCCAGCTGCGGGGCGGATAATTGCAGTAAATCCTGCCCGTCCACAATCACTTCGCCCGAAGTAGGTTTTTCCAACAAATTTACGCAACGGATCAGGGTACTCTTTCCTGCCCCTGAAGCGCCAATTACCCCAAATATCTTGCCCTTACTAACCTGCAGCGATACCCCATTGAGCGCGGTAACTATCCGGTTTTTCTGACGGAAGGTTTTGGTTATATTTTTTAATTCAATCATTTACTTTATTTACTAAATCGGCTTATACTGAATAGGGAGATATCCAGTTCCGGTTTTTCATCAAGCGCCAGCTGACTTAATAGTTTGCCCGTTACGCTCGCAAATTTAAAACCATGCCCCGAACAAGGACTAGCGATAATCATATTTTTATGTTGAGGATGATAGTCGATAATAAAGCGCTCATCCGGCGTGTTGGTGTACATACATACCGTGCCATAATTAAATTCAACGTTTAGGTTAAAATAAGTGCTTATTACGTTTTTCATCGAACTTATTTCTTCCGGGCTTATATTCCGGTTTAAAGTATCCGGACTAGTTGGTTCGCCGGCATGGTGGTGCGCTACTTTAATGCCATCGCCTAAATCCGGAAAACCATAAAACATTTTACCCGGCGCATATTCCCAAATGTAAATAGGCAAATTATCTAACCGTATGCTCGGTTCATTTGTTTTAAACCAGTACAAAACTTGCCTTTCTACTGTTAATGGTAGATTTAGTTCGGGTATAAACTCGCTTATCCAGGGCCCCGTGGCAATAATTACTTTATTTGCCAAGTATTTGCCTTGATTAGTCCCCACTGTTACAACATCCGAATGGGTATGAATGGTTGTAACTTTTACATTTTTTAAAATTTCTGCGCCATTTAATGCAGCTACCTCCAGATGGGTTTTTATGCAGTCCTCCGGAAATAATATACCGGCGTTTTCTTCCAGCACCCCCACAACATCGTTGTCTGGTTTAAAAGCCGGGAAGCGGGTACTGATTTCCTGGTTGCTTAAATACGTATAAGGTATATCATGCGTGCGTGCGCTAAGCTCGGCGCCTTTAATTACACCGGCATTGGAGTTTCCGAGCATTAGTCCGCCAGTTTTTAAAAATAACTGCTTGCCCGATTCTTTTTCAATTTCCTCCCAGAGCTCATACGCGCGCTTTATAAAAGGTACATACAGCGGATCTTCGTGGTAAGCCTGTCGGATGATGCGGCTTTGTCCGTGCGACGAACCTTGCGCGTGCGGCGGCACAAACTGGTCAATACCGCAAACTTTTTTGCCTGTTTTAGATAAATGATACAATGCGGAGCTGCCCGCTGCGCCCAGACCCACTACCATTACATCAAAAGTGCTGCTCATTTACTATTTAATTAATTAAAACAAAGGTAGGGGAAATAGTAATAGGAACCGCCAGGATAGCTACCTCCGCCTAGATGGCGCCTGATTCTAATACCACCGTTTATACGCAAATGGGTTACTATGTATTCTTCCTTAACGCAAGGGGTAGTAAGGGCCAAGGTGAAAAATTTACCCGGGCCAACCGGCGAGACTGGGGTTTAGGCGATTTGCGTGATATTATCTCCGGGGTGGATGCATTGGCAGCTAGATATGAAAATTGATACCAGTCGGGTAGGTCTGATGGGCTAAATTTACGGCGGTACTCAGGCTATGTTTGCCGCCGGTACGCAAACCGTTGATGCTTGCTTGTTGCCATTCGCAAGCGGGCCAGCACCATGACTTATACCAGATTAAGCCGATGGTAGCAGAGTTATTTGATTTATTACAAGAGGCTGGCTGTGCAACCAATGGCTTATTTTTACATGCCGATGCGGGTTTTGACAGCCAGAAGTTCCGACAACAATGTGCCCAGAGGGGGATATAAGCAAATATCGCCTGTAATCCTCGCAATAGTTAACCAAATCAAGAATACATCTATTTTGATGAAGAACTCTTCAAACGAAAGAATGCCATGGAACAAGCCAATGCCTGGCTGGATAGCTTTAAAACTTTGCTCATCCGATTTGAAACAAAAGCCCAACATTAATTTGCGCTCCATTTTCTGGCTATTAGGATCCAGCTTATTCGAAAAATCAATAAAAAAGCCAAACTCTAAACAGGTTTTAAGGCAATAATTCTAAAAATTTAAAAATTGAAAAGTTTAAATTATACTTAATTTAAAAATATGTTTTAAGATAAAAACTGATAATCTACAAACCATAACTACTTTTATTTTTGATTTTAGCTCATTCACGAATCACCCTTTCTCGTACTATTTAATGGAAATAAAGAAAATAACTGTAATTGGCAGTACCAATATGGATATGGTGGTGAAAACCACGCATTTGCCTGTTCCGGGAGAAACCGTTTTGGGAGGATCTTTTTTTATGAACCCAGGTGGTAAGGGCGCTAACCAGGCAGTAACGGTAGCCCGCCTAGGAGGAGACGCCACTTTTATTACCAAAATTGGTACGGATATATTTGGCAAGCAATCGTTGCAATTGTTTGAAGAAGAAGGTATTAATACTTCCTGCGCCTTGTCTGATCCTACTTCTCCATCCGGCGTGGCACTAATAACAGTAGACCAAATAGGCGAAAATAGCATTGTGGTAGCCTCGGGTGCCAACGCTAACCTGATGCCAGCAGATGTAGAAAAGTGTTTACAGAAAATTACCGATATAGACATTATATTACTTCAACTGGAAATACCCATCGAAACAGTTGATTTTGTTACGCAATACGCCGCTGGCAAAAACATTAAAGTAATTGTAAATCCTGCACCGGCCAATATACTGTCAACAGAATTGTTAAAACGCATTGATATTATTACCCCCAATGCTAAAGAAGCCGAAATGCTTTCGGGAGTGGAAGTAAAGTGTATGGAAGACGCCAAAAAGGCAGCCATGGTGCTTTATGAAAAAGGAGTGAAAAATGTAATAGTAACCCTGGGACCCGAGGGAGCTTTGGTTTTTACGGGGGAAGGATTCACCATGGTGCCGGCGCAAAAAGTAGCTACTGTGGATACTACCGCTGCGGGGGATGTTTTTAATGGTGCCCTGGCCGTGGCACTAGCCGAAGGGCAGGAGCTTATTCCGGCGGTGGAATTTGCTTGTTTAGCGGCCGCTCTTTCGGTAACCAAGCTAGGAGCGCAATCGTCCATTCCCTACCGCAATGAGTTAATTGCTAAAAAGATGTTTTTTATATAAACTATAAAGTATAAAGCCAATTATGTTTATTGTCGAAAATTATACGCTTGCGGTTCTATTCTGCGTAATTACTATGCTTTGCTGGGATTTGTAGGCCAATACCCAAAAACTAATACCTGGCAAATGGCGTTTTGAATTATTTTACTGAGATTATGTATTAGGCATTCTTTGATTTTCGCTGGTGGCGGCGATTACGGTAGGCAGTACCGGCTCCCAAGGTCATAGCTTTATCCCCGATTGGCAACAGGCTCTACCCGAAAATTTGCTAAGCGCATTTATGGGCGGAGTAATCTTTAGCCTGGCTAATATCTTATAAATGGCAGCCATTGCTATTGCGGGCATGTCGGTAACCTCCCCGGTGGATATTGACCTGATATTGGGTGTAATTGTAAACTACGTAGCGCTCGAAAGGGCAACCCGGCCTTGCTCGGCCTGGGCATAGCACCGTGTTCCTGGTGGGGATTGTGCTGATTATACACACAGCTTGACTATCTAAAAGTGTTCTTTTGGCTAATCTGTCTTAGACATTCAAACTTACTCTATGCCAAGTATAGAAGCAGACTGTTGTAAGTCAGCTAAGATCCTTGCTTTTTAAGATTAAGGACGAATACCACTATGTATGCATTGGGGTTATTTTAGATTCTACCTAGTAGAAAACCAGGTATCCATTAGCAGTTATTTTGCATCTTTAAGTAGAGTTACTGCAACTGCTTTATTTTGTCATTATAATACTTTACCGTTTGGAGAACTGAGGGCAGATTGCTGGGTTGATCTTCGGCATCGCGTTCCAGGTAAATAGGCCCGGTGAATTGCTGCTTTTTCAATTCTTGGAAAATAGCGGGAAAATCAACTATACCTGTACCTACTGGTACATCTTTTAATTTCGGGTCATTATAGGCTGCAATATCTTTAAGATGCACGCCAATTATATGGCCACTTAGCTTTTTTACCGCTTCTACTGGATTAATCCCACTCTTAGGCCAGTGACCTAAGTCAGCACAAGCGCCAAAGTTGGGGTGATTTTTAATGGCAGCTAATACCGAATCTGGATGCCAATAGTGACTCACCCCCTTCCAATGTTCGTGGATGGCTACTTTCATCCCATAGGCTCCGGCAAGGCTATCTACACTATCCCACATATTTATCGGTGGCTCTGCAGTTACAAATGTTGCCCCTAGTTGTTTGGCAATCTCAAACTGTTTTTTCCATGATAACATTGTCGAATCTCCTACTATATAGACCGACTCGGCTTTCATGCCTTTCTGACGGATAAGAGCGTTAAGTTTGCCCAGACCGGCAGGGGAAAGCTGCAAGATCAAAGAATCCTTTTGCTCAGGCCCTGTTTTATGAAAAGTGTTTGGTTCAATGTATTTTAATCCTGCACTATCCACTTTAGCTAAAGCATCAGTAAAATTAAAGTTATGAAAGGTCCATAAAGCCACGCCGAATTTCCAGTCTTTCGCAACATCTCCTGAAGCAGATTTAACAGTAATATCCGCAGCATTGTCGGTAGTGTTTTTTTTCTGATTACATGCGGCAGCGGCGACTAGGCAAAAAAAACAGGCATATAGAAAGGTTTTCATATTCATATTTATTTTAGAGGAGTCTCATTTAATGTAGCCGAAAATTAATTACTTTAATTATTAATCCTCATCTTTGGTATTTTGCAAATTCTTTCAGGAAGACTGTATTTGATAGCAAGAACTTAAAATATATTGCTGTTTGTTTAGCTAAAAGTTTACGTCGAACTCACGTTATTTACTTTATCTGATTTATACATTTTAGGTTGAATTAATATATAATGATTTAACTTTTTTTCTTTTTGAGAACCTGAAGGTTGCCTTGCTGCTTTGAGCGCATTTTACTTTGCAGATGATTGATAACTGATTCTAAAAGTTGCCTTTCCGCCATTGGTGTAAATGGAGAAACTTTCTCTACTTCATAACCGCCATATTCCCATTCTGCTTCAGTTGGCAGATATCCCAGCCAGCCATTAGTATAGCCAAAGTAAAAGGTATAAGGAAAAGGGGAACGCTCGCGTACTTCATTGGAAACTTCACAAAATAATTCCAGTGGCGCACTCCAGATAGCTACCTCCTCATTAATCTTCAAAAAGCGCACGGGTAACCGCACCATCTTCACTCCGGCCTTGGTCGTGCGGGTGTAATCACCTAAATCTTCCGGCCAATCTAAGCCGCTCTTCCGCGGGGTTTCTACAACCGTACCCCCCGTTTTAATAGTGATATCCTGAGTCGTAGCCGTAATGCTTTTATTTGCTTCCAGGATTTTGTCACCTAATAAAACTTTGAACTGGTTCAAATGTCCGGCTGCCGGACTAGGATAGACGCTGTAAATTGGAGCGATATTTCCGGCTGCCCCATTGATAAAAAGAAGCGGTGCCCCGGTTTTCTGTTCAACATATTCGGAAACTACTCCGGGGGCATCCCCGCTGATTTGTAAATTCTCCCCGCTCATAACCGTACCGTGAATGGCATAGTTGGCAATCAAAGCCAGCAAACTTCCGTCCTCTTTCTCTAAGCGTAGCATGCCGATGCGGCGGTCTACGGGTCCGTCGGGGTTCATGCCCAGCGTCGTTTTTCCATCCAGGTCACGTGCCCGACGATTGATGTTGGCCTGTGAAAACCCCCAGCCGACTCCCAGCCGGGCGGGTGCCAGATTTTTCCGGGCTGTCAATATACCGTCCATTAACTTCTGCTCCACCTGAGCTGTATACTCCGCGTCGATTTGGTGCTGCACACGATCACCCAAGTAAATACCATACATACCAGAAGACCCAACTTCTGGCGCTGAATGAGTATGGGTTACTGTCCACCATACATTCATTGGGTTAATTCCATACTTTTCCTGCAGTTTAGCTACAACCTTATCATACTCTGAAGGTGAATAAAGACAGATATCTGAGGAGATTAAGAAGAATTGAGTGGTGCCGTCATCTAAGGCCACAATCCGATGGAAGATCCGATCGTGTATGCCGTTTGATTTTCGGGCGCCGTAACCAAGCAAATTTTGAGAATCTTCCGGAGTAATATCAATCTTTACCACAGCAGCCCGAAATTCAGCGCCATTAAAGTCTGCTCATAAGACATCTGCACATGGGAAGTATGATGGGTAAAATCATCATTTAGTTCTTCCCTATCTTTAAGTTTTAATTTTACTACAATCCTCCTTCTTAAAGCTTTAAATAAGTAAAATTTAATATTTTCGGTCTTTCCTAAAGTATTCTTGTTATCCCATATATAGATAAATAAATCCTGTATACAGTCTTCTACTAGTTCTGGATCTTTTATTACCTGAAGACCATAACTATATAATACTTGTATATAATTTTGATATATAACAGTAAATGAATTATAATTGCCGCCTTTAAATTCCTCCCATAATACTGCATCTTCCTTTACAAAATCCTTAAACATCTTATTAATAAAATGTATAAATAATTACAAATAGTTATATGGCTAACCGCTTAGGTATGATCAATTTACAAGGTATCACCCTTTCAATTTATATCTATTTATTCTAAGTAGCTATATGCCAATGCAATTATTTTCTTCAACAATGGCAATTTTCTAAATAATAAAGCTTATTAACTGGTTCAATGCTTAAAAAGGAAGGAAAAATAAATAATAAAATAATCAAATCGGTTAAGACAATCCCTAGAAATACTTAGCCTAATTACCTTAATACTTATTGTACTGCAGCAAGCAACGAGTAATTTATATTTTATTCGAAAATAAAAAATAATTAACGTGACGCTATGCCCAATAAAGGAGGAGATTCGATAAAGAGTTTAAGCTGATGACCCTAGAGGTTAGCAAACCTCGCCAGAATTTAAATGAATTGGCCAGGCAACTTGGTATCTGGGCAGAGTTGATTTATCGCTGGCGCAGTGAGTTTTTACAAAAAGGAGAAGGTAGTTTCCCAGGCCATGGGAAACTGAAACACACGTTTGAGGAAGTCGGAATAGTCAAATTAAAGAAGCAACTTCGGGAATTGGAGATGGAAAGGGGTATTTTAAAAAAGCTGTCAGTATCTTTTCCAAGGGAGGCGGGAAATCTACCAGTTTATAGCCGCGCACAAGGCCAAATTTTTCCGCCAGAGAAAATATGTAAAGTGTTCCAAGTGAATCGAAGCAGCTATTACACGTATTTGGCAGGTGCTGTCTCCCAAAGAGCACAAGCGAATAAAAATTTACTGGCAATGATAAAAGAGGTGCATCAGAAAAGCAAGCAACACTATGGCAGCCCCCGGATTCAACAAGTTCTAAAAGCACATAAGATGCAAGTTTTCCGATCCAGAGTGGCCTGCCTGATGCAGCAGGCGGGAGCTTCAGGCAACGAGGAAAAGAAGATTTAAGGTAATCACTGATTTCAAACACGATTATGCTGTAAGTAAGTATCTGCTGAACCCCCATTTTACTGCTACCGCCATCGGCCAAGCTTGGGTATCGGATATTACTCCTATCGCAACGTTAAATGGATGGCTTTATCTGACCGTGGTGCTGGACTTAGCCGACCGAAAAGTAATTAGGCCTTAAGTGAAACGATGCAAGCAGAGGATACTACCGTAGCTGCTTTGAAAATGATCATAGGTAAGCGAGTTATGGCTAAGGCTTTGATTTTTCATTCCGACCGGGGCTTACAGTATGCTTGTGAGGAGTTCCAAAAAGAACTACAGGCTTACCCTTTCATCCGCTAGAGTATGAGCCGGAAAGCGGACTGTTGGAATAATGCCGCAGTCGAGAGATTTTTAAGACCCTAAAAACGGAAGAGGTGTACGGTTGTCAAATGGAAAATCAAAAGTCGGCCGCTAGTGCCATTTTTAAATTTATTGAAATTTGGTATAACCGAGAAAGGTTACATTCCGCTCTGGGCTATCGTACCCCAGCCTAAATGGAACAACTACTTAACCCACAACTTGTAGCCGTTTATTCGGATCAAGTGAAAAAGTTGCGGGGAGAGGGAAATTAAATGGATGTTTGTATGTAATTTGTATGTAATAAAAAGCCACTTACAAGTTTATCTCGTAAGTGGCTTTTTAGAAGCTCCCCCTCTTGGGCTTGAACCAAGGACCCCATGATTAACAGTCATGTGCTCTAACCAACTGAGCTAAGGAGGAGTTTGTGAACTCGATTAGCGTTGAATTCGGATGCAATATTAGGGCAAAAACCCGTTGGGTGCAACTGTTTTCGATAAAAATTTTAAAAATAATTGCATCTGGCTGATTATGAATAAATTTAATTTGTGATGTAAAGCAAATTACCTGTTAAAGCCGTGTTGTACCTGCGCAAAGGGTAGGGCGATGGCCCGCCGGTAACGTAGCCGTTTAAATCAAACACAGATTGGCAGCAGGAGTCCGACATGAAAAAACCAGATTGATCCATAGAAACAAGAGCACAATCGTCGTATGGTTGGAAAGGGCAATTCCGCTCGAAGGCCGCGTAGGTATCTCCGGTTCTATGGATTAAAATAATACCTTTTACCCCGCTTTTTAAATAAACGTAGCCATTATCGCGGCGCAGGGCATTGTATTGAATGTTGGTTAAATTGATTTGCTCGTTTACAATGGCATTCGGAATTAAAGGTATATCCTGTTTCTCGCCGCAGGCCGCTACGAAGAGTAATAGTGCGATGTAAATAAGATTGTTTAGAGGGTACATGGTTTTTTAACGAATAAAGCGGGTAAAAGGGCAATTTTTTAAATTTTTTCTTTTCCGATATCCTATACCGTTATTTCTGATGATAACTTTTGTTTAAAGTAAATAGTACGGAGACAAACAATAAATATTGTTTCTATGAGACTGTTGAAAGGTTTTGATTACCAATATATAGCAGGAGTACGTAGAAAAAACTAATTTTTTAAAAATTTAACTTTTAGGAATAAGTTCTATTAAATTGCAGAAAGCAACATCTACAAATTGCTTAGGTCGCATGCGTTTAAACCGGAAGAGCAAAAAATGATTCACATAAAAAAAGCTTTGCAGGATAGTTACTTAAATACCCCGCAAAGCTTTTTTATGTAAGTTAAGATTTACAATGATTCGAACTGCCGCAAAAAGCGCACGTCATTTTCCGTAAATAAGCGTAAATCCTTAATCTGGTATTTAAGCATAGCCATGCGCTCAATGCCCATCCCGAAAGCAAAGCCCGAATATCGCTCGGGATCAATTTCGCAATTTCTTAAAACTTCGGGGTCTACCATACCCGAACCACCAATTTCTACCCACCCGGTTTGCTTGCAAATATTACAGCCCGCTCCTTTACAGATTAAACACGAGATGTCAATTTCGGCGCTGGGCTCGGTGAACGGGAAAAACGAGGGGCGGAAACGAATTTGCGTATCGGCTCCGAACATTTCCTGCACAAAGTAGTAAAGCGTTTGTTTTAAATCGGCGAAGCTTACGTTTTCGTCGATAAACAAGCCTTCTACTTGGTGAAAAATGCAATGCGCCCGCGCCGAAATAGCTTCGTTGCGGTATACGCGACCTGGCGAAAGGGTACGAATAGGTGGTTTTTCGTTTTCCATTACCCGTACTTGCACGCTGGAAGTATGCGTCCGGAGCAACATAGTGGCGTCGGCGCCCACGAAAAAAGTGTCCTGCATATCGCGGGCCGGGTGGTTTTCGGGAAAGTTTAACGCCGAGAAGTTGTGCCAGTCATCTTCTATTTCGGGGCCTTCGGAGAGGTTAAAGCCCATTCGCTCAAAAATGCGGATAATTTCTTCGCGTACCAAAGTTAAAGGATGCCGGGTACCCAAGGTTTGCGGCACCACTGGTAGTGTAAAATCAAAGTTGGTTTCGGTTTGGTTGTTACCGGCCGCTTCCAGTTCTTCTTGTTTTTCTTTAAAACGAGCTAGTGCCTGTTCCTTCAAAGCATTTAATTCCTGGCCGTAGGCTTTACGTTGTTCCGGAGCAACATTTTTAATGCCATCAAATAAATCGGCAATGCGACCTTTGCGGCCGGTATATAAATTCCGGAATTGTTCCAGCTGTTCTTTATTCGTTAAGTCGTAGGCGGCAACTTCTTGCGCTACCTGGGCTATTTCTTCAAATTTCATGGTTGCAAATATACACTTTATCGGAATTTACTGCACAAGTACTAGACACACTACGTCAGGTTCTGGTTCTATTTAAACTAAGTGTTAATACAGGGTTGGTGATTGATTTAGATAGGTTTAGGTCATCGGTAAAACTTTTACCGACTATTTACTGCCATTTACCGGTAATTCTTACCCCATTGGCATAAACCACCTTGTACAACTTCACCGGAGCCAATACCTTTAAATCGTTAATTTAAAATTTAATAAAATATCTAATAAAGATGCCATTCTGCTGGGCAAACTGCTGAAAGTAAAAGATAAAACAGAGCATCTTTAAACAATTGTTAAATTTTTAGGTTTACCCCTGGAAACTTTGGAAACAAAAATAGTTTCCTTAGTTTTGTGCCGACGGCAACAGATATGGAAATCAAAAATAAAATATTACAAGCAGCCTTTAAACTGTTCATGCGCAACGGAATAAAAAGTGTTTCGATGGATGATATCGCCCTAAGTTTAGGAGTTTCAAAGAAAACACTTTACCGCTGGTTCGAGAACAAAGACCAGTTGGTAATGACCATGCTGCAGGAGCATTTAGGTAAAATGGAAGCCGATTGCTGCACTTTTACCACTGAGGCCAAAAACGCGATTGAAGAGTTATTTCAGATAATGCAAATGATTCGGCAGCAGTTGGCCAATATGCACCCTTCGGTTTTTTACGATTTGCAAAAGTATCATCAACCGGCTTGGCAAATCTGGACGACGCATAAAAACAAATTTATTATGCAGCAAATTACGCAAAACCTGCAAGCCGGCATGGAGCAGGGCTTGTACCGAACCGATCTGGATCTGGAAATAATGGCCCGGTTACGGCTGGCCCAGATTGAAGATATTTTTAACCCGGAAATTTTTCCGCCGGACAAATTTGATTTACAAAAAGTGCAGCTGGCTACCATCGAACATTTTATGCGGGGCATAGCCAGTTTAAAAGGACATAAGCTTATAAATACCTATAAACAAGTAGTTGAACAAGAATAAATTATGAAAAAACAATTAATCCTCTTCTTATTGGGTGCAGCTTTTATTTGGTCGGGCCAAGTGGCCAGGGCGCAGCAGGCACCGCAGGCTTTTAGCCTGCAACAAAGCATCGATTACGCCTTGGCAAATCAGCCAAATTTAAAAAATGCCCAGCTGCAGAACGAAATTGCGGCGGCTCGTATTGGCCAAATCCGCTCTATTGGTTTGCCTCAAATTAATGCCGGGGTAGATGTCGGGAATAACGTGATTTTGCAAAAAACCTTACTGGACCCTAATACATTTGGCGGCGCCGGTAAACAGCAAATTACCATAACTCCCAACAATTTGAATTCTCTAAATAACGGACAAAATGTAGTGTTAAACCCGGAGTTTGTAGCGGATACCGAACCTCTACCACCCACTACCATTGCCTTTGGTTTACAATACGCCGGTAGCGCCGCGGTTTCGGCGAGCCAGTTGTTGTTCGATGGTTCTTACCTGATAGGTTTAAAAGCTGCTAAGGTGTATACCGATTTATCCCGGAAGCAATTGCAACAAACCGAAATTGAAACAATAGACCAGGTAACCAAAGCTTATTACAGCGTTTTAGTGTCGCGGGAACGGCTAACCTTACTTAACCGCAACCTGGAACGTTTGGAAAATCAACTGCGGGAAACCAGCGAAATTTTTAACCAAGGTTTTGCCGAGAAAATAGACGTAGACCGGTTACAGGTAGCTTATAATAACCTGAAGGTAGAACAAGAAAAAGCTACGCGTTTAGTTGCTCTAGGCGTTGATTTATTAAAATTTCAGATGGGCATGGAGTTGAGCCAGCCGCTGGAGTTAACCGATAAATTAGACAATGCCTTAGTAGAAGCCGAAATTGTGGCAAACAGTAACTTTGATTACAGCCGCCGTATTGAGTATTCTATTCTGGAAACCCAGCGCGATCTGGCCAAGCTGGATATCAAAAACAAGCAATCGGGTTATTATCCAAAGTTGTTATTAAATGGGCGCTATGGGTATAGCGGTTCCAGCAACAGCTTTCGGGATCTGGCCCGTTTCGAAACCCAGGTTGGCGAGAAGTTCTACCCTAATTGGTTCAATTTTGCCTTTGTGGGCGTGAGTTTACAGGTACCTATTTTCGATGGCTTACGCAAGAAATACGAGATTCAGGAGGCTAAATTAAACTTAAAAACCCTGGATAACGGCTTTCGGATTTTACAGCAAAGCATTGATTTACAGCTAAGCCAATCAAATACCAATCTGCAAAATGCCTTACAGGTAATTAAATCGCAAAAAGAAAGCCTGGATCTGGCTACGGAAGTGGCCCGGGTAACCAATATTAAATTTAAAGAAGGAGTAGGCTCCAACCTGGAAGTAATTACCGCCGAAACCGACTTACGCCAGGCCCAAACCAATTACTACGCCGCCATCTACGATGCGCTTATCGCCAAAGTAGATTTACAGAAAGCTACCGGAACCTTACAGAAATAAATTATTCAGAACTGATATACTTTTTTTAAAAATATGAAAAAACAATTAACCATAGCCCTTGTAACTGCTTTAGTAGGTTTTACTGCTTGCTCTAAAGGTGGTGGCACTCCCGAAGAACAATTAGCTGCTCTTAAAAAGCAACAAGCCGAAACCCAAAGCAAAATAGCCGAACTGGAAGGTCAGGTTAAAACTACCGATGCAGCTGCACCTACCGCGGCCGCCGTGCAGGTAGTAGTACAACCCGTTGAGCCCAAAACCTTTGACCATTACCTGGAAGTGCAAGGTAAAATAGATTTCGACCAGAACGTAACCGTTAGCCCTAAAGTACCGGGCGTATTAACCAGTGTGCGGGTAGCTGTTGGCGATCGGGTATCAAAAGGTCAGGTGCTGGCTACCATTGATGCTTCGGTGCTGGAAACCAGCGAACAAGAATTAATTACTGGTTTGGAGCTAGCCAATACGGTGTACGAAAAGCAAAAACGCTTATGGGACCAAAAAATCGGTACCGAAATTCAGTACTTAACCGCTAAAAACAATAAAGAGTCTTTAGAACGCCGTTTGGCTACGCTGCGCCAGCAAAAAGACCAATATTACATTAAAGCTCCCATTAGCGGGGTAGTAGATGAGTTTAATCCAAAAGCAGGAGAAGCCGTGAATCCGGGTTCGCCGCTGCCCATCGCGCGCATTGTAAACACGTCCGGCATGAAAGTAAAGGCCGATATTTCAGAAGCAAATGCGGGTAAAATTAACAAAGGCGACGAAGCGGTAGTGGTACTTCCGGACTTAAATAAAGAGTTCCCGGCTACGGTTACGGTAGTTAGCCAGGCCATTAATGCATCGTCGCGGTCTTTTCCGGTGGAGTTAAATATTAAAGGTGGCTCCCGGGTAGAATTACGGCCCAATATGATTGCTTTAATTAAAGTAAAAGATTACGAAAAACCCAAAGCCGTGGTAGTGCCGGTTAACGTGGTACAAAAAGATGAATCCGGCGATTTTGTGTACGTGGCCGCCAAAGAAGGCAACCAGAATGTAGTACGCAAGAAAAAAGTTACCACCGGCCTGAGTTACGCCGGCAAAGCCGAAGTAACCAATGGATTAGCTTTTAACGACCGGATTATTACAACCGGATATCAAAATCTGAACGAAGGACAACCAGTTACCTTTTAAGTAAGCGAATGAAAAAGATAAAAGAATTTTTTCCGACCAGCTGGTCCATTGATAATAAAACCAGCATTTATGTAATGACGGTAATCCTGACAATTGCGGGTTTGCTGTCTTACAACAGCCTCCAAAAAGAAAACTTTCCGGACATTGTGATCCCCACCATTATTACCGGGGTAATTTATCCGGGAACGTCGCCCTCGGATATGGAAAACCTGGTGTCGCGGCCCCTCGAAAAAGAAATTAAATCTTTATCGGGGGTAAAGCGGGTTACTTCTAACTCCATGCAGGATTTCTGTATGATTACGGTAGAATTTAATACCGGCATTGAGGTAGATGTAGCCAAGCAGAAAGTAAAAGATGCCGTAGACCGGGCCAAAGCGGATTTGCCGCAGGATATGCCCAACGAACCAGACGTACAGGAGGTAAGTTTCTCGGAGTTCCCGATTATGTACATTAACCTGTCCGGTGATTATTCCAGCGATAAATTAAAGCAATACGCTGAGAACGTACAGGACCGCATCGAAGCTTTATCGGAAATTAACCGGGTAGATATTGTGGGTGCGCTGGAACAGGAAGTACAGATCGACGTGGATATGTACAAAATGCAGGCCGCGCAAGTAACTTTCGGGGATATTCAACGGGCTATTGCGGCCGAAAACGTAACCATGTCGGGCGGTTTAATTGGCGTAGGCGAAATGAAACGCGCCGTACGAGTGGTAGGGCAGTATACCGATGCTACCGAAATTAAAAATATCGTAGTAAAATCTCTGCCTGGAGCCAATATTCCGCTAAGCGAAATTGCTACCGTACGCGACGGGTTTAAAGAAAAAGAAAGCTACGCCCGCCTGGATGGTAAACCGGTAATTACCCTGAACGTGATAAAAAGAAGCGGCATGAACCTGATTGAAGCTTCGGATAAAATCAACGCAATTGTAAAAGACATGCAGGGTAAGTCGCTGCCCAAAGATTTAAAAGTTACCGTTACAGGCGACCAATCTACGCGCACGCGCCACAGTTTAAATGACCTGATTAATACCATTATTATTGGTTTTATTCTGGTAACCGTTATTCTCATGTTTTTTATGGGTACTACCAACGCTTTGTTCGTGGGGTTATCGGTGCCTATTTCCATGTTTGTGGCGTTTATAGTGCTTTCGTTCTTTGGCCTATCCATGAACATGATTGTATTGTTCGCGTTTTTGCTGGCCTTGGGTATTGTGGTGGATGATGCGATTGTGGTTATCGAAAATACGCACCGGATTCACCACGACCATCATTGGAATATTGTAAAATCAGCGAAGGCGGCGGCCGGCGAAGTGTTTGTGCCGGTACTGGCGGGAACTTTAACTACAGTAGCGCCATTTGCGCCGCTTTTATTCTGGCCCGGTATTGTGGGTGAGTTCATGTTCTTTTTACCGGTAACCCTTATTATTACCTTAATGGCTTCGTTACTGGTGGCATTTATTATAAACCCGGTTTTCGCGGTGTCTTTCATGGGTAAGACCGAGGAGAACCCGATAAAAGCGCGTAAAACTTTCTTGTATTCCATGGTGGGTATGGCCGTATTTGCTGGTTTGTGCTACATCGCCGGTTTTCGGGGAGTAGGTAACTTAACCATAGTTATTATGCTGTTTGTGGCATTAAATAAATATGTGTTTACCGGTTGGATCAATAGTTTTCAAACAAAAGCGTTGCCTAGGTTCATGAATTTGTACGAACGCACTTTGCGGGGCGTACTAAAAGGTAGCCGCCCTTGGATCGTATTAGGTTCAGTGGTATTCCTGTTGATTGTTTCGGTGGTAATTACAGGCATGCGCCAACCAAAAGTTGATTTCTTTCCGCAAGGCGAACCAAACTTTATCTATGCCTACTTAACCTTACCGGTAGGTACCGACCAGGCTGTTACGGATTCTTTAACCAGTGTGGTAGAAAAACGGGTAACCTCCGTTATTGGTAAAAACAACCCGGATGTGGAATCGGTAATTGCTAACGTAGCCATTGGCGCCGGCGACCCGACACAACCTTCTTATACCGCTGAGTCGCATAAAGGTAAAGTTACGGTGGCCTTCGTGGAATTTATGGAACGTACCGGTCCGTCTACGGCTACTTATCTTACTAAAATCCGGGAAGCTGTTAAAGGTATTCCGGGGGCTGATATTGTGGTGGATCAGGAGCAAGGTGGCCCGCCGGTAGGTAAGCCGGTAAGTATCGAAGTTTCCGGTGAAGATTTCGGCACTTTAATTAAAGTATCCCGCAAAGTAGAACGGTATATTGATTCGTTACAGATTGGCGGTATCGAAGATTTACGTTCTGACCTGGAAGACAAAAATCCTCAGATCAGCGTGGCCATCGACCGGGTACGGGCAAACCGCGAAGGTATCAGCACGGCGCAAATTGCTATGGAAATGCGTACCGCAATTTTTGGAACGGAAGCATCTAAGTTTAAACGCGACGAAGATGAGTACCCCATCCAAATACGTTACGCCGAACCTTACCGTAAGAATATTGATGCGTTAATGGATATGCGTTTAACTTTCCGGGACATGTCCATGGGCGGCGCTATCCGGCAGATTCCGTTATCATCGGTAGCCAAAATTGATTACTCTACTACTTTTGGTGGTATCCGGCGTAAAAATTTAAAACGGGTAATTACTATTTCGTCTAACGTGTTGCAAGGCTATAATGCCAACGAAATTGTGGCCCGTATTCAGCAGGCATTGCCCAACATTAAAACACCGGAAGGTTACGAAGTTAGATTTGGCGGTCAGCAGGAAGACCAAAAAGAAACCTCTGATTTCTTGATGGTAGCGCTGGTGGCTTCCATTGGTTTGATCTTCTTGATTTTGGTAACGCAGTTTAACTCTGTATCAAAACCGCTCATTATACTGTCCGAAATCGTATTCAGTTTAATTGGGGTATTGCTGGGCTTCTCCATTTTCAACATGAATATTTCCATTGTAATGACCGGAATCGGGATAATTGCTTTGGCGGGTATTGTGGTGAAGAACGGTATTTTGCTAGTGGAATTTGCCGACGTGCTGCGCGAACGGGAAGGATACGAGTTGCGCGAGGCGGTTGTAATGGCGGGTAAAACGCGTTTAACACCGGTAATTTTAACGGCTACTGCAGCCATTCTGGGCTTAATACCGCTGGCAATTGGATTAAATTTAAATTTCTTTACCTTATTCTCCGACTTTGAACCGCACTTTTTCCTGGGTGGCGATAGCGTGGTATTCTGGGGGCCGCTGGCCTGGACTATTATATTTGGCTTAAGTTTTGCTACAATTTTAACACTGTTGGTAGTGCCTGCTATGTACTTAATCAGCGAAAGATTTAAATTAAAATTAGGTCGTAAGCCCAAGCCCGTGCAACCAATAGCACCACAACCGCATCTAGTAGAAGAATTTAGCACCCATTAATGTAAACACTTATGCCACGAACTTCCAACATCGAGCACCAAGTAATTCATATTATCAGTAAAACCAAAGAAATAAAACCGTCCCGGTTACAAGCGCACGCCAATTTAAGCCGGGAGTTTGGTTTCGATACTGTTGACGTGGTAGATATAATCTTAGAATTAGAGAAAAGTTTTAAAATAACCATTCCGGACGAAGTTCCTTTGGATACGGTAGGTGATTTTATCCATTTCGTATCCACCCAAACTTTTGCTAAGGCTAGTTAATCTATAAACACACAAGTCAATTTTTAAATTTTACGATTGTATAAAGCTAAAAGGCGAATCCGGTGATTCGCCTTTTTTATGAATGTATTTAAATTAAAATTGAGTAGCAGCTAGATTAAAAACAAAGTCGGTTATCAGAGCCAGTTTCCACAATTCTCCACTTTAAAGCTTGTATGATTTACTTCTTTCGGCATCTGTACAGGCTGCTGGATGCGGTAGGTAGCCGTTTTCTTACTGGGGTGCTCGGGTTACTATCGTAGAGTGACTTCCTCTAACTGCTCACCTTGGTGAGGTTGATAGTAGTAAACTAATATACTAAAGTTTAACACATGGCATATCCTGCTGATGCCGACTTAAAGCTCTCCTGCACAACCTGCACTTTTAGCAGAACTTTAAAGCTTTTTCAATGATGTATTTCAACGGTTGTAGGTCCAAAGCTAATTCAGCATAAATCGCCTCCAACCTTCTATTCTCTTCTTCCAGTTCCTCGAGCCGTTTGAGTTCGGTGGCATCCATACTGTTGTAACGCTGTCGCTATATGGAGAAAGCCGCTTGGCTTACGCCATGCTCCTGGCTAATTTTAGTGACACCTTTGCCTTGCTTAAAATCTTTGAGAATTTTGACAATTTGTTAAGGAGTGAAGGTCTTCCTTTTTATAAATAGTGTTTCAAGTTAAAAATTTGATCTTGCTAAACAATTCTATTTTCGGTTAAGCTGAAACAACTACTTAAGATTTCATTTTTTCATAGTGCTAGTTCTCTGCCTTCTATTACTATTGATATAATGCATAGTATTATAAGAGAAATTACTGGCTCAATAAATAATTACTTTTCAATTCAAAAAAATAGAATTTATTATTTATATTAATATATTGTAATATTTTTGTATTCTATTTGTTTCTTAACTGATAATAGATAATAACTTAAGGAATTCAAGTATTTGCTTTCTTAAGGAATAAATCGAAACAAAAATCTATGAAACTTGCCCATCTTATTCTTACGCATAACCACCCGGATCATTTAAAACGTCTTATTCAAAGGCTAACATATGGAGATGATGTTATTTTTATTCACGTAGATAAAAAAGTAGACATAACTACGTTCCATAACTTAATTAGTAATAAAAATGTTTTTTTTATAAAAAATCGTACCTCCATTGATTGGGGTGCTTTTAATATAGTGAAGGCTACCCTTAAAAGCTTTCAAGAAATTCTGCATTCGGGCACAGAATACCAATACATCAATCTACTAAGCGGTTCTGACTACCCTTTGCAAATGCCTGTTACTATTCATCAATTTTTAACTGACCATCCCGGCAAAGCTTTTATGAATTACCGGTTTATTTATGATGATTGGCAAGAAGCAATACCCAGAATCAATGAATATCACCTAAATAATTACCAGTTCCCGGGCAGGTACAAAGTACAAAAGATAATGAATAGATTGCTACCTACTAGGACAATGCCTTATGGCTTAGTACCTGTAGGACGCTCTCAATGGTTTACCATTCCTACTGAGTGCGTCAAGTATATTTTAGAGTATTGGGCAACACATCCTGCTTTAAGGAGATTTACAAGGCTTACTTGGGCACCTGACGAATTTATCTTTCAAACCATTCTTTATAATTCAGAGTACCGACACATTTTGATTAATAATGATTTACGTCTCATAGACTGGTCAGAAGGGAAAGCAAGTCCTAAAACTTTCACTCTAAAGGATAAAGATCAGCTTTTATCTTCTGATAAATTATTTGCCAGAAAATTTGATTCAAAGAATTGTCCGGAAATATTAGATTGTCTTGATAAAAAACTTATTTCCGTTCCACAAGTTAGCCCAGTATAGCTGAGGCATTATGCTTGAAAGGTTGGGCGAATCGAATTAAAGCATCATATGATCTTTTATAATTGTAGTCCTGTAGCCAATTAGAAGTAATTTATCTCACTTCGCTTAAGTTTTCAAAAGTATAAGCATCGAGTAAATTTCATAAGCACTGTTTTAAGTTAATATTTTTTCTTTTACTAAATAGTTCAATCTTCGGGGAAGTGTATACTTCCAATTATACTACGTTATACTTAAAACAGGGATATCGGTAGAATTCGATTTACTTAATCCAGGTAAGGCCGAAACTTGACGGCGCTTAGCTTATTATTCCGGAACACAAGATAGATGTTGTCGGTACCGGTGTCGTTGCTGATCTGGATAATGTCAGGTATAGATTTTTCGGCAGTCAAAGTGGGGAACAAATGCTTTACTTGTTCTTTGGTTAAGCCAATTTGTAAAGGGTGAGTAAACACCCGCATTGAATCGCGGATTAAAGCCGATTGGTAAAAATACTTGTTTTCTTCGGCACTTACCCGGTAGAGTTCAACGTAGGAGTGGGCTTTCCGGATGGTGATGATGGTATCGGTTTGTCCGGCCGAAAACTTGTTAATCACTGGTTTTTTAACAACCTGATTCGTATGAAACAATTGTTGAACGGTACGAGTCGAAATAGAGTCAACCATAAAAGGTTGCGAGGCAAACGCATCCAAAATCAGAAGGGTATCCTGGTACGACGTAGTTCCGGAGTCGGTTAGCGATTGTAGCGCTTTGGGAGGCGGCTGCGGTTTACTCGACGTTATTTCTTTTTGATTATTTTGTTCGCAGGCGTAACCAAACAAAAGCAAAAACCAATAAGCGGTGGAGGTAAAATAATTCCTCATGAATTAGAAGCGGGTTTGTAAACTAGAACGCACCTAATAAAAGCAATTCAAGACAGAATACCTAACTCTTAAACTATATTCAATTTACAACCCAGTTATACAGTCGCCAGAGTTAGAGAATTTAAGAATTGAAATTATTACCGGATTTTTAAAAAATGGCTACCCGGTAGGCTTTCATGCGGCGGTCCAGACCGCGGGCATCGCCGCTGATGCGGTCGAGCAAAGCCCAGAAACGTGGGCCATGGTTTTTTTCGACGGTATGGGCTAACTCGTGCAAAATCACGTAATCGCGTAAGGCTTCGGGCAAACGCATTAAATGTAAATTGAGGTTTATGTTATTCGTAGCGGAGCAGCTTCCCCAGCGCGTGCTCGTATTTTTAATAACTACTTTGTTAAAGGTAAAGCCAAACTTTTGCGCAAAATAAGCCAACCGGCCTGGTAAATAAGCTTTCGCTTCTAAGCGATAAGTCGCTTCTACCGATTGCCGGATAAATTGCTGTACTTCCGCATCGGTTTCTTCTTTATAACCCGGGTAAGTAACCAAAAGCGTATTACTCTGAATCCGGGCTTTATAAATGGTTTGTCCCGAAATGGCTTGTAACTGCAAGGTATGGTTAAACGTGCGGAAAGGTTTACTCGCGGAGTAAATGGTACGTTTATCTTCTTGCGCTTTAATATGATGCAAATGGTGCTGAACCCAGTCGGTTTTGCTGCGCAGGAATTCCTCGGCTTTTTCGAAACTTACCTGGGGGGGTACTGCAACCCGCACGCCCGCTAAAGGTTTAATGCGAATACTGACGTGTTTGGCTTTTTTACTACGTTCTAAAAGTACGGTGCCGATACTTTCGATATAAATCTGGACTGAAGAAATAGATGGTGATCCCGCGCGCACAATAAATAATCTTGCTGACAATATAAAGTTACACATCCTTCCGGAAATAGCAAATAAACCGGGTTTACTTACGCCGGCATAAAAACAAAAATCACTCCCCGTTAGAAGAGTGATTTTTAAAATTTTTAAATTTTATATTAGCGCACGTTGCCACCTGCCCGGCTATCTGCGTCGTTGGAGCTGGGTATCCGGGTGCTATCGGTGGTGGCGGCGCGTACGTTTGGTTCGCCAGCTCCGGAAGAAGTAGCCCGGATGGCCGAATCATCGGGCGTGTTGCTTTCGGTTTGCAAATCGTGCGGTGTAAACTCTTTTACTCCTAATTTCTCCGCGTCGTTTTTTAAAGTTCCGTCTTCGTTGCGTTTCTGCGACGATGTACTGTTTTCCGGGTTTATTGTCTGGCTACTGCCAACTGACTGGTTGGTAGCGTTGTGGGCGTTAGGAGTAGAGGCATAGTTATTTTCGGGAGAACCGTACTTGGGGGTAGTATTGGAGGTATCTACCGGTTGGCTGCTGCTCACCACGGCATTTTGAACGGTTTGTACCTGGTTGCCTCTTTCCCATTCTTCAAATTTATCCATTTCCGATTTAATGCCGGTCATAAACCAAGCCAGCAAAGCCGCATCGTCGAGCAAACCAATTACCGGGATAAAATCTGGTACAAAATCAATCGGCGATAAAAAGTACAAAATTACCGCAATACCGCCTACTACCGTGCTGGTCGGGATGCCGGTATACTCGCCGGTTACGGCCGCTTTAATCATCCGGGACAATGTTTGCAAGCTTTCCCAAACTTCATGAGCCAGGGTGCCTACATCTTTTTTCTGACTGGCTTTGGTATAAGCATCATTTAAAAGTTTTTTTACCCGTAAAGGTTTCTTCAGGTATTCTTCGGCGTTTTTAAGAATATTTTTAAAAATCGAGGATTCGGATATTTTCTGGCCGGTGCTTTTGTTATTTTCCATAGTAGCAAGTGGTTGATGTATCTGGTTAAGTCTGCTGAATTTAAAAAATTGCTGTTTTACTGTTTTTTATTATAACGTAAACCGAAGCAAATGTAGCATAAAATTTTAGCTGCCTACCTTATACTGGTTTACGTAAAAATAGTTAAGCAAGACTATGAACAAAACAAAAGCAAACCCGAAAGCACTGATATAATTTAAAAAAATACGATGGCATAAAATAAAAAGCCCAGGTAGCAGGAGCAAACATCCTGGTACCCGAGCTTTTTATTATAAATGTAGCTGATTATAAGTTTACGCGACCGGCCGCATAATAATTTCGGGCGTAATAAGCCTGGTTTAACGATGATACCATTACGCCTCCGTTACTGGCCGAATGAACAAATTTGTTATTGTTTAAGTAAATGCCCACGTGGTAAATGGGTTTACCTGGGCCGCGACGGAAGAAAACTAAATCACCAGCTTTGATTGCTGATTTCTTAATGCGTTCTACGCTCTGAAACATGGAGCGGGAGCTGTGGGTAAGCGTAATGCCGTAAACTTCTTTATAAACTTTAGAAACAAAGCCGGAGCAATCGGTTCCTTTTTTAGAAGCGGCGCCACTCCGGTAAGGAGTACCCAGCCATTCGGCCACGGTTGCCAAGAGCTGTTTGTTTTCGGAGTAATTTAACTTAACCCCCAGGGTTTGAGCGTAGTAATTATAGTAAAGGGTGTCTTTAAAGCTGGTGGTGGGCGCCGTAGTTTCAGTTATAATCGGATCTTCGGGTAAGTTCAAGGGCAAAACCGAAGCCGTTTCTACGGTATTTAATTTAGCATTTTTATTAGTAGGGGTATGCTCAAAAAAGAGCGATAAAGTCATAGAAAGTGCGGCGCAACTACCTAAAATAATGTTTTTCATCTGGTTGGGTTAGAATGATACAATACGCTAAGCGTTTACTGGCAAAAACTAAAATTTTTTAAAATTCAAGGTTAAAAATGAAACCTTAAAAAGTAACCAATAGTATAAAATTGATTATTCAATCTTGATTTGTTGACTAAAATTAGATAATTAATTTTAACATCCAAGAGCCGTCAGAAAAAAAATCTTTCTTTCGTGCAACATATCTCTGAAATTTACAATAACAATATTGTTATTTTTACAGGATTATACTAAACCTATATTTTGCATTTCTCCGTTGCCCGCATGAAATTTAACGAAATTAAAATTGTTGAAAATTCGTGGTTCGCCCGCCTTGCCCGTTTAGTGTTACGGACTGATAATGTGGCAATGGTGCTCGGAAAGGCCATTCATTTAAGCGGCGTTAAAAAAGAAGCGTTCTTGCGTAACCAGGCTTGGGTAGCCCACGAGCACTGCCATTTGCAGCAATTTAAAAAATATGGTTTTTTTCGGTTTCTTTGGCTTTATCTAATAGAGTCCATGAAGGTGGGGTATTATCATAATAAATTTGAGGTAGAAGCGCGCTTAGCAGAAAAAACGCTGGATGCAAAATAATTCAGCCAAGCCTTGGTGAAACATTTAAGTTGGGATTAAGTTTTGTTAAAATACTTCCGGTGTAACCCGGGTAGTAACCTTAAATCTACTTGTAATTTTACCAACATCTTAAAACCAATTTGTATGAAAATAGATAGGGACAACCTGGTTAAAGTGCCCGAAAGCAAAATGTTTGTCCGTTTTCAGGATTGCGATGCTTTGGGCCATTTAAATAATGTGCGCTATTTCGATTATTTTTTAAATACCCGCGAAGAACATACCCGCTATTATTATGCTTTAAATTTAATGGAGCTTGCCAAAAAATACCGGGCCAACTGGGTTGTTACCAATCACCAGATTGCCTATGTGCGGCCAGCCGATTTAGGCGAAAACATCATAATTCAAACCCAACTTATTTATTTCGATAATAATAGCATTGTAATTGAAGCCTCGATGTATAACGAAAACCGGAGCCATTTAAAATCTTTACTATGGTCTACGATGCGGTACGTGAGTGCCGAAACTGCCCGGTCTACGGAACATCCGGAAGAAATATTGGAAATGCTGGCTGCCGTGCAGGTGGCGCAAAAAGAACACCGGCCCGAAGGTTTTCATAATCGCATCACGGAAATTACCCAAGCTTTAAAGCGCGCTCAAGCTACGTCTTAACCTTAAAATTTACTGCCTTATAAACCATCTGGTAATCAAACCGTACTACAAGTGCAATTAATTAGATGTATAACGGATTAAATTTTTAAAATATGAGTGACAAACTGGAAGGAAAAAAAGTAGCTATTTTGGCCGAAGATGGTTTTGAGCAGTCGGAATTAGAACAACCCAAAAAAGCCTTAGAAGAGGCCGGTGCCACTACCCACGTAATTTCTTCAAAATCTGGTAAAATCAAAGCCTGGGACGAAACCGATTGGGGCGATAAAGTAGCCGTAGATAAAACTTTAGACGAAGTTTCGGTGGCCGATTACGATGCCTTGTTACTGCCCGGCGGCGTAATGAACCCGGATAAGTTGCGGGCTAACCCAACCGCCGTGAGCTTTGTGAAAGATTTTTTAACTGCCAACAAACCCGTAGCTGCTATTTGCCACGGTCCCTGGACTTTAATTGAAACCGGCCTGATTTCAGGCAAAACCCTGACGAGCTACGAATCTATTAAAACAGATTTAAAAAATGCCGGCGTAAACTGGGTGGATCAGGAAGTAGTGGTAGATGGTAATTTAGTAACCAGCCGCAAACCCGATGATATACCGGCTTTTAACAAACAAATAATTGAATCGTTTGCGTTGGTAGGTGCCGGCGCTTAACCAATAATTATTCTTGTTTTCAAGGATTTAACGCCAAGTTTCTCTTGCTATTACAGCGCCATTACGCAATACCTTGCGGATTAAGAGAAAATAGCTAGTTTTGCCCCAGCTAAGGGGTGTTAGCTCAGCTGGTTCAGAGCGCTACCTTGACAGGGTAGAGGTCACTGGTTCGAACCCAGTACGCCTCACAAAATTTAAAAAAGCATCCCCAAAGGGATGCTTTTTTTATGTATTCCGGGTTCTAACATTGGAAAGGATTCCGCGTGCTATTGCCCAAAAAATTAATATAATAAGATAGCGGCTTCTTGCAATAACATTCTGTTTGCAGATTGGAGCTAAATTAAAATCTAGACTTTTTGATGAATAGGTTGCAGGTAGAGATTTTCTTTTTTGAAAGTAAAGCTCTCGGATGTATTTACGCATCCAAAAATATCTAAGGCAAAACATGTAAATTCATCTTGCTCTGCCGCTCCCGGAAATGCCGGATGCTGGTTTTTTTCGTATAAATAAACTTTATCGGTATCGCGGTGGCGCACAATACAAAATTTGCTTAAATCTATGTTGGCTAGGCTCATAATAGTTAATTTATAGTTTAGGACTTAAGTAAACAAAGGCAGATTTGCTTACTTGTAAATTTGTAATAGGCTGGAAAATGAAAAATTTAAAAATTGGACGGGTTTTCTAAGAATTAATATTAGAAATAAAATTGCTGTAGTTCCAGGGTTTAAATCGGTGAATCGTTTCCGGAAGAATCAGAAAATACCAGATTAGCGCGGGGTCAGAATTACGTTTTTAATCATACTTCACAATAGATTTTTAACTTACCTGGGCAAGCTTTCAGTACTAAAAAATTGACAGTGAATTTTTTATACGAACAGATCTAAAATTGGTGACCCGCAAATTAAAATTTTTAAAAATTTTAAATTTGGGTTTAGCTTATTTGTAACTGGTCGGGAACGGTACCCCGAAAAGCATCTAGTTTATCTATCCGTTTAAGTTTTACGGGTTTGCCGGTTCTCGCCGATTCGTAAATAGCCTCCATTATAACATGGTCCTGCAGGCCTTCTTCTCCGGGGGTATACGGTTTTTTATCTTCGGTTACGCACCGGGCCATATGGTCCATTTCCAGGGCAAATTGATTTTTCTGGCCGGCACTCGGGTTTATTTTTACTTCCATATCGTCCTGCACTTGCGAGCCTTCCATTTGCAAACCGTGGTAGCTAAAAGCCGGGTCTAAACCAAAGTACCCGCCTTTGTCGGCGTGGCAACGGTACCTTTTTGATTCGTGCACGCCGTAACTGGTGGTGCAATTAGCCAGAGCGCCGCTGGGGAATTGCAGTTGAAAAAATACGGTTTCTTCTACTTCTTTAAAGCGCGGATCGTTGGGCGTGCTGTAGATGGTGGCATTTACCTGCACGGGTTCTTCGCCTAATAAGTAACGCGCCGTGTTTAAACAATAAAGGCCAATATCGGGCAAAGAGCCACCGCCCGCCAAAGCTTTTTTTAAACGCCACTGTCCGGGTTCGCCTTGATTTTGGGTGTTAATGGCATCGATAATTTTTACGGTACCCATTTTTTTGTTGCGGGTCCACTCTTTGGCTTTTTGGTTGTTAGGCTCGTACTGAATGCGGTAGGCAATCATTAATTTTTTGCCGGCTTTTTCGCAAGCATCTATCATGCGTTGTGCCGATTGCGAATTAACCGACATGGGCTTTTCGCATAATACGTGTTTGCCCGCGTTGGCCGACCGAATAGTAAATTCTTCGTGCATGGAGTTGGGTAGCACAATATACACTACCTGCACATCGGGGTTGTTTTTGATATTATCGAAGTTTTGGTAATTGTAAATGCTCTTATCCGGAATGCCGTACTGCCGGGCTACTTTTTTGGCTTTTTCGGGGCTGCCGCTTACTAAGGCCGTAACTTTAGCGTATTTACACGACCCAAATGCCGGTAACAGTTCGCCCAGAGTAAGATTGCCTAAACCAACCAAAGCAAAACCTACGCGTTTATCGGGTTGTTCCGGCGCCGGAAAAGGTTCTTTTTTCTTTTCCGATGGATCGGCAATCTCTTTTAGCTCAATGGGTTCGGTTACTGAACTGGCGTGAATGTCTTTATCGGTGGGGCTGCCCGGGGCTTTTTGCTGCGCATTGGTGTCGCAGGAAGCCAGACTGCTTAAGGCAGTGGCTGCCAAAATACTTTTACCGGTATTGGTTAAAAAAGTGCGCCGGGTATAACCGTCTTCTCCTTCGGTAAGAGCGTTTAAAATGGTATTCAGGTCTTTCATGGCTGGGGCAGAGCGTATTATAAATAAAAGGTTTGCCTTAACGTCTACTCCCAAGCCTTTACTTAGGTTTAAGCAAATGGTAGAAAAGCCAAAATTTTAAAAAATTAAATTAAAGGCCTCTACATGACAGCTTTAGTTTAAAATTGTCGTAAGGTATTGATATCAGAAAAGTAAATTATAAACAACCCGGTAGCCTTAAAATTTTAAAAATTATTTCTTTGCGTTCGATAATAATTCTGTTTCTGTTAGTGGGTTTAAACATCCGGTTTGCTTTAGGGCAGACTAACCGGATTGCGGATAAAAATAAAATAGGTTGGTTTGTTTACGAGGGCGACCATGCACTGAGTAAAAAATGGAAACTTCACACTGAGTACCAATGGCGACGCATTGATTACATTAAGAGTTGGCAACAATCGCTGGCCCGGGTTGGCTTCACTTACCAAATATTACCGCAAGTAAAAGTAGGGGCGGGGTATACTTCTTTTATAACTTTCCCCTACGGGGGTTACCCTACTGCCGAAACCGGTGACCCTTTTCCGGAGCGCCGTTTGCACCAGGATATTCAACTAAGTAATACCATGGGGAGGGTAGCTTTGCAACACCGCTTTCGGTTAGAACAACGCTGGCTCGGGCAATTACAGCAAAGTACCGGCAAGAACGTGCAAAGCTGGGAGTACCAGAACCGCATCCGGTACCAGATTGCGCTGCAGGTGCCGTTACAAGGCCTTACCCTTGATGATCAGGAATGGTATATTAACTTTTTCGATGAATTATTTCTGGGCTTTGGGAAAAATGTGGGCCAGAACGTCTATAATCAAAACCGGATATCCGGTGGCTTGGGTTACCAGTTTACCGATGATTTTCAGGTAGAATTAAATTATTTGTACCAGATTACACAACACGCCGAAACAGATCCGGTTTCGGGCAACAACGTGTTTGAGTATAACCAAGGCTTTCGGTTGGGGGTAGTTTATAATTTTAAATTTTTTAAAAATTAGATTAACAGACTTGTTAAATAAGTGTTTAAATCAAATTTACGAGTTGATAAGGTTACGATAAAGTATCAGCAGTTAATTACCTAATTATACAAAAATCTAACATCCAATATCTAACATCTAACATCTTATTTCATTCCCGTAATTTTTCCCCTTCGCTTTTATGGGGGCGTAAGGTAGTATCTTGGTTTAAGCCTAGTTCTTTTTGAATTTGCGGAGAAGAATTTTTAGGTTCTAAACCAAAGCGCAAGCGCCATTCCCGGATACCGGTTTTTAATTCTTTTAAATAGTTTTTGGGTCTTTGGTAACCATAAGCCCGGTATTGATTAGGGGGTACTTTGCCTTTTTCGGCTACAAATAAGGTAAATTCCAGCACCCATTGTTTAAAAACCTGCATAAACTGGTCTTCCTGCACCATGTCTTCGGCTTGGTTGTCGCTGTATTTTTGGCCTTTGCCGGTGGTAGCGTGCGCCCATAATTTATCGGGTACTTCTACGCCGCCGTAGCGGCATTGCCACACAAAAGGCGCATACGCGTCGCGTTCATTTTCAAAAGGCTCTGCTTCCGGGTCGAAGTATTGTTTATGACGTAAAATCTTAGGTCGGCCAGTAGCATCCATTTCATCGGCCCCTTCGTCGCCGTAGCAAAAAAAGCCGGCGGTGCGGCCTTCTAAATGATTCTGACTCATGTGCTGCCATTGCTCGGTATGCTCCAGGGCCATGGCTTTTTCGGGATCTTTGTGCTCAATGGTGTTTTCGTCGGGGTTGCCGCCGTTCATGCAAACCAAACGATCGAACATCAGTTTTAAATTGCTGGTAGGTCCGTACCAATTAATGGGCCCGATAATGGCCCAGGCATCGGCCATATCTAAACGCGCGTACATATCTAAATCCCACAACAAATCGGGTTCAGAAGAACTGTTTTTTTCGTAGCAGTTACAAGGCCAAACGCAGAGCGCCATAGAGGTAGAAACACAAGCATTGCAGCTTTGGATACGGGCTCGGCTGTACACGTTGCCTAAATCTTCGTAATCAATTTCCCAATCGGCGGGTAACATTTCGGCCATTTGCAGCATTAAAGTTCGGGATTTGCTATCTACGCCGGGGCAGTTGTATTGCCTCCGGTCAGAGCCCGAAATAATTAATACCCGGAAAGGTCTTTCGTTTACCGGTAGTGCCGCATTGTCGTCGTTGGGTTTCATAGGTTACTATGTTAAGGCAGAACTTTATTTTTAAATTTTGTTACCGGGTATTAGTTTTCGGTAGGTGCTTACCAGTTGATGTTGGGAAAAACCGAGAAAATACATGGCATAAATTAAAAAAAAGATGCCCTGGGTTTTGTAAATACCGTTGGTTAGATACTTACGTGCTGAGGTTAAAACCGGCTTTTTTAAAATTATAAATTTGTTGTTTTTTCGAAGCCGTTTAATGATTTCCTGGTCTTCCAACACGGTATGCGCTTCGTCATAACCGCCTATCTGGGTAAATTTTTCTTTGGTAACAAATAAACTTTGATCGCCAAACCGGAAAAAAATAGGATTAAAACGCGTGAACCAACAATTGGCTTTTAAAAACCAATGACTAAAATCAAAACTGAGTAAAAAGCAGCCGCTGTGGTAGCCAGATTTTACGGCTTCCATAATGTCTGTTGTAAAGCCAATGGGTGGGGTGGTATCGGCGTGTAGAAAATACAATACATTGCCTATGGCTACTTGGGCAGCCTGGTTTAACTGTACTGCCCGGCCCTTATGGGTACTAACAATTACCCGGGCACCAACAGCACGGGCTTGTTGCACGGTATCATCGGTGCTGCCGCCATCCACCACAATTACTTCGGTAATGGCCTGGCGCGTTCCTTTTTGGTATATAGCCCGAATGGTGGATGCAATATGCTCGCTTTCGTTATAAGTGGGTATAATTACGCTTATCACAAATAATTGCTGTTAAATTCTTTTTGCTCTTAAAACAAAACATTACAGGTAATTTAATGGAACAAAGCTAAATAACCTTTCCAGAGAAGTTCCGGCCTAATCAGCACCCAAGGTATTTATCAGATAAAGGCACTTTATAAGTAATTCAAATTTAAACCCCTTGCCAAGGCCTCGTCTTGTTATATTGTTGTAGTTTAAAAGTAATACGGGTAATAATTTACGGAGTTCCTTATTTGCCAGACTCGGGCAACCTTAACCGGAAGCTGGATTAATTACGTAAAGGGGTATTTAATAAGGCTGCAGAGGAAGTTAAATTTTAAAATTTTTAAAAATCAGCTTTAATAGCGGCATAATTCTAAGTTAAAACGTACTTCCCGGTTTTTACCAGTTGGTGGTAAAATCAACGGTGTTACAGGTAAATTAAACGGTATGACAGGAATTTCTATAAATAGATTGGCGGTAACGCAAGTAGTATTGGTACTTACGGTATTAATCTTATACTATGGCCGGGTATTTTTAATACCCTTGGCCTTTGCTGTATTTTTTGCCATGATGCTTTTGCCCGTGAGTAACAAACTGGAAAAATGGGGAATTGGCCGGATTTGGTCTACTTTGCTATGCATTGCTTTAATCTTGCTGTTTATTGCGGCCATCTTTTTTATAGTGGGGTTACAAGCCGCTAGTTTATCGGAAGATTTACCGCAGATTCAGAAAAAGCTGCAACAATATTTAGATACCGGCCAGCAATGGGTACAGCAACAATTTGGCGTAGCGCCGCAGGAACAAATTAAAGTTTTAAAATCGCAGATTTCAAAGTTCTCCGAATTGTTTAACCAATTTGCTACTAGTTTGTTATCCGGCGGAATGGGCCTGCTCAGTGGTTTTGCCTTAATTCTATTTTATTTCTTTTTTCTGATGTGGAAGCGGGAAAAATACGAAAAGTTTTTTGTACACCTGGCTCAGCCAGAAAACCGGCCGGAAGTAAAGCAAACCCTCTCAGAAATTAAACAAGTAGCTTCGCAGTACTTAGTAGCCCGTTTGTTCTCCATGGTATTTTTAGCAGTGTTTTACATGGTTGGCTTCTCCGTTATCGGAATTGAAAATGCCATTATCATCAGTTTAGTAGCTGTTCTGCCCACCATCGTGCCTTACATCGGTTCGATTATCGGCGGATTGTTTCCGTTGTTGATGGCGCTGGTAGCGGGTTCTTCCGGCATGGTGCTGCCGGTAATTATTGTGTTGGTGCTGGCCCAGGTGATAGATAATAACATAATTGAACCTTTGGTGGAAGGTAACAGCATGAACATTAGCCCCTTTATAACCATTGTGGCAATTGTATTGGGCGAACTGATTTGGGGAATTGCCGGTATGATTTTGTTTATTCCAATTTTTGCTATTATTCGGATTATCTGCGACCACCTGCCGGCTTTAGCGCCTTACAGCTTCTTATTAGAGAACGACGTGGAAGAACCAAAATGGATGGAAAAAGTAAAAGGCTGGTTCGGGAAAAGCTAAATTTTTATTTTTTAAAAAATAGCCCGATCCTGGTTTTCCCTTTACATCAAAATAAATACCCACCAACTTACGCTGGTGGCCATGCAAATCAGTTTTACCTTTTAAGCTCAGGAGGCTAGGCTGCCGGAGAAGAAACCACAATTGAAAAGGTGTTTTTACCTGGTTCCGGTACCATTACAATGGTGGAGCCATCTTCTTTTATCCAGGTATTTTTACCGGATGCTTTTGGTTTAAGTAAGCCCGTGGTAACCTGATTTTCAAAAGCTTTTCTCGACTTTTCCCATTCCGATAGAGGCAGAACGGTAATTAGCAGGTCGCAAACATCAGCTTGGTTAAAGCGCAAAATGGTGTTCATGTTTATTTTGGTGTTGCTGTAATGAATAAACTGGAATTGATTTTTTTGCTCTGTTTTCTTTTCCACGGTAAAAGCCATTTCGCTCATTGTTTCGCGCGCTTCCGCTTTGGTCATTTTTAACTGTGCTTTGGTTTGGGCTAATCCCAGAAAGGTGAAACCCAAAAACAATAAAAACTTGGTCATAGCTTAATGATTAAAGGTTATTAAATAGATATGGCTTATACCCGGTCTATGTCTGTAAATTTGGTGTATATCGTTCTTTTTAAGTTATATCGGCTGAAAAGCTATAATAGCCTGTTTTAAATTAAAAATAGGCTGTATCGCTTCTGTTTTAATTGCTTAATGAGTATTCAGGAAAATTAGGTAAGTAATTTACTACTACTTATTTAAAGTTTATAAGTTGAAGAAATTTACTGAATTTTTAAAAATTTCTTCTGCGAGTTCATTGGTAATCGTTGTGCCTGAAGGTGAAGAAATTATTGCTATCGCCGGATTTGATTAAAAACTTAGCATGATCAGTTTAACCAAAAGTTTTAATTTTTAAAAATTCTGATTTTTACGGCACTCTTTGGCTGGTTTTCGTTTAAACAGGCTTAATTCTAAAGTAAAAACGATGAAAGAGAACGTAAGCGATTTCCTGTTACAACGTTTGGCTGCCTGGGGAGTAACCCGGATGTTTGGTTATCCGGGCGATGGAATAAACGGCATCATGGGAGCCTTGGACCGTATGGAAAATCCGATTGAGTTTGTGCAGACCCGGCACGAAGAAATGGCTTCTTTAATGGCCTGCGCCCACGCAAAATTTACTAAGCAGGTAGGGGTTTGTATTGCTACTTCGGGGCCGGGGGCTATTCACTTACTAAATGGCTTGTACGACGCCAAACTGGATCACCAACCCGTAGTAGCCATTGTGGGGCAGAAAGCGCTTACCGCTTTAGGCGGCAATAGCCAACAAGAAGTAGATTTAATTTCTTTGTTTAAAGATTTAGCTTCGGAGTATGTGCAAATGGCCACTGATCCTGCCCAGATTCGTCACTTAATTGACCGGGCTTTCCGGATTGCTATTTCTCAACGCACGGTTACCTGTATCATCATCCCGAATGATTTACAAACCAAAGAATACCAGGAGCCGCCGCACCAACACCAAACCATCCATTCGGGCATCGGCTATTCGGCGCCGCGGGTAATTCCGCAAGCAAACGATTTAGAGAAAGCCGCCACCATTTTAAATGCCGGTAGTAAAGTGGCTATTCTGGCGGGTGCCGGGGCGCTGCACGCCGCCGAAGAAATCATTCAAATTGCCGATTTACTAGGCGCCGGCGTGGCCAAAGCGTTTTTGGGCAAAATAGTTTTACCGGATGATCTGCCTTTTGTTACGGGAGCTATTGGCTTGTTTGGCACGAACGCCTCGCACGACATGATGCAAAACTGCGATACCTTGCTCATGATTGGTTCCAGTTTTCCGTACGCCGAATTTTTACCGGAAGAAGGGAAAGCCCGCGGTATCCAGATTGAGTTAGATGGACGCATGCAGAGTATTCGTTACCCCATGGAAGTAAACTTAACCGGCGACAGTGCCGAAACCTTAAAGGCTTTAATACCGCTCATCACGCGAAAAACCGACCGAAGCTGGCAGCAACGCATCGAGCAGAATGTAAAAGCCTGGTGGCAATTGGTAAGTTTATGGGCCACCCGGGAAGCCAATCCGGTTAACCCCCGTTTATTATTCGAGGAGTTGTCGCCGCGCTTACCCGATAACTGCATTATAGCCTGCGATTCTGGTTCTACCTCCAGTTGGACGGCCCAGCATATCCGCATTCGCAAGGGCATGCAATTTTCTGTATCGGGTACGCTGGCTACCATGGGCTGCGCTATTCCTTATGCTATAGCGGCCAAGTTTGCCCACCCGGACAAGCCGGTTTTTGCCTTTGTGGGCGATGGTGCCATGCAGATGGGAGGCAACAGCGAATTGTTAACGGTTCAAAAATATTGGCAAAAATGGTCAAATCCGAAATTAGTGGTGCTGGTCCTCAATAATCGCGATCTTAACTTTGTAACCTGGGAACAACGCTTAATGCAAGGCGACCCTAAATTTAATGAATCACAAGTGTTACCAGAATTTAATTACGCGCAATATGCCGAGAGCTTAGGTTTTGTGGGTATCCGGGTGGATCGCCCGGAGCAGGTAGCTGCTGCCTGGGAAACGGCTTTACAAGCAGATCGCCCGATAATTATTGATGCCCTCACCGACCCGGAAGTATTAACCTTTACCCCGGAGTTAGCCAAAGAATTTGCGCAAAAGTTGGCCCAAGCCATTGAAAAAGGCGATGAAGCTGCCCTGCAACATCTGGAAGATCCTTTACGCAAGGCAGTAAATAAAAAACTGCAATCAGAATAAGATAGAAAAAGGGATTTAGCATCAAAATCCGATATAAAGCAAAAAGGCCGGTACAACGGCCTTTTTGCTTTATATTAAACTTTACTTTAGCAATTAAATTAGCTCGCTTTCTTTAAAAGAGAATACTCAAAGGGGTAAGCAATTACTTGTTCTGTATTGGATTGATGCGAAGCAATAATGCGGTTTACATAATTAACCGATTGCATTAAATTGCTTTTAATTAAAGTATAGGGCATCCGGATGGTATAATGGCCGTTTACCAAAGAGTAGTGGGTCCGCTGCAAGTCGTGCAAAGGGTTACCGGCTGCATCTTCGGTAGAACTTTTTTCTATTTCAATCGTGATTTTAGAATCCGGTATTGAGATTATCATTTGTTCCTGGGTGGTAAACCGCTCTAATCGTGCTTTAATGCCCAGCTTTAATAACTCGTACTGCAATGCTTTGGCCTGCGGAGCAATTCGGGGCACTGTAGCAGTTACAATATTATTTTTAGCCCAGGTACTATAATTTAAATAGTAGTAGATAATAAATGCGCTGGTAAAACAAATGATTAAAGAGCCCATACAAGTAAATATTTATATGTTCAAATATATAAAAATTAAATTATATAAATCCAGTAAATTTTAGGAATTTTTTAAATTTTTTACTCACGAAAGCTAATCAAGGATGTACCACCGGAAGAGGTACCATCAATCAGAAGTATTTGTGAAGCAAGGTAATCTGGTTTAAACAACCAGCTTGTATAATTTATCAAAAGCGTGCAAATAACAACCCATTAAAGATTGGCGTACATGTATTCGCGCGGCTGGGTAGCTTGTTTTGGCTCTTTTTGTTGTTTTTCTTTGGGCATAATTTCTTTTGCCTGCTGCAAGTATTTCCGGGCAACTAAAACACGGTCTTGTTTCGCAATAACTCCCTGGCCTTCGTATAAATAACAGGAAATTAAATCATCAGGCCGGTTTTTCTTAAACAATAAAGTGTAAAACGTATGAACTAAATAAAGTTTTCTGGTTGATAGGTCTGCAACCAAAAAATATTCTTCCGGATCGTAAAATTGTTTCATTTAAATGGTAGGGTATAAATATTACTATAAGTATAGATTCTAAAAATTTAAAAATACATTCAAAATAAGCTATATATTGGCACTTTATTAAGTATGATTTCTGATTAATCATGATACAAATTAATTGTATAATTCAGTAATAAATTGCTTTTGAGGCTACTAAATCAGCTATTATCCTATAAGTTATATTAGATTCTGTATAAAGTAATAAAATACAGGATAATTGTATTAATCTAAGCAGGCTTCCTTAGAAATACATTCGGAATAAGAGTAATGGCGATTACCCTGTTTATTCACTAAACCAATATTGCTGAAGGCAAACCGTTGATTAAACAGCGTTTTTTAATAGCTATTTGCTATAATCAATTTATGAGCCAGAAGTAATTTAAGAATGGTTACAAAGGGAACTTTTTGTTATTTATTATAAAAATTTTTTACTGCATGCTTAAAATTGCCTGGAATAAGCAATACGCCCATACCTTACCCGCCGGTCACCGGTTCCCGATGTTGAAATATGAGCTGCTGCCGCAACAACTACTGCACGAAGGAACCATAGAAACCGCCAACTTATTTGAGCCGGAACCTTTACCCGAAAGTTTGATTACCGCCACCCACGATCCGGTTTACTGGCGCCGTTTAAATAATCTGGAACTTAGTCCTGCCGAGATCCGGAAAACAGGTTTTCCGTTAAGCCGCGAATTAATAACCCGTGAAGTGGTAATTATGAACGGAACCGTGCAAGCTGCTTTGTTTGCTCTGGAACACGGCATTGCCATGAATGTGGCTGGAGGTACCCACCATGCGTTTACAGATCGGGGAGAAGGTTTTTGTTTGTTAAATGATATGGCAATTGCGGCCAATTATTTATTGCAACAGCAACGGGTAAATCAAATTTTAATTATTGATTTAGATGTGCACCAAGGCAACGGAACAGCCCAGATTTTTAAAAATGAACCGCGGGTTTTTACTTTTAGCATGCACGGCGACCATAACTACCCTTTGCATAAAGAAAAGTCGGACTTGGATGTGCCCTTGCCCGATGGCATAGAAGATGTTGCTTATTTAAAAAAATTAAACGAAGTGTTACCGCGCTTGCTGGATGCAGTAAAACCCGATTTTATCTTTTATCAGTCGGGTGTAGATATTTTGGAAACCGATAAGCTGGGAAGATTAAAAATATCGTTGCAAGGCTGTAAAACCCGCGACCGGATGGTACTGGAAATGTGTAAGCAAAACCAAATTCCGGTGGCGGTAAGTATGGGTGGTGGTTACTCCGAAAAGATTGCGACAATTGTGGAAGCTCACGCTAATACCTTTCGATTAGCGCAATACTTATTTTTTTAAAATTTAAATTTATCTTCATCGTTCCGCATTGTTACGATGATTTTTGCGGAAAGGAATTTTTAAAAATTAGGCTAAACAATAAAGATTATTTTAAAAGAATAGCCTGCCACCGGAAAGCCCATTGCCAGCGAAGTTTGTACTGCGAAAAGCCGGCCGCTTTAAATAGTTGCTTTAATTCAACCCGGCGAAAAGCCCGGAGCACCGATAAGGGTGCATCGTTTTTAACTAAGTACGATCGCGAAAAGAAGTAGGTAAGCCATTTAATAGCGTAGTAGGCAAAAGGATGGCGGTGAATGTCGTTAATAACAATAGCCAGGCGCGCTTGTTGTTTTAATTGCCGCAATAACTTTTGCAGTTGCGCATCGGTAAAATGGTGGCAAAACAAGCTGCAAATGATAATGTCGTATTTATTTTTTTTAAAATTTGCCGAAAAAATATCTGCTTCCAGAAAATAGATATTTGTCAGGTCTTTACAGGTTTGCTGCGCGTATTTAATCATAACCGGGTTGGTATCTACTCCGGTTAAAGTGGCATTCATGTTTTTTTCGAAAGCCCATTCGGCCACTTCGCGTAAAATGTCGCCGCCGCCGCAACCTAAATCAGCAATTTGTAAAGTTGTTATTATTTCCGGATTAAGTACGCCCTCTTTCCATAAAGTGTCTAAAGCATCGGTTACTACTTCGTTGCCCCCCAACCATTTATTTATAATTTCTAATTCTTTCAGGTTTCTACGGAGCGCCGCAGTGTCTACGTTCGGATCGTCCATTAACTCGGGAGTGGTAGACCTGTTTTTAAACATAATGCACTTTTAAAAGCATAGATTCCAAGGTTAATCCGGGACCAAAAGCAAAACTTAATATTGGTTGGTTGTGGCTGGCTTTGGTAAGGGTGCGTAATAAAGATTTCAGCACAAACAAAACGGTAGCCGACGACATATTGCCGTAATCTCGTAAAATTTCGTAAGCAAAGCAATTATGTTCCGGAGTTAAATTCAAGGCTTTTTCAATGGACTCCAGTATTTTTCGACCCCCCGGATGAATGGCGTATAAATCTACTTCGCTTACCTCTATTTCTAGTTTGTGTAGTAAATTTTGCGTTAGTTTTTTAATTCCTTTTTGAATCAGATCGGGCACATAGGAGGATAAGGTCATCTCGAAACCGTGATCGGCAATATGCCACGCCATTTCTTTTTTGCCGGCGGGTATTAGTTCGCAGTGAAAGGCAGCCAGAGCCACATTTTTTTGGTTGGGCATGGGTTGAGCTTGCAATAAAACAGCGGCGGCCCCGTCGCCGAAAATAGCATTAGATACCAAATGATCGTTTTCGCGGTATTTTTGAAAATGGATGGTACACAGCTCCGTGCAAACCACTAATACCCGCGCTTGCGCATTGGCCTGGCAAAAAGCATCGGCTACTTTTAAAGCGTTAAAAGCTGCATAACAACCCATAAAATTTATTTGCGTGCGCTGGGTGGTAGTGGGTAAATCCAGTGCTTGGATCAGGTCAATGTCTAAGCCGGGAGCGTACATGCCGGTACACGAAACCGTAATTAAGTGCGTAATCGTACTCCGGTCAAAATCCCCCAGAACCGAAAAACAATCAGTAACCGCGGCCACCGAAAGCGGCAAAGCTTCTTGCTGGTAAACGGCCATACGTTGTTGCACCGTAGGAAAAGGCTCCAGATCGGGGGTATTCGGGAAAAAGGTAAATTGTCCGTTATTGGAGGCATAATCCGGCAGTACGGTGTACCGGTGGGCAATGCCCGTAACCCGGTATAAAGCCTTTAATTTGCGGATTTCTTCCGCGTTTAGCTGCAAAGCTGCCGCCATAAAATCGGCCGTTTGGGTTTGCGCTATTTTGTGAGGGGGCGTAGCAGTGCCAATGGCACAGATAAAGCTGTTCATCGTGGTATTATAAGCAAAATTCTTTGAAATTGTTTTGCTCTAAATCACACTGGCCATCAATTATGCTTTAAAAAGCTTTGCCGTGCGTATTTTTTATTAAAAAATTTACCGCCCCAGGTATTATTTTAAGAGTAGCAACCGCCGCTTCCGATAAAATTGGTTTGCCAAATACTCCTTGGATTAACCGGCCCACTTGCAGGCGGCGCGCAAATTGATTTTGCCAATGTTGTACGTAATTTTGTTCGAGCTGCTCCCGGATGCATTTGCTGTATAGGTATTCCCGCACCAAATCACTCACTATTTTGGCTCCGTGTATAGCCATGGCCATGCCATTGCCGCACAAGGGTGTTATAAGGCCGGCGGCATCGCCGCACATTAAAACATGGTTTTCGAGGCAGCTTTTCGGGGCAAAAGAAATCTCATTAATTACTTCGGGCTGACTGTACAAAAATTCACTTTTTTTAAAAATCTGTTTTATATAAGGGTTTTGCTGCAGCTCTGCCTGCTCCATAAGAGCAATGCTGCCGTGTTTTTTTAAATTTTTACGTGTGGTTAAGTAACAAAAGCAGTATTTATCGTCCTCAATGGCCGAGATACCAGCGTAGCCATCATTAAAGTTGTGCAGGGCGATTAAATCTTTTGGGAAATCGGTTTTTATATGGTATTTAACCCCAATATAAGGTGAGCGTTGCTGAAAAAAAGAACGTTGAAACTGCCGGTCTAAATTAGCCCGTTTGCCGTAGCAGCCAATTACCAGATCGGCAGGCAGCGTGCGCCCATCCGAGAGCTCAACAGCAAAATTATCCTGGTTAAAAGTTACCTCCGTAGCACTGGTATTTAGGATAAAATTAACACCGCGGGATTGCGCTAATCTGTACAGATAATTATCCAGGGTATATCGGCTTACCCCAAAACCGCCCAGATCCAGGGGCGCGTGAAGGGTTTTGCCGGCTGGCGAACTTAGCATAAACTGTTTTATTGTGGCAGGTTGAAGCGCTGCCAGGCTTACTCCTAAAGATTGTAAAAATGGCTTTACTTCATTAGAAATGTATTCTCCGCACACCCGGTGAAAGGGATATTGTTTTCGTTCAATTACCGTTACCGCGGCTCCGGCATCTTGCAATTGCAGGCTTGCTACTAATCCGGCTAAGCCGCCGCCAATTATAATTATATTTTTCAAAGTACGTAGTAGCAATTTAACCAGATAAACATAAAAGCTGTTGTTTTTTTTGGACTAAAGCAAGGGTTAAGGGCTAAAATACAAAAACTAATTTAAGCGACCTTCGTTATTTTAAAAAGTTAAATTACTTATACACGTTTATATATATGAAAAAAATTATACTTTTGTTAGGAGCCTTTCTCTGCTGCTTAACGATTGGGGCGCAAGTTAAAGCCCCCATCGCTTTAAGGTCAGAGAAGCCGCAAGTGTTGGTTCCAACAAATCAGGATACCGATAAAAGGGTAAATGTATACCCCAACCCCAGTACCGGAAAAGTTTTTTTAGAGCTCTCTGGATTTAAAGGCAAACGCACCGAGGTGCAAGTAACTAATGTAATTGGCAATGTTATCTTACGGGATAGTTTTAACGAAACCGAAGATCAAACCCTTAAAGTTCTGGATTTAAGTAATGTTGCCAGTGGTTTGTATTACGTAAAATTAGAAGCCGACGAGTACAGCGAAATCAGAAAAGTAATTGTGAATTAAAGTACTATTAAAACTAAGTTTCTACGGATGAAAAAAGGAGCTAAATATTGGCTCCTTTTTTTTATTTATTAAAATTTTAAAAATTCAGAAAGAACAAGTACAAAGGTGTTTAAACGTAATAAATGCCGGCGTACTACTGGCTGGCTTACTGTAACAAAGGAGGATTATAGCGTTTTATTTTAATTGAAAAGCTCTTATTTAACGGCCGCAAACCAGGGTTGCCTAACAAAGTAGGAGGTGTGTAAATACGAAAGAAAAGGAGCGAAACTTAACTTAGAATAATAGGAACAGGTGTTTTTTATATAAAAATTTTGTTCATTTTTGTAGGAATTAGTCTTTAGTCCTGGGTTCGGAACAAAGCGCTTTATGTATGAAGAACAGACCGGTTACTATTAAAGATATTGCGCAACAATTACAGATTTCCGTTTCTACGGTTTCCCGGGCCTTGCGGGGTTCGCCGGACATTAATTCAGAAACTAAAAAAGCCGTATTGGATTTAGCGGCTGAATTAGATTATCAACCAAATTCTATTGCCCTTAGTTTAGTAAAACGTAGAACCAATATTCTCGGAGTAATTATTCCGGATATTGCCGTTCAGTTTTTTGCTTCGGCCATTAGCGGTATTCAGGAGGTGGCATCGGCGGCAGGCTTTAACGTCATGATTTGCCAATCCAACGAATCGGAGCAAACCGAAGCCAACAACATCCAGGCTTTACTTTCCAGTAGGGTGGCCGGCATTATTGTATCGGTGTCGGGCAATACTACCAACACCAATCATTTTAAAATTCTGCAGAAAAAAGGCATTCCTTTAATTTTATTCGACCGGGTGTGCGACGACATTGAAGCCTCCAAAGTAATTGTGGACGATTACCAGGGCGCTTTTGCGGCCGTAGATCATCTGGTAGCAGTTGGCTGCAAACGCATCGCCCACCTGGCTGGCCCCGAGAAACTACAAATAACCGCTAACCGGAAAAACGGCTACTTCGATGCGCTACGTAAAAACAACATCCCTATAGACGAAAGACTGATTAAACACGTTGATTTTGACCGGCAAAAATCTATTGATGCCACTAACCAATGGATTAAAGAAAGCAACCGGGTAGATGGCATTTTTGCCATCAGCGACCGGGTAGCCATAGGCGCCATGCTGGCGATCAAAGCTGCCGGTTTACGTATTCCCGATGATGTGGCGGTAGTGGGCTTTGGCAACGAAACTACTTCATCTATTCTGGATCCGGCTTTAACTACGGTAATGCAATACCCCGTAGATATGGGCCGGCAGGCAGCTCGCTTGTTTTTAGAACAGATAGAATCGGAAGCCGAAGACTTTACCCCGCAATCTATTGTTTTAGAAACGCAATTATTGGTTAATAAATCATCTGACCGAAACCACACTATTTAACATTGTGCCATGCGATTTTTTAAAAATTTTTATTTTACCTTGGTTTTATTCTTAGTTCTTGGGTTTACCAGTGCGCAAGCCCAGGATATGTCGAAATGGGAAAAAGAAATTTCGACGCTGGAGCAGCAAGATAAATCTAAAGCGCCGCCCAAAAATCCGATTGTGTTTACCGGCAGTTCCTCTATTAAACTATGGGAAACTTTAGCGCAGGATTTCCCGGGTAAAAATGTTTTAAACCGGGGCTTTGGCGGCTCACAAACGTTTGAAGTAACCCATTTTGCCGATCGCCTGATTTTACCGTATCAGCCCAAGCAAGTAGTTATTTATGTAGGCGACAATGACCTGGCAAGCGGCAAAACACCCGAGCAGGTTTTTCAGGATTTTAAGGCGTTGTTTCAAAAAGTCCGGCAAAACAACCCACAAACCTATATCACTTTTATATCAATAAAACCGAGCCCATCGCGTAAACAATTGTTGCCAGGCATTAAACAAACCAATCAGCTTGTTCAGGAATTTCTAAAAAGCCAAAAAAGAACGGGTTATGTAGATGTTTTTAATAAAATGCTTTTACCTACAGGCAAATTTAATCCGCAGCTTTACCGCGCTGACAGTCTTCATATGACCGCAGCCGGTTATCGTATTTGGGCAGATGCTGTTCGACCAGTATTAAAGTAAAAGGTGAAATTTTAAAACTTTAACTTTTATCAAAATTTTGCTAAGCCGCTAAGTGGTTTTATTAGAGAACTAAAATTGTATTGACTTTTAATATATATTTAAAATTGTTTTTATAATTATTCTAATATAATATTTGTTTTTTAATGTTGAAAAGTTTTGTTAACAACCGAAGCAAAAACGTTCGCAATTTTAATCAAAAATTAATAATAATTGCGAAACCTACAGATGAATAAGGATTAATTAAGTTAAAATTGAGTTATTTTAATATAATTTGTATTATTTTGGTTCATTGATAAATAAACACTATCTTTACATCGCAATTACAGTGTGTTTATTTAAAACAGGTTACATGATCGAAGTTAAAACTTTTAGCTTTAGCCTTAGGGTTGCAGAAAATGATCTAACCAACCAACAATGCGAAGGTAAATATTATTTAGTATTATCTTGTGAAAGCCCTTTTGATGTGAATAAGTCTTTTTCTGAAGAATTTTTGACTGATTCGGAGTTAGCGCCCTTTTTTAGCAACTTAGATCTGTTAAAATTTGCTGAAGAAATGGCTACTTTCTGGAGAATCCGGTTGCTGGTAAATCCGAAACTGGATTTAACCCGGTTAGAAGAGTTAGCCGACCTTTGGAATAAAATGTATGAACAGCTCAAGCTGGAATTAACCGGGGTAAAAGCGGCTTAAGGCAGTAGGGTATTCAATTAATTAAATTATAAGCAGTTACGTAAAACACGTAACTGCAAATTACGCAACCATCTTTATTTTTTAGCTCTACTCGTAGCTAGTTTTAAATTTTAAAAATTTCTTCTTACAGCCTTTCCTGGTTTTACTCTGGTTCTAATTCCCTTTACGTCGGTATTTAAAAAAACAGCCTTCATTAGTTTTATTCTCTACTATTTTTTAAAAAAAATTGAAAATTACGCTGCTGATTTTCCGGATTACTTTTTCATAAATCCGGCGCCGACTAATTGGCTTGTTTGGGCAACTTTGCTGGGTTGGGCTTTTGCTTTTCTCGCCTTTTTTCTACGTCCCCACCAAATCAGGAAGCCGGTAACAGGTAAACTTCCGGCGAACAAACTGGCAAAAAAAGCAATAATTTTACCGGGGAGGCCGGCAATGGCTCCCACGTGAATATCATAATTCATGCGCATTATTTTATCGGCTACGGTAGCGTTGGCAATTTTCCCGTAAACGTGCGTTACTTCTATTTCTTTTAATGTATGCTGGTCGAAGTACCGGTAATTGGTTTTCCAGTACGTATCAGTATCGGGGTTAAAAGCTACTTCAATAGAAGATTGCTCATTTTCGGGAATGTGTACTTCCATGCTGCCGGTAATTTTCTGAAACTCGGGTTGCATGTTTAACCAAAGCTGGTCCATGGGCGAAGTAATTTTATGGACTGGGTTTGTAGGTACTTGAGAAAAACTCTCGTAAAACTCAACCATTGGCTTGCCCCCGGAGGCAGTCCAGTAAACAGAATTGGCTACCCATTTAAAGCCCATAACCAAACCACTTAGGGCAATAAATAAAATTACCCCGGTAATATAAAAGCCGAGTACGTTGTGCAAATCGTAGTTTCGGCGGCGCCAGGCAGCGTTCCATTTTATGCTAAATCGTTGTTTGCGGGCCTTCTTGTTTTTGGGCCACCACAGAATAATGCCGGTAATTAACATTACTACAAAAATAAGGGTGGCAGAAGCCAATATGGGCTGACCAATAGTAGGAGGTAGCCACAAATAATAATGGCCCATAATCATAATCCGGAAGAAATCTTCTTCCATGTTTTTTACCTTTAATACCTCGCCCGTATAAGGGTTTAAATAAGCCAGATAATAGTACTCCGGTTCTAAATTGTAATAAACTACCTGCGCGGCCCGGTCTTTTTGGTATATTACACTGTGGCCTTTTTTGCCCGGCAGTTGCGCATCGGCAATTTGCTTTAGCCGGCTTGGCGGTAAAGGTTGCAAAGCGGGTTGGTAATCTACGTAGCGGTAGGCTTGGGTTGCGTTTTCAATTTCGCGCTGAAAAGCTAAAATACAACCCGTAATTGCCAGGAAAAGAACAATTAGCCCGGAAGCAAAGCCAAGCCATAAATGCAGTTTGCCAACAACTTTTCGCAGCATATTTTTTTTAAATTTTAAATTTTTATTTAAGTGCTTACCAGCAATTCTGTTGTTAAGTTAAACTTGCCGCTCTTCTTTTATAGCTACATTTCTGCGTGGAATCCCAGGTATGATTCCGTGCTCCAGACAGCATTTACAAGTAAATCCAGCTTAATTAGTAATTAAAAACGACCTGCATCCTTATATGTATTTTCTGGATTTATTAACCAGAATAAAGTAGCAAATACAAAGAGGCTTATTTTAATTTTGTTTAGACTAAATTTAAATAGCGTTACAAAAGTAGAAGAGTTTACCTAAAATGCAATACTATTTAGAACATATCTAAATAAAATTTGATTGTTTTACCATTAGGTGCGTAGCCGTATGTATTGGGTCGCGGTAAAAAAGTGCTTTGGAGACTTGATATTAAATAGAGAGGAGATAAAATTAGAAGACAGCAGTTTAATCCGGGATGCAAGAGTTGAACTACTCTGGAAATGAAAATTCTAAAAAAATAAAATGGTAAGGTTTGTAAACAGTTCAAAATCAAGAAGCTGTTCTATAGGGCAGGTTTACTAGAGTAAAATACGCAATGTTTCTGTATTTTTAAATTTGATAATAAAAAGTACGAATGATAGGTTTTTGCCAACCGTATTTTTGCGGAGCTATCCGGTATTAGTAGGCTGGACACCATCGAGGGCAATTTTTTAATTTTCTTGTAAAATGTGAAACAGCTCCCATATCTGTTAAAGATATAAAACAATTATATCTGGAAAGTTTAGGTAAAAAGCTCCCGGCCTTATTTTAGGAGGGCTAGGGGGTGGTTGTTCTTAAAGCTGTTTAAATATGTAAAACGACTTCTTACTTTGTTTTTTGCGGGTCTAAATAAATCGTTTTCCCGGTCTTGGCCGATTGACGGGCAGCATCTAAAATCTCGACCACAATCATGTTATTAGGTAAGGAAGACAAATCATGAACGGGTTTAATTTTACCTCCTACTACTGCCGTTAAGTACCGGAAAGGATCGTCGTAGGGCGCAGGGCGGGCGGGGGCCTGGTAAGCCTGGGCGGGCTCATCTGGTTTTAAGCGCAACTGCATTTTGGTATTGTCTATTGTAGTAACGGCGCCGGTTTGGCCGTAAACTTCCATATCTTTCCGGCCGTAAGGCCAGTTCCAGGAGCCTTGGATAATACCTTGCGCACCCGGATAAGTTACCAAAATAGTGGCTTCATCATCTACTTTGGGGTAAATATCGGGTTTTAATTGCTGGGTTACCGCCGTAACTGATATCGGCCGTTGTTCCTGCATCAGCCACGTTATTAAATTAGCGCCGTAACAACCAAAATCTATTAAAGCGCCGCCGCCATTTTGTACCGGGTCGGTGAGCCAGGCCAGAAACTCCGGGCCAACGCCAATTTCTTTCGGTCCCTGATGCCCATCGTGTACTACCATTTTGCGAATGCTACCAATTGCTTTATCGGTGTGTACCAAATCATAGGCTTTGTGATTGCTGCCGTACCAGGTAGTTTCGTAATTGGTTAACAGATGAATGTTGTGCTTTTTAGCTAAAGCTTCCATTTGCCGGGCATGTTCCAAACTAACGGCCAAAGGTTTTTCTACCATTACATGAATACCCCGCGGCGCACAAGCCTGCACTACCGCTAAGTGGTTAAAGATTGAATTAAAGGCCGTAATCGCTTCAGGTTTGGTTTTATCCAGCATGGTATTTAAATCGGAATAAACCAGGCTTTTAGGCAAGTTGTACTTTTTTATATACCGGTCAGCTAGTTCGGCATCCGCTTCGGCAATACCTATAATTTGAATGTCGCCGCGCTTGTGGCTGTCGAATACCCAGCCTACGTGGCCGTGCACTAATCCGGCAATACCAACCCGCAAAGGTTTAGCGTTGTTAACCTGACTAAAAACCGGAATGCTTTGCAAAAGCCAGGAAACTAACAGTACTCCGAAGAATGTGCCGATGGAATTCATAAGTAAGGATTTAAGAGGCCCGTTTACCATACCTGGTAAATCCGGAAATTTAAAAAAACGGGTGATGCTTAAGGGCAATCACCTGCATTACTGTCCGTCATTTTATGTGCCAGCAAATTATCATAAATTTTAAAAACCTATAAATTTTAAAAATATTATTTTAAACAATCGTTGGGTTGTACCATAAGCCAAAAAAGAGAAATGCCCGCGTTTTATCAATAACACGGGCATTAAAACTTTTGAAACAGGCGAGAGCAAAAAATCTTCGGGTTGATAACCGATAAATAATGCTGCTTCGTGTTAATTATTCAATGGGTTTAAATAACCGGTTCCAACGTACCTTTTCCAGGAAACTGGCATTCGGGTCAACGGACATCCAAACAAATACGGCTTTTCCTACTATGTGGTCCTCGGGCACAAAGCCCCAATAGCGCGAGTCCTCGGAGTTGTGCCGGTTGTCGCCCATCATAAAATAGTAGTTTTGTTTAAAAGTATATTGCTGCGCTTCTTTTCCTTCTAAAAACAATTTACCGTCCTGTATTTTGGCGTTAGAATTATGTTCGTAGGCCGTAATAATCCGGGCGTATAAAGGCAGCGTTTGGGGGGTAATAGCTACCGTGCTGTTTTTTTTAGGTATAAACAAGGGACCATAATTATCGCGGTTCCATTTAAAAATACGGGGTTCCTGCGGAAATACATCATTCTCTACCTCGCCCGCGGGAGCCATTACGAGCTGCACATTTTTAATAAATTCCAGGGTAGCCAGGTCTTGGGCTATAGATGGGGTAATGTGCACGGCATAGCCATTTGGTACCGCATAAAAATCGGTTATGTCGCGGTCTAGAAAAAACTGTTTGTCGAGTTCCCGGTCGGTAGCCAGAAAATACTGAAATTGTTCCTGACTTGGATTGCTGGTAGGCTGACCATTAACGTAAATTTGTCCGTTTTTAATCGCAAAAGAATCGCCGGCCATACCTACGCACCGTTTAATGTAATGCGTTTTTAAATCAAAAGGATGTTCATCCTCGGGAGGTAAATTAAAAACGATGGGGTCGTTGCGTTTTATTTCAGAAAAACCCTGTAAGCGAAAAGAAGGCAAGGTAATGGCATCGGAGTAGGAGGGGATCTTGGTGCTGCCAATGGTTTGGTGGGTTAAAGGCAATTGCAAAGGCGTAGCCGGCGTTCGGGAGCCATAATGTAATTTACTCACGAATAAATAATCGCCGGTAAGCAAAGATTTTTCCATCGAAGCCGACGGAATGGCATAAGCCTCGAAGGTGGCCCACCGGATTAAAGTAGCCGCTACTACGGCAAACATAATAGCATCGGCCCATTCCCGCAGTAAACTTTTTTTATTTAGTTGTTTTTTAGCTGGTTTTTTATTTTGAAAAATGGCTTTCATAGTTTTTAAGCTCTTTATATCGTATTTGGGTATATAACTGATTATTAGCGTTTAAATTATGTTGATTAACCCGGTAGAAATAAAAAAAATTAAAAATTTTTTGGCCCGCAATACCATAAAGCATAACGGCCAAGTAATTTAAGCAGATCTGAGAAAGGCGAGCCGCCGGACGGGGTTCGGCTAATTACCCATGAATAAAAAGAGGTAAGTGCATTGCCAAACGCCAAAAATTTAAAAAATCTTATTTCTTAAAAACTTCCGTAATAGGAGCGAGGCTAATGCAGAGGTTTCTTTTTAACCATACCACCTTCAGTATCGTCGATGCTGTGTTGAATTAGAAAAGCGTTGGGGTCAATGCGCTTTACTTCTTTGCGCAAGTCCGGAATCTCGAAACGGGTTACAACGGTAAATACAATATCAATGCTTAAGCTACGGTCGCCGCGTTTGCCAAAGCCGCGCTTGCCCTGGTAAATGGTTACTCCCCGGCCTAGTTTTTCTGTAATACTTTGGCGAATTTCTTCGCTAAATTCCGAAACAATGGTTACTCCGGTATATTGCTCAATCCCCGAAAGTAAAAAATCAATCATTTTGGAAGCCGCAAAATAAGTTAAAATCGAATACATCGCCGATTCGATGCTTAACAAGAAAGCGGCCGCAGTAAAAATGATAATGTTGAGTAATAAGATAAAATCGCTGACTTTGAGTAATGGGTACTTTTTGCTAACAATTAAAGCGGCAATTTCGGTACCGTCCAGCACTGCGCCGCCACGCATGGCTAAGCCAATGCCCACCCCAATAAAAACGCCACCAAATACCGCGGTTAATAACTTGTCTGGGGTTATATCGGGAAAATCCACTACCGCCAGACAAATAGCTAAACCCGCAATGGCGCAGGCACTTTTAATAGAAAAGCGCCAGCCCATTTGCCGGTAACCCAAAATAATAAACGGCAGGTTTATAAATAAAATTAGAATATACAGCGGAAAGCCCGAGATTTGCGCCAGCAACATGGAAATGCCGGTTACTCCCCCATCAATAAAATGACTGGAAAGTAAAAAGCCTTTTAACCCCAAACCTGCCGAAAGAATTCCGCCTATAATTAAAATAAGGTTCTTTGCGTTTTCTGGAAAGGCAGATCCTTTAACAGGGCTTGGTGTTACATGAGCCATAGGTGCTGGGCATTCACTCAGATGCCAAATTTTAAAAATTTTTAATTGGCCGGGGCGTTTTCTTTTTGATTAGCGGCTTCTTTTTGCTTGGCTGCCTCTTTGGCATCGCGCACGGCTTTCCGGCGAAAATACCCTTTTAATAAAAAGTTGTTTTGAACCGCCTTTAACGTTTCATCTAAATCATCGCTACTCGATTCCAGGTTGGTCATGGTGTTGCGAAGTTGCTCGGCAAAAACCGGGTCGTTTAGCAACACGCTTACCGCATTGGAGTCGCTGTTTACTTTATTACTTACTTGTTTTAAGTTATTGGTAATGTCGGTGGCAGAGGCTGTAGCATTCTCAATGTTACTAACCGATCTTTCTAAACGTTTAAATACGGCGGTATCCGTTAAAAATTTGTTGGCTAAACCGTCCTGGGTATTTAGTTTAGTCGTGAAAGTTGCTAATGCGCCCGCTGCCCGTACCGTGGTAGCCGAAGCTTGTTTTAAATTATTTACCACTGCCCGGAAGTTATCGGCCAGTGCCGAATCTTTTAAAATAGCTCCCATGGTACCCTGGCCTTGCACCAACCGGGAACTCAAAGTTTTAAAATCCTGCGTAATACCTACCAGGTTTTTATTGTTTTGCTGCAGCGTTTCAACTACATCATCGGTGTCTAAAGGATTTTCGGCCAGTACCCGGTCGCCATCTTCTACCGGGGCGGCTTGCTGGCTGCCCCCAAACAATACAATAATTTTATTCCCAATTAAGCTTTCGGAGCTTATCCGAGCTTTAGAATCTTTGCGGATGTACTGGCGCGTTTTTTCTTCGATGCTTAAGGTTATTTCTACCTGCGATTCGCCGTAAAAATTAATAGCTTTAACCGTGCCAATTTTAACCCCCGAAAACCAAACATTGTTACCGGGTTTTAAACCGGCTACATCGTCGAAAACGGCTTTAATGTTAATGCTGTTTACAAACCGCTTTTGCTGGCCACCTAAGAGAAAAACTCCGCTAATAAAAATTACCAAGGCCAGTAATATAAAAATGCCTACAAGAACGGAACGTTTATTTTCTGATACACTCATTTTAAGTAAGTGATAAATATTTAGTTTAATAGTGATGAGCAAGGCTCCGGAAGAACGCTCCTCTGATTACCCGCTCTTTTTACTTTTTACAGATTAATAAAGTTATTCGATAAAATTATAATCATAAAATGCTTTTACCCGATCATCGCCCGCCGCAAATACTTCTTCAAAAGATCCTTCGTACTGGAACTGCCCGTCGAGCAACATAACAATGCGGTCTCCAACGGAGCGGGCGCAAGTTAAATCGTGGGTAATAATAATCGACGAGGTATTAAATCTTTTCTGTACACCGTTTATCAGTTTATTTATTTCGATACTGGTAATCGGGTCTAGGCCGGCCGTAGGTTCGTCGTAAAGCATAATCTCGGGTTTCAGAATCAGCGTACGGGCAATACCAATGCGTTTACGCTGGCCACCCGATAGCTCTGAAGGCATTTGATTAATCGTATGCGAGAGTTCTACGGCTTCCAAAACTATATTCACGATCCGGTCGATTTCGTGCCGGCTTAAGTTTTTCTGATTCCGAACCAACGGAAACTCCAGGTTTTCGCGAATGGTCATACTATCGTACAAGGCACTATTCTGAAAAGAAAAGCCAATTTTTAAACGAAGCTGGTCTAATTCTACCGAGGTAAGATTATTTAAATCGCTACCTAATACATTTATATCACCTGAATCGGCTTTTAACAAGCCGGCAATTATTTTAATTAAAACTGATTTTCCCGTGCCAGAGCGGCCCAGTACTACCAGGTTTTCGCCCTGGTACAAGTCCAGATCTACTCCTTTCAGCACATCAAAATCATCAAAAGATTTCTTCAGGTTGCGGATGGAAATGACCCGGTTGTTTTTATCTATATTCGGATTTATTTTTTTCATAAATAATGATAACGGCCGAATTACATGGTTCTTAAAGCAGTAATTATTTGCAGCGAAATTAATTCTTCAATAAAAATCAGGAACATGCCGGTTACTACCGAGGAGTTTGCCGCTTTACCAACCCCTTCGGTTCCTTTCGAAGAATTATACCCTTTATAGCAACCAACTACCCCAATGGTAAAACCAAACACAAACGATTTTATAATAGAAGAAAAAATATCTAAAAAGGTAATGGCATTAAACACCTGTACGAAATAAGTAGTAAAACTGGTTAACTCGTTTTTATGCACATTTACGTAGGCTCCTAACAATGCTACTAAAACCATATACATCATTAAAGTAGGTACCATAAACGTAGTAGCCAATACCCGGCTTACCACTAAAAAGCGAAACGGGTTGGTAGCCGATACTTCCATGGCTTCTATTTGTTCCGTTACTTTCATGGAGCCAAGTTCGGCTCCAATGCTGGAACCTACCCGGCCCGCCGCAATTAAAGCAGTTACCAAAGGCCCCATAGCCCGCACAATGGCCACCGAGATTAACGCCGGTAACCACGAGGTAGCCCCAAACTCAGCTAAAGAAACCCGCGACTGATTCGTGAAAACAATACCAATAATAAACCCGGTTAAAGAAATAAGCGGTAACGATTTAACTCCTATCTCAAAACACTGCTTTATAATTTCTTTGCCTTCATAGGGGGGTAAAAATACTTCTTTAAAAAAGCGGGCAATAAAGCTGTAAATAGAGTATAGCTCTAAAAACAAACGGTCTATTCGTTTCGAAACAATGTATTTACGTGGCGATTTATAACCAGGGTTGTCGTTGGTATGGGCCATAGGTTGTTAATACTGGTTTTGGAGCAAAAGTAGTAGTTATAATTTTAATTAAGTTTAAACGGCAAGCAATTGTTTTAACTAAAAACCAATATCAGTTTTAAATTACTTACCCCCCCCATATTAAGGAGTTAAATAAACACTACTCAAAAATTAAATAAATGTTAAGGATTCTGCCGGATTAAATAAAAAAAGCAAACCCAAAGCATTTCAATCATAATCTGGTAAGTAAATTATAATAATCGAAAACTTTAAAAAAGCAGGAAACAGATAATGTTTTAATGGTTTTAAACCAAGTGCATTACTTAAGTACCATGTAATTTCATGTAAGTCAAGGTACATGCCACTTTAAATCCCCGGCTTAAAGTGTTGTTTTTCTCTGGATAGTGCTGCATCTTGCAGTAAAATTAGTATAAGTCTATTTTATATATTTAACTTTATAAATACTTTTTAATTTAAATTAGCTTGTTAGTGTAACAGGCAAGATTAACTGAAAAAAGTTATAATTGATTTAAATAGCTGATTTTTACTGTTTTAGGAATTTGGGTAATTAAATTAATATGCTGATTTTTCTATTTACTTGTGTATTTATTTAAAATGATTATAAATTATTATAAAATTTTTAAAAAACCGGTTAATAGCTATAAAAAATGTTAGTGGGATTAAATGGAAATTTTAATTAATTAAGATATGATAAAATAGTTACTGTTAAATAATTACCCGGATTAATCTAAAATTTGTTTGAATGTACATACAGGGCTTTGTTTTAGATTTAAATAAAATTTTATAATAGTTAATTTGGTATGTAACCTAAATTGTAATAATTTTATAAATATCTTTATTTAAAACATAATTAATTAAATACCGTTAAAGCAATAGTCTTAAAAAATCCTGTTAACCTGAATTAAGCTAAATTTTATGTATAAAAATCTACAAGTAAAGTTATAGAATAGCTAGTTACTGAGACCTCGACCAACTAATCCAAATCTTTAGCATCTCATAATTGCTGAACATGAGTAGCTTCTGTTTAAAATTCCTGATTTTAATTAGGAGTATACGCTAACGCTTTTTATGAAATATGATGTATCCCATATTAAAATTTATTTTTTTACACCTGTGCAATTTAAGTTATTATGAAAAAAGAATGTACTCCCTATCAAAAGTTCGTAGAATTACCAAATAGGAAGTGGTCTGTTACCCTGCTTCTCGCTTTAATAATCCATATTCAGGCTCCAACTGCTGCTATGGCTACTAAAGCGATTAAAATTTTAAAAAATAAAGCGAACCCCGCTTCTTTAAAACACGCCATTTTTGCGGGCGAGAAAGTAGTAAGCTTTACCTTAATCAATGCTGACACCGATCAGCCCATTCAAACTATCTCCAATGGGGCCACTTTAAACCTGGCAACCTTACAAACGAAAAACCTGAATATCCGGGCCAATACTGAGCCTGCAAACGTGGGTAGTGTGGCTTTTGCATTAAGCGGCAAACAAAATTATAATAAAACTGAAACCGGCGCTCCTTATTCTTTATTTGGCGATACAAATGGCGATTATAAACCATGGGTGCCAGCTACTGGTACTTACAAATTAACCGGTACTCCCTACGCCGGTGCATCTGCCACAGGTGGTGCCGGAACTTCTTTAACTATTTCGTTTAGTGTAGTTAACCAAGCTACTACCACCAACCTGGTTAGCAATATAAAATCTTTTACGGGTAACCCTTATTCACAGGCTAAATTAGCTGTAGGAACTATCTTTTACACCGATCGGGATTACAAAATCACTTCAGTTCCTTCTTCGTTAAGCAACCAGGTTTTTATTAAAACCCCCAACGATGACAAATATGTTAAAACTTCGCCGGCCGTAACTTTTTCGGTAAGCCAAAGTGTAACGGTTTACGTGGCATATGATCCGTTGGCTACCCAATTGCCTACCTGGTTGAGCAGCTGGCAAAAACTAACGGACCGGATTGGTATTAACGATCCCCGAATTAGCTATTTAACAGTTTATAGTAAAACTTTTGCGGCAGGCACTGTTTCTTTAGGCGGCAATTTAGCTTCGCCGGCAGTTGGTTCTAAAAACACCTATATTGTGGTGGTAAAGCCTACTACCACCACGAACGTACGTCCTTTTGTTACTGCTGTTAGACCCAGCGATGGAGAAACTGATGTAGCTTTAGATAAATCTATCTCCGTAGATTTAGAATATCCTGGGGCAATGCCATTAATGGCAGTACCGTAAATACGAGTACGGTCAAATTATTTATGGTTAGTTCTACCGGTACCAAAACCCAGGTAAGCGGTACAGCGGTTAACTCAACAGCCGCTGGTGATGCCATTACATTGTCAGCTTCTTTGCGGCCCAGCACTACCTACGAATTCCAGATTACCAGCAACGTGAAGGACGATAAGGGGAATATGATGATTCCTTTTACTTCACGGTTTAAAACTACCAGCGATACCCCGGTTTCATCCGGTGATTTAAGTGGTGTTTCTTTTACCGAAAAAACTTTAATTGATAACACCTTTGGTTCAGATGGATTTACTTCTTTGGTTGTAGGGCCAGATCGTCGCTTGTACGCCACTACTTCCGGCGGAAAAATTGAGCGTTGGGATATCCGGAGTGATGGTACCATTACTAACCATAAAACCATTGCTCCTTTTGGAACCAGCCGTCGTCTATTAATCGGGTTGCATTTTGCGCCTAATGCCACGTCCAGTAATTTATTAGCTTATATCAGCCATTCGTCGCCGGTGTTTACCAATGCACCAGACTGGTCTGGTAAAATATCGCGGATAAATTTAAATAATCCTGCTTCTCCTCAGATAATTGATTATGTTATTAATTTGCCCCGTTCTTACAAAGACCACGCTACCAACAGTATTAAGTTTGGTCCGGATGGTGCTCTGTATTTCCCGCAAGGTAGTAACTCTGCAATGGGTGATACGGATGGCGCCTGGGGATATCGTCCGGAAAGATTATTAAACGGCGCTATACTGCGTTTAGATTTAAATAAAGCCCAGCAACAAGGTTTACCAATTAATGTGAAAACCCAGGATGGTGGTAATTACAACCCTTATGCTTCTAATGCGCCATTAACAATCTATGCCACCGGTATTCGGAATGCTTATGATTTGGTATGGCACTCTAACGGCGAGTTGTACGTGCCAACAAATGGTTCGGCTGCGGGTGGTAATGCGCCAGCTTTGTCTTCGGGCAAAAAATGGTCTAACGGTCAAACTTATACCGGTCCATCCATCCCTGCTCTTAAAAACATCCGCGACACGCAAAGCGATTATTTATTTAGAGTTGTAAAAGGAGGCTATTATGGCCATCCAAACCCGTTGCGCAACGAATATATTATGTTTGGAGGTAACCCCACCAGTGGTGTTGACCCAGGCGAAGTGGTTTGGTCTGTAAACGGAGTACAGTACGGTTATAAAGTTGGCACGCCGCATGAACCTAATTACCGGGGGTATATCTATGACTTTGGTTTAAATATTTCGGCCAACGGTGCTATTGAATACCGGAGCAATGCTTTTGGCGGTAAGTTAAAAGGTAAAATGCTGGTTTGTCGTTTTAGCGGTGGCGACGACTTAATGGTACTAGCAGTAGATGCAGTAAATAAAAGCAAAATTACTGCTACCGAAGGAATTAAAATTCCGGGATTGCGCCGGCCATTTGCCAATCCGCTGGATGTTATTGAAGACGTGCAGACCGGTAACTTATACGTATCGGAATATTACGATGGTAATGGCGATGGTAAACCCCGTATTACTTTGTTAAAAGCAGATAAACCAGCTACCAGCACGGCCAATAGAACCGGTGTTAGCAATAGTGTTTTAACAGAATTAGATGAAACCACTTCCGATGCAGCAACAGGTTTAGTAGTTAATGTTTATCCTAACCCGAACCCAGGCGAGAACCTGCACGTAACGGTTCAGAATTTTGCTGCTCAGGAGTCGGTTACCCTTTCTTTAATTGATATGGTGGGTACCGTAGTAAGTACAATTTCGGTTCAAACCGATGAATTAGGTACTGCCAACACCGAAATCAACTTAAACCAGAAAATGGTACGTGGTATTTATTTCTTAAAAGCAGCCGGCACTTCCGGAAATACTCAAACCAAATTAGTAATCGAGTAAATTTTTAATATTTAAAAAAAAGAACGGCCACGTAAGTGGCCGTTCTTTTTTTTATGGTAAATTTTGAACTTGAGAATCACATAGAATTTAAACTTTTAAAAATTTTACTTTCCAGCCACCTTTTAAACCTGTGATCAGCGTTTAACAAAAAAATGTTTTATTTAGAGAATGGCTTCCTAAAACCCAGCTATTAATTTGGAGCAGCACGTATTTACTAGGAGCCGCCCGTTTTATGTGATTACAAGTTTATTTGTGTATTTGCCTTGTTTGTTTATTTAACTATCAAATCTTTCTTTAAAAAAATCTTTGCGCTGGTTAGGCAACACCCACATTTTTTAATTTATGGGAGTTTGCCCCTGCAAATAGTAGTGGTGCAAATTATTGCACTTAATTCGGAGTGGGTAGAAAAGTTTTATACCCATTTTTTTTACAAAGAACTAAGTCAGTTTCTTCGGGCAATTTTTGGCCGGGTTTCTGTTCCGGTAGGACAAATTTTATTTTACAGCCTTTTAACGGGGCTATTGGTAGGTATTATAAAACATATCCGCCGGTTAGTGTTACGGCAAATAAGCTGGAGGGAATTTAGCCGCCGAGGCTTGTTGGGCATCTTTACTTTTTTATCGGTATTTTACTTTCTGTTTACCGGTATGTGGGCTTTAAATTACCATCGGCTGCCCATTGCCGATATTGTGAAAATAAAAGAAGATTCTATTTCTACGCGCGAGTTAGAAGCATTATGCCTACGCCTGATTCAGCTTACCAACCAAAGCCGGCAACAAGTAACTACCAACCAGCAGCAACCCGTGCGTTTTGCGTTGAGTAACCAACACTTGCTGACCAGCGCTCCCCGGGGTTTTGCAACAGCCGCCAAAATTTTCCCGGAAATGGCTTACGCGTATCCTGCGGTTAAAGAAGTTTATGTGCCGGAAGTTATGTCGTTTTTTGGTGTAAGTGGCATTTATTTTCCGTTTACCGGCGAAGCTAACGTAAATATGCATCCCCCGGCTTATTTGTTGCCCAGCACCATTTGCCACGAGATGGCGCACCAAATAGGGTTTGCTTCCGAAGACGAAGCTAATTTTGTGGCGTATTTAGCCTGCCGCCTGAATCCTGACCCGGCTTTTCAATACTCCGGCAATTATATGGCCATGAAGTACGCCATGAACCGGTTAAAAAAAGTAAACCCCCGCGCTTATAAGCAACTGGAGCAACTATATAGTGTTGCCTTAAAAAAAGATATCGCCGAAAACAAACTTTATTGGGAACGTTTTCAGAACCCAATCGAAGTTTTTAGCCATTGGTTCTACGATTTATTCTTAAAAGCTAACGACCAACGCGAGGGTATTAAAAGCTACTCCAAAGTGGTAGAATTGCTCATGGGCGAATTCCGGAAAAACAATTTAAACTACTTGTTACCGGGTAAATAAAAATCAAAAAGTAAGGCCATTCACAAACAATGGCCGGTATTGTTATTTTGGTAGCTTTAAAATCAAAGAAAATGTAATCGGGCTTTCACGAGTGCTGCAGAAAATTATTTCTGGTTTGAAGTAAATTTTTAAAAATTCTAATTACTGGCTTGGCAAAAGTATGATCTTTAACAGTCCGCTAGGAATTTGCCAAAAACCCAGCCAGCTAAGAACGGCACCCAACATAAGTTTCATTTATTTACCTGGTAAGTTTATGGCTTTAATTACTACATAAAACGCCTTCCGGCTTATTTTAGGAAGTTGCGTTTTCTTTCAAAACCAGGTAATAAATCTAGAGGAAATCTGATTTTAAAATTTAAAATTTTAAAAATCTCGGCAACTGTGATTTTACAGTGCCGTGTCCTGTATATCCCTTAAACTCACCATAAAATTTCTGTTTAGGTTTATTAGCCATTTGCCGCTCAAGCTTTATCTAAAATAGCTTATTCTAAGCTCTTTAAACAGGCTAAAGGCTTGCCGAATTTCTGTAGTGGTAAGGTGTTAATTGGTTGTTTTATAAAATTAATTCTATTTAAATCTAATAATATTTAAAAATGCAAAGTTGGAAAAATATAAATTTTAAATTAAGAAATTTAGATGTGGTAAATGTTTCGATTAAAAAATAATGCATTTAAAATTACCTATATGTTGAATATTGATTTAGTATTTTGTTTAATGTTGTTATTATAGAGTAATTGTTTTTAAAGTTTTAATGGCTTTAAAAAGCGAAATATGGCATTTTTTATACGTGCTGGGTTTTTGTTAATTATTTAAAAATTGTACTTTTTTAATTTTATGGTATTATAAATTATTAATATACCTGAATTTTAATTTATAAAACAGAAGAGGTGTTTAAACATTAAAAACTCGTTAATACATTTGTATTGTAAATAAAAGTACAAAAAACGAGTTGGTTTAAATTTTTGGTTGTTACTGTAATATTTATTTTATGATAAAAACTTCTACTCTCCTGGTTTATTTAGTTAGCTTCTTTTGTTTGGTTTGCCATTTAGATGGTAAAGCCCAAACTTGGTTGGATGTAAATTCAGCAGAACTGGCCGGTGGAAGAGGCGCTAACCTGGCTTTTGCGTTAGCTCAGAATGGAACACCTTATGTGGCGTATTCTAATCCAATCATGGGTGGTCGTGCCACAGTTAAAAAGTTTGATGGTGCGCATTGGGTTAAAGTAGGGGCCGAAGGTATTTCAACTGATTACGCGGGTGAGTTAGCAATTGCCATTGATACAAACAATGTGCCTTATCTGGCTTACACCGATAACGCAGCTAATGGCCAGCTTAGTATAAAAAAATTTGATGGAACTAATTGGGTAGTAGTGGGTACTGGCTTACAAACCAACAAATACCCTAATGGGTTGCGCCTAGCTATAAGCTCTACTGGCACTCCTTATGTAGCATACTCCGAAAATAGCCAGGGATGGGTTAAAATGTTAAATGGGACAAACTGGCAAACAATAGGTACCGGCAGCTTTGCTCTACCGCAAACCGAAAAGTTAGCTTTTGCTTTAGATGCGCAAAATACGCCCTACATAGCTTATACTGATGCTACTAAAAACGGACAAGCATTTGTGCAGCGTTGGGATGGTAGCAAGTGGGCCAATATTGGTACTGACGCCATAGCCGCAGGTACGGCCTTAGATCTTTCTATAATAGTTGGTAATAATGGTAAACCTTATATTACCTATCGCGAATTTAATGGTGCTGCTCTTAATAAATTAGGTACAACCAAAGTAAAACAATTTGATGGCGCCAAATGGGTAGAAGTAAGTACAACCGGAATTTCAGATTCATGGATTTATTTCGCCGCTTTAGGGATCGATAATAATAATACTTTATACGTAGCTTATCGCGAAAGCGCCGCCGGTATCGGTAATCCTGGTCAAACGAAAGTTAAACGTTTACATGGCCCGGAATGGGAAGAAATTGGAACTTCCAACTTTACTTCCGGTCCCGTTAATGATGTATTTTTAAGTATAGCAAATAATGGTTCGCTTTACGTTGCCTTTGCTGATGTTGTAAAAGCCCGGGCCGCAACCGTATTAAGATTAGACATTCCTACTTTAAAAATTGCATCTAAAGCGCCTACTAAATTAGCTTTAGCTGCCAGCAACGATAATGGAGTAAGCGCCAACGATAATATTACCAACGTTGCTCTTCCAACCATAACTGGTATGGCCGATCCTAAAGCACAAGTTACTATTTTTGCAGATAAAATAGCAGCCGGAACTACCCTGGCCGATAGCAATGGTTACTGGGAATTTACTTTTACTACTGCTTTAGCGGCGGGTAACCGGACCATCTATGCTACTGCCACCGATCCTGATGGTTTAACTAGTGCCCCCAGCAGCTCCATTTCTGTTACGCTCGATTTTACAGCTCCGGTAGTAAGTGGCGCAGCCAATCAGGGTATTTACAAAACCGATAAAATTGTTACTTACACTGGCGGAACCGCTACCTTAAACAATGCGCCTTTTACCAGCGGAACCTTAATTACTGCAGAAGGTACGCACACTTTAATAGCCAGCGATGTGGCTGGTAATACTACCACCGTTCTATTTACCATTGATAAAACAGCGCCAGTAGCATCTATCGTAATAAATAATAATGCGGCTACTACTAACAATAATGAAGTAATCTTAACTATTACTGCTCCGGATGCAACCCAGATGCGCTTCTACGATAACGACGATAATCTGGTTTGGTCAGCTTGGGAGCCGGTAAGCGCTACAAAAAACTGGACATTACCTACCGGCAATGGCAGTAAATGGATAAAATTACAAGTACGTGATGCCGCTGGTAACGTATCTGCTTCGGTATCTGATAATATTACCCTGGACCAAACAGCTCCTACCGTAAGCTTTAGCTGCACCGAAGTAAGCCCTACTTCTAACAATAATATTCCGGTAAAAATTAATTTTTCCGAAGATGTTACCAACTTTACCGCTGCTGCTGTTACGGTAACCAATGCAACTAAAGGAACTTTTGCCGGAAGTGGCAGATACTATACCTTATATGTAAAACCAGTAGCCTTAACTGGTGGTAACTCCACAATTATTACGGTGAATGTGCCGGCTGGCGTAACTGCCGATGCGTCTGGAAACAAAAATACAGCGAGTGCTACGTTTTCTTTAACTTATGCTGCTCCGGTTACTGCTCCTAAAGTTGAAAATATTGCGTATAATGTTTTATCTACTTCATCGGTAACTTTAGGTGGCAATGTTACTTCCAGCGGCGGTAGCGTAGTTTCAGCCCGCGGTGTGGTTTATAGTTCTACATCTACTTCACCTTCTATTAACAGTTCTAAAGTGTTGTTGGGAACCGGAGAAGGAAACTTTACAACTACCCTTACTACCTTAAAAGCAGGTGTTACTTATTATGCCCGGGCCTTTGCTACCAACGCTATCGGAACTTCTTATGGAGCTGTACAGAAATTTACCACTACTACTACAACTGCTAAAGCCACTTCTGTAGCAGAGCCTGTGAATATTAATGCATCGGCAGCTTTAACAGCTTATCCTAATCCTTTTGGTCAGCAAGCTACTATCGAGTTTACTTATAATACGACTACTACTTATACCATTGCGGTTTACGATATGAACGGCACACAAGTACAAACTTTGCCAGCTGGCACCGCTCGGGCAGGTGAGAAAGTACAGGTTAGTTTATCCGGCGAAAAACTAATAAATGGTATCTACACCGTACGTCTGAGCACCGCTGCCGGGGTACAAAATTTAAAACTTATTTGCGGCAAATAGGCTATCTGTTTTCAATAATCCTAAAAAAGCCAAGGCCACTCAAAAGAGTGGCCTTGGCTTTTTTAGGATTATCTAATTTTAAAAATTTTAAATGTTGGACGTACCGGAATTCTTTAAATCGGTAGTCCGGCGGTTTTCTAAATTTACATCAGAATCTAAGTTTTCCACTTCTACATCGGTGCGGCGGATAGTATCCCGGATGGTTTCATCGCGTACTTCCACTTCTTTTTCTAATGAAATTTCTTCAACTACCCGGGCTTCTTTATTAATCACAGGTACTTCGGCGTGTTCGGTAATTTCAATTTCCCCTTCCTGAAAAGTAGCTAAATCGGCATCCGTAGTGGGCCGGTTAACGGGCGTACGCTCTACGTGAACATGTTCTTCGCGCAAATTAATGCTTTCTTCTACCGGTTTTTCGATTATGCGGCTGCGTAAACGGGCTCCACCGGTTTCTACTACCTGCTTGCCAATGTGCAGCTCTTCCTCGATAATTGGGATGGTGCCCGCTTCGTTGGTAGTATTGGCGACTCCGGTTTGCCGGTTGCGGTACAAATTATCTTCGTTATAAAAGTCGTGGTTGTAATAATCAGTGCTGGCAGTTCCGGCAAAGGCAGCTCCGGTTCCCAAGCCGGCAAAAGCATTGCGCACGGAATCTTCGTAATCGCGGTTGAGCATATTCTTATGGTACTTAGGCAAAGAATTTAACTGGGCTGCCTCCAGGTTTGGTAATAAAACATCATCATCTGATTCGTGGAGTTGAGCTAATCCAATTGGGATTAATACATTATTGTCATCCGTATCTATCAGACTGGTATCTTCGAGGTCAACTACCATGTAGCGTACCTTTAAAGATTGCGGATCAAAAATCAACTCATCTACTTCGCCAATAGTGTTGCCTTGGCGGTCTTTTACATCCCAACCTCTAATATCCGGTTGGCCTTCTGCTATTTCGTAATCGCTACCACCTAACTCCTGTAGCTGGTAGTTTTTATCATTATTATCTAAAGCCATAATTTTAAATTTTTAAATTTTAAAATAAATTACACTGGGTAGTCTGGGTTCTAGTAACCCAACTAAGGGCTATTGCCTACTAGCCCTGATCGCTGCGGCGAACTACTATTTCTACCCGGCGATTTTGCTGCCGGCCCGCGGCGCTGGCATTGGAAGCTACGGGTTGCGATTCGCCAACGGGGTGCAACGAAATCCGGTCTTCGGTAATATTGCCGTTTTGCGTTAACCAGTTTTTAACGGCTTCGGCCCGTTGTTCGGCCAACTGCAGGTTATAACCCGCTGAGCCTTGCGCATCGGTGTGGCCATAAATCCGTACCTGCCCATTAGCGAACCGTTTGCCCATCGATTCTGAGATTAGTTTTAACTTACTGGCGGCGGTTGGTTTAATAGTATTTTGGTCGGTGTCGAACAAAATGGTTTCGTCTATAGCGTAAATGGCGTAATCGTTGTTGCCTCTTACCGAAATAGCCGAATCTGAAATTTCTTCGTAAGTAGCCGCGGGAGCGTCAAAATCAATAGAGTTCCAGGAAAATTCGGCAGTAGTATCCCGGCTCATGGCGGTGGTGTCAGATGTCATTCCGGTATCAGGTGTGGTATTGGTTTGTTCGCGGTTGCAACCCCGAAGTAAGAAAAAGAGCAACGCCAATGCAATTAAAGCCAACAAAAGCCATAACCATACAGGCCTTTTGTTTTTAGGTTGTACATTTAGTTCAGCCATAATTGAAGTTTTTTAATAGTTAGCTGGTGTTTTAAGTATAACATATATAATTTATTATAGATGTACTTACGGCTCTTTGTCTGGATTTGTTTTTTAATCCCGTTGGTTCAACGCTGGCTATATTCCATAATGCAAGAGAACCAACCCAGCAGCAGTTAATATAAAAGCTATGGAAAGCAGATAAGCGATGAGTGGAGGTATAACCAGCAGCCGGATGTAAATGAACGATTGATGGTAGTTTTAGCTAAATAGCTTATTAACAAAGAAAAACAGCCGGGTATTTTAAAGGCGAAATAATTTGAAGCAAAGTATAATTTCGAAATATAAAATGTATAACTTTAAAAAACGCAATTAAAACTTTGCTTTAGAAGGTGCAAGCTATTGATTATGCCGGATAATAAAGTTACAACGTGTCCAGAAACCGAAGAAGTAATTTGGTGGAATAACCTGCGGAAAGGGAGCGAGGTGGCTTACGCGGCTATTTACGAAAACTACGTTTCGGTATTATATACTTATGGCTGCCGCATAAACCCGGATGAAGAGGTGGTAAAAGATTGCTTGCAGGACTTGTTTCTTACCTTATGGAAGAACCACGCCACGCTGGGAGCTACCGATAGTATTAAGTTTTATTTGTTCCGGGCCCTGCGTCGGGAAATTGCGCGCAAGGCTCCAAAATTAAAAATTTTAAAAAATGATGAGGCAGCAACCGCCGAATCTTCGTTTGAAGACCGCCTGATTACCGACGAAGAAAGTTTGCATCATACCAAGGCCCTGGAAATAGCTTTAAAACAATTATCTGAGCGCCAGCGCGAAGCCATTTACCTGAAATACTACCAAAACATGAGTTTCGAAGAAATTGCACTTATGATGGATATTTCGGCCCGGGCGGTATATAAATTAATTTACCGCGCCATTGATGTGCTTCAGAAATCTTATCCGCAAACCAAAGTGCAGTATAGCGGGCACCCCGAAATGCAATTAACGTATCTCGCCCTTATGCTTCACTTCAGCGATCTGCTATAACTTGTATTTTCTCACTTTATCAAAGAATAAGCAGTTACGCTTTTTAATAGAAGCATTCTGCGGCTTAAAATAGCATCATCACCGTCCAAGCAGTTTATCTGCTGCAATACTCCGGCAAATACAAAAAATTTAAAAACCTAACAGCTTTATCGTTTCATTTTAAAAAAATTACTGAATAATAAGCTGTTAAGAATATGGCAGCAACTCTTTGTATGGTTTTTAATTGCTAACCGCATTTACCGGCGCCTTCTGGGGCGGGTATTGCCATTATTCCGGATACTTTTCATTATATAGTAGTAAACGCCGGCGGCTATTGCAAGGTAGGCAAGCCATTCGTACCATTCCATAATTATACGGGTTTTTAAAGGTGAATATTAGCTGAGTAAATTAGTTAAAATCCTGGCTACAAAAACTTTTTTGGATAAAGTAACATTTATTTATGATACCTCCTCTTTACGGATTACTACTAAAAAAAACCTGAATTTTAAGTTTTTTTTAAAATAGCTGCAACAAAAGCGGGCAGAAAAATAAGTGCGCCGAAACGGGGAAACAGCAAACTGGTATGTTGAATAATTAACAAGCAAAGTGGTTTCAGGAATAAAGAATTTAAAAAAATAAGCATAATTTCATAGACAAAATAAAAACTTTTTTAAGGTTTGGGTCACTTTTCCGGTAAAGGGCCTTTATATACCCAGAAGGCTAAAGCAGAATAGAAGCTAGATTTGCTGCTATCACCTTAAATTCTTTACCGCATGAAGTATAATTACGCTACGTTACAGGATTTTTTGTTGGACGCTCACTTTTTGGATTGGGTGTATACCAACGATCCGGAGTTAGAAAAATACTGGGAAGACTGGCAGGCCGCAAACCCCAACAAGCAGCTTTTATTGAAACAAGCGCATCAAATGGCCTTGGAATTAAAAAATCCGGGCAAATCATTAAATCCCAGCGATAAAGATCAACTTTGGCAAAAACTAACTGTTTTAAGAAAGGAAGACACAGCACCCCCTGAAACGGAGCCGGCGGCTCCGAAACAACTATTTGGGTTTACCTGGTTGTTAGACCGGCGCATAGCGGCCAGTTTAGCGGCCATATTGGTTACCGCTTTTTTATGGTTTTGGTTAATTAATCAACCGGTTGCACTGGTGCAACATGCTACCACTTACGGTCAAATAAAAACCCTAATCTTACCGGATGGATCGCAGGTAACTTTAAATGGCAATTCCGCCATTAGCTTTCCGGCGCAGTGGAACAACAATAATCGGGAGGTTGCTTTACAAGGCGAAGCGTATTTCAAAGTAATGCATACCCCCGAACATCAGAAATTTAAAGTTAATCTTACCGATCAGTTACAAATAGAGGTGCTCGGTACCAGTTTTACGGCTACCACGCGCCCCACTAAAACCCGGGTAGTGCTTACCGAAGGAAAAGTAAAACTAGCCTTAGCCACGCCCCAAACAAAAGAACACGCGCCGGGCACTTCCGAAACTACATTAAAACCCGGCGATTTAGTAGAGGTGGTACCGCGTTCGGAAGTTTTTGTTAAAACGCAGATAGCTAATCCGGAAATTTTTGGCGCTTTTCAGCAGCAAAAAATGGTTTTTGAAGATACACCTCTTTCTGAGGTTGCCCGCACATTACAAGATAATTATGGCTATCAGGTAAAATTTGCCCAACCCGGTTTTGCCGATAAAAAATTTACCGGAACCATTCCGGCTAACCGGCTCGACTTACTTTTTAAGGCTTTTGAGAGGCTGTTTCATTTAAAAGTTACCCGGCAGGGTAAGAAAATCTTAATTCGATAATCCGGAAATGCCCAAGCCTTTGCATGTTCTTTTGTTCTAAGTAAAAAATTTAAAAATTTCACCTAAAAATCTGGGATTTATGTTAAAACCATTACAGAAATTAACCTTAATAGGTCCTTTGTTTCTGTGGACAGGTTTAAGTTTACCCGCGGAAGCCCAACTGTATACTGCATCAGCCAAAGCTTTGCCGGTTAAAACGTACGCTGCCAAACAGAAAAACGAGAAGGCCTTAAAAAGTATCCTGCATGAGTTGGAAACCCAATATAATGTTGGGTTTTTGTACGACAGCGAGCTGCTGGCCGACAAAATTTTTGACCTGAATACCCTGTCGCAATCGGCTAACGTAGAAGTTACTTTAAAACAGTTGCTGGCACCACTGCAACTAAGCTTCGAAAAAGCCAACGATAGCTATTATTTTATTTTACCCGCTGCCCCTGCGGTAACTTACTTTACGGCAAGTAGAACCAATGCAGCGGATGCTTCGCAGAAGAAGAACGTAGCTTTACAAATTACCGGTAGAATTACCGACGAAAAAAATGCGGGAGTGCCCGGTGCCACCGTTTTGCTAAAAGGTACTACCAACGGCACCACCACCAATGCCGAAGGTAATTTTAACCTGACTATACAGGACGATCAGAAAAATGATACTCTGGTTGTTTCTTTTATTGGCTACTTAACCAAAGAAGTACCTATTAATGGCCTGGCTACTATAAACGTACAACTAGCGCCCGATAATAAAGCCCTCGACGAAGTACTGGTAGTGGGTTATGGTACCCAAACCAAAGAATCCGTTACAGGAGCGGTATCGGGGGTTACGTCAAAAGATTTAGAACGGGTACATGCTTCTACGGTAAGTGCGGCCTTAGCCGGTAAAATCCCGGGGGTTTCTTTCCGGATGCCTGATGGCCGGCCCGGAGCCAGCGCTAATATCCAAATCCGGAACATGGGTAACCCTTTGTACGTGATTGACGGGGTGCAGCAGGATGCGGGTCAGTTTAATAATATTTCGCCGAACGATATCGAAAGCATCACGGTATTAAAAGATGCTTCGGCGGCGATTTACGGTTCCCGGGCGGCCAACGGGGTAGTAATTGTAACTACTAAACGCGGTAAAACCGGCAGTGGCAATACCATTAACGTAGATGCCTATACTGGCTGGCAAAACTGGGCGCGGTTCCCCGAAACCGTAAATGCCTATGAGTGGATGTCGGGTTTAGCCGATGCGCAAATGAACCAGCGCGGTAGCACTGATCCGAACTTATCGCCCGCGGAATTAGAAAAATGGCGGGCTGGTACGGAACCTGGTTACCGCAGCTTTGATTGGTACGACTTTATCGTAAAACCTAATGCGCCGTTAACTTCTATTAACGTTAATGCAACCGGTGGCTCCGAGCGAATTAACTATTACTTGTCTTTTACCCGGTTAGATCAAAATTCGGTTTTAGGGCGAGAGTTTACCTTTAAGCGTACCAACATTCAATCGAACATTGATGCCAAAATAACCAACCGCTTAAAAGTAGGGGTACAAATTAACGGCCGCATCGAAACCCGCGACAACCCTGGTGTACCCGGCGGCGATGATTACTGGGCACCGCGTTTTGCTCTTTTCCGGAACCGGCCTACCGAGCGGCCTTACGCCAACGATAATCCGAACTACGTAAACGACATTGGCCATAACGATACCAACTGGGGAATTTTAAATAAAAAGATTTCTGGTTACTGGACCGAAGACTGGCGGGTATTGCAAACCAATTTTAACGGCGAATACGAATTACCCATTAAAGGTTTAAAAGTATTGGGCAAATACTCGTATTATTTAGCCGACCGCGTAATGAACGGGCACGAATATACCTACGATGCCTACACCTACAATGCGCAAACCAACGAATACGTAAGAACCGGTGGCAGCACCAACCCGTGGCGCGAACGCGGCACGCACAAAGTAATTGCGACTACCTTACAAGGCCAGTTAAGCTACAATAACTCGTTCGGGAAACACAATGTAGGCGCCACCTTTGTAGCCGAAAGAATTGGCCGCAATGAGTTAGATGTATGGGTGCACGCGGTACCCAAAACCAATGCCTTGCCGATTATACAATTTGCCGACGTAGATACATACGACGATCGGGATTGGGATGAAGCCCGGATTGGCTACGTGGGCCGCGTAAATTACAACTTCGCCGACCGCTATTATTTAGAAGTAGGCGGCCGCCGCGATGCTTCCTGGAAATTTGCCCCGGAGCAACGGTGGGGTAATTTTGGTTCCATATCGGCGGGTTGGCGCATTACCGAAGAAGAATTTTTTAAAAATTTAAATCTTACCGCCTTATCTGATTTAAAATTCCGGGGTTCTTACGGGGTACTCGGCGACGATGATATTCAAAACGGATTTGGCGCTTTTGATTACATCGTGGGTTACAACTATCCGGACGGGGTAACTATCTTCGACGGGAATATTGTAGCGGGAGCCAGGCAAAACCGGGCGGTGCCTACCAATCAAATATCTTGGTTTACCAGTAAAATCACCGACATAGGCTTAGATTATGCTTTGTTTAATGGCCGCTTAGCGGGTTCCTTAGATTATTTCTACCGCAAACGTTCCGGTTTGTTCCAGAGCCGTTACGATGTGCTGGTGCCAAGCGAGTTGGGTTATACCTTACCTGCCGAAAACTTGCGGAGCGACGCCCAAATGGGAGGGGAGTTCTCGGTGAGCTATACCGGCAAAGTAAACGAAATTGATTTTAGCGTGGGCGGTAACGTGTCGTACTCCCGCAACCGAAACTTAGAATCGTATAAACCCATGTTCGGCAATTCCTGGGATCGGTACCGCAACTCTTCCGAAGACAGGTGGAACGGCACTTACTGGGGTTACGAAATACAAGGCCAGTTTCAGTCGCAGGAAGAAATTAATGCGTACCCAGTTAATATTGATGGCCAAGGTAATAAAACCTTACTGCCCGGCGACTTGATTTACAAAGATGTAAACAACGATGGAAAAATCGATGGCATGGACGAACGCCCCATTGGCTACCCCCGCGATAAAAACCCGATTGTAAACGTAGGTTTAAACTTATCTTTAGCTTACAAAGGCTTTGATGTTAAAGCTGATTTTTCGGGAGGTACCATGTATTCCTACAACCAAGGTTGGGAAATGCGCTGGCCTTACCAAAATACCGGTAACCTGCTGCGCCAGTTTTACGACGACAGATGGCACCGCCAGGATATGTATAACCTGGATAGCCCCTGGATTCCTGGCCGGTACCCGGCGCTACGTTTCAACGACGGCGGACATAGCAACTACAACCGCAATTCCGATTTTTGGTTAACCAACGTGCGCTACCTGCGGGCCCGTACCTTAGAGGTAGGCTATACCATTCCGCAAGCTTTACTCGATAAAGTAAAAATTAAAAGAGCCCGGATTTACGTGAATGCCTATAACCTGTTCTCCATCGATAATGTGAGCAAATTAGGTGTGGAGCCGGAAATCATGGATGAAAATGGTTTGCAGTATCCGCAAAATCGCTTTGTAAACCTCGGGGTAAATCTTTCTTTCTAATCCGTTACATCAATGAAAAAGAAAAAATATATCAGTTTTGTACTTGCCGGTTTGTTAACGCTGAGTTACGGTTGTAACGACGACTCCTTCCTGGACCGGGAACCTACCAATATTTTACTCGACGAGCAAGTCTGGAAAGATGAAAGTTTAGTGCTTTCAGTCTTGGCCAACTTGTATGGTCGCTTTCCGGATTTCCAAACCATAGAAAGTTGGGCAACATTCACCGACTTCGACGAAGCTTTTGCTTCGGCTTTTGGGGAGTATGGCCGTCACCGTAATACCGAATACGGTTATGGAAGTTGGGGATTCTGGGATTATGGGTATATCCGGGAAATAAATTTATTTATTCAAAAATGTGAAGCCACTACTGCTTTAAGCGAAACCACCAAAGCCCGGTTTTTAGCCGAAGCACGTTTTATCCGGGCCGGGGTTTACTTTGAAGCCGTTAAGCGGATGGGCGGGGTGCCGTTAATTCTGGAACCCTTAACTTACGACTACAGTGGCGATGCATCAGGGCTTCGTTACCCGAGAGCGAAAGAATACGAAATTTATGATTTTGTTATTAGCGAGCTTGAAGCTATAAAATCTACTTTGCCGGCCGAAGTAAATACAAAATCCCGGGCCACGAAAGGCGCTGCTTTAGCTATGAAAGCCCGGGCGGCCTTGTACGCTGGTTCAATCGCGAAGTACGGCGCTACTACTCCAAACGTGTCTTTGCCAAATGGCGAAGTAGGAATCCCGGCTGATAAGGCAAACGGCTATTATCAAACTGCTTTAACATCGGCCCAGGAAGTAATGACCCTGGGATACTCTTTATATAATAAGAAGCCCGATTTAGGTGAAAATTTTGCCAGCTTGTTCTACGATAAAGCCAATAACCCAGAAGCTATTTTTGTAGAAGATTTTAAATTGAAGAGCGGAAAAGTGCAGTCCTGGACTTTAGATAATCAGCCTCGGTTTCAATCTGAAGAACAGCAGGGCGGCCGGTTAAATCCGTCGTTAAATCTGGTGCAATCTTTCGAGAAACTGGATAACACTTTTGCCCCTTTCCCTATTTCCGACGAAAACGGGAACTTAATTCATTACAGCAACCCTACTGAATTATTTGCTGGGCGCGATGCCCGTTTATACGGCACCGTTATTTTACCAGGTACGCAGTTTAAAGCAAAAGATGTAGATATTTGGGCCGGTTACCTGCGCAAAGATGGCAGCATTGTAACTTCCGGTAATTTAGGCGGCCAGGCCGATGTGGATGGCGATGGCCAGAACGAACAAGTGGTAGGTTTTAGCGGCCCCATCGATAATTTGGAATTTAGCGCTCAAACCGGCTTTTACGTGCGCAAGTACATGGACCCTCAGGTAGGATCGGGGCAAATTGGTACACGGAGCGAGGTTTGGTGGATCCGGTATCGTTACGCCGAAGTATTGCTGAATGCCGCCGAAGCGGCTTTTGAATTAGAACAACCTGCCCTGGCTGCCGATTACCTGAACCAGGTACGTACCCGCGCTGGCTTAACTACGCCATTAACTACCGATGAAGTCACTTTCGACCGCATTGTACACGAACGTAAGGTAGAATTAGCTTTTGAAGGCCATCAGCTTTTTGATATGAAACGTTGGCGGTTAGCGCACCAGGTTTGGAACGGTTCCCGGATTAGTGTGCAGGATTTAACCAGCAATCTGGGCAAAGCCAATAAAGTAAGTACCATGGTGTATGGCTTATGGCCTTATAAATACTACGATCCGGCAAAACCAGGTACTTTCGACTGGGTTTTTAAAATTGTGCTGCCCAGCCAGGTTACCAATGCCGATCGTTTCCGGTTAGGTAATTACTATTCCCAGATCGGCGACGATATTGTGAATAACAATCCAAAAATTATCAGAAATCCGAATCAATAAGTTTTCACTTATCACATAAAGTATCATGAAATTTAAAATTCATTTATGCCTGATGTTGCTGCTGGGCTTGGGTTTAGTCTCCTGCGAATTCGATAACTACGATGAGCCGAAATCCATGCTAGAGGGCCGTTTGGTTTATAACGGCGAACCCATTAACGTAAGCTACAACGATGTGTCTTTTCAGTTGTGGGAGCCGGGTTGGCAGAAAAAAACACCCATTAACGTGGCCGTAGACCAGGATGGGTCGTACTCCACGGTTTTATTTAACAATACTTACAAATTAATTATTCAGCCGTTTCAAGGACCTTTTAAATCCAAAACAAACGATGTTACCAAGTCCGATACCATTCTGGTAGAAGTAAAAGGGAGCCAAACCTTTGATATTGAAGTGCTACCTTACTACATGATCCGGAGTGCCCAGCTTACCGGCAGCGGTAATAAAGCTTCGGCTACATTTAAAGTAGAGCAAATTATTACGGGTTTAGATGCTAAAAGCGTGGAGTTCGTCGGGTTTTATACCAATAAAACTTTCTTCGTGGACCGGAGCAGCAGTAACAATATTGCCTCGGCTACGCTTAACGGTGCCGACATTACTGATATGAACAACATTAGTTTAAGCGTAGATATTCCGGCTATCAATCCGGCGCAAAATTATGTGTACGGTCGGGTAGGGGTAAAAATTGCCGGCGTCGAAGACATGATTTTCTCGCCGGTTCAGAAAATAAACCTGTAGTATAAAAATTAAAAAGGTGCCCGGATTTGATTTTAGCCGGGTACCTTTTTTAGTTTTGCAGCTATCAAAATTAAAATTTTTAAAAAATTGCTTTTCTGGTTACCAGATTACCGGCAATAATGAATATGGCCTGGTAAGCAAAATCCGGAACAAAAGTTTTTTACCATTATACAATAAGCCGTTTCGAAAATAAAGCCATTAACTTAACGGCTCCTTAGCTAATGCCCGGCCAGCGATAAACCAGATAAAAGTAGTTGGCCGGTAAATTAATTATTCATTACACTATGATTAAAAAAAACGTTTTTCTTGCAGTAGTTTTCCTTTTTCAGTTTGGGTTTACCAAGGCGCAACAAACCAACTGGCAACCAGCAGGCAATAAAATTCGGACCGAATGGGCCAGTAAAGTTAATCCGGCTAACCCGTTACCCGAGTACCCCCGCCCGCAAATGGTTCGCGAAAATTGGCATAACCTCAACGGATTATGGGATTACGCGTTGCAACCCAAAAGCCAGGAAGCCACCAAGCCTGCTACTTTTAACGGTAAAATTTTGGTGCCCTTTGCCATTGAGTCGGCATTATCCGGAGTAGGTAAAACCGTGGGGAAAGACAGTGTATTGTGGTACCGGAAAACCATTACGGTTCCAAGTAAAATCAGAAAACAAAATGTGTTGCTGCATTTTGGCGCCGTAGATTGGTTAACCGAAGTATTTGTAAATGGCAAATCGGTGGGTACGCACCAGGGTGGCTACGATCCTTTTTTCTTTGATATTACCGCAGCTTTAAAATCTGGTAATCAGCAGGAAATTGCTGTACGCGTTTGGGACCCCACCGACGGTGGTCCGCAGCCGCGCGGCAAACAAGTTAAAAAGCCCGAAGGCATTTGGTATACACCGGTAACGGGCATTTGGCAAACGGTGTGGCTCGAAGGGGTACCTAAAACCTACATTACCGCAACCAAACAAACGCCCGATATTGATAAACAAGCCCTGCTGGTAAGCGCCCAGGTGCAAAATGCGCAAGCCGGCGATAAAATTAAAATTTCGGCTTGGGATGGTAAAAAGAAAGTAGCTGAGGAGGAAGTTGCCAGTGGCGCCGAGGCCACCTTAAACGTAGCCAATGCCAAGTTATGGACCCCGGAAACCCCATTTTTGTATGATTTGCGGGTAGCAATAGTACGTAAAGGCAAAACCGTAGACGAGGTAAAAAGTTACTTTGCCATGCGTAAAATCAGCATGGCAACTGATGCTAACGGTACTCAGCGCATGTTGTTAAACAATAAATTCGTGTTTCAGTATGGTCCCCTGGACCAAGGTTGGTGGCCCGATGGTTTATACACGGCTCCCACCGACGAAGCTTTGGTGTATGACATTCAGAAGACCAAAGAAATGGGCTTTAACATGATCCGGAAACACGTAAAAGTAGAACCGGCTCGTTGGTATAACTACTGCGATAAAATGGGCGTGCTGGTATGGCAAGATATGCCGAGCGGCGATTTGGGAGCCCGTTGGGTAACGCAACCGGGTATTGAAATGCTGAACGCCGACATGACCCGTACGCCGGAATCGGAGAAAATCTACCGCCAGGAGTGGACCGAAATTATGCAAGACTTGCACAACTTCCCGAGTATCGTAGTGTGGGTACCGTTTAACGAAGCCTGGGGCCAATTTAAAACCGTAGAAATTACCAACTGGACCATGCAGAAAGACCCATCCCGGCTGATTAACAGTGCCAGTGGTGGTAATTTCCATCCGGTAGGGCATATTATCGACTTGCATAATTATCCAGCACCGGCTATGCCGCGGGCGGATTTGTTTGGTGCTAAACAAGTTATTGTTTTGGGTGAGTTTGGCGGTTTAGGATTACCGCTAACCGGACACACCTGGCAGCAAAAAGATAACTGGGGTTACCAAAGTTTCAAAAACGCCGAAGAATTATTTGCCCGCTACTCCAAGTTTATGGATACCATGACGGAGCTAATTAAAGTTGGTTTATCAGCGGCCGTTTACACCCAAACCACCGATGTAGAAGTAGAAACCAATGGCCTGATGACTTACGACCGCAAAGTAATAAAAGTGCCCATGACCCAGTTAAAACAAGTACATACTAAATTGTACGATTCCGGATTAGTTAATTTAAAGTAAATAATCCATTAAAGCCTCTTCTCCCGTGTGAGAAGAGGCTTTAATTTTAAAAAAGATTAATATAGTTGATGCCGGTATGCTGCCGTTTTGTCTAAATTTAGTTAAGTGGGTGTTTTACATATTTAAAATTTTAAATTTTAAAAATTTCCTCCATCTACTATGCAACAAATAGCGTTAGCCAGGTGCAAAGAACGACGCTAAACTGTTCGAGCGTTCAGCGAGTTTTTGGCGTCTTGACTTTTTTGGTTCTTTTTGTGTCAAGACAAAAAGAACAAGACTTGGGCAATGAAACAACTTCAATCAACAATCAAAGCGAGAACAGTAGCTATGCGAACAAGAATCTATTACTCCAATAGCAAGTCACGGCAGTAACTTCCGCGCCATAGTACCCAATAGTTGTTAATTTGAAAATCTCGAAAGTAAATCTGGATCATAAGGTGGGGAAGTAAATTTGAAGCTTCGTATGATAATGCAAACCAGAACGGAATTTTGCAAAACCTGCAAGGCAAACCATTAACTTATTTAGTCAAGATATTGATATTGTACCAGTACCTTAATTTTTTAAACTTTCTTACCGTAGCACACATCAATTCAACTACTCCCGTTTAAAGTGAAAGTAATTCTAACAAGAGAAATCAAATACAACTTTCCCCAAGACAAACTTATTACCAGCGTAAATTAGCTCGAATGAAAAAATTAGTTGCCTGTATTTTTATTTTTTTTAAATTTCTTGATTTACAAGCCCAACAAATGCGGCCCCCGGCGGTACCATTAGTTACCATCGATCCGTATACCAGCGTATGGTCGTTTGCGGATAAGTTAAACGAAGAACCTACCAAACACTGGACCGGCCGAAACCAACCTTTAAACGGATTAATAAGAGTAGATGGCAAAACTTACCAGTTTTTAGGCGCCGAAGCTCCCGTTTACCAAACCATCGTACCTACGGCAGTAAGCGAAGCCTATCCGGTGCAATACACTTTTGAAAAGCCCGCCAGCGATTGGATGAAGCCTGGTTTTAGTGCCACAGCCTGGAAAGCCGGCAAAGGTTCGCTGGGTTCCGATAACATGAACCCGAAACCAACTACCTCCTGGAATACCGAAGAAGTTTGGCTGCGTCGTGAAATTAACTTGCCCGAGGTAAATCCGGAGCAGTTAATCTTAACCATGTTTCACGACGATAACGTGGAATTGTATATTAACGGCCTGCCCGCCTACCAATGCGAATGCTTTACAAATAAATACCAGCAATATCCTTTAAGCAAAGAAGTAAAAGCTTCTTTAAAAAAAGGTAAAAACCTGCTAGCCGCCCACGTAAAAAATACCGCTGGCCCCTCCTTAATTGATTTTGGCTTCTTGAAAGAACTACCCGCCACGGTAGTTGTAGATAAAGCCCGGCAAAAAGCGGTGCAGGTAAATGCTACTCAGAGCGTTTACGATTTTACCGCCGGCCCCGTAGACTTAAAAGTAACTTTTACCTCGCCTTTACTCCTGAACAAACTCGATATTTTAGCGCGACCCGCTTCTTATATTACCTGGCAGGCCAAAGCCAACGATGGTAAAACCCACGAGGTAAAAGTGTATTTTGATGCCGCCGCCGACTTAGCCGTAGACCAACCTGACCAAAAAGTTGCCTGGAAAAAAACAATCACCAATAATTTAAACGTATTGCGCGTAGGTACCTCGGAGCAAAAAGTGCTGGGTAAAAAAGGCGATGACGTGCGCATTGATTGGGGATATTTGTACGTAGCCGCTCCGCAATCCGCCCAAACCGGTACTACCATTACCACCGGAGCAGCCGCCCGGGCCGCTTTTACCAAAACCGGGGCTTTAACCACAACCCTGGACACCAACCTGCCCCGGGCTGCCAGCGATAAAACGGTTGCTTTAGTGGTAGTACAAAATTTAGGTAAAGTAGGTGCAACGCCGGTTAGCAACCACGTTACGTTAGGTTACGATGATATTTACTCGGTAGAGTTTTTTGGTAAAAAGTTACCGGCCTGGTGGCGCCGCGATGGTAACGCTACTGCCGAAACCATGCTGGCCGCTGCCGAAAAAGAGTACAGTTCTTTAATTAATCAATGTGCTGCTTTTGATAAACGCCTGTACGCCGATGCCCTAAAAGCTGGCGGCGAGGCTTACGCCAAGCTTTGTGCCTTAAGTTACCGCCAGGCCATTGCGGCGCATAAACTGGTGGCTAATACCGATGGTACACCTTTATTTTTCTCGAAAGAAAACTTTAGTAATGGCTCTATTGGTACCGTAGATATTACTTATCCGTCGGCCCCGTTGTTTTTGTTGTACAACCCGGTATTGGTGCAAGGCATGATGGAGCCTATTTTTTACTATTCCGAGAGTGGTAAATGGAACAAGCCTTTTGCCGCCCACGACGTAGGAACTTACCCTTTAGCCAACGGCCAAACCTACGGCGAAGATATGCCCGTGGAAGAATCCGGTAACATGCTGATTTTAACCGCGGCCATTGCCAAAGCCGAAAAGAACGCGAACTACGCCAAAAAACATTGGAAAGTATTAACCACCTGGGCCGAATATTTAAAAAAAGAAGGCTTTGACCCTGCCAATCAATTGTGCACCGACGATTTTGCCGGCCATATAGCCCGCAATGCCAACTTATCTATAAAAGCCATTTTGGGCCTGGCCAGTTACGGCCAATTAGCCGGGCAGTTAGGTGATACCAAAACCGCCGAAGCTTACCAAAACTTGGCCAAAGAAATGGCGCAAAAATGGATGCAGCTCGCCAATGCCGGCGATCATTACAGCCTGGTTTTTGAAAAACCCAATACTTGGAGCCAGAAGTATAACTTGGTTTGGGATGAGTTATTGGATTTAAACATTTTCCCGGACGAAGTGGAGGAACGCGAAATTAAATACTACCTCACCAAGCAACAATCCTACGGCTTACCCCTCGATAGCCGCAAAACCTACACCAAAAGCGACTGGATAATCTGGACGGCTACCATGGCCAACAATCCCGAAGATTTTCAAAAATTAGTTCAACCCGTTTTTAAATACGTAAACGAAACCACCACCCGCATGCCCATCAGCGACTGGCACGAAACTACCGATGGAAAATCGGTGGGCTTCCGGGCGCGTTCCGTGGTAGGGGGTTATTATATTAAAATGCTCGATCAGAAATTAAAATAAACGCGCTTTTTAAATTTTAAGATAAACCCGCTGCATCATAATAGATCCGGCGGGTTTATTTTTACCCGGATGCAACTAGAACAATATCCTGAATTAGTGGCGAGCTGGAAGGAGCTTTTCTTTCTTTTTTGGCAGATTTGGGTAGGCTATCCCAACTTCTTACGCCTTAATTTTTAAAATTATGCAGTATTGTTATGGGGAGTTTTTATCTAAAAACAGAACTAAGGTATTCATTATGAGCTATCCACAAAAGCGATAAATCTTTTTCTGGATTTTTTAAAAAAATATCTTCAATTTAAAGGTTTACCTGCTAAAAAATATAACACATCTATGTCTAAATACAGAAGTAGCGATTGGTTTGGCAAAACCGATAAAATGGGATTTATATACCGGAGCTGGATGAAAAACCAGGGTTATCCGGAAGATATGTTTGATGGTAGACCGGTTATTGGTATTTGTAATACCTGGTCGGAGTTAACGCCCTGTAATGCGCATTTACGCGATATTGCCGAAGTGGTAAAACGCGGCGTGTACGAAGCCGGCGGTTTCCCGCTGGAATTCCCGATTATGTCGCTGGGCGAAACTTTGCTTAAACCAACCGCAATGCTGTTCCGCAACTTAGCCAGCATGGATGCTGAAGAATCGATCCGGGGCAACCCAATAGACGGGGTGGTGCTTTTAACCGGTTGCGATAAAACCACGCCTTCTACAGTAATGGGTGCGGCCAGCGTAAATTTGCCTACCATTGTGGTGCCCGGCGGACCGATGCTGAATGGTAAATTCCAAGGCCAGGATATTGGCTCGGGTACTTCCGTTTGGAAATTTGCCGCCGACGTGAAAACCGGTAAAATGCTGCAGGAAGATTATATGTTCGCCGAAAGCTGCATGTCACGGAGTGCCGGTCACTGCATGACCATGGGTACGGCATCCACCATGGCGTGTATGGTAGAATCATTAGGCTTAACCTTGCCGGGAGCCGCTGCTATTCCGGCTGTAGATTCCCGGAAGAAAGTACTGGCGCACTTATCCGGCCGCCGGATTGTAGAAATGGTAAAAGAAGATTTGCGGATTTCGAAAGTGTTAACCCGCGAAGCTTTTGAAAATGCAATTAAAGTAAACGCAGCCGTAGGTGGTTCTACCAATTTAATTATTCACTTAACCGCTATTGCCGGCCGTATTGGCGTGGAGCTAAACCTGGAAGATTACGATGATTTAGGCAGTAAAATTCCGTTGCTGTTAAACTTAATGCCTTCCGGAAAGTACCTGATGGAAGACTTTTTCTACGCGGGCGGTTTGCCGGTAATTATAAACGAACTGCGGGATCACCTGCACATGAATACCACTACCGTAACCGGTAAAGGCCACGCCGAAAACATAAAAGGCAAGATAAACTGCTATAATACCGAGGTAATTGCGCCCATTTCTAACCCATTGATTAAAGAAGGCGGTATTGCGGTATTAAAAGGTAATCTGGCCGAGAATGGCGCGGTAATTAAACCTTCGGCGGCAACACCAGAATTAATGGTGCATCGTGGCCGCGCCGTGGTATTCGAAACCATTGAAGATTACCATGCTTTGGTAGACGATCCGGATCTAGACATCGACGAAACCTGTGTTATGGTTTTAAAAAATGTGGGTCCAGTGGGTTACCCAGGCATGCCCGAAGTGGGTAATATGACTTTACCGAAAAAGATTTTGGAAAAAGGCGTGGTGGATATGGTGCGTATTTCGGATGGCCGCATGAGTGGTACTGCTTATGGCACCGTAGTATTGCACGTTTCGCCGGAAGCTGCCATTGGCGGTACCTTAGCCGTAGTGCAAAACGGCGACTTTATTGAATTAGATGTGCCAAATCGCCGCTTGCACCTGGATGTACCAGAAGAAGAAATCGCCCGCCGGAAGCAAAAGTGGCAACAACCTGCCCCGGTTGCCGACCGCGGTTACGTAAATATGTACATCAAACACGTGCAGCAAGCCGACAAAGGCGCCGACCTGGACTTCTTAGTAGGCGGCTCCGGCGATAAAGTAAGCCGCGATTCACATTAATTTAGTTGAAAGGTTGGAAAGTTAGCAGGTTGAAAAGTTGTAAGGTTGAGTGTGGGTAGGGTTTAAGGTTGGAAAATAAAAAGCTAAAACACCTTACACTAACAATCTGAATTATTTCAGCGCTGGGATTTTTAAAATTTTAGGGGAGCAGGGTATCAGGCAACGCGCTATTTTAATTGAAAAATAATTATTTAACTTTCCAACCTTAAAACTTTCTAACCTTTCAACCTTCTAACTTTAAAACTTTCCAACCCTCCAACCCATCCCAATGACGATACTCGTTGTTCTCCTCTGCATTATCTCGCTTATTTTATTAATTACCTGGGGCAAAGTAAATGCTTTCCTCGCATTTCTGATCGTTTCTATTTTCACCGGTCTGGGCTTAGGTATTCCGCTATCGGCCATTAATACCTCGGTGCAAAAAGGCATTGGCGATACGCTGGGTTCGTTGGTGATTGTGGTGGTTTTGGGGGCCATGTTGGGTAAATTGGTGGCCGAAAGCGGCGCGGCGCAACGCATTGCCAACGCCATGATGTCGGCTTTCGGCGAAAAATACATTCACTGGGCCTTAATGATTACGGGCTTGGTAGTGGGTATTCCGCTGTTTTACAACGTGGGCTTTGTGCTCATGATTCCCTTGATTTTTTCGGTGGCCTATACCTATAAATTACCTTCGGTGTACATTGGGGTGCCCATGCTTTCGGCTTTGTCGGTAACGCACGGTTTTTTGCCGCCGCACCCATCGCCGGCCGCTTTGGTTACGCAGTTTAACGCCGATATGGGCTGGACCTTGGTATACGGTTTAATTGTTTCTATTCCGGCTATTATTGTAGCGGGGCCTGTTTTTGCCAAAACTTTAAAAAACATGGTTTCTAAACCACTCGAAGGTTTTGTGGTGCAAAATATTCCCGCGGAAAAGTTGCCAGGCGTTACCAACAGCTTATTATCCTCGCTGTTTCCGGTGTTCATGCTCATGTTTACCACCTTGTTTTTGGTTTTTGTACCTAAAGATGGCCTCATGAGCCAAACACTAAAATTCGTAGGCGAACCCAATATTGTGATGTTGCTGGCAGTAATTCTGGCTACAGTAACTTTGGGCTTAAATCAGGGGCGCAGCATGGCATCCATTATGGGCGTTTACGGCGATGCCGTAAAAGATGTGGCCATGATTTTATTGATCGTAAGCGGTGCCGGAATTTTAAAACAGGTATTGCTGGACAGCGGCGTTAGCGCCGAAATTGCTTCGGTGTTGCAAGGCTGGACTTTACACCCCTTGATTCTGGGTTGGCTGATCGCAGCCATTATCCGGGTATGTTTGGGTTCGGCTACGGTGGCCGGTTTAACTACCGCTGGTATTATTTCGCCGCTCATGAAGCAAATTCCCGTTGATCCTAATTTAATGGTTCTGGCTATTGGGGCTGGTAGTCTTATGTTTTCGCACGTAAACGATGCCGGTTTCTGGCTTTTTAAAGAATATTTTAATTTATCCATTAAGCAAACCATTCGTTCCTGGTCGATGATGGAAACTTTGGTTTCTATTGTGGGCATTATCGGCGTAATGGTCATTGATTTTATTATCCGGGCTTAATAGGAAAGCTAGCAATAAGCCGTTTTTAAAAAAACAAATACGCTATAACCTATAAGCTGGTGTTGTGGATTATTAATAACAAACCAGCCCGAAACAAGATTAAACTTAAATGAATTATACCGCCAAAACCATTCGCACCTTTATTGGCGCCAAAGATTATAATAGATCCCGGGCATTTTACCGCGACCTGGACTTTGAGGAAGTGGTAATTGGAGATAAGATGTGCCTTTTCCGGGTAAATGAGAATTTAGGTTTTTATTTGCAGGATTATGATGTAGCAGATTGGATTGACAATTCCATGGTGTTTTTGGAGGTAGATGATATCGAAAAATGCGCTGAAAGTTTGCTCCATAAGAATTTACAAAGCAAATACCCGGAAGTAAAATTTACAGAGATCAAGCAATTTGACTGGGGCAGAGAATTGTTTATGACCGATCCAGCGGGAGTGCTGTGGCACTTTGGTGAATTTAAGAAGTGAAAAGAATCAACACAACGGTTGTAAACTTATGCTTAAGTTCCCGGCATTTTGTTCTCCAATATTTTTGCTGAGATCAGGTTAAAATTTAAAAAAAATCAGAGTACACCATATATTATGTTAAAAAAAACTTTTCTTATCTGTGGCGCTACGGCTTTACTTACTTTGCCCGCATTAGCGCAGCAAACCGTTAAAACGCCTTTAACCAAAAAAACGTCCGGTAATCCTATATTTCCGGGCTGGTACGCCGATCCGGAAGGCATTATTTTTAAAAATAAATACTGGGTATATCCCACTTATTCGGCTCCTTACGAGCAGCAGGTACACCTCGATGCTTTTTCGTCGCCGGATTTAGTAAACTGGACCAAACACAGTCGCATTATTGATACGGCTTCGGTTAAATGGGTGAAAAAGGCCATGTGGGCGCCGGCCATTGTGGAAAAAGGAAATAAATATTACTTGTTTTTTGGCGGCAACGACATTCACGACGATAATAAAGAAGTAGGTGGCATTGGGGTAGCGGTGGCTGATAATCCGACCGGCCCTTTTAAAGATTTATTGGGTAAGCCTTTAATCGGTAAAATCCATAATAAAGCCCAACCGATCGACCAATTCGTGTTTAAAGATAAAGACAACCAGTACTACATGATTTACGGAGGCTGGGGACGTTGCAACATTGCCAAGTTAAAAGACGATTTCACTGGTTTTACCCCGTTTTCGGATGGAGTTACTTTTAAAGAAATCACGCCGAAAGGTTACGTAGAAGGTCCTTTCATGTTTATCCGAAACGGGAAATATTACTTTATGTGGTCGGAAGGTGGCTGGACTGGCCCGGATTACCGGGTAGCTTATGCGGTAAGCGATTCACCATTTGGTCCATTCCAACGGATTGGTACCGTGTTGCAGCAAGACCCGAAAGTTGCTACGGGTGCTGGTCACCACTCCGTTATTCAGGTACCCGGCAAAGACGAATGGTATATTGTGTATCACCGTCGGCCCTTGGATGAAACCGATGGCAACCACCGCGTAACCTGCATCGACCGCATGTATTTTGACGAGAAAGGCATGATTAAGCCGGTTAAGATTACCAACGAAGGAGTGGCCAGCCGGCCGTTAAAGAAGTAAAATAAACCAAGCTGCAGGGTGGCCATAAGCGCTACTTTATTTTGCGGCATTATCTGCCAACTTGTATTTATTTCAGGTTGGCAGATTTTATTTTTCGGTTATATTTAATTGGAGGCTTAGTATTCCCATTTACTAAAAAGCGAAAATTTTAAAAATTATGAAAAAAATTGGACTCGTACTCCTGAGTTGGGTAGTTTTTTCCTGTAATAGTAACAAGTCTTCCGAAGCAGATTCCGGCCAAACCGCCAGTTCAAATCAGACGACTAAAACGGCTTCGGTTACGTACAACAACCCGGTTTTGCCCGGCGATTACGCCGATCCTTCGGTGGTGCGGGTAGGCGACGATTACTGGGCCACAGCTACTTCGTCGGAGTGGGCGCCTTTGTACCCGATTCTGCATTCTAAAAACCTCGTGGATTGGGAAACCGTGGGGCATGTTTTTCCGGAAAAAGCGCCTGCTTGGGCCGACGCGCATTTCTGGGCACCGGAAATTACTTACGATAACGGCAAGTACTACATTTACTATACAGCCAAGAAAAAAGGCGGTAATTTGTGCATCGGCGTAGCAAGTAGTACCAAAGCCACCGGCCCTTATACCGACCACGGCCCCTTGGTTTGCCAGGAAGTAGGCTCCATCGATGCCTTCCCGATCCGCGACGAAAAAGGCGATTTGTATATGGTTTGGAAAGAAGACGGGAACAGCCAAAAGTTGCCCACGCCTATATGGGGCCAGCGTTTAAACGAAGAACGTACCGCTTTAATCGGCGAACGGTTTGAATTATTCCGCAATGACCCGAAAACCTGGGAAGGTGGCTTGGTAGAAGGTCCCTTTATTTTAAAACGCAACGGGTACTACTATACTTTTTACTCCGGCGATGCTTGCTGCGGCCGGGGTTGTACTTACGGGGTAGGAGTGGCCCGCTCTAAAACTTTGCGCGGACCTTGGGAAAAATACGCATCCAATCCTATCTTAAAACAAAGTGACACCTGGAAATGCGCCGGCCACGGCTCCATTGTTTCGGATGCGCAAGGCCGGGATTTTTACTTGTATCACGCGTACCAGAAAGATGATTTTGTATACCCCGGCCGCCAAGGTTTGCTGGATGAAATAACCTGGGGCAAAGATGGCTGGCCGCAGTTTGCTAAAAACGCACCCACTGCTACTGCTGCGGCACCCTTTAACCAGAATGCGCCGGACATTTATAGTTTAATTGAGGAGTTTAACCAGAAAACTTTAGCCGAAAGCTGGCAATGGCCGGTAAACCAAAAATCAAATTATCAAATTAAACCCGAATCAAATGGGCAGTTGGTAATGAAAGCTTCCCCGGCTGAATTAGGAACGGTGCTGGCGCAACGCACCTTAACCGGCGATTACACCACCACCACATTGCTCGATAAAAGTAGCCTCTCAAATGGCGCAACCGCCGGCTTGGCCGCCATTGGCGACAACAGTAACGCCGTTGGGGTAAGTGTGAGCAAAGGCGATCTGGTATTATGGTCCGTAAAAGATAATAAAGTAACGACGCTGGAAAAAGTAAAAGCCCCCACGGAAAACACCGTGCAGTTAAAATTAACAGCTCGTAAAGGCAATAAACTGGAGTTTGCCTGGAGTACCAACGGCACGGCCTGGAACCAACTCAACAAAGGCCAAGCCATTGACGCCGCTTATCTACCACCCTGGGATCGGGGCGTGCGCACCGGGCTATTTGCCAAAGGCCCGGTAAATACCACAGCGACTTTTGATTGGTTTAAAGTTGAAAATTTAGATTAAACGACAAGCCGGTTAATTACTTGCCACCTTTCCTGCTTTTTAACCTTAAGGCATTGAACACCTACCGGAAGTTTAATACTTTTTAATAGCTAATTTTTAAATTTTTGATTTTTTATGAACGCTAAAGTGCTTGCTTCTTCCCTGGCTTTCCTGCTCTTTACTTCTTTTAAACCCGTAAACACTAATTTCGGCGAAAATACACCGGCGTTTGCCCCCACCTATGTGGCTCCGGTTTATACCGCCTTACCCCTGGGCGAAATTAAACCCAAAGGTTGGTTGCATAACCAGTTGCAAATCATGCGCAACGGTACTACGGGGCATTTAGACGAAGTTTACCCCAAAATCAAAAACGATAATGGCTGGCTCGGCGGCAAAGGGGACGCTTGGGAAGAAACACCGTATTGGCTCGATGGCGCCGTGCCACTGGCTTACCTACTCGAAGATAAAACGTTACAAACCAAAGTACTCCGGTACATTAACTGGACCCTCGAGAATCAACGACCCTCCGGATATTTTGGCCCGATTACCAAAGAAGAGCGGGAAAAAGGCGTGAAAGTAACCGTGGAAAATTGTTCGCAAGGCGAGGATTGGTGGCCCAAAATGGTGATGTTAAAAGTAATGCGGCAATACTACACGGCCACGCAAGACCCGCGGGTAATTCCATTTTTTACTAAATATTTTGATTATCAGCTTAAAACCTTAAAACAATGCCCCATTGGTAAATGGACCGACTGGGCGGAATCGCGGGGTACCGATAATGTAATGCTGGTACAGTGGCTCTACGGCATTACTAAAGATCAAAGCTTACTGGAATTAGCTAACCTGATTGATTCGCAATCTTTTACCTGGAGTACCTGGCTGGGTAATCGCGATTGGGTAATTGGGGCGGCTACCCAGCAAAACGATGCCCACTGGATGCGCCGGCACGGGGTAAACGTAGCCATGGCCATAAAAGCGCCGGCCATAAATTACCAACGCACGCAGGATAAAGAATACTTAAGTGCCCTGGACACGGGTTTTAAGGACTTGATGACTTTACACGGTTTGCCTATGGGCATTTTCTCCAGCGACGAAGATTTGCACGGCAACGATCCTACCCAAGGTACCGAATTATGCACCATCGTGGAAGCCATGTATTCCCTGGAAGAAATAATTGGCATTACGGGCGATTTGCGTTATGCCGATGCCCTGGAACGTATGACTTTTAACGCCTTACCTACCCAAACCACCGATGATTACAATGCCAAGCAATATTTCCAGATTGCGAATCAGGTGCAGGTGAAGCGGGGCGTTTTTAATTTTTCGTTGCCCTTTGAGCGCGAAATGAACAACGTGTACGGCATGCGCAGTGGATATACGTGCTGTTTAGCCAACATGCACCAGGGCTGGACTAAATTTACTCAACACTTGTGGTACGGCACCCCGGAGCAGGGCGTAATTGCCATGGCTTACAGCCCCAATCAATTAACCACCAAAGTAGGAAAAAGCAATACCGAAGTAACCATTAACGAGATCACCAATTATCCTTTTGAAGACCAAGTGAATTTTGAAATTTTTACCAAAAACGAAGTAAGTTTTCCGCTACAATTACGGGTGCCTGCTTGGTGCCAGGCCCCGGTTTTAAAGATCAACGGCCAAACCGTAGAGGTGCAGCCAGATAAAAATATAATAACCCTAGACCGAACCTGGAAAAATAAAGATAAAGTAACCCTGCAGCTTCCAATGGAAGTTTCTACCAGCAACTGGGGCCGCAATTCCCGTACCATCGAACGCGGGCCTTTGGTTTATGCTTTAAAACTGGAAGAAAAATGGGAAAAAGGTATCGATCAAAAAGAAGGCGCTTACTGGAATGTATTTCCGAAATCGGCTTGGAACTATGGTTTGCTACAGACCATCGTAAAAGAGCCGGTAAAGAACTTGCAGGTAAAAAATGTAAAACCTGTTACCGATAAATTTGTGTGGAACCTGGCAAACGCACCAATCCAGATTACCGCCATTGCCAAGAAAATTCCGGATTGGAAAATTGTAAACGATGTTGCTCCCCAACCAGTAACCGACCGTACCGGAATTTATCGCGGAAGGGTAACACCCACCGTCGAAAAAATAACCTTGGTGCCTTACGGTTGCACGAAAGTCCGGATTGTGGCTTTTCCGGTGGTTCCTAATTAATCAAAATCGGAATTTTTAAAATTTATCTTTTCCTAAATGTAGTTTGGTAAGTAATCTTAAAAATCCATTCTGTAATCAGGAGAAACTTAATTCGCTACAAAGCAAAACAAGTGTCTCCTGATCAATAGAATGTAAAATACCGAAATATTCTACGCCTACTTAATAACTGCTTAGGGCCTGCTGCAAGTATTGCCACAAATATGATCCTAAAACCCAGATACCGTAAAAGATAAATCCAAGAATTACGAGTAATAGTAAGAGTACTGTTATTACAATACCCGTACCACTACCTTTGTACTTTCCTTCTGCATAATGGCGGCGCAGCAGCCGTACATTGCGATCGTTGGCTTTGTAAGCAAAATCAAAAATATTCCCGAGCACCGGAATGCTACCAATTAAGGCATCCAGCATAATATTTAGGCACATCAAAATAACTACTTTCCGGCTTACCCCGTATCGAGCCATAGTAAATACCAGAATGCCCGAAACGGCGTAGGTAGAGAGTGTACCGGCCAGAGGAATAAATCCCAGAATGGGGTCTAAGCCAAATTTAAAATTAGTACCGGGCAACCGGAACTGGCTATCCATTAAACGCGAAACAGATTCTACCCATCGTAAGCGTTCGTCAGGGAGCGGCAGAAGTGGTGATTGGGGCTTTTCCAAAATCTTTAACTTTTTAGTGGGTTGTTATGCGTTTAGTAACGTTTTTTGCAGCACCGTGGCTGAAGAGCAATTTAAATCCTGGGTACGAGAGTTCAGTTAACAATACTTTATGCAGCATTTTTTTAAAATTTTACGATTCTGGCAATTGTTAAATCTTGTTTCTAAGAAGGTTAGCTTAAAATTTAATTATTTTCTTTTTCTTTTCTCCTTTTTTCTTTGTTCGGTAACCTGGGCTCAAACTGGTGCCGCTGCCGATTCTGCTAATGTAAACCCGGATAAGTTGTTTTATTTTATTTTTGATAACGACGCTACCTTTAAAGTAGATTATTATTATACGCAAGGCATTGGGGTGATGCATTACAATCCGGTTTTCCGGAAGTCGCCCATCAATAAAATTTTAATTTTTTCGAAAAATAAAGCAGCCGAACAGTTTTACGGGTTAAATTATAAATACGATAGTTTTACTCCTACGAACATCCGCGATCCGGAGCTCCGGATAGGCGACCGGCCCTATGCTTCTTACATGTTTGTGAGCCAGATTGCCGGCACTACCAATAAAGTAAAGCAACAACGAATCACTAGCTCCCTGGATGTAGGATTTATTGGGCCCGCTACCGGCGCCGGAAAATTTCAAAGAAAAATTCACGAGTACCTGCACCACGGCATACCGCAGGGTTGGAAATACCAGATAAAAACCGACCTGGTTTTAAATTATAATTTTTTATTTCAACAAGGATTAATCCGGACTTCATCTTTTGAACTGCTTGGCGAAGGTGGGGGCAGCCTGGGAACCTTATACACCAACGCGAACGCGGGAGCATTAATCCGGTTCGGGTGGATGAACAATTATTTTTCGGATTTAGGCATTAGCAATCAAACCAGCCGACAGCAAGCCAATTTACGAAAATGGCAATTGTACGCTTTTGGCCGCACTCAGGGGAGATTAGTGGGTTATAATGCTACCATGCAAGGCGGCCTGTTAAATAGCCGCAACATTTATATTGTACCAGCCCAAGATATTTCACGGACGATTTTAGAAAGCCAAACCGGGTTAGTTTTAATAGTAAAAGGTTTGCGCCTGGAATCGGCGGTTAGTTTTATTTCGCCGGAGTTTAAAGGCAGTCGCCGCCACAAATGGATGCATTTTAACGTGGGCTTTGCGTTTTAAACAACAATCAAAATTTTAAGATTTTAAAAATTCTGACTTTCCTCACTTTGAAAGCATTGTATTTTATAGGCTTAAAAGGTGCGGGTTATGCGGAAAGTTTGCGTTAGCGGTCTCTCCGCATCTTCGGACAGCCAATCTCTGATTGGCGTAACTTGGCAATCAGATAAACGCCAATCAGAGATTGGCCGCACCAAAATACTTAGAGCGTTGCGCTGACTCTAAAAACAAGATTGCACAGCGCTAAACCTAAACACAACTTTCAGAAAACCGAAAATTTAAAAAAATCATCTGCACCGAGCAACGAACAACGAAACAACTTAAGCCTTAAGCTTAAACTTGCCCATAAAATATTTCACGGCTTGTTGGTGGGTTTCGGTGGCAAATTGTTTGTTATAGTCGGGGTTGCTGGGGTTAGCAAAGGCGTGCGGCGCATCGTAAATTTTGTAGGTTAGTTTTTTACCCGCCTGTTTCATGTTCGCGTCAAACTGTTTTACTACTTCTTCCGAAATCATTTTTTCGGTAGCGAAAAAGCCAAGCACATCGCTGTTTAAGGTTTTTAAACGGTTTACGTCTTTTTCGGGCATTCCGTAGAACATGACGCAGCCCACGTTTTGTTTACCCGTAATAATAGCCGATTGCAAAGACCACATGCCGCCAAAGCACCAGCCAACAGAAGCAATTTTAGCCTGCGGACCAGCATAAGTCTGCGCTCCTTTAATTATGTTTTCGAGCCGGGCAGGTTTTACCGCTTGCACGTATTTCATGGCATTTTCGCGGTTAGCGGCTACTTTACCATCGTATAAATCCACCGCAATTACGTTTACTTCTTGCTTTAAGTCGTTGTAATAACTTTCAGCTTCTTTCTTAATATGGTCGTTTAAACCCCACCACTCTTGGTACACGAACAAGTAATTGTTGGTTTTTTTAATAGCTTTTAACTCGTACCCGTTGCCGGCTTGGCCGTCAGGCGTTTTAAAAGTAATCATTTGGCCTACTTCACTTTGGTGCTTGTAAGGCAGCGGATTGGCATGATCCAGCACAAATTTTTTATCGGTGCTTACCAGCATCGCAAAGGTTTGTGAAACCTCGCTGGGTTTGGTGCAGCAACTCGCATGCTGGGCCCAAGCAGCCGGGATAAGGGAAATTAAAAGGAACAAGACTGTGTAGAGTTTTTTCATAGTAAGCTATTTTTTAAAAATTTTAAAATCTGACAAAGCTATTTAACAGGATGAACAGGTTCGGAAATTCTCCTAAAGTCTTTCCCGTCCATACTGGCAATCTCACCAAAGTACCGCTGAAAAAAAACGCAAAAGGTGCTTCTAAGGAATAAATTTAAAAATGCTTAACTGCTTTTCCAGCTAATGTCCTATGTCTAAAACTCAACATCTAATATCCAATTACTGCATCCATTGCGGGCAAATTACCCGGCCTTTGTTAAAGAGTTTCAGGCCCAATACAATTTCGTGCGAGCCGGTATTGGTAACACTTAGTTCGGAGTTATTGTAGTCGTAAGAATAGCCAATATCCATGAGGTAACTAATGTTTAAACCAATTAACCCGGCAAAGGAATCCTGGTTGCGGTACGATACGCCAGCCCAAACCCGGTCGGCGTAAATAGCCCGCAAGTTTGCATCCACCGAAAACGGACTAGGGCCGGCCATTTTCATCATTACCGAAGGCACTAGGGCCAGATCGTTGCCAAAGCGGAATTTATAACCAGCCGTGGCGTAATAATGCCGTTGAATAACGCCGGGCGTTTTCTGGTTCGGCGAATTATTCAAGTCCGTACGCCCTCTTGCTAGTTGCGCCCCCGATATACCCACGAAAAAATCTTGGGAGTAAATCCAGGTACCCAGGTTTAAGTCCAGGTAAGTTTTATTTACAAAATCGCCGGTAATGGCCGGGTCGGCGGGATTAATAAACGTAGCTTCAGAAGTATTTAAACTATTCCGGATCATACCGGCCGAAAGCCCCACCGACACATTAATGGAATGCGTTACCGGTAAATGAAAAGCGTAACTACCCGTTAAATTGGTGCGCCGCAAAACCCCGGTTTTATCTACGTGGGCCATAATACCTACGCCGTGGTGCGGACGGGGTTTGTAAAAGCGGTTGCGGTTAACGGTATGCGTTTTGTTATTGTAGCGGTTTTTTACGCTGCCGGCCTCTTTGTTGAGTGGGGTATGGGCACTTACGTAATACGTAACCGGTGCCCCATCTAACCCTACCCATTGGTATCGGGTACCCATCTTTACATCGGTATAATCTTCGATGCCCGAAAGCGCCGGGTTAAATAAATACTGATTCAGCATGTACTGGCTAAACTGCGGACGCTGCTGCGCCTGTACCTCACTGAACCAACCAACCAATAGAGCAGCAACTAATAAAATTCTTTTCATAAAATAATTTTAACGGATCAGAGTAACATTCCCCGAAATTGGTTTTGAATTATTATCCAGTCGAATAATGTAATAATAGGTAGCCAGCGGTAAATCCTTGCCGTTGTAGGTGCCATCCCACGGTTTGGGGTAGCCCGGTGCAGACGTAAATACTTTGGTGCCATAGCGGTTAAAAATTTCCACGGTGGCTTGCGGGTAATTTTCTATCCGTTGGATTTCCCAGGTTTCGTTAATGCCGTCGCGGTTCGGGCTAAAAGTGTTTACTATAATTACCCTCGGTATAACCGTAATGGTTACTTCGTCGGTAGCGGCACAGCCTTCTTCGGAGTAAGCGGTAACTTTATACGTGGTGGTTTTAGTGGGTCTTGCTACCGGACGTTGCACCGTTGGGTCGTTTAAGCCGGCAGCTGGTTCCCATTGCCACCGTACGCCACCCCGCGCAACCAGTTCCATGGTGTTGCCTTCAATAATGGTGGTATCGCGGCCGGCATCTACGGTAAAAGAACTTACATTTACCGTTACTGCAGTGCGGGTAGGGCTCACGCATTGGTTTTGATTAACCGCTTGCACGTAAAAAGTAGTGGTTTGCCGTAAGGGCGAGGTAACAAAAGTAGCGCCTTCAAAAAGAATATTACCCCCGGTGGCAGTTTCGAACCACTGGTAAGTACCGCCCGGACCGGTTGCTACTAACGTAGCCGTGCTGTCGAGGCAGGTAGATACGCTGGCGGCTTCCACGATTGGCGCGGTGGGCAATTTGTTTACGTCTATCCGCACAACTTCCGAAACGCTGGAGCAATTATCCGAAATTACCGTTCTTCGGAACCAGGTGGTACGGTTAAGTACCGGCGGCGTATAATTCTGCGTGTTATTGGTGCCGGCTGCTGGGGCAAAAGCCGCAGTGGCGCTGGTTATACTGCTTTCCCATAAATAAGTATAGGTACCATTGCCACCGGACGGCGCCGAGCCGTTAATGGTTTGCGGTACGGTATTTTCGCACACGGCCGTTTCGGGGCCACTAATGGTGTTGGCGGTAATACCGGGAAATACCGAAATTTGTACCGTATTACTGTAGTTCGGGTCGCAGCCACCCGATAAAACGCCGCGCCGGAACCAGGTAGTTACGGTAATGGCTGCGGGGTTATAGTTGGCGGTGTTGTTGGTGCCGGCTGCTGGCGCAAAGCCATCGTTTGGCCCACTAGTGCTGCTTTCCCAGATAAACCGCAACGGCTGGGTACCGCCTTGCGGCGTAGAACCCGTTAATGGCGCCGGACGAGTGCCGCCGCACAGCGATTGATCATTTAAAATAGTATTGTTCGTTACCGGTTGGGTAACGGTAACCTGAACTACATTAGAAGAATCGATGCAGCCGCCCGAAATAACGTAGCGCCGGAACCAGGTAGTTTGGCTTAATATGCCCGGCTCGTAATTTTCTTCGTTGTTAATGTTGGTAGCCGGCGTAAAACCAGCCGTAGCGCTAACGGTGCTGCTGCGCCACTGAATGGTACCACTGGTTAATGGGCTACCGGTTAACGGCAGTACCGGTTCGTTGGCGCATACCTGCTGTTCGCCGGTAATGGTGCCGCCCGCTACCCGCGGAGTTACCGTAATAGCTATTACGTTACTGGTATCGTTGGCGCAGGAAGCCGAAGCAACTAAGCGCCGGAACCAGGTATTAGCCTGTAATACGGGTGGGGTATAATCGCGGCCGTTGTTTACGCCTGGTGCGATGTTGTAAGTGCCATTTGGCCCCTCCTGGCTAAACTGCCAGGTATAGCGGTAGCCCGTAGAATTATCGCCGCCGGTTGGTTGCGTGCCGGATAACAAGGCTGGCGCCGAACCCTGGCAAACTTCCTGATCCTGGGTAATGGTGTTATTAGCAATAGCCGGGAAAACGGTTACGGCAAAAGGAGTACGAGCGCCTACACTTTCGCAGCCATTCGGGCTTAGGGTGGTCACGTAAAAAGTGGTGCTGGCTGTTAGGGGTCCGGTATTAAAGCTGGTGGTAGTATCAATCGGAGTGCCGCCGGTAGCTCCCGTGTAAAACAAAAAGGTATTACCTGCCGGGCCGGTAGGAGTTATAGTAGTGCTTTCGTCGGAACAAATGGCTACCCCGGTAACGGCAATAACCGGCGCCCGTGGAATTTCGTTAACCGTAATGGTTACTTCGCCGGCTCCTTGCTGGGCTACATCTGCCGAGTTCCCGCATTCGTTGGCAAAACTTACCGAAACTTTATACTCCCCCACGTTAGGGAAACGGATCTCCGGATATTTGGAGTTAGCGGAAGTGCCATTAACAAACGTAGCACCGCTGGTTCCGGTTATAACCCATCGGAAAGAACCTGGTACTTCTGTTCCTAAGTTGGTATCATAAAAAACATTCTGGTCCGAAAACTTAACTGTAGTGGGGCCGCAAAAAGGGCCATCAGCATTTAATTGCACTTCGGGGTAGGCAATTAATACACTTTGCGAGGTAGTATCGCTGCCGCATTGGTTCGTAACAATTTGCTGAATTTGAAACCGCCCCATCATATTAAACTGGAAAACGGGCGATACCGAGGTATCGGTAGTGTTGTTGATGTAAGTAACCCCGCCCGCCGGTTGGCCTTGGTTGTTCAGCACCGACCACTTATAGGTTAAATTACCCCCCCGCGCACTATCTACGGGCGTTACAATAACGGGCACACACTGGTTCGGGTCTAAACGTTTTTTACCATCGGGCGGCGAAACGGAGAAACCAGCCGTAGGATCCTGACTGACCTGGTATAATAAGGTAATGGTAGTATTACAGGTAGGGCCAACGGCGGTTATACTAATGGGATAAGTACCAATGGTGTCGAATGGAATATCGTTCCGAATAAAGGCATCCGGATTAAATAAGGTTGGATCATAGTTTATAGGATCGCCATCGGGAGTCCAGCGTACTAAATAACCCGTAATTCCGGCTGCACTCGCTGCATCTGCCGTGATGTTATTAAATAATTTGGCCCGAACGCTAATCGAGGAATCTTTGGGGATACAAACTTCAAAGTTAGCGCTATCGGTAACCATGGTAGGCGTAAAGTTTGGCCCACCTTCAATGGTGATGGTTTGCGGCGCGGAAGTTTGGGAGCGGCAACCTTGAAAAGCGGTAACTACAGAAACGTTAAACGTTTTGGTGTTCGTGCCAAAATAAGTAAAAGCATGCTCAACTTGGTAGCCGCGGCCAACGGTGCCATCGCCAAAATCCCAGAGATACTCGTAATCTGAATTGTTGGGGCCAACTATCTGAAACGTAATGGCATCACCGGAACATTGTACTCCGGTAGGCGAAAAAGTAAAATCGGGTCTCACCAGGTTTGGCCCAATTTCAACGGTAGTGCCCGGATTGGTAGTATTGGAAGGACAGGCCGGGGGAGTTGATCTGCTGTTTACTTCTACGGCGTATGTGCCAACGGTGGTTGCGTTAAAAGTCTGGTTGGTGGCGCCCGGTATTAAAGTGCCATTTCGAAACCACTGATATCTTAAATCCGGATTTACAAGTCCCTCGTTAGCAGTTAAAAGTACCGGTGAGCCGTTGCAAATATAAGCAGTACCAGAAGGGGTGATATTGGCAGGACACTGCGCATAAGAAGAAACCGAGAAAAGTACAAAAACAAGAAATAAGTATAGGTAACGTATAGGTTGCTGCATTGAGGTGAAGTTATAAATCGCCTTAATCTACTAGTAATTTGATAAAATTATACAAAACAACAAGAATTTTCGGAATTGCAATATTAAAATTTTTATAACGTTAAATATAATTACAGGTTGTTTTTATAATTTGTTAATGCCGTTTTATACGTGGTTATAGCCCGTTTTCGGGCTAATTCGTGATTAACGAGCGGCTTACTGTAATTAGAACTTTCCCATTCTGGCACCCATTGTTGCACGTATAACTTTTCCCGGTCAAATTTCTGAAATTGGGCGCTGGGATTAAATACCCGGAAATACGGAGCCGCATCGCAACCCGAACCAGCGGCCCATTGCCAACCCCCGTTATTAGCGGCCAGATCGTAATCCAGTAATTTGCCGGCAAAATACGCTTCGCCCCAGCGCCAATCAATGAGTAAATGTTTGCACAAAAAGCTGGCAACCACCATACGTACACGATTATGCATAAACCCGGTGGCATTTAATTCGCGCATACCGGCATCTACTAAGGGGTAGCCCGTGGTACCGGCGCACCACTGCGCAAATTCTTCTTCGTTGTTGCGCCAGGGGATATGGTCGTAAGCGGGTTTAAAGGCGCGCTCAGCTACGTGCGGAAACTGGTACAAAATCATGTGGTAAAATTCCCGCCAGATGAGCTCGTTCAGCCAGGTAGCATTTAATTGCTGGGCTGATTTTACGGTTTGCCGGATGCTGATGGTACCAAACCGCAAATGCAAACCTAATCGGGAAGTTCCGGCCAGCGCCGGGTAGTCGCGGGTTTGATCGTAAGTTTTTACAAGTTCTTCCGGAACAATTTGGCCGGGAAAAGAGGTTTTGGATGACTCAAACCCAAGTTCGGATAAAGTGGGCAAGGGCAAAACTCCCGGAGAAGCTAAATTTTTAAAATATTTTTCGGTGGGGTACGACTGAAGATAAAATTCATTTAAGGTAAGTAGCCACCGCTTTTTATAGGGAGTAAATACCGTGTAAGGCTTTCCGTCGGGTTTTGTTACTTCATTCTTTTCAAAAATAACCTGGTCTTTGTACGTGTAAAAGGGAATACCTTGATGAGCCAGTAATTCTTTAATAGCGGCGTCGCGTTGCTGGGCATAAGGTTCGTAATCGTGGTTGGTGTAAACGGCCGCAAATTTTAAATTTTTTAAAATTTGCGCGAACACTTCAAGAGGTTTGCCGTGTTGCACCAGCAAACCCGAACCCATTTGCTGTAAGCGGTTTTGTAATGCGGTTATTGTTTGGTGAATAAATTGCACCCGGGCATCAACTGGTGTGGGCAATTTATCCAGTATATCCCGGTCGAAAATAAACAAAGGCAAAACCGGATTGTCGCTTTTGAGAGCGTAATACAAGCCGGCATTATCTTCCAGGCGCAAGTCGCGCCGGAACCAAAACAAAGTAAGGGGCTGAGAAAACAGCATCGGAAATTTATTTAGCGGAGCGCAGATAATCCCCCATCCTGGGCAATAATTTGGCCAGTTAACCAACCTGCTTCCTCCGAAATTAAAAATTTAGTTAAAGCAGCTATTTCGGATGGCGTACCTGTCCGGCCTAAAGGGTGTCTTTTGTTAGCCGCTTCGCGTTTTTCGGGAGTGGCCAGTAAGTTGCCGGCCAGCGGCGTATCCGTGAGCGATGGCGCAATTACATTTACCCGGATTTTTAATGAGGCCCATTCTGCCGCCAAAGCTTTAGCTAAACCTTCAACGCCGGCTTTGGCCGAAGCGGTAGAAGCGTGAAAGCTCATGCCAGTTTGGGCGGCTACCGAACTAAACAAAACCACCGCGGCTGCGCCGGATCTTTTTAAATGGGGCAAAAAAGCTTGCAACGCCGTAACCGCTCCCAATACATTTACCTCCCATTCTTCCCGGAAATCGGCGGGTGTAAGCCGGTGAAAAGGTTTTAAATTTATGGTGCCGGGTAAGTACACCAAACCGTGAAAAACTTCTGGTAATTGGTATAATAATTCCGGGGTAGGAACCTGGCGAATATCCCAAGTGATAAAATTAACGTTAGGTAAAGGCAAAAAATTAGGTTGTTGCCGACTTAACGTATAAACATGGAAGTTTTTATCCTGACTTAATAATTGTACCAGCGCCGCGCCGATGCCCGAACTGCCGCCAATAATTAATATGTTTTTATCTGCCATGCTTAGGGATATATATTCGAGAATTTTTAAAAATTTTCGTTTTTGTAGATGATGCTAAGAGCAAAAGCTTGCTCGCTCAATAGTACAATGCTTATGAAACTGCCAACGCAATAGATTGTTTGGAAAGCCAAACTTTTTTACCAGAATTTTACCAGTTACCGGAGCCAGATTATTTAGGATAGTAGTAAAGTTGTAGGGAGGTAAAATATTTAAATAAATTGCAGTTCAAATTACCGGAATATTAAAGCCATTTATTTATGAAATATTTACTTCTTACCGGCGCGCTCGGTTTGCTTTTTACTAATTCTTTACAGGCGCAAAACAAAACGATTAATGCAGCGGAGGTGAGCCGCATCGTAAAAACTTTATCCGCCGACGACATGCAAGGGCGGAAGGCTTTTACCCCCGGTAATGACAAAGCCGCGGATTTTATTCAGGCAGAATTTAAAAAAGCTGGACTACAAAATTTTCCTGGTCTTACTTCTTTCGAGCAAAAATTTAACGTGTACCAGGTAACCACCGAACAAAGCGCTGTTGTTCTGGATGGGCAGCCGCTCGCCCATGAAGCTTTTTTTATTCAGACCTGCGCCGAAAATTTAAATTGGAACCAGAACAATCCCGCTTTAGCCAACATCTCGCGGATTGAAGCCCAGGATAACCTAAGCCAGAAATTTCAGGAAGCTTTAGCCGGAAAAAAGAGCGGCCTGGTGCTAATAGATCCGGCGCACGCCGAAATGTTTAAACGCTACCAAAACTACCTGGGCAATAACAACATGCACTTAAACCTGGATAGCACCACCATAGTATTTGCCTTAACAACCAATAAAAATCCAAAAAACGTACAGGTAACGGCCCAAAACAAAATTACGCCCAAAAGCCTCCGCAATGTGGTAGGTTATTTACCCGGCAAATCCCGGCCAAAAGAATTTGTTATTTTCTCGGCCCACTACGATCATATCGGTATTTTGCCAGCAGTTAACGGCGACTCCATCGCCAACGGGGCCGATGATGATGCTTCCGGCACCACGGCGGTAATTGCTTTAGCCCGATATTTTAAAAAATTAAATAATGCCCGCAGTTTGCTATTTGTAACTTTTACCGCCGAAGAAATTGGGGGCTACGGTGCCCAGTACTTTACCAAGCAGCTAAACCCGGAGCAAATTACCGCCATGTTTAACATCGAAATGATTGGCAAAGAATCGCAGTTCGGGAAAAATGCCGGGTTTATTACGGGCTTCGATAAATCAGATTTTGGCGCTATTGTGCAAAAAAACTTAGCGGGCAGCAAGTTTGCTTTTCACCCAGACCCCTACATTAAAGAAAATTTATTTTATCGATCCGATAATGCCGCTTTGGCGCGGTTAGGCGTGCCGGCGCATACTTTATCCACGGATAAAATTGATACCGATAAATTATACCACACCGTGGATGATGAGTTTGCCAGCCTGAACATAAGCAACATGACCAGTATTATTGAAGCCATTGCCCAGGGAGCACGCAGCATTATAGCCGGTAAAGATACGCCCACCCGCATTCAGCCACAGGACGTGAAATAAAAACAGGAATTGGCTGGTACATACTGATATTGGGGAGGAATCGCTTTGCCAGAAAGAAAATTTTTAAAATTTTTCTGATCTGGGGTAATGATATTTATCTAATAAACACATATTGAATGAGGTTCTAGCGAATCCCGGAAACCAGCCTTATGTAAAGTGCAAACAAAAACAGCGGCTTGATTTATAAGTATTGTTACCAACCTGGTAGTACAAATTACGCGTAGGTTGTCCGTAGATTTTTATGATTGAGTATATTTAACCCCGACATTAAAATTTTTTAATGTCTGTGTTAACTTTTTGTTAAACTTTTACGTATCGCCAAGATTAATAGCTGGAAAGGCTAAGGAAGTATTTTTTTATTTATTACCTTTTTAAATTATGAATGATTGTGAGCCAAAAGGCGAATTAGTTTTATTGTGCAGTAATGGCTATTTTGTAGAGAAAATACTGTACAGTAATATTCAATTCGACCAAAAGGAAATTCTGCACAAATCCCTTATTTCCTTAGCTAATGTCCAATCTTTTGATGCAGTGTTGCAGTTGGTAAGCGAAATAAGAACCAATGGCAGCACTACCGATTGGCCTATTCAAATTGTTTTGGGCGAGCATCCGTACAACTTTACTTTTGCGGGAACCAGCCTGCACGAGCACGTGGTGCTCACGGCTTCGGTAGAAGGAGCTGATTTAAAGTTAATACCGGTAGCATCTAAAATTTCAAAAAACAAATTTTCCCACTTGTTTGCTCCCGGTACCTTGGCGTCGGAAGATATTTTGTTAATGGAAGAAATTAACCGGATGAAGTCTAACTAATTTAACGATAGCGTATTCCTATGATTTAGGTTTGTTTCCGTTTTATTCAAAATATAAAATTTTAAAAAAAGCAGGGCAGCTTTATTTAAGCGGGCCTGCTTTTTTAATTTACCGCTGGTTCATCGGCGTATTTTTAAAGTTCTTCAACGGAATCATCTGCTCTCGTTATCCTTATTCATCATCGTCGTAATCCAGCCCCATTAAATTGTTGTAGGCTTGTTGCAGTTCCGAGAAAGCGTGCCGGTTACCTTGTTGCCGGCTAACTACCAGGCCTTGCTGGTAAATTTTTTCGGCTTCTTCTTTTTGGCCTAACCCTTCGTAGAGTTTACCGGCATGGTAATAAGTAGCCACATAATCCGGATGATCTTTTAACAAAATTTGGTAATATTCCAGCGCTTTTTCGGGGTTAATCTTTACATATTCAGTGGCAATAGCGTATATGGTAAATGCGTCGTTGGGATCTTCGCGGTAAAACTCGAAAAGTTGGTCTAATCTGGTGCGGTTCCTTTCCATTCTGGCTTATTTTTATAACTTTGCGCAAATTTAATTTTTCTACGTAAACAATTCGCCGATGAAAATTTTAGTTTGTATAAGTAACGTTCCCGATACCACTACTAAAATATCTTTTTCATCTGATAATAAAGAACTTAACACGGCTGGCGTACAATTCGTAATAAATCCTTACGACGAATACGCGCTTACCCGGGCCCTTGAACTAAAAGAAAGTTTGGGTGGCACCGTTACTGTATTAAACGTAGGTTTAGCCGATACGGAAGCAAATATCCGGAAAGCTTTAGCCATAGGCGCCGATGATGCCATCCGGGTAAACCTGAAACCAACGGATTCTTTTTTGGTAGCGCAGCAAATTGCGGAAGTCGCCAAAAACGAAGCTTACGATTTAATTTTAATGGGAAAAGAATCGGTGGATTACAACGGAGCCCAGGTGCACGGCATGGTAGCAGAACTGCTGGGTTGGCCGGCCATTGTACCGGCTATAAAATTAGACGTGGCCGGAAATACGGCTACTTTGGAACGGGAAATTGAAGGCGGTAAAGAAATAGTAAAAGTAAATTTACCCATTGTGGTAAGTTGCCAGCAACCCATGAGCGAGCCCCGCATCCCAAACATGCGCGGTATCATGACGGCCCGGACCAAACCTTTAAAAGTAGTGGAGCCGGTTAGCGGCGAAGCAAAAACCCAAACCGAAGCTTATGCCTTGCCGGAAAAAAAATCAGGCGTAAAACTCATTGATCCGGCCAACGCTGGTGAGCTGATAACGTTGTTAAGAAACGAAGCTAAAATAATTTAAATATGTCGGTTTTAGTATTTGTAGAATGTGCCGATGGTAAAGTAAAAAAATCTGCTTTAGAAGCAGCTTTTTACGGCCACCAGGTAGCTACCCAACTGGGTACATCGGCAGTTGCGGTTGCCATAGGAGAGGTTGCTGCCGACGAATTAAAAAATTTAGGGCAATACGGTATTACCAAAGTTTTACACGATACCGAAACCCGCCTAAAAGATTACGTAAGCCAGGCTTACGTTAAGGTAGTAGCCGCGGCCGTTGAAAAAGAAAATGCTACGGTAATTGTTTTATCTAACACCAATATTGGCTCCGGAATTGGCGCCCGTTTAGCGGCCCGGTTGCAAGCCAGTTTTGCTACCAATGTAGTTGCTTTACCCGAACTTGCGGGCAACTCGCTTAAAGTTAAAAAAAGTGTATTTTCCGGCAAAGCCTTTGCCGACGAAGTACTTACGGCGCCCACAAAAATTATAGCGGTAAAAAAGAATGCTATCGAGGTAAATACCGTAGGTACCCATGAAGCTGAAGTGGAAAGTTTTACTGCTTCGCTTACCGATGCTGATTTTACCGGCGCTCCCAGGGAAACCATCCGGGCTACCGGCGATGTACTACTCACCGAAGCCGATGTGGTTGTATCGGGAGGGCGGGGCATGCGCGGGCCCGAAAACTGGCATTTAATCGAAGATTTAGCTAAAGCTTTAGGAGCGGCTACCGCCTGTTCTAAACCGGTGGCCGATGTAGGTTGGCGCCCGCACCACGAGCACGTAGGACAAACCGGCATTACCATTAGCCCAAATTTATATATTGCCGTAGGTATATCGGGGGCTATTCAGCACCTGGCCGGGGTAAACTCTTCTAAAGTAATTGTCGTTATCAATAAAGATCCGGAGGCGCCGTTTTTTAAAGCTGCCGATTACGGAATTGTAGGCGATATTTTTGAAGTAGTACCCAAGCTTATTGAAGCAGCTAAAGCTCTGGAAAAATAAACAGGAGAAAATATTACACGAGACGATAAACTGTGAAAAAAATTCAGTTAGAAATATTAGGATTATCATCCAGCCAGTCACAATCCGGTTCCTTTGCGCTGGTTTTGGGAGAGAAAGATGGAAACCGGCGTTTGCCAATTATTATTGGTATGTTCGAGGCACAATCAATTGCCATTCAAATCGAGAAAATTAACCCCAATCGCCCCTTAACGCACGATTTATTTAAATCTTTTGCGCAGCAGGTGCGCATTATGGTAAAAGAGGTTTTAATTTCGGATTTAAAAGAAGGCGTTTTTTATTCTAAAATTATTTGTTCCGATGGCCTTCGCGAGTTTGAACTGGATTCCCGACCTTCTGATGCCATTGCCATTGGCTTACGTTTTGGCGTAAATATTTATACCGTTGAAAGCGTTTTATCCGAAGCCGGTATTATCCTCAGCGACCTGGAAGAAGAAGAGGAAGAAGATGATAACGAAATAACCAGCTCCAGCAAAGCCGAGCCGGTTTACGAAAGCAAGGAAAACATAAAAGAAATGAGCGTGGAAGAATTAAATAAAATCCTGATTGAAGCGCTCGATAAAGAAGATTACGAACGCGCCGCTAAAATCCGCGACGAGTTAAATAAAAGAAGCTAAGAAAGTTATAGGTTAAAGGTTCTAAGTTGTAGGTTTTAAGTTCAGCAATTCAGGGGCTTATTTTGTGTAGACCTAAATTTAAAAATTTTAAAAAAAAGAAGCCTCCCGGATATACGTACATCCGGGAGGCTTCTTTTTTTGGGTTAAAAGTGGCTATTGTGGTTCCAACAATTTTAAACCTATAACCTACAACCTACAACTTAAAACCTACAACTTACCACCTAAATTAAATGCTTTGAATATCGCCGAGTTCTTCGTCTACTTTTTTGGCGGCCCGCATTAAAGTGCTGGCAAAGATAAATTCGTTCAGCTCTTTAATTTTGGTGTTCATGATATCGTCTTTGGTGCCTTCCCATACTTTGTTGCCTTTGTGCATGTAAATAATATGATCACCGATTTCCATTACGGAGTTCATGTCGTGGGTTACCACAATGGTGGTAATGTCGTACTCCTTCGTAATTTCGTAAATCAACTCGTCTATTTTAATGGAGGTGAGTGGGTCCAGGCCGGAGTTGGGTTCGTCGCAGAAGAGGTATTTGGAGTTGGGCGCAATGGCGCGGGCAATACCCACGCGTTTTTTCATCCCGCCGCTTATTTCGGAAGGCATTTTTTTACCGGCATTCTCCAGACCCACCCGCTTTAAACAAAAATTTACCCGTTCGCGCCGTTCTTCGCGGCTCATGTTGCTGTGCATCCGCAACGGAAATTCTACGTTTTCTTCCACGGTCATGGAGTCGAACAAGGCACCCCCCTGAAACAACATGCCTATTTTCCGGCGGATTTCCTGGCGTAAATCTAATTTGTTATTGGTGAACACTTTGCCATCGTACGTAATACTGCCAATATCGGGCTTAATTAAACCCACAATACATTGCAACAACACGCTTTTACCGGTACCACTGGCGCCTAACAATAAGCTGGTTTTACCGGATTCAAATACGCCGCTAATGCCGTTTAGTACTTTGGTACCGTTGAAAGATTTATGAATATTATGTACTTCAATCATGTTTTTTAGTCCATAGTCCATGGTCTACAGACCACAGAAGTAACTATATAATTTAGTGTAGTTTATTTGTATTAGTTAAAATCGTTGCTTGGTAAAGGTGAATAATGATAGTAAATTTTTAAAATTTTAAATTTTCAACCACCAACTTTCAACCTTTAAACCTTACAACTTTAAAACTTTCCAACCTTCCAACTTTTTAACCCGCAACCTGCAAACTTACAACAACAGTTTAGCCAGCACAAAGTCGGCAATAAGTACGGCAATAATGCTTTTAGTAACGGCATTGGTACTGGAGGCCCCTACTTCTAAGGCGCCGCCTTTGGTAAAGTAACCTTCGTAAGAAGAAATAGCCGAAATTAAAAAAGCAAAAACCACCGATTTAATTAAAGAAAATACAATGTTATACGGCACAAAGGCATCCCGGATACCTTCGATGTATTCGGTGGCGGTTAATGCGCCGGTAAATGTACCTGCTACGTAACCACCCCCGATAGATAAAGTCATGGCTACAATTACCAGCATCGGAAACATAATCAGGGATGCAACAATTTTGGGCAGAACCAAATACGAGGCCGAATTTATACCCATTACTTCCAGGGCATCTACCTGGTCGGTAATTTTCATGGTGCCTAAACCGCCCGCTATATTGGAGCCCACTTTACCCGCCAGCACAATAGACGTAATGGTAGGGGCCAGTTCCAGGATAGTCATTTCGCGTACCATAAAGCCAATGGTAGAACGCGGAATTAAAGCATTGGTGAGGTTATAGGATACCTGCACGCAGGTTACCGCGCCAATAAACGTAGACACTATCGCCACAATAAAAATAGAGTTAATCCCGATCAGAATGGCTTCGTCGATGGTGCGGTTAAACAAAATCCGGAAGCTTTCGCCCCGGGAAAAAAGACTTCCTATAAAAATTAAAAAGTTACCAAAGGTTCTCATATAAAGGTTTTAAGTACAAGCAGCGGGCTAAAAATGCTAAACCGGTCTACAATTGACTATATTACGAGGAAATTCATAAAACTATCGTAAACCTATGCAAAAATATATATTAGTTACTGGCGGCACGAAAGGGATTGGGCGGGCAATTATCGAAAGGTTCGCGGCCGAAGGCTTTCATATAATTACCTGTTCGCGTAAAGAAAGTGAGCTACGCAAACTAAAGTTAGACCTGCAACAAAAATATACGTTTAGTAAGGTCTTTTACCGCGCCGCTGATTTAAGCGATGCCCTGGACCTGCAAAGTTTTTTAGATTACGTGCATTCTTTAAAAGTTCGGATTGATGTAATTGTAAATAATGCCGGCATCTTTTTGCCCGGCACCATTCATAACGAGCCGGATACGGTTTTGCGGCACATGATGGAAACTAACCTGTATAGCGCCTATTTTGTTACAAAATCTTTTGTGGGCGAAATGATTAAACGGCGTAGCGGGCATATTTTTAATATGTGCTCCACGGCCAGCATTACGCCTTATACCAACGGCGGCTCGTATTGTATTTCTAAATACGCCTTGTACGGCATGACGAAAGTACTGCGCGAAGAACTAAAAGAACACCATGTAAGAGTAACGGCGGTGCTGCCCGGTGCTACCTTAACTGCCAGCTGGGAAGGTGTAGATTTGCCACCGTCGCGGTTTATCCGGCCCGAAGATGTAGCCAATGCCGTATTTGGAGCATATCAGTTATCCGATTCGGCGGTAGTGGAAGAACTTTTAATTCGCCCGCAGCTGGGCGATATCGAATCATAAAGCAAAGCAGTGTTCTTTAATCAGGTAATTGAGGTATTAGTTGCCTGGGGTTGAAGGGCAAACAGGTTCGCTGCGTATTTTGGAAGGCTGCCGGAATTAGAAATTTTTAAAAAATTTAATCAGGAGCCATTATTCCGCTATATATTTCGGGCAGTTTCCGCGTTTAAGTACGGGATTAAATAATTCGTTTACTACCAAACCCCAGTAAACAAACAGCTAATTACAAACAACGCCAATATGTCGGTTGAGGTAAAAGGTTTAACAAAAATTTTTGGCACGCAGCGGGCCGTAGATGATATTTCGTTTGCGGTGCAACCTGGTCAGGTTTTAGGGTTTCTGGGGCCGAATGGCGCCGGTAAATCTACCACCATGAAAATTGCTACCTGCTATTTGCCCCCGAGTGCGGGCACCATTACCATTAACGGCTACGATGTGCAGGAGTCCCCGATTGACGTGCGGCGCAATGTGGGTTACTTACCGGAGCACAACCCCTTGTACCTGGATATGTATGTAACCGAGTACCTCACATTTATTGGGCAGCTCTATGGCTTAGCGGGTAAAAATTTAAAAAATAGGGTAGAAGAGATGATTACGCTGTGCGGCTTAACGGTAGAACGCCGCAAAAAAATCGGTTCTTTGTCGAAAGGCTACCGGCAACGGGTAGGATTAGCCCAGGCGCTTATTCATAATCCGCAGGTATTAATCCTGGATGAGCCAACCACCGGACTCGACCCGAACCAGTTGAGTGAAATCCGTAGTTTGATTAAGCAAATCGGGCAAGAAAAAACCGTGTTGTTTTCCACGCACATTATGCAGGAAGTTTCGGCTATCTGCGACCGGGTTGTAATTATTAACAACGGCAAAATTGTAGCCGATAGCGATGTAGCTTCTTTAAACAGCTTAGGGCAACAGGAAATAGCCACGCTGGTAGAATTTGAAAGCCCGGTAGAGGTAAGTTTGTTGCAAGGCGTGCCGGGCGTGCAGGAAGTACAACACGTAAAAGAGTATACCTACCGGATTATTTCCACTAAAAACATGGACATCCGGTCGGCGGTGTTTAGTTTGGCCGCCACGCACAGTTGGAGTTTGGTAGGTTTGCGCCAGGAAGAGCGTTCGCTCGAAAAGATTTTTCAATCATTAACTAAATAAATAATTTTTAAAAAAATGATGAATTAGAAATTAAAAATTAGAAATGATAAATCATGTTTGTCATATGCTGGTTAGTGGAGAGTAGCTCTATAAGTCGTTTGTGAAGACACAAACGACGGCATTGAAAATCAGGAATCTTTAACGAGCCATTTCTAATTTCTAATTCATAATTTCTAATTAAAAGAACTATGTTCGCCATTCTGCGGAAAGAAATAAATTCGTTTTTAAATTCCATGATAGCCTACATTGTGATCGGGGTTTTCCTGCTCACCACGGGTTTATTTATGTGGGTTTTTCCGGATAGCAGCGTTTTAGATTACGGGTACGCCGATATGTTAACCTTGTTTAACATTGCGCCCTGGGTATTTCTTTTTTTAATTCCGGCCATTACCATGCGCACCTTCGCCGAAGAAAGAAAATCCGGCACCATTGAATTGCTCCTCACCAAGCCCATCACCGACCTGGAATTAATTACCGGTAAATTTTTGGCTTGCTTGTGTCTGGCCGTTCTGGCTTTGCTGCCCACCTTAATTTATTATTATTCGGTGTATACGCTGGGCAGTCCGGCCGGTAACCTCGACTCGGCGGCGGTAGCGGGTTCGTATTTGGGCATGGTGTTTTTGGCGGGCATTTTTACCGCCATTGGTATATTTGCCTCGGCCCTCACCGAAAACCAGATTGTAGCGTTTATCATTGCGGTGTTTTTTTGTTTTCTGCTGTACTCCGGCTTCGATTCGCTGGCTGCTATTGACGTGTGGGGTACGGCTTCGTATGTCATCAGTCAGTTAGGCGTTTCTTTTCATTACAGTGCTTTGAGTAAAGGTTTAATTGATTCCCGGGACGTGTTATACTTTGTAAGCGTGGCAGTATTGTTTTTACTGGCTACCAAATTAGTAATGGAGAGCAGAAAATGGTAAACGAAAATAAGGCGGCTTTAACCAGCAGCCGGAAGCAAAAAGATATTTCGCAATTCTTCGTACTTGTTGGTCTGGTTGTTTTACTCAATGTTGTTTCGGGTTTTTATTTTTTCCGGATTGATTTAACCCAGGATAAGCGCTACACCATGGCGCCAGCCACCCGCCAATTGCTAAAAGAATTGCCCCAGCCCGTGCACGTAGACGTTTACCTGGCCGGGGAGTTTCCCGCGGGTTTTAAACGCTTGCAAGCCGCCGTGCGCGAAACCCTGGAAGAATTCCGGCAGTATTCTTCTAACTTTTCTTACTCGTTTATTGACCCCAGTGCCGGTACCGATTTAAAAAAACGGAATCAATTGTATACCAATCTGGCTTTAAAAGGTATTCAGCCCACTAATTTATTTGCCACCGAAGGCGATAAAAAAGTAGAAAAACTGATTTTCCCTGGAGCCATTTTTTCAGCTAACGGCAAAGAAGAACCCGTGATGCTGTTAAAAGGCAACCAGGCGGCCTTACCGGATGAACGGTTAAACCAATCTATCGAAGGTCTGGAATTTGAAATGGCTTCGGCTATCCGGAAACTGGCCAGCACCAACCGCAAACGCATCGGCATTGTAGAAGGTCACGGCGAACTGGATAACCTCGAAGCGGCTGATTTTATTACCTCGCTGCAAAAGTATTATGATGTATACCGGGTAGATATTAACAAAGTGCCCAGTCTGCAAAGTTTAAGCGCCCTGGTAATTGCCAAGCCCACCCGGCCGTACACCGAAATCGAAAAATTTAAAATTGACCAGTATTTGATGCAGGGCGGCCGAGCTATCTTTTTTTTAGACGGCATTAAAGCCGAAATGGACAGCATTCCGCCCCAGGGTTATTTTGCTTTGCCCAATAATGTAAACCTGGATGATTTACTGTTTAAGTACGGCGTGCGGGTAAACGCCGATCTGGTGCAGGATATTAACTCGGGCCAGGTGCCGGTAGTAACCGGTATGTTTGGCAACAAGCCCCAGACCCAACTATTAAACTGGCGGTATTTTCCGTTGATTAACTCGTTTAGTCAGCACCCACTTACACGTAACCTGGATGCCGTTTACGGCCGGTTTGTGAGTACCCTGGATAGCGTACGGGTTTCAGGAATAAAGAAAACGCCTTTGCTGTTTACTTCGCGGTACACTAAAATTCTGGCGCCGCCCATTACCATTAGTTTAAACGAAGCCCGGGTAAATATTAAACCAAGTTTGTATAATAAAGGCCCGCAAGCCGTAGGTTATTTGCTCGAAGGTAATTTCCCATCGTTGTATACCAACCGGCCTTTACCGGAAGGTTTACCCGCTAATGTCACCGCTATTACTGCCGGCAAACCTGCCAAAATTATTGTTTTCTCCGATGGCGATTTAATTTGGAATGAGGTAAATCGTAAGACTAACCAGCCATTTGAACTGGGCTACGACCGTTTTATGCGCACCCGGTTCGCCAACAAAGATTTGGTAATGAATGCCATGGAATACCTGTTGGATAACAGCGGCCTGATTAACTTACGAGCGAAGCAAATAACCTTACGGCCCCTGGATAAAATCCGGGTAAAAGAAGAACGCAGCCGCTGGCAAATCATTAACCTGGCCGGCCCTCTGGTATTGTTACTCTTGTTTGGATTGGGCAAGTATTACCTCCGGCGCCGCCGATATGCGGCCTAGCTGTTTTTTGCGGCCGGTAAAATTTTAAATTTTTAAAAACTTGCCTTATTAAGTTTTACGGCAGTTTTTCCGGAGTTGGTTTGCGCTCTGAAAACATATCCACAACTTGCAAAAGATTTCCACAATGCGGGTTTTGGGGGTAGGAAAAACTCTATTTATTTTTAACTTTGTTTCATCACATCAGCCTTGAAGGAATGAAATTTATTGTATCGTCTTCTGCTTTATTAAAGCAACTCCAAAGTATAAACGGGGTAGTAGCCAACAACCCGGTAGTTCCTATTCTGGAAAATTTCTTGTTCGAAATTCACGACGGTACCTTAACTATTACCGCCTCTGATCTGGAAACTTCCATGATTACGGAAATCCACGTGGAAGCAAAGGAAGATGGCCGCATTGCCGCGCCTGCCCGGATCTTACTCGAAACTTTAAAAAACCTGCCCGACCAGCCGGTAACGTTCACCATCGACGAAGAGACTTACACCATTGAGTTAAGTTCGGCGAACGGCCGCTACAAACTGTCCGGCGAAAATGCCACCGATTTCCCGAAAGTGCCGGTGGTAAAAAGCCAGAACTCCATTGAAGTTCCTTCTAACGTGTTAGCCCGGGCCATTAACAAAACCATATTTGCGGTAAGCACCGATGAGCTTCGTCCGGCCATGACGGGTATTTTTGTGCAGCTTTCTGATAGCAACATTACTTTTGTGGCTACCGATGGGCACCGTTTGTTACGTTACCGCCGCAGCGATGTGGCTCCCGGCGATACCGCTTCCATTATTATTCCGCGCAAAGCCTTTACTTTATTAAAATCTACGTTACCCGCCGAGCCTACATCGGTACGGGTGGAGTTTAATACCTCCAACGCTTCTTTCAGCTTCGATAATATCCGGTTGGTGTGCCGGTTAATTGATGAGCGCTACCCGGATTATGAAAACGTTATCCCGGTTAAAAACCCGAATAAGTTAAGCATCGACCGCTACGATTTACTCAGCTCCGTGCGCCGGATTTCGATTTACTCGAATAAAACCACGCACCAGGTTCGTTTAAAAATTGCCGGCAGCGAACTACAAATTTCCGCCGAAGATTTAGATTTTTCGAACGAAGCCAATGAGCGTTTAAGCTGCCAGTACGAAGGCGAGGACATGGAAATTGGTTTTAACGCCAAGTTTTTACTCGAAATGCTCAACAACATCGACTCCGATGAAGTGAACCTGGAGCTTTCTACCCCGAATCGGGCCGGCTTACTCATGCCAACCAACAACGACGACAACGAAAATATTTTAATGTTGGTAATGCCGGTTATGTTAAATAACTACGTGTAATTAAAAGTTATAAGTTGTAGGTTACCGGTTATAAGTGGAAATTTTTAAATTTTTAAAATTTAGGAATACAGAAAGGGAAGTTAATGCTTCCCTTTTTTATTGGATTAAGCTTTAGCCATGGCTTACACCACCCACCTCCGGAATAATTTTGCGGAACGATTTATAAATACCGGTTGAAGCCTTACCTTTGCCTTAAAATGCTATTACGTGTTTTGAACGGATAACTTAAAACATATTACTTATAACCTGACTTATGAAAAAATCAGAAATATACTTCAGCATTGCCCTCGATGATCAGCACGTGCCGGAAGCAATTTCGTGGCGCGCTACCGATGCCGGCGAAGCCATTCACTTTGCCAAAGCCATAAACATTGCCCTCTGGGACCGCAACGAAGCCGGTACCATGAAAATTGATTTATGGACCAAAGACATGCCCGTAAACGAAATGAAATACTTTTGCATTGATACCATCGGCTCTATGGCCGAAAGCCTGCAGCGCGCCACCAACGACACCGTTATGGCCGAAAAAATGAAGAAACTTTGCCAGGAGCTCATGAAGCACGTGGACGAAGAAGAAAATAAATAACAACAAAAAAGGCCTTGCACCCGCAAGGCCTTTTTTGTTGGTTTGAATCCAAGTACATTTAATTAACTGATGGTTTTAAAACCTGATCGGTATTCGGTTTTTTATCGGAAGAAGTTGATTTTACCAGGCCCAGGCTTTTAGCGAAATCTTTATCGTACTGGTAAAACTCCGAACGACTACCGTAGTATTTACTGTATTGGTCAAAACTTAAAAAACTTTCCAGTTCTTTATCGCGTTCGCGGCATACATTCTTACTGTTTTTCTCTACCAGCTCCGGATTATTGGCGTATTTCTGCTCGATAGTCACTATTTTACTTACTTTGTCCTGGTTTATTTCCCGTAAACGTTTAGCCTGGTAGTTATTCAGGCGCAACTCCTGTATCATCTGATCCGAAAGCCGGTCGGCTCGTTGCTTCACTAAGTCTGCTTTAGATTCGTTTTGCGCCATACTACCAACTACAGAAAACCAAGTGAAGCACGCCGTTATTAATATCTTTTTCATAGCTGCTATTTTAAATTCCTTACCGGATATTAATGAACAATTATTTAGAAAATAAGATTTCTTCTGTGGTTTATAACGCAAACCAGCGCAGGATGTTGGATTACCAAGGCAAGGCCGTAACAGGTAAAGAATGGCAGTTTTGGAAAATTGAAATTTTTAAAAATTTATAAAGTTAGAAGTTAAAAATTCCTTTCATGCATTGCCGCCAGCTTAAGCTGGCGGCAATGCATTGGTAAGTAAATTCGCTACATAGTGTTTCAATGGATTAAATAATAATGCCTCTTGCGGTGGTTAAACCAGAAGAGGCATCAAAAATTAAATTTTTAAAAAACGTACTTAAGCCAAGGATTAGCTTAAACTATTTTGCTGAATATCAGTTTCAATATTTTTCTTTTCAATCAATTAAAGTCTAACATCTAACATCTAACATCTAGCATCTAGCATCTAAATACTAAAATTGATTGCGCCACATCATCGACTCCACTGGGAACTCGGTACGTTGGTTGTATTTAGCGTTGGATTTTTTATTGTACAAATTCTCGATATCGCCTTTTACTTCAAAGTAAATAAGTTGCCCAATGGGCATGCCGGCGTATACCCGCACGGGCTGGGTAACCGAAATTTCTAAAGTCCAGGTGTTGCAAAATCCTACGTCGCCTTTACCGGCCGTTGCGTGGATATCAATACCCAAACGGCCCACGCTTGATTTACCTTCCAGGAAAGGCACGTGCGCGTGCGATTCGGTGTATTCCTGGGTTACGCCCAAGTATAAGGTAGAAGGCTGCAACACAAAGCCGGTTTCCGGTATCTCGAAATGCAAAATTTCGTTGTGCTTGCGGGCGTCAATAATATCGTCTTTATAGGTGGCCAGGTGCTTGCCTAAATGTACATCGTAGGAGTTGGTGCCGAGGCAACTGCGGTTATAAGGCTCAATTACAATGTTGCCTTTCGCTATTTCGGCCAGAATTTCTTTATCGGTTAAGATCATGGTGCTTGCAAATCAAGCTTAAAAATAAGAATTATTTGCCGAATAGCCGTTGGTAAATTTAGCGGGGCTGGCTTTTTACTCAAAAGTTACCGGCCAGCCCCGGAATAATTAAGCTGGTTGATGAATTTCCTGTAAAGCCTTACGGTTAGCGGCAATGTACTGGTCAGCTAGTTCGTCGGTTAAAGCAACGGACACAAACAAGGTTTCGAACTGCGAAGGAGCCAGGTAAATGCCTTGCCGTAACATGCTGTTAAAATACTGCCCAAACAAAGCTAAATCCGATTGTTTTGCCGAAGTAAAATCGGTAACCGGGTTAGAGGTAAAGAAAATACTGAACATAGAACCTACCTGGTTAATGGTATAATCCAGGTTTAATTGGGCTAAATTGTCCCGCATGCCTGCTACCATTTTACCCGTTATATTATCCAGGTAAGCATATACTTCGGGATGTTCGTTCAGGTAGGTGAGCATGGCATAACCCGCAGCCATGGCAATGGGGTTACCCGATAAAGTACCTGCCTGGTACACCGGACCGGCCGGAGCTACGTAATCCATAATTTCGCGGCGGCCACCGTAAGCGCCCACCGGTAAACCGCCCCCGATAATTTTACCCATGGTGGTTAAATCGGGCATCACGTTAAATAATTCCTGGGCGCCGCCTTTGGCTAGCCGGAAACCGGTCATTACTTCGTCAAATATTAATATAATACCTTCCTTGTCGCAAAGGTCGCGTAAGCCTTGTAAAAAGCCATTTACGGGCGGCACCAGGCCCATATTGCCCACTACGGGTTCCAGAATAATGGCAGCAATTTCGCCGTGGTTGGCTTCTACGGCCGCTTTTACCGCTTCCAGGTTATTGTAAGGCACCGTAATGGTATCCTGCGCTACGCCTTTGGTAACCCCCGGACTATCGGGTACGCCCAGGGTAATAGCGCCGCTGCCCGCCGAAATTAAAAAAGAATCGCCGTGGCCGTGGTAGCAGCCTTCGAACTTAATAATTTTATCTTTGCCGGTATAACCCCGCGCAACCCGTACTGCCGACATGGTTGCTTCGGTGCCGGAGTTTACCATGCGTACTTTTTCCACGGAAGGAACCATGGATATGATTAACTCGGCCATTTCTACTTCGCGGCGGGTAGGCGCCCCGAATGAAAATGATTTGCCGAGCGCATCGTGTACGGCTTTTTCTACGTGGTCGCAGGCATGCCCCAATATCATTGGTCCCCAGGAATTTATAAAATCCAGGTACTGGTTGTTATCTTCGTCGTAGAGGTAAGGGCCTTTGGCCGAAGTCATGAAAACCGGGTTGCCGCCTACGGCGCGAAATGCCCGCACCGGCGAGTTAACGCCTCCGGGTATTACTTGCTGCGCGCGCTCAAATAAATTCTGACTGTTTTGAATCATGCTTAATGCTTGTTGATGGGTATAACTTACCGGAAAATAGGATTTACTACGGTAAGCTGCAGGTCCTGCATTTTTATTAATGGTACGTATTGATTATCCTGAGCTCCCGCATAACCAATCCCCTGGAATAAAACGCCCGAAACCGGGCCTTCGTTCTGTAAACCGCCGTTAAACCGGCTGCCGTATTTTTGTAAAACCTGGCCAAAGTAATACAACATTTCAAAGCCGGAGTAAGCATACACCGTAGGCGGAACGTTAAACCTGGTAGCGTATTTTCGGCGGAATTGCTGCGGGCCAGGTTGGGTATTATCAATAAATTTAGGGTAGATAAAATAAATTTCGCGGTTGTTAAACTGGCTTAACGAGATCTGGTTTACGTTTAACCAACTGGGGTACGTAATTAACGGGGTAGTGGCTTCGGTTTGGGCCAGGTTGCTTAAAGTAAACACTGCTACCGACGGCGTATTGGATAGCAACAAAATATGACCTAAAGCTTTTAAATCCACATTAGCCAGCAGGGTAGCGCCCGAAGTAGTTTTGGGGTTAAACTTTTTGTACTGCGTTATCTTACCCCCTAAACGCTCAAATTCCCGTTTATAAGCGTTGGCAAACGTAGTATCTTCTTCTTTGTTTTCGGCAATAATCAGCGCCGTTTTTAAAGGGAAATTTTGAATGGCATACGCGGCACTTTGTTTTGCCCGGGTTGTTATCGATGATTCAAAAAGGTACAGATGTAAATTATTCTTAACCAGGTATAAATCATCAGAAAGCGGATTGATGCTGTTGATGGAATTTTGCTGGGCAAAACGGGAAATAATTTTACTGGCTGACTTGTAAACCGGACCAACAATTAAATCCATGTTGTGCATTTCGGGTAGTTGCAGCGTAGCTTTTACCTTATTAGTATCGGCAGGAGCATCGTAGGTAAATAAGTTTAGCTGAATTTGTTGTTTAGCCAGCGAATCTTGCGCCAACAGCATGCCTCCGTATAAATCGGTCACAAACTGGTTTTTCCGGGCTTTTATTTCGGCTTCGTTTTGTGGGAAAGGAAAAAGAACCGCTACATTAAAACTGGTTTTTTTTAAATTTTCCTGATTTTCCGGTAAGTATTTGTTTTTATCCAGTTTAAACTTTTTAATCAACGCTTCTAAAGTTCCTTTATCAGCGGCCGTGTACCAACCCCCCACTAATTTATCGGCGTACCATTGACCCAGCATTTTGTCGTTTTCGTGGCGGCTTACTAAATTTTGCCAGGTAGCTTTTTCGGTTAACTGACTTAAATAATGGTACTTCATGGCCGTTACTTCATCCGCCAGGTCTTTACTCTCGATGGATTCCGTTAATGTTAAAGCCCGGTCATAGTCTTTTTGCTCGAAAGCAACGGTAGCTTCCAGAAACAAGGCATCGGCTTTGTTGGCCCAGTCGGGATAGGCGTTTTTAAGTAAAGTTAATTTCTGATTGGCCTCGGCGTACTTCTGGTTTTGCGTAGCCGCTACTGCATACAAATACATGGCCCCCGGCGAGTAAGTAGCCTGGTTGGCCGCAATTACCGGTTGCAGTTCTGCCATTGCCAAAGAAAATTTCTTGGCAGTAATCAGTTGTTTGGCATTCGCGTACTTGGTAGCCAAATCGCTGGTGGTTTGGGCCTGCCCCAAAGGTATGAACAGCAGCCAGCAGGTAAAGGCAAATAAGTACCGGAAGATATTATTCATGTAAATTTTTAAAAATTTAAAATTTTCGGAGCACCAAAACTCCTGGAAAGTAAGATTAGATAGATTAGAAGATTGCCAAAATTTAAAAAATCGTTCAACCTTCTAACTTTCCAATCTTCCAACTATAAACTAATTACTCCCACTCAATGGTAGCCGGTGGTTTAGAGCTTATATCGTACACTACGCGGTTTACGCCTTTTACCTTGTTTATAATTTCGTTCGAAACGTCCGCTAAAAACTCATAAGGTAAATGCGCCCAATCGGCGGTCATGCCGTCTACGCTGGTTACGGCACGTAAGGCTACAACGTTTTCGTAAGTGCGTTCGTCGCCCATTACGCCCACGCTTTGCACTGGCAGCAACATGGCGCCGGCTTGCCAAACTTCGTTGTATAAACCAGATGTGCGTAAGCCCGAAATAAAGATATGATCAACTTGCTGAAGGATGTGCACTTTTTGCGGGGTAATGTCGCCGATAATGCGGATTGCCAAACCTGGTCCCGGGAAAGGGTGCCGGCTTAAAATCAAATCATCGATGTTTAATGTTTTACCAACTAAGCGCACTTCGTCTTTAAATAAACTTTTCAGCGGCTCTACTACTTTTAATTTCATGAAATCGGGTAGTCCGCCTACGTTGTGGTGCGACTTGATAGTAACCGATGGGCCTTTTACCGAAACGGATTCAATCACGTCGGGGTAAATGGTGCCCTGGGCCAACCATTTTACGTCTTCAATCTGGTGCGCTTCTTCGTCAAAAACTTCGATGAAAACCCGGCCAATGGCTTTGCGTTTTTGTTCCGGATCGGTTAAACCAGCCAGAGTGTTATAGAAATTTGCTTTGGCATCCACACCTTTCACGTTTAAGCCCATGTGCTGGTACGAGTCCAATACGCTTTGGAATTCGTTGTGGCGCAGCAAACCGTTATCTACAAAAATACAATACAAGTTTTTGCCGATGGCCTGGTGAATCAGCATGGCCGCTACCGACGAATCGACGCCGCCCGATAAACCCAAAACTACTTTGTCGTTACCAATTAAATCGCGCAATTCCTGAACTGTAGATTCAATGAATTGGTCGGGAGTCCAGTCTTGCTGGCACCCGCAGATATGCACCACAAAGTTACGCAGCAAGGTTTTACCTTCGGTGGTGTGGGTTACTTCCGGGTGAAACTGAATGCCGTAGGTTTCCTGGCCGGCAATTTTATACGCGGCCACCGCCACCGAATCGGTAGAGGCAATAATTTCAAAATTATCCGGAATTTGCTTAATGGTATCGCCGTGCGACATCCACACCTGAGAACCAATGGTTATTTCTTTTAATAGCCGGTTGGTGGCGTGTACCTCGCTGAGCCGGGCCCGGCCGTATTCGCGAATTGTTGAAGCAATGACATCGCCGCCATTTTCAAAGGCGAGCAACTGAGCGCCGTAGCACACACCCAATACGGGAGTTTGACCTAAATATTGGTTTAAGTCCGGGTTCGGATGGTCTTCGTCGCGCACCGAGCAAGGGCTGCCCGATAAAATAACGCCCTTAATATCCGGGGTAAAAGCCGGAACTTTATTAAACGGATGAATTTCGCAGTAAACATTAAGTTCGCGTACCCGGCGGGCAATTAGTTGGGTGTATTGCGAACCAAAATCGAGAATGAGAATTTTTTCTGGCATGCGCAAAGTTAAGGAAAAATGTTTTAATCCGGACGGCGAAACTTTGCCTTTGCAACCGAGAGTTTTTTAAAAAAATTTAAACCGGGAAATATAGCCGGAACGTAGTGCCTGCGTTTTCTTCGCTTTCTACTTCTATTTTACCGCCCGCATTATCCAGCATTCTTTTTACGATAAATAAACCCACCCCGGAGCCTTCTACGTGGTTGTGCAGCCGCTTAAACAATAGAAATATGTTGTCTTTTTTGGCCGGGTTAAATCCAATGCCATTATCACTTACGGTAAGCAAAGTATTACCCGGAATGCTGGTAGTGGAAATTAAAATTTCGGGGGTTCTTTCGTAAGAACGGTACTGAATGGCATTGTAAATTAAATTATACAGTATACTCCGGAAGTTATTCCGCGAGAATTTAATTGGGGCGGCAGGATCAATTTTTAAATTTATTTGGGCCTGCGAGGCTTGTAGCAAATCGGCGATGGAGATGCGGATGTCCTGAATAATAGTGCCCACATCAATCACTTCGGTGTTTAAGTCTAATTCTTTTTGCACCCGAATAACCACGGATAAATCTTCGATGGCGTTTTTTAATTTTTCGCCGGATACGCCCATTCTGTCAATTATTTCTTTGGTGTCTTCGTCCTGGTAGCAATCGGTTTTTTTGATTAGGTTAATTAAACCTTCAATGTTGGTAACCGGGGCTTTTAAATCGTGCGAGGCCGCATAAATAAAATTATCTAAATCGGTATTAACCCGGTTTAATCTTTGGTTTTTTTCAAAAAGCTCCTGATTTAATAAATTAAGATCATCTTTTACGTGCGTTAAATAAGCCGTTCTTTCCGCTACTTTGGCTTCTAAAGTAGTGTTAAGTTGCTTTAAAGTGGCTTCGGCTTGCTTTAGTTCTTCGTTGGTTTGTTTAATTTCCTGGTTCGACTGCGCTAGCTGATGTTGCAGTTTTAGGGTTTGCTTTATTTCTTTTTTGGTAACCCGGTAAGCAATAATGCAAATTAATAATGCCAGAAAAGAAGAAATAGAAATTAAGATAGCCGTTAATATCGATGACTTTTTCACCTGATCGTACCGGATTTTTTTTAACCGGAGCTCTTCGGTTTCCATGCGGTTTATTAAAACCCGGATTTGGTCCATGAGCTTTTTGCCTTGTTGGGACATAACTAAGGCAGTGGCCGAATCCTGTTCTCCTTTTTTACCCAAAGCAATGGTGCGGTTTAATACCTCAAACCGCTTGTTAATTAATACCAATAAGGTATCTAGCCGTTGTTGCTGCTGATAATTATCGTGGGTTAATTTACGTGCTTGGTTGTAGCTTTGCAGTAACTGGTCGTAAACGCCGTAATAAGGTTTTAAAAAATCCGGGTTTTCGGTGAGTAAGTAGCCCCGCTGGCCTACTTCGGCATCTTGTAAATACGATAAGATGTCTTCTAGCCGGAGCAACACCAGGTTAGTATGTTCTACCCAATCTGATTTGGTATCTATTCTGTTAACACTGTACAACGCCAGAATAAACGTAATACATAAAACAGCAAGCGATACTATAAACGTGTTTTGAATGGTTTTAGGTACGGGTACATTTACCATTAGCTAGGGGCAGGTGATTTTTACTTCAACACAATAAGTATGTTTATAGCAAACAGATTTTATTTACATCTGTTTTAAATCGCGTAATTTTAAAAAAAGCTTAATTTATGGCTAAGTTACAGTTACTCCTGGTAAATAAAAATTAACTTATACGCGCTTTAACCTTCCAGAAAATTATGAAAAAATATTTACTTAGTTTACTGCTAACTTGCAGTGTAGTTTTTAGTTATGCCCAAAAAATAGCCAGCCCCAAATCTGGAGTAATTTTTAAAAATGCTGCTCCCGAAACAGTAAGCATGAGCAGTGAACGGCTGCAACGCCTGGATAACATGATCCGGGAATACACAAGTAAAAATTACGTGCCCGGCGCTATTGCCTTTATTGCCCGCGATGGTAAAATAGTGTACCAAAAAGCCACTGGCGTAAATGATTTAGATAAGAAAACGCCCTTATCGCCCGATGCCATTATGCGCATTGCCTCCCAAACCAAAGCCCTGACCAGCCTGGGCGTTATGCTGTTGTTTGAAGAAGGTAAATTTTTGCTCGACGATCCGGCATCTAAATACATTCCCACTTTTAAAAATCCAAAAGTTCTGGAAAAATTCAACGAAAAGGATTCTACTTACACGGCCGTGCCTGCCAAACGTGAAGTTACCATAAGGCATTTACTTACCCATACTTCGGGCATTGGGTACGCGGGTATCGGGAGCAAAGAGGCGGTAGCTATTTATGCCAAAGCTAATGTAACCAGCGGTATTGGTACTCCTAACGGCAAAGTGGGCGACGCCATGAACCGCTTAGGCGGATTACCACTCATGCACCAACCCGGCGAAAAATTTACGTATGGTTTAAGTACCGATGTGCTCGGGTATTTAATTGAAGTATTATCGGGCATGCCGCTGGACCAGTTTATGCGCACCCGCATTTTTGAACCGCTGGATATGCAGGATACTTATTTTTACTTACCCACGAATAAGCAAAACCGGCTGGCGAACTTGTTTACCGAAGATGCCCAAAAAAATACGATTAAAGCAGCTGACCGTCCAGGTTTATCATTAGATTACCCGAAAGTGACCAATGGTACTTACTTTTCTGGGGGCGCGGGTTTATCTTCTACCATCACCGATTACGCTAAATTTCTGCAGATGATGTTGAACCAGGGATCGTACAATGGCAAGCAAATTATTAGTCCGGCAACCGTACGTTTAATGACCACCAACCAGATTGGCGACGTAAACCAGGGCGAAAACAACAAGTTTGGTTTAGGTTTTGGTATAATCACGGCTAAAGGCGCTGCCAAGTTAGGCGTATCTGAAGGTTCTTATGAATGGGGCGGCTATTTTGGTACGAGTTATTGGGTAGACCCCAAAGAAGGTATCGTGGCCTTAATCTATACCCAAAAAGCGCCGAATAGTACGGGTGGCTCTTTAAGCGACAAATTTAAAGCGATGGTGTACCAGGCCATCACCAACTTTAAGGAACCAAGGCTGGATTAATTCGGATCACGGATTTTCGCGGATTAATCGGATTACGCAGATTATTTTTGCCAGAACCTTGATTTACAGGATTTCAGGATAGCTATGAACTCGGGTAAATTTTAAAAAATATTCTACTAATTCTTATTTAATAGAGTATCCTTCAAGTCAATTATATAAATTATATAATAAAAATATAATTTACACTGGTTTATTTTATTGATTTGCAATACCAAATTACAATTATAAATCAGGGTAATTTTTTAATCCTGTAAATCAAGGTTCTGACAATAATAATCCGTGTAATCCGATTAATCCGCAAAAATCTGTGATTTGGTTATTGTGAGTTCAAAATCCTTTTCTATCTTTGCAGCGGCAAATCGGCACGACCAGCTCCTGCTGAACTCCCCCAGGTTCGGAAGGAAGCAAGGGTAGGTGGTTGAGCGGTGCGATGTTCGGTTTGCCACTTTTTTTATTCCTTCCTCTAATTTCTCCTTTTTAATTTCTTTCTTTTTCGCTGCTGATTTCCGTTTAATTTCGCGTAGCTTTGCGCGGTAAAAAAATTAACTTTATCGCTATGAAATTTTTTATTGATACTGCTAACCTGAACGAAATCCGGGAAGCTTACGATTTAGGCATTCTGGATGGTGTTACCACTAATCCGTCGCTGATGGCGAAAGAAGGCATAAAAGGCCACGACAACGTAATGGCCCATTACAAGGCTATTTGCGACATCGTAGACGGCGACATTAGCGCCGAAGTAATTGCCGTGGATTACGAAGGTATTATCCGGGAAGGCGAAATGCTGGCCGAACTGCACCCTAACATTGTGGTAAAAGTACCCATGATCCGGGAAGGCGTAAAAGCGATTAAATATTTCTCCGATAAAGGAATTAAAACTAACTGCACTTTAATTTTTAACGCGGGCCAGGCTTTGTTAGCCGCTAAAGCCGGGGCTACTTACGTATCGCCGTTTATTGGCCGCTTAGATGATATTGGCCAGGATGGCATGCAGTTAATCGAGCAAATCGTTCAGATTTTCAGCAACTACGGTTACCCCACCGAAGTATTAGCTGCCTCGGTGCGCCATACCAACCATTTGTTGCAGTGCGCCGAAGTTGGTGCCGATGTGGTTACCTGCCCGTTAAATGTAATTACCTCTTTACTGAACCACCCGCTTACCGATAGTGGTTTGGCTAAATTCCTGGCCGATCATAAAAAAGTAAACGGTTAATAAAAATTAGAAATTAGGAATTAAAAATTAGAAATTGGTGCTGTATTAAATATAGTGTTTAATCTGTTTTACTCTTTCTAATTTTTAATTTCTAATTCATAATTTAAATAACGTGTACATCATTAAAGTAAAAGGCAAAGCCAAAATTCCGGATTATATTCAGTTACGCGACGAAAATTTCGTGCTGATTGCCTACTTCCGGGCCGATCGTCCGTTAAAGAATTTAGAGCGGTACGGGTTAGCCGATAAGGAAACTGCTTTGGCGGCCGTTATACAAGAACTGGAATTTGGAAAGCTCCAGAAACTGGAAATTTGAATATGCGTGATTTTTCTTCTTCTGCGCCGGTGGTATCGTTAAAAGACGTTTCCATTCACCAGGACGTGCAAACGGTATTACAGGGCGTTTCTTTTGATATTGATAAAGGCGAATTTGTGTATCTGGTAGGTCGTACCGGTAGCGGTAAATCTTCTTTATTAAAAACCTTGTACGCCGATTTGCCTTTGCGCAGCGGCATGGCCAGTGTGGCGGGTTTCCCAATTTTTAAATTACCGCGCAACCAGGTGCCTTTTCTGCGTCGCAAAATCGGGATTGTATTTCAGGATTTTCAATTGCTGTTCGACCGGACCGTGGCGGAAAATTTGCGGTTTGTGTTAAAAGCAACCAACTGGAAAGATTCTTCCAAGATTAAACAACGCATTTCGGAAGTATTAATGCAGGTAGGTTTAGATTCGGCTTCGAACAAAATGCCGCACCAACTCTCGGGCGGGGAGCAGCAGCGCGTGGTAATTGCCCGGGCCTTGCTCAACGATCCGGTAATCTTATTTGCCGACGAACCTACTGGTAACCTGGACCCCGAAGTGGCCGATGGCATTATGCAGTTGTTTAATCAAATTAATAACCGGGGTACTGCTGTTTTAATGGCGACGCACAATCACCAAATCATCAACGCGTATCCGCACCGCATTTTAAAATGCGAGCAAGGCAAAGTCTTGGATTCGGCGAAACAAAGTTTCTCATTAAAGGATGGTATCTGAGGTATCTATCCTGATTCCTGTTTATAATTACCACATTACTACCATAGTGCACCAGCTCCAGGCGCAATGCCAACGAGCCGCTATTGCGTACGAAATTATTTGCCTCGACGATGCTTCAAATAACGGGTGCAAAATCGGTAACCAAAAAGTAAAATTTTTGAAAAATGTAATTTACGAAGAGCTGCCGGTAAACATTAGCCGTGCGGCCATCCGGAATGTACTTGCCCGGAAAGCCAGGTACGCGTACCTGCTTTTTCTGGATAATGATTCCCAAATTATTTCGGAAGAATTTATCGCTACTTATTTACAAGCAGCCAAGCCGGATACGGTTTACGTTGGAGGCACTGTGTACCAGCCGGAGCCGCCAGCTCCGGAGTATCGCTTGCACTGGTATTACGGCCAAAAGCGGGAACAACGCCCAGCCGTTATCCGGCAGCAAAATCCTTATCAGCAAATTCAGGTAAACAACCTTTTTGTAAGCCGGGCTTTGTATCTGGCTAATCCCTTACCCGAAGTATTTGCATCTTATGGCCACGAAGATACGCTTTGGGGTACTCACCTGGCAAAAGCAAAAATACCCGTGTGGCACCTAGATAATCCGGTTTGTCACGCGGGCTTAGTTTCTACTGCAAACTTTTTACTTAAAACCGAACAGGCGGTAAATAATTTGGTACTGCTAAACCAGAGTGGGCAAGTTGTATCATCCTCGTTGATTCGAACTTACAGATTTTTAAAAAAAGTAAAAGCGGTAAATTTATTCCGCTGGATTTTTGTAAAGGTGCAGTCGTTGCTTTTAGTTCGATTGCGTAGCGCCTGCCCAAGTTTAGTTTTATTGGACATGTATAAATTAGGCTTGTTCGTAAACGCCATACAGAAAACCCAAAAGCAAAATTTTTAAAAATTTAAGTTTTGGAATAAAATCAGCTAAGCTTAAAAATAACAGAAGCCCGGTAGATAACCGGGCTTCTGTTATTTTCATAGTTTTATATCGAGATAGGTCGGAATTATTCGTTTTCTTTTTTGCCGTCGAAAGCATCTTTTACTTTTTCGCCGGCTTTGTCGGCAGTTTTACCAACGGCTTTGGCGCCTTTTACTACGCCTTCTTTTACGTCTTTACCGGTTTCTTTGGCTGCGTGGCCCACTTTGCTGCCGGCTTCGCCCACATCCTTCACGGTGTTTTTAGCGGCGGTACCCACTTTATTACCTACTTTCTCACCGGTTTGGGCTACATCCTGCGCTGTATTTTTGGCGGCGGTACCTACTTTGCTGCCTACTTTACTGCCGGTTTCTTTCGCATCTTCGGCGGTATTTTCGGCGGCAGTACCTACGCGGCTGGCCACGTTATTAGCGGTTGCTTTGGCATCTTTACCGGTTTCCTTGGCGGCTTGTCCGGCCTTATGGGCGCCTCGCTCTACTTTATCACCCACTTTTTCGCCGGTGGCCTGCACATCCGCAATGGTATTGTCTACCTTATCGCCCACGGTGCCACCGCTTTGGTTGGTGCCCCAGTACGAATCATAACGGGTTTTTAACTGATCAATTTCTTGTTGGCGATTAGCATCAAAATCGTTGCGGTACTGATCTAAATGCGCGGTTTTTTCACGGTATAAGGTGCGCTGGTCTTTCCAGCTATTGCTGGCCGTATCCATAGTGGCAATGGTGCTGGAGTCCAGGGTACTTACGTAATTTCTAAAATCAGTGTAAGCAGTTTCGCCTTCGGTAGGGGTGCTGGTAATGGTTTCGGTGGAAGTATTTTTAGTATCCGATGAACAGCTTAGCTGCGTGGCAGCCAAACCAAAGGCTAAAGCATAGCCCAGAACCGGAGTTTTAAATAATTTTTTCATAGTTTTAAGTTCTAAATTCTTCTGGTGTTTTATGCTTATTCCAGAAAATGTACAACTATAAAAACGTATTTAAACCTATATTGTTTCAAAAGTATCATTTTGGGCCGGGTTCTGGCAAAGGCTTATCCGGGAATAATTATGCTTCCGGTTCGAGGAGCTTATCTTGTATTATATTAAAATTTTTAAAATAATTGCTTTTCCCGCTCATGAATCCAATTAGTTTATCTGACGCCCAAGATACTGGTAAATTATTGCAAACAGCCTTGGAAAGCGCTTTTAACGAGGTGCTCCAGTCGGGCGATTTTATTAACGGGGCGCCGGTTAAAACTTTTGCAAAGGCTTTAGGAAATTTGGTGCGGGTACCCGAAGTTATTACTTGCGGTAATGGTACCGATGCGTTGCAAATTGCTTTAATGGCGTTGGATTTACCACCCGGCAGCGAAGTAATTCTTCCGGCATTTAATTACGTATCGGCGTTGGAAGTGGTAGTTTTATTGGGCTTCGTGCCGGTGTTAGCAGATGTGCTGCCAGATACTTTTTCTTTAGAACCCAATTCGGTAAAAGCCCGGTTTACTGCTAAAACCCGGGCTATTATAGCAGTACATTTGTTCGGGCAATGCGCCGGTTTAGGTTTTCTTAGCGAGTTTTGCCGCCAGCACCAACTGTATTTAATTGAAGATAATGCCCAGAGTCTAGGCGCTCAATGTTTAAGCTCAGAAGGAAAGTCGGCGTATGCCGGCACAGTGGGTCATATCGGAACAACTTCTTTTTTCCCTACTAAAATGCTGGGAGCCCTCGGCGATGGTGGTGCCATTTTTACCCGCGACCAGAAACTAGCTACGAGTATGCGGCAAATTACCCGGCACGGACAAAGCCAGAAATATACATATGCGCGCGTTGGGGTTAATTCCCGGTTAGATACGTTACAAGCGGCATTTCTGCTGGTAAAATTAAATTTTTTAAATTTTTACATTTCCCAACGACAAGCAATAGCCCAGCAGTACGATCAATTGCTGCAAAATAACACCTTTATTCAAGTTCCGGCACGATCCCTAGAAAGTACGCATGTTTTTAACCAGTATGTGATACAAGTACCTGCCGGGTACCGGGATTCTCTGCGGCACTATTTGCACGAACAGCAAATTCCAACTGCGGTTTATTATCCCAGTCCGTTGCATACGCAACCGGCCTACCAGCATTTGGGTTATCAGACCGGGGATTTTCCGGTAGCCGAAGCTATTTGCCCGAAAGTAATTGCCTTACCCATGCATCCCGCTCTTACTTTAGACCAGGTGCAATACATCACTTTCCATATTTTAAAATTTTTTAAAAATCAGACAAGCTTTACTTAAATCTTCCGGATATTGGCGAGCAATTTATCCGTCATTTCAGGAGCCAGGTTCAGACGTATAACGCCGATGCCGTAAACCAGGGTAATTAAAACCGACCGGATGGCAATGTCTACAAACGGATGGTACATAAAAGGCAGTTGCCAACCCACCACGTAAGCCAGCAAGGCCAGCATAATAATTTGCACCGAAGTTTTATCGAAAGGCTGCATTTTATAGAAGTAATACACGCAGGCTACCCGAATAGTATTGATAACCCCGTACACAATAAAAAACACGAAGCCTGCCCCGTTGATGCCATAATTCCGGATAAAAAACGGGTTTGCCACGATAGTGAGTAAGGCTAAGGAAATATTAAAAATAAGGTCCCAGCGGTAACGCGGCGAGGTTAATAAAATGTAGCCGTTAATACCCGAAGCTAAATCAAACAAACGGGCCGCACATACGAAAAAGATGACGTACTTTCCTGCGCTATAAGCTTTAGGTAGCAGCGCTAATAAATTATGAATGTTAGCCCAGATGCCAATAAATAACAAACAGCCCACCACCATGTTAATGCGGGTAACTTGTTTGTAGAGCACCTGCATGGTTTTTAAATCGTTATTTTTCCAGTAATCGGCAATTTTAGGCGACGCAATTTTATAGATGGAACTACCCGCAATTAAAATAATGCTGGCTACATTGGTAGCTGTGGTGTAAATACCGGCATCGCCGAGCCCATTATAATGCGTAATCATGATGGAATCGATAACGGTAATAATGGTGCTGGAAATGTTTCCCAAAAAGGCATATAAGCCATATTGCAGCATTGGCCTAATGGGCTGCCCTCGCCACTGGGTAAACTTAGGCGATACATAAAATTGCTTAAGCCATACAATGTAAACCAGCAAAACCAGCGTAATACCGGCGTTTACCGCAATAAATAAAAACAAGAAAGTTTCAAAATTTATGAAGTCGTAGGCGTACAGCAGCACGCATACACTCACGCCCACCCGCAGCAGAAATTCTTTAGTAAAGGACGGAATAACCGTTTTGTAAAGCGAGGTTAAGTAGCTATTAAATAAAGTGTAGAAAAGTGTAAATAAGCTCAGCGGACCAATGTAGTAAGAATACTGCCGGAGCAACGGCGCTTCTTTGGCGTAATAATCTAGTATTTGCGGTTGAAAAAGATAGAATAACCCTATAATAATGCTAAAACCCAGGAGGGGTATTCCCAGCAAAAAAGTTAAAAAATTATGATGCTTTAAAGCTTTATCCCGGAAAAAAGGAAAAAACTTAATGCCGGCACTCCCGAAACCCAAAGCCGACAATTGCGCCAGTACAATGGCAATGTTGGGTAACACCCGGGTTAAACCCACCTGTTCCACACTTAACATGCGCGGAAAAAGTACCATCACGTTTACGTAACCAATAAGCACCCCGGCGTAAGAAATAATGCTGTTCTGAATGCCTTGCCGTTTAATGATGCCCATGCGCCCTGTAAATTTTAAAAGTGTGCAAATAACGGAAATTATTATTTAATCTGGCCGATGCGGCTGCAGCAAATCATAAACCCGACCGGTAGTTTTAAAGTTAGCTTGTTGCTCTTGTAAGTACGCCATAATGCTTTTAAAGGCCGCCGGACCATTGTGCCCATTATTTTGTGAAAAATTTTCGTTGTGCCAAAGCCAGGTAAAACAACCGCCAAACTTTTTAATTTCCTGGAGCATGGGTTTAATGGCTGGTAATATCTCGTCGGTGGTAAGTTGCAGGTATTTGGGGTGGTGCAGCGTGGCGTCCATTAGGTGCAAGGGTATTTCTAAAAACGAATAGCTTTGTTGGGTCTTAAAATTAAACAGGCGAAACGGAAAGCAAGTACCGTGGCGAAATCCAAAATGCTCCGAAAAACCTAAGGTGCTGTCGTACGCCAGTTGGGCTTCATCCATTAAGGTAGGTGTCAGGAGGGGTTCAAAGCGTAAATAATGAAAACGGTTACCCCGCACTCGGGCTTTTATTTTTAACTTTTCTGGGGCTAGTTTACCTGGTTCCAGAGCGGTAATGTGGCTGCCGTGTACCCCAATTTCAAAATTATGGCGCTGCAATAAAGTGAGCCATTTCTGGTAAAGCGCTTGGGTTACATCATAATCGGCGTTGGCAATGCCCTGGTGTTTACGATTATTGGCCAAAAAGAAAAAGGTAGATTGTGCCCCGTATTGCTGCACGGTTTGCATAACCGCCGGTACGTTAAACCAGTTATCTTTTCCAGCCACCTTTAAGCTAAGTAAATTTAAAAAATTTAAAAATTTACCTTTCCGGAGCGCTTGCATTCCTTCCACCAGCCAAGCCGTTTGGCAATTATCTACGTCGTGGGTCAGGCAGGTAGTAAAATCAGCATTATCCGCCAAAACAGATTTTAATGTAATTCCATAAACCTGTTCAATAGCAGTTTTTAAAATATCGAAGTAATAGTTTACCACCGGCAGGGTAATAAAATTGTATTGATGCTGCAAACTTGCCCGGTAAGGAAATCGTCCGTATTGGTCTCTTTCGGCAGAATAGTATTCCTGCCAGCCGCTCAAAAAGTAAAACGCATTCGCAATGATATCTACCTGAATAATGGCCTTACCATTAATCAAAGTTATAATTTCCTCGGTTGGCAGCGATTCAAACCAGAAGGGGATTTTTTGATTTTTCCAGGTATAATAAACCGGCGGGGCATCGGGGAAAGGAGATGTGTTTTGGAAGAAAGCAGTCTGCGCCGCTTTAATTTGAATCCGGCTGGTATTATTTAATCCATAATAAATTTCAACTGGGGCTTGGAGTTGGTATATTATGTTAAATTGATCGAGAACGTACCGGAATATAGCTTCCATTAATTGCGGCGGGTATTTTTATTTAAAAACGCCTGAATATGCTGGATGGCCATCTCATGGCTTCGGCCTTCGTACTCGGTACCGATTACTGCATTGTAATAGCGGGCCCGCTCCGACACCTCGGGTTTTTGGTACTGATACTTTTTTAAAATAATAATTAATTGGTCCAGATTAGGGGCTTGTTCTACCAGGCCGTGTTGCACGTAACCGTAATAGTCGGTAATAAAATTACTTTTTTCCAGACGATAGTAAATGCTAAGAACATTAAGCATTACAGCTTCCAGGTGAATGGAAGAATCGGCAGCAATCAAGGCATCTTGTTTCGTTAAAAACGAAAATGCCGGTTCTGCTTTAGCATCAGAAAATTGAATAGCGGGGTTTATTTTAAAAATAAAATTAAAGTTGCGTGTATCGCTGGGGTGGGGGCGAAAGGAGATAATTCTATCCGGAAATTCCTGGGTTAAGCGGGTTAATAGTTCCTGAATAGCTTGTAACTCATCAATAATATTGGCACAAACCCCAATGGCTTTAATTTGTGTGCGCTGTTTTTTATTTTTTAAAAAATCGTCGGCCTTAGGCATGCCAATAAACTGCACTGTGCCCGCAATGGGGCCGCAGGCCTGGTATTTATTTAAACTATCCTGGCCTTCGAGCAAGCTTAAATCAAAGGCGAGCGGCGGAAAACTGGTACTTACACTGGCATGCTGAATGTAAATGGTTGGCACCCCTGCGGCTTTAGCGGCCAATAACAAAGCCCGGGGATCGGTGTTATGGTCGTTAGCAAAAATAATAGCTTTTGGGCGATACTTTTTTAAATAATGAACCGATAACTCGTAGTAACCAGTGGCCACATAAATTAAATCGAAAAAGCGCAAAGCCCGCTTGCCTTTTAACCGGTATAATCCCCATAAAAGCGGGAAAAATTTAAAATAATAAAAAAGCTTGCGCCGGGTTGATAAACGGTTTACTTTCTGGTTATAGATGCCGATTTCTTTGTTTTGACCCGCCACAAATACAGCTCCGGGCAAATGGTTTTGCAAGAATTGCAGCGATTCATAATTATTTTTACTGACCACGTACAGCCATATTTTGCCGGTAAGGTTCTCCTGATTTTTTAAGGGTAAAAACAAAGGTAAAATTAACCGGCCGGCAGTGTAGCCAATCACCCGGAGGATACGGGCAAATACATTCACCGGGCTAATAGCGTTAATAGCGTGAGCCGGCAATAACGCAAAAGTATCGGTAAATCGTAAATGCAAAATATCGGCGTAAACCGTAATTAACTTTTTGTAGCGCATTAAAGCAATTCCCAGGTTAAGGGGGTACCCGCTTTAATGGCGGTTTTAGCCGTTTTTCCTAAAACCTGATCCAGGTATTTTGGTTCTAAACCATTATTCGGGCGGATAACCCGCAGATTTTCCTTGGTAAACGGTTCGCCGGGGGCAACATCCTGCGCCACGTAGATCGAGCGCTTAAACAAACGACTTTTATTCTCGGCTTTTTGCACCCCGTATTGAATAGCGCCTAAAGCTAAAAATGCCCGTTCCGATTCTTCCACTAAAAGCTTTAACTCGTGCGGTTCTAAAGAAAAAGTGGAATCTACGCCGCCATCGGCCCGCCGCAAGGTAAAATGTTTTTCGATTACGCTGGCGCCTAAAGCCACTGCTGCCACCGAAGCGCCTACACCCATTGTGTGATCTGATAAACCAACCGGTACATCAAACAACTGCGCTAAATGAGGAATGGTACGGAGGTTCGTGTTTTCGGGGGTAGCGGGGTAGGTGCTGGTGCATTTAAGCAAAACAATATCCTGGCAACCGTGCGCCCGTAACGTTCTTACGGCTTCGTCTACTTCGGCTACGGTAGCTACCCCCGTAGATACAATTACGGGTTTGCCGGTGGCAGCTACTTTTTTAAGCAAAGGCAGATCTGTATTTTCGAACGAGGCAATTTTATAAGCAGGCACTTCCAGTTTTTCTAAAAAATCAACGGCGGTTTCGTCGAAGGGCGAGCTAAAAGCCAGCATCCCTTTTTCGTGGGCCCGGTCGAAAATTGCCTGGTGCCAGTCCCAGGGCGTGTAGGCTTCCTGGTACAAATCATACAGTTCCCGGTTTTTCCAAAGTGAGTTAGGGTCCGAGATGGTCAGGGCGCCCACCATGGTCATGGTGTCGGGGGTATAGGTTTGCAGTTTAATAGCGTGCGCCCCCGCTTCGGCGGCAGCATCCACAATGGCCAAGGCCCGGTCTAGGGACTGGTTGTGGTTACCCGACATTTCGGCAATAATAAAGGGCTTTTGACCTGGGCCTACCAGTATATTACCAATTTGTATTGTTCTCATGTAAGTTGAATAGCCCCAAAAATTAATGGGAAATCGTAAATTTTAAAATATTCGGGTAATCTTTATCCGGATTAGACTCTACTGAAAAACCGGCTTTAGTAAAAGCTTTAATGGAAGCGTTGTTTTCGGGTTGCACTAAACCACTAACCGTAGTGATTTGGGGGGCTGCTTTTTTTAAATTTTTAAGGCCCGCCTGCAACATTAAAGTTCCTAATCCTTTCCCGCGAAAATTCTGATCAATTAAATAGCTGATAACGGCTTCGTTTTTATTGTTTATGTTTACATCAAACCGGATCATACCAACCGGCTCCCGATAAATTTCGGCAATAAAGATAAAACAATTTTTGTCGGTCAGCTTGTACTGAAACCAGGTTGTGTGGGTATTTAAAGGAATGGGGTCGGGGTGTAGGGAAAACCGCCGCACAACGGGGTCGTTAATCCATTGAAATAACAGTTGCACATCGCTGGCTTGCGCGCGCCGGAGCTGCAGCAATTCCGGATAAAAAAGCTGGTCAATTACCTGGCGCAACCGCAACGGGCTTTGCCCATCAAATTGCTGGTGTTGTTGGAGTGCTTGCTCGGTAAAAAAGGCGGTGTTCGTTAATACTTCCGGTAAAAAGTTGTTTAACTGCGTGTACGGTAAAGCTAAATGCTGCTGTAAGAGAAACCTTTCTAAATTTTTTTGATTTTCGGCCGTCCGGATTAAAAATAAAGGGCCACCTACGCTGCACCATTCGTACGCTACCGTGCTGGGCGGCAAAATAGCAAAAGTGCATTGTTGCATTAATTGGCACATTTCAACGGCGCTTAATCCTTGGTGCAGGTTTAGTTGGTTGGTATGGGCAGTACTATTTTTTAGAGTGGTTAAATAGCTATAAGCGCTACCCAGTACTACCTCTATTTTAAAATTTTCCGGCCGCTGCAGCAATGCCGTTATAACTTGAAGCGTAAAGTTTTCCGGATCGGCCCCGCCCATATTAATAAATACCCGCGGGGAATCTGGTCGGGAGCGAACTTGTTGGGCTGCTTTTAAAAATGGCTGTCGGAGCAGGGCAAACGCAGGACCAGTGTAAACTTTCGTATAAGCTTCTTTCGCGTAATTTTCGGGAGTAATACCGCCCGCCGGATTAATAATTACATCGACCAAAAAGTGCGTAGTGTGCAGGTCGTCGATGCAAATAATTTTAAAAAATGGCCGAAGCGCGCTTTGGTAACCGGTTAAAAATTGGTAGCCATCCAGAATTACTGCGGCAAACTGCCCCGCATAAGATTGCGCCAGATATTCGGCCTCGGAAATATAATTGGTAGTAGCGGGTAGCTTAATTAGAACGCACCCACTTTTTTGAATTTGTTCCGCAATAGCTTCCGAAGGAGCCTGAATGGCGAAGGAACAATGGTAGTAGGGTTGCAGCATTTCGGCCAGGGCCAAAGACCGCACGAAGTGCCCTAATCCAATGGTGCTGTTGCCATCGGTTCTAAAAAGTAAATTCATTTTATCTGTTTCCGGATTTGCTGCTCCCCTAAGCAAGCCGCGCGGGGCAAATCATTTTCTGAATAAAACGACGGCTTCCTAAATTTCTTCCGTTATGGTTGAAAAACTTTTGTAAAATTTTAAATCAAGTTATACTCAAAAGTAATCCAGTGATTTTTTAAATTTTCTTTTGTTCAATATGCGCGTTTATCTGCGCTAGTTCCGGATTGTTTTGTAGTAAGTGAATAATAGAGGTATAACCTAACTTATCCGCGGCAAATTTTTCTATTAAAACTTTAACTAAATCAAAATCTTCCGGCGTATCTACAGTTATCCGAAAATTACTGGCATCTACCGGGTTAATGATATCGGCATTACTGGCGTGGGTCTTAATGTATGGGGTAACATGCTCTTTTTGAAATGCTTCTGTGGCTGCTTTTGCCGCTTCTTGTAACAAGACAAATGAAAAAATTTCAAAATCCAGGCCCCGTGGGAACGTGCGCACTACCGTGTTCGATAAATATAGTCGGTCATCGGCCTTTTGCAGGTATTGCTGTACGCCGGATTTTATTAAGTTACCATCAATTAAAGGGCAATCAGAAGTTACCCGCACGATTATATCCAGGTTGTAGGCTAAAGCGGTTTCGTAGTAACGGGAGAGCACGTTATTTTCGTCGCCTCGGTAAAAATCTAAACCTTCCATTCTAGCAAATTGCACCAGCGCCTCATCGGTGGCATTGGTAGTGGTGGTTAAAAATACCGGATAACCACTTTGGCGCAGACGATCGGTGTGGTACTTTAATAAGGGCTGTTCTTTAACCGGCAGTAAAACTTTACCCGGCAAGCGGGTGCTGGTCATGCGGGCCTGCGATATAATACCTACTTTTTTCAAGGAATAACGCTCTAAGTTTAAAAATTACGTACGATCAATAAACTCTAAAATCTTATCAATTACGTGTTGTTGTTCCTGGGCGGTTAAAGTAGGATACATCGGTAAACTTAAACAGTGCTCGTAATATTTTTCAGCCAGCGGAAAATCGCCGGTTTGCCACCCTAACCCTTGATAATAAGGCATGGTATGCACCGGAATGTAATGCACCTGGGTAAAAATCTGATGCTGGCGTAAGTAGTCGTATAAACCTTTTCGGTCCGGCACCTGGATGATGTACAAATGGTAGGCGTGCCCATCTGTATTCTTCTCCTGATAAGCCTCCGGGTTTAAAATAGTAACGTTTTTTAAATTTTTAAAAGCCTGGTCGTAGCGCTGCGCAATATGGTGCCTTTGAACTAAATCAGCGGCGGCGTTGCTTAACTGCGAAATTCCCAAAGATGTTAAAATATCCGGAATGCGGTAGTTATAACCTAAATCCTGCATTTCGTAGTACCAACCGCCTGGGTTCTGGTGCAACAATTCCGGGTTTTTAGTGATTCCGTGGGTGCGGAGCAATAACAATTTTTTATAAAAATCTTGGTTGTTGGTGGTAATCATGCCGCCTTCGCCGGTTGCAATATGCTTTACGGGATGAAAAGAAAATATCGCTAAATCGGCAAAATCACCGTTGCCGCAATTTTGCTTTACACCCTTAGAATCTACAAAATAACCGCCCGGGGCATGGCAGGCATCCTCCAGCAGCCACAAATTATACGCATTGGCTAGTGCGCGGAAAGCCTCCAGGTTTACGGGCATACCGGCAAAATCAACCGGTATGATGCCTGAGAAAAAGTTTTTGGGTTTACTTTCCAGCAGAGCCTTTACTTTATCAATATCCAGTAAACCGGTAGCTGGGTCGATGTCGGCGAACCAAATGGTGCCGCCGCAGTAACGCACGCAATTGGCCGAGGCGGCAAAAGTTATGGGCGTGGTAATAACGTTACTTTGCTCGTTTACGCCTAAAACCAGGGCGCATAAGTGCAAAGCAGCGGTGCCGTTGGTTACCGCTACGGCGTATTTACTCCCAATATATTGCGCAAATTTTTGTTCAAACTCTTCTACTTTCGGGCCCTGCGTTAAAAAATCGGATTGTAAGGTTTCTACCACCGCCTGAATATCGGCTTCGGTAATGTTTTGTCTGCCGTAAGGAATAGGCCGCATGCGTGTTCTTGGTTTAGTAATCGAATAAGATTAAACAGCTATTCTGAGTAAGTTATCGAGGAAAAATTTTAAAATTTATCGCTTGCAAAGAGCTAAAAAAGCTTTTTGAAAAGATTTAAGTATTATTCGTATAGATAACCTGATGCCGGTAGAACATTATAATTAAATTGCGCTTTAACTCGAAAGGCTAACCGCCAATAGTTAAATGCACATTTATTATGTAAGTTAAACCGTGAAATCAGGATCAACGTGTAACTTTATTTGCTCCCGAATTCCTTCCGGCGTTAACCATTCCGTGTTCGATTCGGAATTATAACGGAAGCCTGGCTCAACGTAGTGGCCTTTAAAATTTTGAATAAACTCCTCGGTGGACCAAACCGGAGTGGAAGGCAGAATTACAAAATATTTTTCCAGCTCAATGGTATTGTACGAATCTGATTCCGTAATCATTTCTTCGTGTAACTTTTCGCCCGGTCTAATGCCCACAATGTGTTGCTGGGCAGTAGGAGCAATGGCGGTGGCTACATCTGTAATTTTATAAGATGGTATTTTGGGTACAAAAATCTCGCCGCCCCAGGCGTGTTCTATTGCGTGCAATACCATATCTACGCCGTCTTTCAACGAAATATTAAACCGGGTCATGTGCGGGTGCGTGATGGGCAAAAGGCCTTCCTGGCGCTTGTTCAGGAAAAAAGGCACTACGGAGCCGCGCGAACCAATCACATTGCCGTAGCGTACCACCGAAAAAGCCAGGTTCCGGGAGCCTTTCATGTTGTTAGCCGCAACAAATAATTTATCGGAACAAAGCTTGGTTGCGCCATACAAGTTAATAGGAGCAGCAGCTTTATCGGTGCTTAAAGCCACTACTTTTTGTATGCCACAATCCAGGGCGGCATTTATCACATTTTCTGCCCCAAAAATATTGGTTTTAATGCACTCCATCGGATTGTACTCGGCTGCCGGTACTTGTTTTAAAGCCGCGGCGTGCACAATAATATCAATTCCTTCGCAAGCGCGTTTTAGTCGGTCGCCGTCCCGCACATCGCCAATAAAATACCGGAGCGCTTTATATTTTTGCGGAGAAAAAGTCTGGCTCATTTCAAATTGTTTCAACTCATCGCGCGAGTAAACCACCAGGCGTTTTACCTGGGGCCACTTTTCGAAAATGGTTTCCACAAATTTTTTCCCGAAGGAGCCCGTACCCCCCGTTATAAGAATAGCTTTATTATTTAAGTCTAATGCCATTTAAAAAATTTAAAAATCTACTATTAATCTTTATTTACTTAAAAGTAAAAAGAAGAGTAAAGATAAGCGGTTTAAATGAGTAGTTAAGCGAAATGTGTTTTGTAATTAGGGCACAGCTTATTTTGCTTGCTTAAAGCGTTAAATTTGACTTTTATTTAAGATATGAGTTTAAGAAAGATTGTTTATCAATTTTTATCCTGGATTAACTATTATTATTTTCCAACTTCTCTCGCGCCGGAAAGTAAAGATGTTTACTTAGAAAGGTATAAAGTTAATTTTACACCTGAAGAAATAGAATTTTTAAAAAAAAGCGCTGCTACGTTTAACTACGCCACCGATTACGCGGATGTTTATTGGCAAAAAGCATTGTATACAGTAAAGCTTAGTCAGGTAACTTTGCTGGGAAATTCCGGGGCATTAGTAAAACAAGAGAAAGTTATTTCGGATTCAACCTTTGATCAGGTGCGCCTGTGCCTTTCACCGGCTTACCGGAGCCCGGCTTTTATGCGTAAACGCCGGAAAACCGGGTTATATACTTCTATTTTTCATTTACCCTGGGCGCAAACCAGCAACTATCACTGGTTTTATGATTGTTTGCCCCGCTTGTACCCCCTTTTGCAGCAAGTAAAAGACCCCATTCAATTAATTGTAAACAAAGACATACCGGCCTTTCAATTACAAACCCTGCAATTTGTAATTAAAGATTATCCGCATTTTTCTATAACCTTCCAAAGCAAAAATGAGAAATGGGAACTGGAACATTATATTTTTCCGGGGTTTACCACTAATCATATTAGCGGTTATTTACCCGCGGAGGTAGCGCATTTTTTAAGAAATAAAATTTGGCAAGGCTACCAAGTACAAGCTCTTCCTGCAAAAAACAGAATTTACATTAGCCGAAGTAAAGCCCGCAAGCGCAGAGTAATAAACGAAGCAGAATTAATTAAAGCTTTAATCCCGTATAACTTTCAGGTAATTTACGCCGAAGATTTAACCTACGCCCAACAAGTTCAAATATTTTACCAGGCCGCTATTGTGGTGGCGCCGCACGGGGCCGGCTTAACCAATTTGTTATTTAGCGAACAATGCAGTGTAATGGAGTTGCACCCCGTTAACATTATTAAACCGCATTATTTTTTAGCCGCAAAAGCCTTAAATTTTAATTATGATTATGTATTAGGCAGTAACGCAGATAATAATTTAGATTTTGAAGTGCGGGTAGAGCAAGTACTTGCGGTAGTAAGTAAAAAGTTAAACTGATTAGCGAAATCACAAAAGCTGGCTAAACTAAAATTTAGTGCAACCGGCTTTTGTGATTTTTTAAATTTTTAAAATTTAACTCGCAATAATTTCAGCTAGTTTGCCGGTTAAGGCCCGCCGGGAGTATCGGTGGTAATCTACCATGGGTAAATCCAGGTTGGGGTTAATTTTCCAGTTGCGGGCCATCTGGTCCAGGTAATCCACCATTTTGTTGTAGCCGGTATAATGGAAAACCCGCCCGGCTCCGCATTCGTCAATAATGCGGTCAGCATCGCTGTCCAGGGGGCCAATGCAGATAATGGGCTTGTTTGAAGCCAGGTACTCGAACAGTTTACCGGGCAAAATGCAAAAGTTATTAATCACATCCGGAATGCCCATTAACAATACCGTGGCCGACATTAAATAACGGATAGATTCGTGATGCGGCACAAAGGAAACCAACTCTGTAATTGGATCAATGCCGGCTTTCTGCACTTGCTGCCGCACTGTTTCCGAAATTTTACCTACAAAGCGTAAACGAAATGGTATTTGGGGATAACGGTTCGCCACATCGGCTAAGGCTTTTAAAAACAACTCAATGTTGTAGGTTTCCGAAATAGTACCGGTATACGTAATACAAAAAATGTCCTTGGGTGGATCGGAGGGGTAAACAAAATCTTCTTCGTCGTAGCCATTCGGTAAAACGTGGATTTTAGTTGAATCTATTAAGGTTGATTTGGCTACCAGCAGGCGTTTGGTATCGGCGCTGGTAACCAAAATAGCATCGGCACCTTCAATTACCGCTTTTTCGTAGCGGGCATCTATTTGCTTGGCCAGCGTGGTATGGTTCAGTTCTTTGTAATAATAAATGTCTGTCCAGGGATCGCGCAAATCGGCAATCCATTTTACTGCCGGAAACAATTTTTTCAATTTTAAACCAATAAGCTGCGTAGAATGTGGCGGACTGGTTGTAACAAAGGCGGCAAATGGTTCGGCTTGCAACACCTTTTTGGCGGCACTAACGGCGTAGCGGTTCCAGCCCACGCGGGCATCCGGAATAAATAAATTGCCCCGGATAAAATTAAAGGCCTTCTGCACCAAACTTTGGTTATTTTGGTTCGCAAAACCGCCGTACGGAATTTCTTTTTTGCCGGTCAGCTTTTTATAAAATTCGAAAGGTTCGCTGGTATTCGTACGAATTACGCGCACCGAGGCCGGAATATCAGCGGATAGAGAATGATCCAGCACCGGGTAAGCGCCTTTTTTCTCATCTACGGTGATAACCGTGGGGTTTACCTCAAATTCGGGCAAATGCTTTACAAATTTTAAACAACGCTGCACACCGGCTCCGCCCGAAGGCGGCCAGTAATACGAAAAAAATAAAACATTGCTGGGTTTGGAAGTATTTTGGTTTGCCAAGGATCGAATAATCTAAATTTAAGCTTATACGAAAAATTCCGGCGAAAATAAGTTCCGGGAAATTTAGTAGATCGAATATACGCGGCTCGCGTAAAAATATCAGGTATTTTTGATTTTTCTGCGTATTTTTGTTTACCAAAGGAGATATAACATGTTTGATAATTTAAGTACCAAGTTAGACCGGGCTTTTAAAACCCTGAAAGGCCAGGGCAGTATCACCGAAATTAACGTAGCGCAAACCATAAAAGAAGTACGTAGGGCTTTGGTGGATGCCGACGTAAACTATAAAGTTGCCAAAACGGTAACTGATAAAATTAAAGACGAAGCCATGGGCCGCGACGTGCTGATTGCCGTATCGCCGGGCCAGTTGATGGTTAAAATTGTGCACGAAGAGCTCACCGAATTAATGGGCGGCGAAAAGCAGGATATCCAGATAAAAGGCGATCCGGCTGTTATTTTAATTGCGGGTCTGCAAGGTTCGGGTAAAACAACCTTTACCGGCAAATTGGCCAATTATCTTAAAAAACAAAACCGCAACGTATTGGTAGCGGCTTGCGACGTGTACCGCCCCGCTGCGATTGATCAGTTAAAAGTATTGGCCGAGCAGGTAGGAGTAGAGGCTTATACCGAACCTGATAATAAAAATCCGTTACAAATTGCGCAGAACGCTATTGCTTACGCCAAAACCAATAATAAAAAGGTAGTAATCGTGGATACTGCCGGCCGTTTGGCCGTGGATGAAGCCATGATGCGCGAAATTGCTCAGTTAAAAGACGTGCTGAAACCAACTGAAACCTTGTTCGTGGTAGATTCCATGACGGGCCAGGATGCGGTAAACACGGCTAAAACTTTTAATGACCGCATTAATTTTGATGGGGTAGTTTTAACCAAACTTGATGGCGATAGTCGCGGGGGAGCTGCTTTGTCTATCCGGGCGGTAGTTGAAAAACCCATTAAGTTTATCAGCACCGGCGAAAAAATGGAAGCCCTGGATTTGTTCTACCCAGATCGGATGGCGCAACGGATTTTAGGTATGGGCGACGTAATTTCGTTGGTAGAACGCGCGCAGCAAACCTTCGACGAAGAAGAAGCCCGCCGGATTAACCAAAAAATCCGCAAGAACCAGTTTAACTTCGACGACTTTTTATCGCAACTGGAGCAAATTAAAAAAATGGGGGATATTAAAGACCTTGTTAGTATGATTCCGGGGGTAGGTAAAGCCATGAAAGACGTGGAAATCGATGAAAATGCTTTTAAACCCATCGAAGCTATCATTAAATCCATGACCAAAGATGAACGGGCTAACCCGGATATGATCAGCGGCAGCCGGCGCAACCGCATTGCCAAAGGCAGCGGCACCAACATTCAGCAGGTAAATAACCTGATGAAGCAGTTTAACGACATGCGCAAGATGATGAAGAACATGAATAAGTTAACCGGTAAAGGCGGTGCTTTATCTAAAATGAAATCGTTTAAATAATTTTTAAATTTTTACAAAAAGAAAAGGCTTTGGTTCACCAAAGCCTTTTCTTTTTGTAGCAAGCTGGCAACAAGTTATTGGCTAGTAATCTTTTTTATCCGAGAACGTGCGCCATTCCTGAAATGCAAGGTTAGCTTCTTCGGGTAGCAATTGCTCCATAGGAATACTACGTTCCGGGAGTGGTTTATCTATTTGCTCGTAAATAAAATGATCGTCGAAGCCGATGGCGGCGGCATCTTGTTTGGTGTTGCCGTAATACACTTTCCGGAACCGGGCCCAGTAAATTGCGCCCAGGCACATGGGGCAAGGTTCGCAACTGGTGTATAATTCGCAATCTGTTAACTGAAAAGTTTGCAAAGCCGCGCAAGCTTTCCGGATGGCATCTACTTCGGCATGGGCCGTAGGGTCGTTAGTAGCTAATACATTATTAAAGCCACGGGCAATAATCTGGTTATTCCGAACAATTACGGCACCAAAAGGCCCGCCGTGGCCGGCTTTCATGGTATCCATAGAAAGCTGAATCGCTTCCCGCATAAATTCTTGTTTTTTGTCTTCCGTCACAGTATTTTTTAAATTTTTTTATTTTTGGAATGGCTGAGTTAAGGCTTTGGGTAAAAGACGTGCAAGGCTGTCGGCCGTGGCAAGGTGTTTACATAATGTTGGCGTGTCGTTATTTTTCTTTTTTGTTTAAGTTGCCAAGCACCTTTTGTTTGAATTCTATTTCGTCCAGTTTCAGGTCTTCATAAGAATAAAGACCATGTGGTCCAATTGAATGTTGCAAAGCTAAGTCAACGGCAAAGGAAATCTTCCGCATGTTTTCAATCGAGTTACATAAAGATCTATGTCGCACTTTGCGGTTCAGCTTATACCTCTTGTCTGTTAGGCTTACTTTATTATTGAAAATCTTAATCAATATTGAGTCATTATCTTGGTTAAAGCTCTTCAAACTGTTAATCGGGATTTCTATTTGCCGTAGCTGAGAATACATTCTAGAGTACCAATGATTAAATAGTTCATATTTTACGTTATTTTCGTCAACTGAAACTGCTATGTCGAGATGTCCGGGGAAGAACTTAGTGCCTTTTCTTGAGCTAAACAATTCCTGACCGTAAGAAGCCATGTAAATGAAGGAGAAAAAAATTGTTGTCAGGATTGCTTTCATGTTTTTATCTTTCTAATGCCTACCAACAATCATATTTAAAAAAATAAATTTTTAAAAATTACCCAACCTAGCTTCTGTTAATTATTTAAGAACAATCAAGTTGAGCTAAAGCAAAAAGTTCTTTTTCTAATTCCAGGACTGCTTTTTGGTAAATAGCCATTATGGCCGCTATTTTAATTGGAATTAATTCTACGTTTATTGGTTGCAGTGTATAGGTTTGTAACTCTGCCAAAAAGTTTTGCAATTCCTGGATGCCCATTAGAGCTACGCCCGAAGTCATTTTATGGGCAAGCTTTTTTAAATTTTCCCAATTCTGCTGTTCTAAGTAGCCGGTAAGCAGGTGCATATTGGCTGGCGTTTGCTTTAAAAACAACGCGATCATATCGGTCATAAACTTGGTATCTCCTCCCGCTAAATCCCGCAAGTAAGTCAGGTTTACTACTGGTTCTTCCATTCATTATAAATCCGGGCTCTTTCGCCCGCCAATCATTCAATACGGTTGTTTTATTTAAATACTATTTAATTATAGATCAGGTTACCTGCACCTTTATAGCAAAAGGCGTTGAAACTACGAATAGAACCTATCCGGGAATTTCCGGAATCACCAGCAGGATAGTTGCCGGGTTATTCTGAGTAATGCTAGGTCCTGTTTGTCCGTTCGAACGATTATTGATTTAAAACAGGTAAAATAAAATAAGGTTATTTTAAAAAAATCTTAACTAGCTTGTTTGTAATAACCCGAGTAACCGACGCAAAAGATTATTATAGCTACTTACAGGCGAATAAGCAAAAGCATTTAAGGCTTAAAACCAGATCGAGAATTATTTTTAAAATATATTTTATTTTTAGTTCTTAAAATTTTGAACTAAGTGAACTAACGCTTACCTTTGTGCCGTTAAGTAGATGTATTTAACAAAACAAATATGGTATTAAGTGAAAAACAAAAGGTGATGGTTGAAAAAGTGGGCATTTCGCACGAGATGGCCGGTATGCAACCAGCGGCTGCCCGCATTATGGGTTTGCTTTACGTAGCCGACAAGCCGGAACTCACTTTCGACGAAATTACGGACTGCCTGCAAATTGCCAAAAGCGCTACCAGCAATGCGATTAACTTGCTTTTGCAAGCCGATCACATTGAATACATCACGTACTTAGGCGATCGCAAACGTTATTTTCGGTTAAAAGTGTCGAATTGGCGGGATAGTTTTACCCGAAGAATCGAAGGCATGACCAAATTTAACGAGATTCTGCGGCAAGTTCTGGAAGTACGTACCCCGGATACGCCCGAGTTCAACAATAACCTGAAAGATCTGATAGATTTTTTAGATTTCGTGAATCAGGAACTACCTGGATTATTACATAAGTGGGAGAACCGGAATAAATAAATTTTTTTGATTTTAAAGTTCTTTATTTTCAGAACTAACTAATTATTAATTAACCAATTAAACAACGTGAAAAAACTAGTTTACCTAACCGGCTTATTGCTATTCTTATTTCAGCCGGGATTTTCGCAAACACAACCAGCGCCTGGAGCGAAGCTATCGTTACCCGAGGCTCTGAAGTTTGCGTTAGCAAATAACGAAACTATTAAAAAAGCGCAGCTCGACGAAAAAGGGGCGGAATACAAAATTAAAGAAACTAAAGGATCGGGCTTACCCCAAATTAGCGGTACTGGTACCGTAACCACGTATCCGGCCTTAGCTACCCAGTTATTACCCGGTGAGTTGGCCGGTCAGCCTGGTACGCTTATTCCGGTGCAGTTTGGTACCAAGTATAATACCAGCGGGGGCATTCAGTTGCAGCAATTGTTGTTCCGCAAATCATTCTTTATTGGATTGCAGGCCGCCCATACTACCCAGGATCTATTTGCTTTGCGCACGCAAATGAGCGAGGAAGAAGTGATTTATAACGTGAGCTCGGCTTACTTGCAATTACTGCAAACCAAAGAACAATTTGCTACCATCGATGCCAACTTTAAGCGTTTAGAGCAACTGGAAAAAATATTAACCCTCCAGTACAAAAACGATGTGGCCACTAAAGTAGAGTTAAACCGGGTAACGGTGAATAAAACCAACCTGGAAAATAGCCGGCAAACTTTAAATGCGGCTTATGACCAACAGTTAAACGCCCTGAAGTTTTTCATGGGCGTGCCCATGCAACAAATCATTGAAGTAGATGATGCGGCGGTGGTGCTGGATATCCCGATTGCTGCCCAAGACGATGCCCAAGCTATTCTGGCTGATAAAGTAGACTTTAAATTGCTGAACACGCAAAAAGACTTGTACAAGTTAAATGTGAAAAACATCAGCTCCGGTTATACCCCGTCTTTATCGGCCGTTGGTAATTACAGCTATAACGCCATGCGGAACGAGTTTAACTTTTTCGATGGCAATCAGCCCTGGTTTAAAGCAGTATCTATTGGAGTGCAATTAAACGTACCGATTTTCGACGGTTTCCAGCGAAGAAACCAAATTCGGCAGGCTCAAATAGATGTGGATAAAACCGAGCAGGATATTAGCCAGTTAACCCGCAACACGCAGATGAACCTGGAGAATGCCCGCACACAAATTGAAACCAGTTTATCGTCTATTCAGGCGCAGGAACGAAATGTGAATCTGGCGCAGGAAGTATACCGCAATACCAACGAATTGTACAAAGAAGGTTTAGCCCCGCTTACCGACGTGCTAGATACCGAAGTAAGCTTGCGGGAAGCGCAAACTAACCTGAACAGTGAAAGATTAAAATATCAAATAGCCCAATTATCTTATTTACAAGCCAAAGGCGGATTAAAAACTTTAATAAAATAGAATTACACCAAGAACAATGAAAAAACTGATTTATATTCTGGTTGCGCTGGTACTCGTGGGAGCTGTCGCGTTTAAATTAATTCAGAATAAAGAAGAAATGGCCACCGAAGCCGCGGTAGCCGAAATTAAAAGCGAAGCTATTTCGGTGCAGGTAACCGCCCCGAAAGTAGGTAAAATATATAAATCTTTTAACGCTCAAGGAAATTTCCGGCCGGTACAAACCTTAACCTTACTCTCCGAAGCAACTGGTCAGATTCAGCAAGTGTTGAAGCGGAAAGGCGACCGGGTACGCCAGGGGGAATTATTGGTGCAGGTAGAAGCCAATACGGCAAAAGCCGATTTAGCAACTATTGAAGCCAATTACGAAAAAGCCAAAAGAGATTTAGGCCGCTTCGAGAACTTAGCCTCCGGCGAAGCCATTACCAAACGCCAGTTAGAAGATGCCCGCTTACAAGTGCAAACTACCCAGGCGCAGTTAATCAACGCCCGCCAACGGGTAGCTAAAACCCGCATTGTAGCACCTATTTCGGGTGAAATTAACGAAATGTACATCGAAGTAGGTTCTTACTTAAATGCCGGAACCAAGCTGTACGACATCGTGAACGTGGATCGTCTGAAATTGAATGTGAAAGTAGACGAAGCTCAAGTGTTGTTAATTAAAAAAGGAGCTAAAGTAGAAGTAAAAGCCGATGTAAACGCCGGCCAAACTTTCCCGGGAGTAGTAACTGCTATTGCCGCTCAAGCCGATAACTCTTTGAAGTACGACGTGGAGATTGAAGTGAAAAATTCGAATGCCAATAGCTTACGCGCCGGTATGTACGGTACTGCTGCTTTTGAAATTGCCGATACCCGCGACGCACTTTTGATCCCGCGCGAAGCCATTGTGGGTAGCATTCAGGACCCATCGGTTTACGTGGTGGAAAACAATGTAGCCCGTTTACGCAAAGTAAAAGCTGGTACCATTACTCAGGATCAGGTAGAAATTGCGCAGGGCTTAAAAGCTGGCGAGAAAGTAGTACAAAGCGGCCAAATTAACCTGCGCGACGGCTTAAAAGTGAGTGTTCTTTAATTTGGGGTTTACCCGAAAACGTAAGAAAAAACAAAATGAATATAACAAAAATATCCATACAGCGGTCGACCATTGTGGTAGTGGTTTTCACCGTATTAACCTTGCTGGGGGTTGGGGCCTACAATTCGTTAAACTACGAGTTGTTGCCCAAATTCAGTCCGCCGGTACTTACTATTACCACTTTGTACCCAGGTGCTTCGCCTTCAGAAGTGGAGAACTCGGTAACTAAGGAAATTGAGGATGCGATTTCTTCCCTGGAAAACGTGGACAATATTAAAAGTACTTCCCAGGAAAGCTTCTCTATTATAGTAATTAATTTAAAACAAGGCACCAACGTAGATTTAAGTTTGCAGGATGCGCAGCGGAAAGTAAACGCTATTCTGGCCCAATTGCCCGAAGATGCCGACCCACCCGCTTTAGGTAAATTCGACTTTGATGATCTACCTATTATTAAAATGGGGGCTACTGCCAACATGCCAGCTACCGAGTTCTTCGATTTGATTGAAAATCAAATCAAGCCGCAGTTATCACGGGCACAAGGGGTAGCGCAGATTAAAATTCTGGGTGGACAGGAACGCGAAATTAAAATTAACCTGAATGCGAATAAACTGGAAGCTTACGGTATTTCGTCGCTGCAGATAATGCAAATGGTACGGAGCTCTAACCTGGACTTCCCGACTGGTGAGATTAAAGACGCGAATGGCCAAACCCAGATTCGTCTGGCTGGTAAGTTTTCTTCTTTAAATCAATTACAGAATTTAGTAATTCGGCAGGATAACCGGGGAGTGGTGCGCTTAAGCGATTTAGCTGAAGTGCAAGATTCTCAGAAAGATGTAGAAATTCTTAGCCGAATTAATTCTAAGCCTTCCGTAGGTATTACCATCCAGAAACAGTCGGATGCGAACGCTGTGGAAGTAAGTGAACAAACCCGCGCAACCTTGGCTCAACTGGAACAAACCTACGCCAACGTGGGTCTGAAATTTAACATTGCCAACGATAGCTCGCAGTTTACCTTGGAAGCCGCGGATTCGGTAATGCACGACTTGTTCCTGGCCGTTATTCTGGTGGCTGTGGTAATGTTATTGTTCCTGCATAGCTTGCGTAACGCGGTAATTGTAATGATTTCCATTCCGGCTTCTTTGGTAGCTACTTTTATCGCGATTTACCTGTTTGGTTTCTCGTTAAACCTGATGTCTTTAATGGCGATATCATTAGTGGTAGGTATTCTGGTGGATGACGCGATTGTGGTGATCGAGAATATTTACCGACACATGGAGATGGGTAAGAAACCGGCGCAAGCTGCGTACGATGGTATCCGGGAAATTAGTGCGACGGTAACTTCCATTACTTTAGTAATTGTGGTGGTGTTCGTACCATTGGCTCTATCTAGTGGTCTGGTATCGGATATTCTGCGGCAGTTTGCCGTGGTGGTAGCGGTAGCCACATTAATTAGTTTGTTTGTAGCTTTTACTTTGATTCCGTTGTTAGCTAGTCGTTTCTCTAAGTTAGAGCACGTATCTGATAAAAACTTGTTTGGTCGGTTTATTCTGGCTTTCGAGCGCTTCCTGGACCGGGTAATTGAGGTATTTGCCAGCACTTTAAAATGGGCCTTTAACCACAAAATAGTAGTTTTAACTTTAACTGTTGTGGCCTTTGTGGGTTCGGTAATGTTAATCCCAGCCGGTTTTATCGGTAGTGAGTTTATTGGTAACGGTGACCGGGGTGAAGTTAACTTCCAGTTAGAATTACCTAAAAATGCTACGGTAGAGCAAACCAATGCCGCTACTACTAAAATTGAAAATTACCTGCAAAAGTACCCAGAGATTACGCGGGTATTTACAACGGTGGGCGCTACCTCTTCGTCGCAGCAAGGTCAAAGTTCGGCTTATGAATCGGAGGTATTCGTGGCTCTGGTGCCGGTAGAAAAACGGGATTTCAGTACCGAGAAGTTTAGCCGGTTAGTAAAAGCCGAAGTAGAAAGCTTAATTCCGGGAGTGAAAGTAACGCCAGTTCCGGTTGGTTTAGTAGGTAGCTCCCAGGCTCCCATCCAGATTGTGTTGTCTGGTCCGAACCTGGATACTTTGTTGAATTTTTCGCAACGGGTAATGAACGAAGTAGTAAAAGTACCGGGCACTTCGGACGTAGAAACCTCGGTAGAAGGAGGTAATCCGGAAATAGAAGTAGCCGTGGATCGCGATAAAATGGCTAGTCTGGGCTTAACCCTGGAAACGGTAGGTGCTGGTATGCAGGTAGCGTTTAGCGGGAACACCGATGCCGAATACCGCGAAGGAACCAACAACTACGACATCAACATTCGTTTGGATGAGTTTGACCGCCGCAACGTAACCGATATTGCTAATTTAGCTTTCGTAAATAATGCCGGACAAACCATTCGTTTAGGTCAGTTTGCCGACATTAAACAATCTTCCGGTCCTTCTAAACTGGAGCGTACCGACCGGGTAACTTCCGTTAACGTGAACTCACAAGTAGTAGGTCGTCCTTCAGGTTCGGTAGGTGCTGAAATTCAGCAAAGATTAGCCGCGCTTAAAATGCCGCAAGGTGTAGGTATTACTTACGAAGGTAACCTGAAAAACCAATCCGAAGGTTTTGGTACTTTAGGAGTGGCCTTGCTGGCTTCCATTATCTTCATGTATTTGATTATGGTGGGCTTGTACGATAGTTACGTATATCCGTTTGTGGTATTGTTCTCTATTCCGCTGGCGATTATCGGAGCTTTACTGGCCCTGGCTTTAGCTTCGGAAACCTTGAGTATTTTCTCTATCCTGGGTATCATCATGATGATTGGTCTGGTAGCGAAGAACGCGATTATGGTGGTGGACTTTACAAACAAGCTGAAGTCGGAAGGGGTGCCGGTGAAACAAGCCTTGGTGGAAGCCGTGCGGATTCGTTTCCGGCCGATCTTGATGACTACCCTAGCGATGGTAATTGGTATGTTGCCGATTGCGTTAGCCGGTGGTGCCGTTGCGGCTTCTAAAAACGGTTTAGCCTGGGCCTTGATTGGTGGTTTGAGCAGTTCGATGTTCTTAACCCTGATTGTGGTACCAATTATCTACTACATCTTCGACCGGATTTTAGCTAAGTTTGGTTTAGATAAAACTACTAAGATTGAGTTGGAAGATAAAACAGTGGAAGAGCTGGAACGCGAAACCGCGGAGATGGAAGAAAAACTAATGCACGCTTAATAATTAATTTTTTAAAAAGGCGCCTACTGGCTCGTACTATTTAGAGGTGCGGTTCAGTAGGCGTAATCTTTTTATTCGGATTTGCAGTATTTACAGAAATACAGCTTGCTTTTTTGATTAATTAAGGAGACTACAGCCAGAAAATGTCCGTTCAAAAATCATAAATTTTAAAAATTTAAATATTATGGCGCTATTTATAACATGTCAATAGTAGCTCTAACAATAAAAGCGAGCTGAATTTTTAAAATTTAAAAATATTACTCATTATAAATTAAAATAATACATTAACCAGATTTGAGAGAAAGAATTTTAAACCGGGCTTTAGAACTTTTTATTTATCGGGGCATCAAAAGCACATCCATGGATGATATTGCTCAGGACCTGGGTATATCCAAAAAAACGGTATACAAATGGTTCGAAAACAAGGACCATTTGATTGAAGAAATGCTGAAAACCAATTTGTGTGGGCCTATAGAGGTAGAACAAGCAACCGAAGAAAACGCCGTAGAAGAATTTTGCAAATCGTTAAACAGCCTGATACAAAAGTTTACGGCGATTCACGTATCTTTTTTTAGCGATTTAAAAAAGTATTATCCGGCGGCGCATGAACTGTGGGAGAATTATAAAGAAGGTACTATTATTCAGCGGTTCCGGGCTAATTTTAAACGCGGCATTGAAACCGGACTTTACCGGGCTGAGCTTGATCCGGAAGTTTTAACGCAATTGTATATTAGCCAGATAGAAGGTATTTTTTACTCCGAAACTTTTCAACCGAAAAAATTTAAGCGGCTGGAAATTTACCGCTTAAATGTAAAACTTTTTGCCTCCGGCATTGTATCGGCTGCTGGTCAAAAGTTTTTGCCTGAGCTTACGGCTAAAGTAGAAGAAGTGCCTGCGCCTAAATAAATAATTTTATCTTTTCATTTTATTTTAAACTGAAGCATAGAAGTAGAATTTAAAAAAATACAACTTCTATTTTTTATTTCCTACCGAAATACCAAACGTAAAGCGAGTATCATTCCGTTGGCGGGTAGTTTCCACCACACTTTCGTAGGAGTTTTCAAAACTGCCCCGCATACTTACCCAACGGTTAATGGGTAGTTCCAGCGATATTAAAGTGCTCCAACGCACATTAGAGAAGTTGTTTAAAGCTGGTTGGTAAAAAGTAATGTGATTAATCCGGATACGATCATTTAAAAAGGAATGCTTACCTTTTAAACGCGCAGAATTTCGGATGATGGTTACCGTGGGGCGTTCCTCAAAGTTGGTTGATTCGTAAATTACCGCATTAGTAAGGGATACATCGTGGCGGCTATTCTGAATAAGACGGAAACCTACACCTGCGCCGGCCAATTGCCGCAAGTCAATGCCCCGTAAATTACTTCTCTCTATTGTACCCAAGCCAAACACGTACACCTTTCTTTTCTTAAAAACATCCACAAATAAGTCTACATACGTGTCGCGCTCGGCCAAAACCCGGTTTAAGGTACCATAAGTAAACCGCGGGTTGCTGGAGATATTAATGACCGGCCCCAGAAAAATTAATTCGGCACGCAATACCAGTAAACTACGGTTCACATTACCCCTGGAGAAATTACCATCGCCAATAAACCGGTAACTCAAGCTATCGATAATAGCCGGTCTTTTTTTAGGTAAAGCATCCGGCGCCGCTACGGCTATTACCGAATCAGACAAAATCGGGCTGGTGGGTAAATTGGTAGGTTGTTGCGCCACGGCCGGAAAGGCCATAATCACAAGAATTAATACTGGCAGGTGGTAAAATAATTGGCGAAAAGCTGTAATCATGGGGCCAATTTAAAACTAAAGGCTGATTTTTTAAAATTCTTTCTGGCCGGGGTTACTTAAAATATAAGTTGCTAAAATGATATTAAATTAATTCTGGCGATCTGATATATCTAGTTTTCTGATTCTGGAAAGCGTACTAAGTATTGTGGCATTTAATTAAATCTTGAAGGCCATTTTTAAATATAATTCTCCTGAAAACTTTTAATTAGTTTATGCCAAAAGATTAACCACAATCGGTTATAAATGAAGTAGTTGTTTTGGGATTAAAACTGCTGGCTTACAAAACAACTAATTTGATAAACGATTGTTAACTGCTAGGTTGAACTTTAATCCTAAAGTTTAGCCTTTTAAGAAGTAATTCTAATAACTACATTCTTTTAACCAGAAATTTTTTCAATTTTTTATGTAAGAAATGCCGTCTTTTTTCCGCCCTTTAATCAATTTACACGTAGTACTTGCAGGTTTAAAAATGAATAAAGGTTATATTTTATTTAAATTTGCATTATTTTTGTTATAACCAAAGTGGTTTTAATTATAATACTTGTTACAGATTTTCTGGTAAGTCTCAGATCGGCCCGCAGTTTATTTTCTGTTGTTCTTTTAATTCTTAATGCTTTTCTACAAACTAATTTAACCGGTTTATTATGGAGAAAAAGTTTATCCCTGTCTTTCCTTCTTTCTTGTTTTTAATGGCCAAGTGGTATTGTCTGCTTTTACTTGGTTTTTTTGTTTCCTGGCAAACGCAGGCAGCTAGTGATAATTCAAAAAATTTAAAAAAAATACTGGCGGGCGAAGAAGTAACTAGTCTTACTTTAATAAATTCATCTACTAAAGCTACAATCCGCACGATTACGGATGGGAGTACCATTAACTTGGCTACGCTCCCCACCCAAAATGTAAATATTCGGGCCAATACTAATCCCAAGCTGGTGGGCAGTGTGGTATTTACGTTAAGCGGCAAGCAAAGCCGGACCCAGATTGAAACCAAGTCGCCTTACGATTTATTCGGGGATAATTTAAACTGGACCCCAGCCGTTGGCAATTATACCTTAATAGCTACGCCTTACTCTGAGGGTGGGGGCGGCGGAACGGCCGGCAAACCTTTAAGCATTAGTTTTCAAATTATTAACGATGCTACTTCTAAAGATCAGGTAACCAGCTTTACCTTAATTAACTCTGCCACCAAAGCTACTATTCAAACCATCACCAATGGAGCTACCATTAACCTGACTACTTTGCCTACCAAAAATGTAAATATCCGGGCAAACACCAACCCATCGTTGGTAGGTAGTGTGGTTTTAGTATTAAGCGGCAAGCAAAGCCGGACCCAAACCGAAACCAAAGCGCCCTACGATTTATTCGGGGATAATTTAAACTGGACCCCGGCAGTAGGTGATTACACCTTAAAAGCAACGCCGTATACGGCAGCCGGTGGGGCCGGAATTGCCGGTAGCCCTCTAACAATAAATTTCAAAATTACGAACGAAGTGGTAACCAACAACGCGGCTCCGGTGGCTAACGCTGGTCCGGACAAGCAAGTTACTTTACCCACCAATTTTGTTACTTTAGATGGGTCGGGCACCGATGCCGATGGTACTATATCCACCTATACCTGGAAGCAGACTGCTGGCCCCAATACCGCTACTTTTAGCAGCAAAAACGTAGCTAATCCTACTATTAGCAATTTAATCGCGGGTAAGTATACTTTTTATCTCATTGTAAAAGATAATTTGTATACGGCTAGTAAAACCGATTACGTATCGGTAATTGTCAACCCGCAGTCGCAGTCTATTGTTCAGGTTAATTTTCAGGATCCGGCAACAGTACCACCAGCAGGTTGGGTAGCAGATTTTGGTCAGCCTTTCGGGCTAAAAAACGGTGCTAATCAAGGTACGGGGCTTACCTACGGCTGGCGAAAAAAGAGCGATAATTCGTTGCTGGATTTATCTAGTGGCGGAACCGCCGGTAACGGGCGTAACCGCGGGGTACCTTCGGATGTGCTCCGGGCTACTTTAATGCACATGCAAGCTGATGGTATTGCCGGTGCTTTTGATGGCACCAAAACCGAAGGTTACTGGGAAATGCAGGTAGAGAAAGGAATTTACGAAGTAACGGTTTCGGCGGGCGATGCCGGGGTTTATTCTTTCCCGGAAAGCCACAGCCTGAATGTAGAAGGGGCCAGCGCCATTACCAACTTTGTGCCTACTGGCGCCACCGGAGCCAGCACCCGTTTTAAATCAGCCACGGTGCAGGTAAGCGTTACCGACGGATTTTTAACCATTGATGCCAATAGTGGGGTAAATACCAAGATTAACTCGGTGCGGGTAGTGCCCTTAGCCAACGGTCCGTTTACTTACTGGTCGGCGAACGAGCAGCAATTAACTATTCAGAAAGGCACCACTACCGCTAAAACGTTTTCGCTGGAACTAAGCAATTCCTCCGAAGCGGATGATGTGCAGTACACACTTTCGGCTACTTACGATGGGGGTGTTACGCCATGGTTAAGCTTTAACCCAACGCACGCAGGCACGGAACCCAACGTAACCTTTAACTATACCGCCGCCGAAGATTTACCAGTAGGTACTTACACGGCTACGGTTCAGGCTACTGCCAATGGGTTTACCGCTGGTACAGTTAAAGTGATAGTAGCGGTGGCGGCCCCACGACCCCACGTAATTTCATCTACACCTGCCGATGGAGCCGTTAATGTAAGCGTAAATACCTCCAGTGTGGCCGCCAATAACTTGTTTGTTCCCGAAGTAGAAGATGTGAAAGGAGGGGTAGATAACAGTACCATTACCAGCAGCACCGTACAATTGCTAAAAGTGGTGGGCAATACCACTACGCAAATCCAGGGGGTAGTGCAAGGTACTGGCGGCGGCGACGCCATCAGCTTTTCGCCTACTTTTGCCTTAGAGCCGCATACCACGTACCGGTTTTTAGTAACGGATGGCGTAAAATCTTTTAGTGGCGCTCCTTTTGTGCCGTATACGGCTACTTTTACCACCGGCGATCCTATTGAGCCCGCCGAACCCATTCAGGTACAATTTACCCCAACGTCCATTCCGGGAACTCAGAATAAGAAGTATTCTTCTTTAGCCATTGGTCCGGATGACCGGTTATATGCCTTGCGGTTAGATGGTGTAATTGAACGGTTTACCATTAACCATAGCGATGGTAGCTTAACGCTTCAATCAACTATTACTACATTAACGCAGCAATTTGGAAACCGGTCGGCCATCGGGTTGGTTTTTGATCCGGCATCTACGGCATCTAACTTAATTGCTTATGTATCGCATTGTTCTTCCGGCTTAACCAAAGCGCCCGAATTTGATGGTAAAATCTCAAAGTTATCTGGTGCCAGCCTGGGTACCCACCGCTTATTAGTAGAAAACCTGCCCCGTTCGGCTAAAGACCATCTGGTAAACAGTATGGCGTTTGGCCCCGATGGAGCCTTGTATATTTCCCAAGGCAGTAATAGCTCTATGGGTGCTTACGACGGCTCGTGGCAACGTACCGAAAGCTTGTTATCGGGGGCTGTCCTGCGGCTGGATTTAGTAAAACTCGGTAATGCTACCCTGGATGCCAGAACTACTTCTGACCTGAGCGTAATCAATGCGGCCCCTTCTAATAACGCGAAAATGTCGGATGGTACCTACAATCCATATTCCAGCGCTTCGCCGCTGACGATTTATGCTTCCGGAGTACGCAACGCCTACGATTTAGTGTGGCACAGCAACGGGCAATTATACGTACCGGCCAATGGTTCGGCGGCTGGTGGTAATACTCCGGCATCTGTAGCGGGTACCCGCCGGCCCGATGGTACTTTTTACAATGGTCCGGCTGTTGCGGCTACCTCGGCTGTGCAGGTACAAAACGACTGGCTGTTCCGGATAAACCCCGCCCAAGGAGTAGGGTACTACGGGCACCCGAACCCTATGCGCGGCGAATACGTGGCTAACCGGGGTTATATTGACAATCCAAAGTACCCCAATACCATTGAAGTGGATCCGAATTACCGGGGCGCAGCCTTTAACTTTGAACTGAACCGCTCGCCGAACGGCGCCATTGAGTACAAGAGCAATGCCTTTAATGGCGCTTTAAAAGGTAAATTACTGGTTTGCCGCTTTAGTGGCGGGGGCGATATTATGGTGTTAAAACCAGGTTCTACGGTAAAAGGCAGCCTCGAAAGTGAGTATGATATTAAAGATTCGTATACCGGCGCCGGAACAACTGGTTTGATAGGTATGTCGGGTTTTATTAATCCTTTGGATTTGGTAGAAGATACAAAGAACGGGAACCTGTACGTCATTGAATTTAACTGGAACAACAACCCGAACCGTACGTCTCAAATAACTTTATTGCGGGTAAGCAGTACCTCCGAAGAAGAAGGTTACGCCACGGCTTTCCCCGAAAAAATTGTAGCTACGGAGGTAGTAGGGGTTAAAAAATCGGTGGCCTTGCGCACGGCAGTAAGTTCTAAAAAAGAGAAAGACGAAGTGCCCGATTTGCCCGACTTAACGCAGGTAACACCGCACGCGGTAACTATTTCTAATACGGGCCGGGGTAATTTACGGATCAAGAGCTTAAACATTACAGGAGATGATGCCCGGGAATTCCAGATGCTGGCCCAACCGGACGCCAAGCCGAATAAACCCATCCGCATCCGGAAGAATAGTTCGGTAACGTTTAATGTGGCCTTTTATCCAACTTCCGAAGGTGAAAAAAGAGCTAAGCTGGAAGCCGTTAGTACGAAAAAGAAACGAGGGCAGATTGCGGAAGTGGAATTGTATGGTTTAGGTATTGTTTACGAAGGTACCGATACTACTGTTGTTGATTCTACGGCCAACAACCCGCAAAGAAAAGCTGCCACCGCGCAGGTTGCTACCCCGGAAAATGGAAAAGAACCAGGCATGCAGGTATATCCAAATCCTAGCCCGGTAGGTTCTAAAATTTATATTAACCTGACTGGTTATAACAAAAAAGAAGCGGTAACCTTAAGTTTGTACGATATCAATGGCCAACTGTACCAGGCTAAAACCGTGCATACCGATAATCAAGGAAGTTCTTTGGTAGAGTTGCCGGTAAATAAAATTATGAAACCGGGCATTTATATTATGAAAGCGCGGGCTGGTTCTGGTACCCGGGAAACCAAGGTTGTACTTGAATAATTACCACGTAATTCTTATTAAAAGAGGCCCCCAGGGGCCTCTTTTTTATTGTATTTACTTCTAATTTTTAAATTTTAGCGAATCGGTAAAGTGTTCTGGCGCAACTAAAATTAAAAGATTTAAAAGAACTTGCTCAATAGTGCCCAAAACAAAGCAATTTAACCCAAACCTTACAAGTAGTGCGGCAAACAAGCCAAAAATGCAATTTTTTAAAAATTGGTAAGATTCCTGCTTGTAAAATAATGGAGTGACTGGTTTTATTATTTTGATTAATCTAAAAGTAGCAGTTTTATGCCATCTTTGGGGAGTAACTAACCGGAGCAACCAATCAGTCGTAGTGCCTTTGTAATTAAATTGCCTTTGTTCCCTGTAAAGTCTTTGTTACCTTTATACTGTTCAAGCATTCATTCTTTCATGAAAAAAAGCGTTCTTCTTTTTTTTGGTGTTTTCTTTTTCCTGATTCAAGCAAGTGCCCAGCAAGTAACCGTTCAAACATATAATCCGGCTAATCTCCAGCTTGCGTTTCCTACACAACCGGGCTGGAACTTGGTAAAAGAAGGGCAAACCCTGCAATTTGAAGTAAAAGCCACGGGTGGTACTGGTAACCGGTTTATCTATTCTCTTAACCAGGGCCGTCTGGACGACATGACTTTTGATACTTTAGGCCGTTTTTCCTGGACTCCCGGCTACGATTTTGTGGACCGCCTGGCTAAAGACAAAACCGTGCAATTGCTTTTTGAAGCCCGAAACGAAAAAAATGAACGGGTAACCCAGGTAATAGATTTAAAAGTGGAGCATGTAAACCGGCCGCCCAGCATCGGTGAGCTAAAACCATTTTACGTGCAATACGATGTAAATAACACCTACACCATCGAGTCGTCGGCGGTAAAAGACCCGGACAACGACCCGGTAATTTTCGTGCCCATTATTAACAGCATGCCCGAAGGTGCCAAACTAACCGAGCAAGGCGAATTTACCTGGAAACCCTCCAACACCCAGTTTAACCGTTTGCGTACTAATCCCATTACCCTGGAGTTTTACGTAGAAGATCAGCCCTCGAAGGCGCGCACCAAAGGCCAGTTCCGGATGGAAGTAACCCAACAAGATTTGCCGCCGAGCATTTTATTAATTCCTTCCCAAAAACGGTTCCGGTTTAAAGAAGACATGACGCTGAACCTGAAACTACAACTAAACGACCCGAATGGCGAAAACGATATAGCTACGTTTAGTTTCCGCTCCGAGAGCCCTTTGGTGCCCGCCAGCGCTTTAGTAAAAAACTCGCCCTCGCAGTACGAGTTTATTTGGCGTCCCGGTTACGATTTCGTGAAAGATCCCCTGGATTCTATTTCGTTTAGCCTGACGTTTTTTGCTATTGATAAAGCCAATAAACAACAAGAACGCACCGTTACTTTCTCGGTTTTAAATGCCATAAACGAGGCTGAAAGCGACATGAAACTGTACCAGGAATACCGCTCTTCGTTAGTAAGGACCTGGGATTTGATTGAACAGTTAAAGGTGGCCGAAAATGATTTAAAAAAGAAATACAACAAAGCCCGGAAAGGCAAAAAAGCGCGTTCGCTTACTAGTGCCACTTTAGGCGCCGGTACCGGTATTTCGCCCTTGGTAATTGAAGTGCCCAACACCACCGAAAAAATTACCACCATCGGCGGTACCCTGGTAATGACCATTGGCACCCTGGAAGCCACCGAAGTAATTGGCCGCTCCACCAAAGACCTGGTAGAACGCCTTAATTACATCATGGAAAAACGCAACGAGCTGCAAACGAAAGGCGATATTTTTGCCCGGAAATATGGTTTGCGTTCTTCGCGGCGGCGCCCCGAGTTTATCACCGACCGCGACGAGCTGGTAGCTTTATTAAGTTTACGCGGCTTGGTAGCGTTAGAACTAGATTCGAGTTGGCAAAACAAAAACAAGCCCACCAACGAAAACTTAGCTAAAACTTTTAAAGACTTTAACCCCGATAATTAACCGGCGGGCAAACAATATTAAATTCAAAAAATGGAGGCCTGCAGGGCGCTGGCCAAAGTCCAGTAAGTTTTTAAAATTTACCGGGCTTTTTCTAATATACGCTTAAGCTAATTAGTAAATAGCAGCTGGTAGAAGGTACCACTTGCCACCGGAAAAATAGACTTTAATCTTATTTGTTGAGGCTCATTCGGAAGCGTTAACGCGTGGATTTTAAAATTTTTAAAAAATCTGTATATTTTTGGAGTTATGCTCGTATAAGCATCATTATGAAACTAGTACACACTTTCCATATTCCCTTTACTGGGAAATAATCCTTTCCATTCTTTACGGGAAAACAAGATAGCTATTGTTTTATGCTCATCTGTTTTCCAGCCCTCTATTTATTACTTCCTTTTAAAAGGTAGTTAGGTTCTATTTTAGTTTTGCCTGGCGTCTGGCTGGTGTTTGCTTTATTTTGGTTAGGCCAACAGATGTAAAACGCGCTTGCGCTTAGCTCGTAGCCTGACAACCGCCTGCTACACTCACCTGTACCAATAAAGGAAATTTTTAAAATTTATTAATCTCGTAAATCACAACAAGATAGTTCTGGTGTTAGCCCCTGACGCCGCCTGATAAAATTTTCAGGTGCGGTTTTATTTGATTTCTGGTGAGCCAGCAATTTAAATAAGTTTTACGCTCACCAGAATGGAAGCCCAGGCCGACAACCAGACTATCCGGAATTTAAAAAAATGGAAAGGAAATATTTTGCAACCTGGTTCCGCTTGAACCAAGCGGACAGGTATTTGATATGGATATACAAGTCGGGCGACGTGGATGAGCCGGAAGAAGTTTGGTTAAATGAACAAGGCCAGATTCCGGTTTTTACCAGCGAAATTGATTTAGCCATTTATGCCGCATCTAAGAATTTAAAAATTGAAAATGAAGAACCTATTTTACACGACTTAGATGCGGTGGAAATATGGTTGCAAGAACCCGATGACTACATTAGTTGTAATGATTGTTTGGCGGCCTGGAATTTGTTTACCGATGTAGCCTATACCTTAATGCTAACCTTTAACGGCGACAAACACGCCCGGCTGCGCAATCGCATCTACGATAAGCTATTTTGGGGCAACAATGATTTTGTGGGCGATCCTATTCTGGGGCATCCCAGTGGAGACTATTATTTCCCGGAATGGAGCAAAGCAGAAGTTTGCAAACTCGCCAAAATACTAAAGCAAGGGTTTAAATTATTTCGCCGGTATATCGTGGAAACAGACGTATTTCAGTATGCTTTGTTAAATCAATTTTCTGCGGAACCAGGCAAATAAGCAAGTGTAGCTCCAATACCGTTTGTCCCAAAAGGGCTTCAGCTTAACTTAATCCAGGCTTACTATAGAAAAGCCATAATTTACTTTTTAGTTTGCCTTGGAGTTTATTTTAAAGTAAAGGCCCGCCTTACAAGCGGGCCTTTTTGCCGTAGATGAACTGTTGCTACTTCCTAACGTAATCACTTTATCATTTAAACAGTAAATTGCCGGCATGAAAGATTTATTTGCCCCGCACTTTACCTTTCGTGTGAGTGGCCGTTTGTGGGTCGAAAGTGACCAGGACCGTTTTCTGGGCCCCGGCCGGATTGAACTGCTGGAAAAGATTCAGGAATTTGGTTCTATATCTAAAGCGGCGGCAGCCATGGGAATGTCGTACAAAAAAGCCTGGGATCTGGTGGCGTCCATGAATCAACAAGCCCGAAATCCGCTGGTAGTAGCGCAAACTGGCGGTACCAAAGGCGGCGGCGCTCACGTAACTAAAGCCGGAGAACAGGCCATCAGCAGCTACAAATTGTTGCAAGCCAGGTTCCAGGCTTTCCTGGAAAACGAAAACAAAGCTTTGTAGAAGAATATCTCCGCTATGTATTTTAAAATATAACGGGTTTAATTACTTTTGGTGGTTGTTATATTTTTAAAAATATAACGATGTAGGATAATCTAAAATCCGCCTATGCGCCACCTTACTCTTGGCTTACTTTTTCTTCTGTTGGTTACTTTTATCATTCGCGCTCAGGATAGCTATTTACTCGCGGGTAAAGTTGTAGATGCTACCACGCAGCAGTCCATACCTTTTGCCATTGTTACTTTAAAAGGCACGTTAACGGGCACCAGCGCCAATGCTAACGGGAAGTTTTTTTAAAAAATCAGGCATAATACTCCGTTTACGCTCTTGCTTCGGTCAGTGGGTAACCAGGAGATAGAACAAAATATTACGGAACGAAGTAATCGCACGTATTATTTGCAGCCCCAAAGTTTGCTGACCAATGAGGTGGTAATTACGGCTTCGCGGGTAACGGAAAAAAGCTTAGAGTCGCCGATTACCATTGAACAGCTCGATCAATGCGCCATCCGGCAAACCCCGGCCCCCACGTTTTTTGATGCCTTGGAAAGCACGAAAGGCGTGCAAATGACCACGGCCAGTCTAGGTTTTAAGGTGCCCAACACCCGCGGCTTTACCAACTCTACCAATGTACGTTTTCTGCAGTTAGTAGACGGGGCCGATAACCAGGCCCCAGTAATAGGGGCGTCTGTTGCGAATGCGGCGGGCCCAACCGAGTTGGATATTGAGCGGGTAGAAGTAATTCCGGGTACGGCTTCGGCTTTATACGGCATGAACTCCCTAAACGGACTGGTTCATTTTATTACCAAAAACCCTTTCGAATACCAAGGCTTAAGTGTGTACCAACGAACCGGAATCAACCATGTAAACGATGCACAAACCTCAGCTCACTTGTTAACCGAAAGCGCTGTCAGGTATTCCAAAGCACTTAATAACCGTTTAGCGTTTAAGGTAAATGTATCTTACCTGCAAGGCTACGATTGGTTTGCGCATCAAACTACCGATTTAAATCCTAACGCGAATGCCTCCGTCCAGTTATTGGGTGCTGATAATCCAGCTTTGGACCCGGTAAGTTCGTACGGTAACGAAAGTTCTAACCGGCGGACACTGACTTTAAACGGGAAGAATTACGTGGTAGCCCGAACCGGTTACTATGAAAAAGATATTACTGATTATACTTTACAAAATTTAAAAGCCGATGTAGCGCTGCATTACCGATTAACCACGCAATTAGAGGCTTTGTATAGTTACCGCACCGGTGAAATGGACAACGTATACCAGCGTACCAATCGTTTTAAGCTGGATGATTATACCGTTGATCAACATGTGGTGCAACTACAAGGCAAAGCCCTGCAATGGAAAGCCTATCTAACCCGGGAGTTATCTGGCAATTCATATAATATCCGTTCGCTGGCCGAAAACCTGGATAAGCATTTTAAAACCGACGAAGTGTGGTTTCGGGATTACCGGACAAATTTTGAGAATAGCCAGCAAAATGGGCTAGGGGTAGCCGAAAGCCATCACCTGGCCCGTTCCTTGGCCGACCAGGGCCGCTACCAACCTGGCACTAGCCGCTACGACAGCGCAGTGAACCAAATAATTAAGATAAATAACTGGGATGTAGGAGCTGCGTTGCGCACCAAAGCCACGCTTTTGCATACCGAAGGACAGTACGACCTGAGCGACCAGCTTAAATTTGCCCGTTTGCTGGTGGGCGGCGACTTTCGTTTGTATTCCGTTTTTCCGGACGGAAATTACTTTATTAACCCCCGGGAAGCCGGACATAACTTACTGTACCGGAAGGGTGGCGGTTTTGTGCAGCTTTCGCGCAAGTTTCTCCGGGAGCGTTTGCAGGTAAATGCCACTTTGCGCTACGACCAAAACGAATACTTTAAAGGTATTTTCAACTCGCGATTTTCTTCGGTATATACTTTAACGGAAAATCATTTTCTGCGGCTTTCGTACCAGAATGGTTACCGGTTTCCGTCGTTGTTCGAAGCTTTTTCGAATGTAAACAGCGGTGGGGTTAAAAGGGTAGGCGGCTTGCCGGTTATGTCCGCGGGGATTTTTGAAGATAGCTATATCCGGACTTCCATCGATGCTTTTTCGGCTGCCGTTAACCAACAGGTAAATCAACAGCAAGTTTCCCTTCCGGAAGCCATCCGCCAAAATGCGGGCTTACTTAAAAAATCGAATTACGATTACATTCAACCCGAACGGATTAACTCCTGGGAAGTAGGTTATAAAAGTGTAAGCCGGAATAACCGTTTGTTCTTGGATGCTGATTTTTATTTTAACAGTTACCGCAATTTTATTGCCCAAGTAGAAGTAAACCAAATAGCTAAGCGCGGTGTGCCCACCGACTCTGTTCCTTTTTACCTCTACGACAAACAAAAACAAGACCGGTACCGGTTATGGACTAATTCCACGAGTACAGTTTTTAATTACGGTTCTTCGGTGGGCATCCGGTTTCAGTTTTATAAAAATTACTCGCTGGCGGGCAACGGCAGCCTGGCTAAACTTTACCGCAAAACCCTGAACGACGGCCTGGAAGAAGCTTTTAATACTCCCACCTGGATTACCAATCTGAGTTTAGGGAATTCACAAATTTTTAAAAATTTTGGTTTTAATATAGCCTGGCACTGGCAAAACAGTTTTTTGTGGCAGTCGTCGCTGGGTACCGGTACGGTTCCGGCATACCACACCCTCGATGCCCAGGTAAGTTTAAAAATTCCGGAAAGTAAATTACTCGTGAAAGTGGGCGGCAGCAATGTGCTTAACCACCAGTATTACCAAATGGTAGCCGGTCCCACCATCGGGGCAATGTATTACGTTACGCTCCTGTTTGATGAGTTCTTGCGTTAGTAAAATCTTCCATTTTTAAAATTAATGGATTTTACTGCAAAAGTTTTTGCCACTCCGGATGGCGCCGGATGTAAGCCGATACCGCCGGGCACGAGGCAATTACTTTAAAATTGTTATCCTGGGCGTATTGCAAACCGGTTTTAATTAATTCGTTGGCTATACCTTGGTTGCGCAGTTCTTCATCCACGTAGGTATGCGAAAAATCAATGACCTTGTCCTGCGGTAAGGAATAAGCTAATTCGCCGCTGCTGCCGTTTATGTCAATTGTAAATTCTTGATCGTCGGGGTTATGTTTAACGGAGTAATTTTCCATGGTTTTGCCTATTTACGATAATGCCTTGTAAGTACCAGATTTAAGCTAAAAGGTTTTAGGTAGGCTAAAAATAAATTTTTTAAAAAATAGCCATTTTGGGTAGCAATAAACTTACTGGTTAATCAGTAAAATTAAGAATGGCAGCATTAAAGCCAACGATAACCAGAACCACCGCAGTACCTGGTTTTTGTGTTTCCGCGGCACCAGGTTGCTCAGCACCAGTAAGGCCCCAATTACCACACCCAGGTAAAGCAAAATAAAATAAATTACATTTACCCAACGCGGCACAATGGTAGGGTCTTTGGTATCCTGGGTAAAGGGCTGATTAAACAACAAGTATTGCAAACCAAAATACAAAGCCGCCTCAAAGGCTATAAAGTATATTAGTTGCAGCAGGTTTTCGAAGAGAAAAGAAAATAGCTTTTTCAAACATAAAAGGTTTACCTCTAAGTTAAACTATTTTTAAAAAAGAACGCCTGCTTTATGTAGTAATTATATATTGATTTAATTGAATATAGTATATTTGGTTAAACTGTTCCGGATGTTGAATATTTTGTGCGGATAGATGGAGTAAATAAATGAAATATAAAGCAGAAAACCGGAATTACTCCGTTTATCCAGCTAAATATGGAAGATATGGAATAACTCCGTTTATCTGGTAGTTAGGCAAAAATGTAAAAATGAAAAATCTGATACTTACGCAGCTCCTCCTTCTCATAACATGCCTATCAACATTTGGCCAAACTTACTCATCAATTATTGATGACATAGAAATAACAGCCTTTATCCACAACCAGGCAAAAGGAAAATATAATCAGAAGATAAATAACTGGAAATTGGAAGAAGTATACCAGCCCGACTCCGTTTTGAAAAAATTAGGAAGTTGGAAAACCTTGACGCCTAGTGAAAAAAGAAATTATAGCTTTAACTATGGTGAAGCCCCACTTCTCGCTGATTTCTTAACAAGAGCCGACTTTGAGTTCATCAAAGAGCAGATTTCTGGATTAAAGGTAAAGGAATGGCAAACAGTAAAGGAGTTCCAAAAAACAAAGAATTCAGAGCACAATAAGGATGAGTACTATATTTATTCAGTACCTCTGTTCAGCAAAGACAGGAATTACGCATTAATGAAGACTGAATTATATTGCGGTAATCTATGTGGTTGGTCATGTGTAGAATTATTCAAAAAAATTGAAAATGGGCAATGGGAGAATAAGGGTTGTTTTTCCAAAAAAGTCTATTATTAAAAACATCTTTGCCTAACGTCTCTGCTAAACGTCAGCCTTCGGCCTATGGCCTTGCCCGTCGTTTAGCAGAGACGTTAGGAGTAATTAAGAAAATTGTGACAGACCTGAAGAAATACCTTAAGCCCTTCCAGGAGTTTTATCTTGCTGTTAAAGAAGGGGTCGACAATAAAATTCCAGGAGAGCTAAATGAGAAATCAGTTCTAGAATTTGTTGTAAAAGGGGCATTTATGAAATGCTTAGAGTTTAATTTATTTACATGCCAAGTAGAATCATCGGAATCTTCTTACTTTCAGATGGCAACTTTAAGAGGAATCTGTGAGGATTTAATTATTTTGGCCTATTTAAATACTTTAAGTGAAGCTGAAAGGAACGATTATCTTTCTTTTCAATTGAACTTTGAAATTCAAAAAAGCTTAATAGTCCAACACGAATTTCTTAAAAAGTGAATCCTACTCAAATAGTTCTTTCACCTCAAAAGTTAATACCTCAATCAAGAATTGATTTTGTTAAAAACAAGCCTAATGATAGGAAACAAGAATTAAAAAAAGGTTATAAGGTTCTTCCTTCAGTTTATGTTATGGCTAAGAAAACTGGATACGAAGAATTATATACATACTTTTATTATGCAACTTCAAGTCTTGTTCATTTTAGACCTGATATTTTAGCAAAAATGGCATGGGGAACTTTTGGAGAAGACGGAAGACTAAAAGACTATACAGTATCAATTAAAAATTTTAGTAATTATTATCTGGAATTTAATCTGGTCTACGGTACTTATTTATTTAAGGAGTTTATTGGAAATCACTTTTATGAAGTAGCTATGAGTATCGAAAATAAATTAGATTGGATAAAAAAAATTGATGCTTTATTAGATAGGGACTGGCCAGAATTAGTAACGTTTGAACACATGAACATAAAGCCTCCCAGCTCAATTATTAGAATATTAAAAAGAGCTACTTACAATTTTAAAGAAGAATAACTACCCCTAACCACACCTAAACGGCAGCTACGCCACCGCATGCCTCGTAGGTTACCAGCAAGGCTAACCGGCTGCAGATATCACCGCCTCACAAAAACCAACCAAAGCCTACCGACCACCAACCCGACAACTCATTTTTGGCTAAACTAAAAATTGATTTGGCTAAATTTGTTTGTTTCAGTTGTGGCACTTTTGCATCATTAAAAAGAAAAAAGAATGATGAACATTATCTCGATTCGAATAGTTACGGCTGATGTTAATAGCTTAGTAACGTTTTACGAAAAAATTACCGGGTTATCTGCTATCCAATACACCCCTGACTTTGCAGAACTGAAAACCGAATTGGCGACTTTAGCTATCGGCAGCACCAACACCTTGAAATTCTTTGGGGGCCATGAGGTGGCTAAAGCAGCCCAAAATCGCTCGGCTATAATAGAGTTTAAAAGCTTAAACGTAGATGAAGATTATGAAAGGTTGCGTGATTTTATTCAACCTTACCTTGTTCAAGAACCAACAATAATGCCTTGGGGCAATAAATCGCTTTTGCTTCGTGACCCTGACGGAAATCTTATTAATTTTTTTACCCCCGTTATCCAAGAAGCCATTAAAAAGTTTGATGGTGCCAAATTTAATAGATGAGAAATAAACAGCCATTTCGGGTAAAATCAATCAGCGAGTTTCATCAATTGCGCGGTTTGCCAAAACCGGCACACCCTTTAATAAGTATCGTAAACCTGGAAGACGTACAAAAGTTTCCCGATACCATTTCAAGTTTGGTGCTTGACTTATACTCCATTTCGTTAAAAAGAAATTTTACGGGAACAATTAAATATGGGCAGCAGGAATATGACTTTAACGAGGGAACCCTGTTTTTTATGTCGCCCAATCAGGTTTTCAGCATTGAACATAATCCCAACGAAACGGTAAAGCAATCCGGTTGGAAATGGGTTTTACTCATTCACCCCGATTTTCTTTGGAACACACCGCTTGCCAGAAACATTAAACAATACGAGTTCTTTGATTATTCGGTAAGTGAAGCCTTGTTCCTTTCCGAAAAAGAAGAAGTAATAATTGATGGCATAATCGCCAACATTCAGCAAGAATATCATACGAATATTGACAAATTCAGCAAGCAAATTATTATTTCTTACATTGAAGCTTTACTCAATTATTCTGAGCGATTTTACAATCGTCAGTTTATCACAAGAGAAAAAGCCAACCATCAAATTTTAGAACAGTTGGAAAAACTTTTGATCGATTATTTTAATAGTGAGGAGTTGATTTCGAAGGGCTTACCAACCGTTCAATATGTTTCCGGAAAGTTAAACGTATCGCCCAATTATTTAGGTGCGTTATTGAAAGTTTTAACAGGAGAAACAACACAGCAACACATTCACAAAAAGCTGATTGAAAAAGCAAAGGAAAAACTATCTACAACTAATTTAACCGTAAGCGAAATTGCGTATCAGTTAGGTTTTGAACATTTGCAATCATTCAGTAAATTGTTTAAAACCAAAACAAATTTTTCGCCTTTAGAATTTAGACAATCGTTTAATTAACAAGCCACAACAACGACCAACAAAAAGCCCGTGCTGGTAACATTGATTTGATAACACCAAAAATTTTATCCATCTATTAATTGAAGCAGCATAACTTTCAAAAATCTTACATTGCTAATTCCTTGCCTTCGGCAATATTTAAGATTTTTAACAACATTAAATAAAAGAATGTCGGAAGAAGAAATTATATTTTTAGTTACGGAAGAACTTCAAAACCCCATACTAGGTGTTACTCAGCAGTATCTGGAAATACATAAGCCCGTTACCATTGATGATAGGTTAAAAATTGACAAAGTAAATACAAATAGCGAAGCGGGTACAGCTATTGTCTATATTCCGGTTGTTGGAGCGTGCTTTCACTTCGCTGTTTATGTAGATTTAAAAGAAAAAGCCGTAACTGGAGTAGGAACGGAATCATACAACCGGGTTTACTTCAGGGTAACCTCTGATTTATTTACCTTGGATGAGTTAAAAGCGTTTACAACTTTGTCGCCAACTTATGGCTGGAGCAAAGGAGATTTGAGCAAAACAGGAAACCAGCCTTACAATTTCAGCTCAATAGAATTTATGCCAAATCCGGAACCAGACGAATTTGAGAACAAACTTAGTAAACTCCTAGATTTTCTGGAGCAAGACACGGATGGAGTTCGGCAGCTAGTTGCAGAAGCCCATGGTGGAATAACCGTTGTAATGGACTTTCATAATGGGAACGGCATGCTCGGCGGAATGTACATTGATAGCTTAAGCATCCAAAGGATGGGAAAGCTTAACCTTTTCATTGATTTTGATTTGTACGCCAGTGGCAATAGCTTTAAAGAATAAAAATTAAGGCTGCTCATCTTGTGCATAAGCCATACCCGGCTGCGCCTCACAGCTTGTACTAAACGTAAGCAAATAATAAATTTTTAATTTTTAAATTTTAATTAAAATAAGGGAAATATATACAGACATCTTACCAATTCCTAAATATATTAAGGCAATAGATTAAATCGAAAGATAAATCGGGATAATACTTAACAATTTATTTGATGTTCCTCAACGAATCACACAATCAAGATTTTGTGGTAAGGGGGTTAGCAATGTAAGAAACACTATTTTTGTGGTAAGGGGGTTAGCAATGTAAGAAACACTATTTTTGATTATTACAGATTTTAATGCGTGCCACCAAATACTGGAAATAAGTAGCAACATACGGTCAGCTAACCTATGTTAAGATTGGGTTTAATCAACTTTATGGATATTTTTGGATTTGACTAACCTTATGAAAGCTAGCTTTTTATTATAAGTAATTTAAAAAAATGTTAATATTAACGGGTAACTATCACTGAATTTAAGGTTTAGCTTGTCTTTTATCTTTTATCAAACGAAAAATGGCGTAAACTCCGGGTAGCATTGGTAATACGGCGGTATAGAGGCCTGCAAAGTAATAATGGCCGGTAGTTTGGTAATAGTAGTTCGGCATGGCAGCAATTTCTACGCCTTTAATTACCCTGCTAATATCCTGGGGATTTGCCGGATCGATTTGCGGTTCTAATAAAGGGAAAATAAAATGGGTGAATTCGGCTACACCCGGACCAATAAAAATAAACCACGCCACAAAACCTGCTAGTGGTATTTTGTAGTACAAGCCCAGGGTGGTTAAGGTATAAATGGTAGGACCAATCAAAGCAAAAATCAATAAAAAACTTTTTTCACTCCACGGAATGTTAAATAACCTGCTCATAGCAGGTCCGAACCCCATTTGGTATTCTTCCACAATATGTATTTGCAAAGCAGCAACCGTTAATACAAATAAGGGTAATATGATTTTAGGATCTGTCGGATTTTTAAAATAAGTGAAATACCAGCACACAAATCCGACAACAGCAGAGCCACCCACAATAATTACCGGAGGTAACCCAATTTTTAAATAACCTATAATAGGAGCTAAAATGCAGAGGCAAACGGCGACAGTTAAATTAAAAAATTGGTTAATTCTTGAAGTTTTCAAGGCTTAAGTTTTGGTGCCTTTAAACTTCCAAAGAAAAAAAGATGAATTATTTTACAAATGTTAAAAACTATTTTTTAGCCCTGATCCGGCTTAAGGAAACCTGAGTAATGCCTAGATAACTTGCCAGGTCGCCTAAGCTAATTCGTTGCAGAAGTTGCTTGTTCTCGCTTAAGAAGTGGTTATAGCTCTTAGTTCCGTTTTCTTCCAGCATTTCGCTAATGCGTTTCATCATGTTAATAGAAGCAACAGAAACTAACTTTCTGAAAAATGTTTCGATGCGATGATGCTTATTACATAATTCTTCTAAATGAGTATGGGATATGAAAGTTAAAGAAGTATCTTCTAAGGCTATAATGGAGTAAAGCGAAGGGGTTTGCGTTAAAAAACTATCCAGCACCGTAAACATGGAGTACTCCGGAAAAAAACGCATAATAAATTCTTTGTCTTCTTTTAAAAAGAAAGTTTTAGTAAGTCCTTCGTTTATAAAATACAGGTGTTTGCAAACTTCACCATCTCGCAATAAGTAGTCACCCTTAAGGACTGATTTTGTTACTAAATTATTTTGCAAAGCAGCCATTGCTGGTGCATCGAGTGGAGAAAGCCGGATGGCATAATCAATAAAACTAGCCCTGATCATATTGATTGATCTGTGTATACTTGGCGGATAGCTGTGATTATATTAAACTTTATAAGGGTTCCTTTGTAACTGGTTAAGCGAAAATAAAAGAGTTTACTATTCTGCCTCCGGTTTTAATTATTCAAATTTTTGTAAATCGGTTTTTATTTAAAATTAAAGCGCCAGAAATAAGAAAATTTAAAAAATGAATAGCATAGAATAGTTGAGTTTTGTGCGGGATAACAGGTAGTTTTTACAAGTTATTTCATGCAAATCAACCGTAAACAAAAGATTTAAATTAAAATTATTTATACCTTATTAGCTCCTGAAACTACCGTTATATTTATATTATCAAAATTTTAAAAGTTATGGGCTGTTCAACCAATAGCAAATCCTCTAATACTTCTTGCTTTTTCCTGCTAGGTTAAATCATTGTATCAGAATAAAGAATTTCATCTTCCGGAACCTCTAATTTGGTTAAGATTACCTTATCAATGCGTTTGCCATCCATATCCACAATTTCCATTTCGTAACCATTAAATGCCAACTTTTCTCCGGTGTTAGGCAACCGGGTTAATTGGTAGATGATAAAACCGGCCAAGGTGGTATAATCGGCAGCCGCCGCCGGGATTAAGGCTTGCTTTAAGGCTTTATTTAAATCCGAGATGGGAATAGCGCCGTTTACCAGGTAAGATTTTTCGTCGCGCGGTACAATGTCGGCTTCATCGGTTTCGTCCACATCCGGAATATCGCCCACAATACTTTCCAGGATATCATGCAAGGTTATTATGCCAATGGTAGCGCCAAATTCATCGACCACAATGCCTAAATACTGTTTTTGCTTTTTAAATAAAGTTAAAACATCCCGGGCAAACATGGTATCGGCCACATAAATGGGCTGCTTTATAATTTCCAGTAAAGGCTTGTGCTGCACCATTAAGTTTTCGTAAAAATCTTTGGTGGCTAAAATACCTACCACGTTGTTAAAGTCGTTTTCGCAGATCGGGAATTTGGTGTGGGCGCTTTGTTTGATTTTTTCCTGAATAGTTTCTAAAGTAGCATTTAAATCAATCCACTCGGTATCGAGCCGGTGGGTCATTAAATTTTTAGCTTTTTGGTTGGCGTATTGAAAAATATTCTGGTGCAGCTCTGTTTCGTCGCGGCGAATAACGCCTTGTTTCCCGGCGGTTTTAATAAGCTGCCTTAATTCATCTTCTGACATTTTATCTTCGCTAGAGTCTTTAATGCCAAATAAGCGAATAACCAGGTTAGTAGATACCGAAAGAATTTTTACCAGCGGCAAAGTTAAAGAGGTAAACGTTTTAATGATGGGAGCTACCAGAAAAGCAATTTTCTCGGCATTGCCCAGAGCCAACGTTTTCGGGATTAATTCCCCGATAACAATCGAAAAGTAAGTAATCGAGCCAATTACTAACACCAGAGCTAACCAATCGGCATAGGGTGCTAAAAAAGAAACCTGGCTTAATAAACCTTGCATATCGTCGGTTAAGGCGGCGCCGCCGTAAGCACCCGAAATAATTCCAATTAGGGTAATGCCCACCTGAACCGCTGAAAGAAAATCTTCCGGTTCCTGAATTAATTGTAAAAGAGCGCGGGCATTTTTACTGCCCTGCTGGGCTTTTTCTTCCACGCGACTTTTACGAACAGAAATAATGGAGATTTCAGAAATGGCGAAAAAACCGTTGAGCAAGGTTAAAATAAAAATGATGGCTATTTCCATTTTGGCTTAGAACTATGTGCCTTTAACGATTAAACTTAAAATTTGGGTATAAATAAAAGAATGGCTTGGTTCTGCTATTTATAGAGTCAAGTCCGGGTAATCTATTAAAGCGAGGTAAGGCTCTAAAAAACAGATGTTATTAAAGCTGCGGATGATTACAATTTTATTGGATTGCAGGTGGTACCAGATTTCGGCGTAAAAGGAGCCCATATCGTAAAGTAATATCCGGTGCTTTACGTAATTACGCATTAGCAGAAAATTGCCGCGCTGCCAGATTAAATGGGCCTGGTCTTCTTTTAAATTTTGTTGAAATTCGGGAAGGGTCATAAGTTAATGGGCGGCTAAAGCCAATTAAAAATTTTACATACTCCATATTTCCCAGCTGCCCAGGTAAGCAGATTAAGTTGCAAATGCTTTCGGTGGAAAGGCTACGGCTGATCGGTACTCTTCCGAACCAAAGCGGGCAAAATTTTAAAAAACTGATGCCGGAAAATAGCTTTGTTGAATCAGAAAATTATTCAGGTTTTCGTCTGGCTTAGGGTTTACTTCTGAATAATAGATGGAGGATTATGTTGTCGGAGCAATAGTTCTTGGTTCGCCGTTAGGCTTTTACCAGCAGCTTACTAAGTTCATATATAGTTAGCATAGCGCCCGAATCTTTTTTTAAGCTCCAATTAACAGATGTTGGCAAAAGAGCCTTACCAAAGCTGTTGGACTGAAGGCTTGTGATAAAAAATTTTGGAGGAGGAAAGAAATTTAAAATTCCGGTGGCGGACTAATTACTCGCAAATATTTAGAAAGATAGAAAGAAGCAGTTTGGATTGTACATACCCGGGTAATAAGCTGGTACGCTGCATTGGGAGGGAGATAGGTACTTAGTTGGTAGAAAAAATCAATTTTTTTAAAATTTGAGCCGGTGCCACCTTGATCGTCGGGTTCATCGTGTTCTGCCACTGCATTGTGCATACCCAAACAATTCTCCAGAATTAACTCCGTGACGCTCTCTACGTCGTTAAACGTAAGATCTTCGGCTGCGGAAACAGGTCTATTATCCGGGGCATCAATACTCAGGTTAAGGATGTGGCAAGCCAATACCAACCAGAAACAACGGAACAATATGTGAAACCTAAGTCGCTGCATCGTATTTGGTAAATGTATAAATAACAAGCGCAGTTTTTTACCAATTTAGTAAATTAATGTTTTACGTATAGATTATTCACTTACCAAAACAGATTGGTCGAAGTAAGGCGACTAACCGTAATTTAAAATCTATATTTAAATTGGTCTTAAGGCGTTTTTTAAAAAAGATGGTAGTTTCCGGATTTATCTAAAGTGTAAAGGGCTAGTTGGCTTATTTCTTTAGGCCGTAGTTTTGGTCGATCAGGTTTTGAATATGGTTCCAGTCGTAGAAGTGAAACGTACGGCCATTACTCATCGCAACAAACAAACCGTTACTGAATTTACCACCGAAATTAACATGTATCGCATCCGCTCCGTCGCATTCAATGGTAGATACCGGTATTTCGGCCATTAGGGGGTAAGTGTTCGGGTTGTTGTTAAACCCTTCGCGCGGATAAACCATAAAGGTATTCGCCTGCTGATTAGATACTAAAATATAACCAGTAGTATTTGTTTTTTTGTAAATGGCAATGCCCTCGTGGTCGGCCTTAAAGTCTTTTTTACCAAAAACAGTGATCTCGGCATCATCTTTCGCATCCGGATCGGCTTGGTATTTTTTAATACCTACTTGCTCATCGCTGTAGTAAATATACCCGAGCTCATTATCTACGGCAATGGCTTCAATTTCTTTTTTAACGCTAAAGCTGCCAAATTTACGCACTACCGTGGCGGTAGCTTGGCCGTTGCCGGCATCCGTAATTTTGTATTGCCATAAGTAAGAACCGGATGGGCCACTTTTACGGCCTACCACCGCAAAAATTGCCTGGTCGGTGGGTCGGGTGTAAATGGCAATACCCATAGGGTCTTTTTCGGTTTCTCCGGCAAAAACTTCAATGCCGCCATTGTCCAGCGGTTGCAAGTCTGGAAGGGAAAAAATCCGGATCTTATTTGTTTCTCTTTCGGTGGTGATGGCTACATCGTAACTTTTTTCGCCTATAACCAGGCCATAAGCTACATCCACGTTATTGGGTCTTTGCAACGGTATACTTTTGTGTACAATTTCTCCCTTTAGATTGTACACATAAAGCCCTCCGTCTGTATCCTTATCGGTGCCAACGATCAGGCTTTTACTGGTATCTAAACGGTTTATCCAAATGGCCGGATCATCGGTATCGTGGGGAGTTGGCTGGGTTATAACTACTGGTTTTAAGGCATCTTCCCGCACAGGGGCCAGACTGCTTTGGCATGATACAAAGGTGAATAAGGTAATTATTAAAATAGAAGATAGGCGCATTCGGTATTGATTCACGGGTTAACTGTAGAACAGCTGCCTTTTACTTATAGCGCAGGCTTAGGCTGAATTTTAAATTTTTTAAAATTTTCTTTAAAAGGTAAGGGTTGCTTTATCTCTTTCCGATATCGGATTGTTTTATAGGATCAAAAGGCTAAGTTTTTTAAAAATTTAAGCCGGGCTAATAATTATAATAGCCCGGCTCCATTAGTAGTTTAGTTTATACTACAAATCGAACTTAAAGCCTAAGTTGTACCGGCCTTGGTAAAATTCTATCTGTTTGGTGCGGGACGGAATGCCCTGATAGTAACGTAAAGGCTGATTAGTTAAATTATTGGCTTCAACGAACAGGCGCAGCTTTGAAGTAAATTTGTAAGAAGCGTTGGCATCCAGAAATAATTGCTTGTCGTAAAAACTGTCCTGAAATGAATCCGAGCCCAGTTCGTCGAGGTAATCGGAGGCATAATTCATGGATAAGCGCGCCGAGAATTTACTGTTATCCCAGAATAAAGACCCGTTCAGCATGTGCGGGGCCGTACCGGGTAAACTTACGTCGGTTCTTTCTTCACCGTCCTCGTTGGTGACGCCATTCGCTTTAGACTTAGTATAGGTGTAATTGGCGTATAAACCAAAGTGTTTTAAAAATCCCGGTAGAAAATCCAGTTGCCGCTGGAAGGCAACTTCAAAGCCGTATACATTTACACTCCGGCCATTTCTGGCTTGCAGGAAAGTCCAGTTTTCATTAACCGGTACGGGGTTGCTTTGGCCCGGAAAGTCAATGGCAAAATCGGCGGAGGTATACTGGTTATTGCTGTAATTGTAAATGAAATTGTTTAATTTTTTAAAAAACACGCCACCCGAAACTAAACCCACCGATTTAAAATAATTTTCGGCCATAAAATCGTAATTGTAGGCGTAGGTAGCTTTCAGGTTAGGGTTACCGGCGCTAATTTCGGCATCAGAAGCCACATTGTTTACGTAAGGAGCCAGGGCGTAGTAATTGGGGCGGGCCAATGCCGTAGTAAAGGCCGCCCGTAAAATTAAGTTATCGGAAGCGCTGTATTTAAACGAAAGGTTCGGAAGTACATTGGTGTAAGAATTGGTATTGTTCAACTGACCTTCTAGTTCTTCTTCGTCCAGTACCCGGTTGCCCTGATAATCGATGTAAGTGTGTTCTAGGCGGGCACCTACGATCATGGCCAGTTTATCGCTTAAGTCCTGATCCCAGCGGATATACCCAGCGTATATGTTTTCCCGGGCCGTGTAGTTTACAGCCAAAAATTCCGATGGGTCTGATTCACTGGTAAACAAGGCCGGATTGTTCAGGTTAAGGTTGCCCAGGTAATTAGCCGAGGCAAAAACGCCCGGCACGTATTTGCTGCCCGGGTTAAAACCTTCGCCGTTGAAATTGCTGGTGGTTACATTGTTCAGGGTAACATCATCCAGGGGTTCGTAGGTGAAAAAATTGTTATCGCGCAGTTTATCTTTAATGCGTAATCGTAATCCGGTTCTTAGGCGGCCTTTTTGAGCAGGAATCATAGAAAGCGGAAAACGGACATTTACTTTTGCGCCAAACTCCGACTCTTCGGTATTGTCGCGATTTTCGGTTAATTCGGATTGCTCAAACAAGTTCATGCTTTCGCCGGAAGCTGAGATAAATGGCCTTTCGGGGCTATTGCCTGCCTGCGAAAAAGTAACATCTTCCTGCTGAAATTCAATGTAGCGTTCGTTAGGTCTAAACTCCCGCGCTTTAGCGTAATTCACCGACCAGTCCAAGTCCAGTTTTGGGGTTAACAGGTGCTCGCCCCGCAAACTGTAGTTTAGTACTCGTTGGTCTTCCAAGCGCCGGCTTTGGTTACGGTTGTTGTTTATTCCGCCTTTGGTTTCCCGGGTTATGCGACCAGTAAAACCCGTAATAATTTCGCCGTTATACTCCGGTTCAATGTCGTCGTAAGTAGTCCGGAAGCGATTTTCCCGGTCGTCCCGCCAGGTATAAATAGCATTGGCGTACAAAGTATGATTGCCGTTAAACTTGTAATCCAAAGCCACTGAACCACTTCTTCGGATGCGTTGTACATCGTACTTCCGGATTTCAGCTTCTTCTACGTATACATTGTTAAAATCGTCTTGTACCCATACGGCTTCCACGTTATCCGAACCGTAATCATTATTGTTGTAAGAAGCACTAAGTACCACGCCCAACTTATTGTTATTATACCGATTTCCGTATATCAATCCACCGGTATAAATGGCTTTTTCCCGGATGGGGCCGTAACCGCCGGCCAGGGTAGCCGAAATCCGCTCGCCGTTGGGCGAAGCCCGGGTAATCAGGTTTACCGAACCGCCAATAGCATCGGCATCCATATCCGGCGTAAGGGTTTTATTTACCTCAATGGTAGAGATCATGTCAGACGGAATAAGATCCATCTGCACGTTCCGGTTATCGCCTTCCGCCGAAGGAATACGGTCGCCGTTTAAGGTTACCGAATTTAAAGCCGGCGCCAGACCCCGGATGATGATGTTACGGGCTTCACCCTGGTCGTTTTGCATGGTAATGCCGGGCACCCGTTTTAAAGCATCGCCAATATTGGCGTCCGGAAACCGGCCCACCTGATCCGAAGAAATAACGTTGGTAATATTTTGATTGTTCTTTTGCTGATTTAAAGCCCGGGCCTGGCCTTTTAACCGATCCCCCACAATTACCATTTCCTGGAGCATGCCGGTATTGGTACTCATATTAAAATTTACCACGGTATTTTTTCCGGCTTCTACCGTAACCTGTTGCACTTGGCGTTGGTACCCCAGATAAGATATTTCCACCTCATAGCTGCCAACCGGAATATTTAAAAATTCATAATCGCCAGTTTGGTTAGAAATGGTATAGCGGTTGCCGTTGCTAAACTTAACGGTGGCGCCGGGCAGCGAAAAGTTGTTTTCGGCATCGGTTACCTTCCCCGATACAACCCCATTTTGCGCGAAACAGAAGGCAGGTATCATCCATGCCACAACAAAGAGTAAATTTTTAAGCATAACGTGCGTAGTGAACAAGCCGCAAAATTAAGCGCGGCGGTTCCGAGTTAGCTTTTTAGGTGATTAACAAAATGTTAAATAAAAAAGCCAAATGTTATGCTAATGTTATTTGCAGCAGGTGGAAGTAAACTAGTTTGGTTTAAGTTATAATTTTTTTCTGTAATATAAATTTAAGTAAGCGCCCCAGCCGGATACATGCCATTACCAGTTGTCCATGGTACCCGCCGACCAGTATAGTAAAGCAATGGATTTAACGTACTTGGTTTTTAATTCCCATAATTTTACATTCTGGTTAATTAAGTTCATTTCCCGGGTATTTACTAAAAACAAAGAGCTTTCGCCGTTTTCGAACCGGGTTTGTTCGCCCCGGCGCAGGATATCGGCTTGCGATACCAGGGTTTCCTGAGTATTTATCTGGGCCGCTAACATCTGCAATTCGTTGTAGGTAGTTTGCAAGGCAGTGGTTATATCGCGTTGGGTTTGAGTTAGCGCCAAATCAGTTTCAGTTAACTTATACCGGGTAAGCTGCCATTTGCCGCGTTCGCTCCGGAGCAGTAAAGGGTAACTAAAGCTCACTCCTAATTTGTAATTATTTAAAAAATAAGTAGAGTTCAGCCGCTCCACGGGTAAACCAAAGTCCTGACGCAGAAAATTATATTCTAGGTTGAGTTTTGGTTTAAATTTATCGGCGGCTAACCGGCGCTCAATTTCGAGTTGTTTGTATTTAAAATCCAGTTTCCGTAATTCCGGATGGTTCTCCTGGGCAAACCGGAAAAGTTGCTGTAGCGTATCCGCGGGGATCAGGTTTAAATCGCTTTCATTAAATGCTGGTACAGCTGATGAAACTAGTTCCACGGGATTTTGATCGGAGGTCCAGAGGTAGTTCGAAACTACCAGGCGGCTATTCTGGAATTCGGTTAAGGATTGCTGCAACAATTGCTGGCGGTTAATTAAATCGACCCGGGCTTCCACAGTATCAATGGCGGCTAAATCGCCGTACCGGGCCCGCTCGGATACCCCGCGGTAGCGTACTTCCGATAAGTTGTAGGCAGTTTGGTATAGCTGCCACCGTTGGTATGCCAACACCCAATCCCAGTAATCCTTAGAAGCTTCCAGCAGTAACTTGTTAATAATTTTAATTTTATCGGCTTCGGCGGCATTAATTAACAACTGCGCCTGCCGCAAGGTGGCCCGCCGTTGATCGATGAGCCATCCTTGGCCGATGGGTAAGGAAATACCCGCGTAAGTTAAACCCGCGGCGGGCGTTTTTACTTCCGGGTTAACGTTTACGCCTTTGTTACGCTCGTATCCGGCTTTTAAATCGGCACCAAACCACAAGGGTACTTTTACCATGCTATTCCAGTTCTCGTAGTATAACTGGTCTTTAAAATCTTTGCGGTCGTAGTAACTGATGGCCTGCGGATCGAAATAACCGCGGGCGATGCGGAGTTCCTGCTGCGCCTGTTTCGGTAACAAAGCAGCCTGGCGTACCACCGGGTGATTGGCTTTAATTTGGTCGTAAAAAGCCGCAAAGGTTACTACTTTTATAGAATCATTTAAAATTTCGGCTTGGCTGCGGATGGAAATACCGGTAATTAGCAGCTCTAGAAGCAACAGTAATTTATATTGAGTAATTCTGGCAAGGAAGGCACGTAGGGGTTGACCGGAGTTTACCCGTGAAAAAACCAATAGCGCCGGTTTGATGATAAAGTTATTCAGCACTGGTTTCATCGGTTAAAGCATTAGATTCTTTTTTGTCTTTCGGGGCGTAAGTAGCCCCAGTTTCCTGGGTTGGATAATCGGCCGGGAAGCCATTTAACTGCCGCCACAGCTCGTACCAAATAGGCACGTCGTTTAATAAAGCCCAGCCATAAACGCCGGACCCAATGCGCAGGGCTTCCGGCCAGGGCTCAGTTTGTGGGTCTGGCACTACCAGAATGCGGTATTTACCCATGGTAGCTACGTTATCAATTACGGCAATGCGGCCGCCAAAGGTACCAAAACCCGTATTGGGCCAACCCGAAAATACCAGGGCCGGCCAGCCATCAAATTGCAAACGAATGTGTTGTCCTTTGCGGATCAATGGAAAATCCATGGGCTTTACGAAGAGCTCCACGGCTAATTGCGCTTCGCGTGGTAAAATGGTGGCTACCGCTTCTCCTTCTTTTACAGTTTCGCCGATACCGGCTTTCATGGCTTTTACCACGATGCCATTTTGTGGGGCCGTTATGTGGTAAAAGCCCGCCCGGATTTTAGTATTGGCGTATTCGTTTTTCATTTTGGCCAGTTCGCCGTTGGTGGTATAGGCGTAGCCGCGGGTAGCACTTAATTCGGATTCAGCTTTGGCAGTTTTTTCGCCGTACTCGGCCGTTAAAGAATTTAGTTCAATGCGGGCATTTTGCAACTCGTTGTGGGTGCTAGCCACTTTGTTTTCGTAGCCCTGCAATTTTGCCCGCACTTCCTGAAATTTCAATCGGCGGGTTTCCAGTTCGGTCAAAGATTTAAGACCTTGCTGATACAATGCTTCCTGGCGTTCCAGTTGCACCTGGGCAATTTTGTAATCGGTTTGGGCAGCTACTAATTCGGCGCTGTCGCTTTGCAATTTAAATTTTACCTGATCTATTTTGTTTCGCGCTTTATTTAAGCTAAAAGTTAAACCTCCTCTTAAATTGGCAATCTGATCTTCCAGGGCTTTGGCTTTTTGTTGCGTGGCAACTAAACTCATTCTTTTTGCTTCGATTTGTTCATTTAAACGTTGCAACAACTGCGGATCGAAGTACTTATCTTTTACCTCCGAGATGCTGATCAGGGTATCGCCTTTTTGCACGGTTTGTCCTTCTTGCACGTGCCATTTTTCAATCCGGCCAGAAATAACACTTTGCAGCGTTTGAGGCCGGCCAGCAGGGTTTAACGCCGTGAGGGTACCATTGGAGCGGATATTCTGCGTCCAGGGGAGAAACAAGGCTAAGCAAAGAACCAAAAAAATGCCTCCGCACCAAAGCGCCAGGGTACGCCCGGTGGGAGCCGTTTTTAATAAATCGGCGGTACTGTAATGCGGTTGGGCTTGTGCGGGGTATTCTTTATTTTTAACAGCGGGTGCCATGATTATACAGTGGTTTCGGTTAACACGGTTAAAGGTAAATGCGGTTGAATAGCGGTGTAAGTACCCTGGTGGGTAATGGTGCCTTCTTGCATCAACATCACGCGGTCGCAGAACTGCATAATTTTTTTGTCGTGCGATATAATTATTAAAGTGCAGTTTAGGCGTTGGTGCAAGGCTTGCAGAATAGGCAGTTTCTCGGCCCGGTTAATGGCTAATAAGTTATTATCCAGTACAACCAGTTTGGGTTTGCGCACCAGGCAACGGGCCAGCATAATTTTAGAAACCACGCTACGGGGTAATTGCCAGTCGGTGCCGGTTAAAACGGTGTGTAAGCCTTTGGGTAGGTTTTGCACGTATGCCGAGAGCTGACAAATTTCTAATGCTTCGAGCACCTCCTGGGTGGTAATGTTGCTTTCGCCGCAGGTAATGTTTTGCAGCAGGGTACCTTCAAAAATTTGGTCGGTGGCAATAATGGCGGCCATCTGGCTCCGCAAATTCACCACATCTAAATCGCGGAGCGATAAGTTATTGTAAGCCAGCCGCCCTTCGTAGCCCGGGGTTAATCCTAGTAATATTTGCGATAAAGTAAATTTACCGGCATCGCTGATGCCCGTTAAGGCCACTTTCTCCGAAGCGTTTATTTTTAAATTAATGTCGTGTAATTTTATCTGCGCTTCTGAAGGACTGTGGTAAGCCAGATGGGCGGCTTGTACGCTTATGCCTGGTCCGGATTCTGTTTCGGTAATTTTTAATCCCCGGGCTTCTTCTAAAGGTAAATCCGTTACCGCGGTAATCTTTTTTAAGCCGGTTAAAACATCGTACACCACATCTAATTTTAAAATTATTTTTTCTACCGAGTTCATGGTTAAGATGATGATGATTTCGGAGGCCACAAATTGCCCAATGTTGATTTGGCGCTGTAAAACCAGGTAACAGCCCAATATGAGTAAGCCGGCGGTAATGAGCGATTTAAAAAAGATAAAGCCCCAGTACTGGGTCATGAGCACGCTAAAATGCTGCCGACGAGCTAATATGTACTGGCTGGTAATGTAATCGGTTTGTTGCATGCCCAGATTAGAGTAGCTGGCCATTTTAAACGTATAGATCGCCCGGGCCATACTCTCCAGCCAACTTACCAACTGGTATTTGTATTTGGATTCAACTAAACTGGTTTGCACGCCTTTATTACCCGTAGCATAGATAATAAGACTAAGCGTAGCCGCCAGAAATATACCGAAAAAGATAAACGAAGAATGGTACAAAGACAGCAATATTAAACCAAAAAGGATTTGCAGTAAGGCCGCATTAAATTCGAGTAGAATTTTGGCAATGCCTTTTTGCAAAGTCAAGGTTTCGAAAAAGCGGTTCATGAGCTCTACCGGCTGCTCCGACTGTAAACTTTCGAGTTGTAAGCGGGGAATACGGTGAGCAAAATCAAAGGACATGCGGCTGAACAAACGTTGCTGTAAATGCTCCACCAAATAAACCTGCATAATTTGTAGCCCACCCACCGCAAAGATGCCCACTACAATAAAGCCAATGAGTACCACAATAGAGGTAGACATTTGCCCCCCTGAAACAAACCCGATAATGCTTTGAATACCCAAAGGCAAAGAAAGACTGATAATACCCGCAATAGCAGCGTAGATATAGATATAACCGATCTGGCTTTTTTCAACGGCTAAAAACTTAAATAACCGCCCTAAGTGCGAGGGTTTTTTAGCTTGGTCCGCATCGGTAAAGCCGGGCGGTTGGTGCACCAAACTGGTTAGTAAGTACGTTTGACCTTCCGGGCGATTTGGAATTTGATAGCAGCTTTGGCTTATTTCTTCTACGGAATGAAAGGTTAATTTTTCGGGCTTGGCTTGCCTAAACCGATAAACGTGATAGTGGTTATGCTGTCGCTGAATTACTACCGGTACTACCTGGTTATCTATTACCTGGCACAAAACTACGGGTGATTTGCTGTGTTCCAGAATAGTAGGCAATTCGGCTGTAGTTGGTTCCGATAAAACGTATATTAGCTTTTCTTTAATGGCCGTTTCTTGTAAGTAAGCCAAAAACGAAGGCACGCTGGCTGGTTTATCAACCGGCAGCGTTAAAGGTTCTTTGGCCGGGGTAGGAGCCGCCGAAAGCCCTTGCAATTGGCTTACAATTTTATTTATCGCTGGTAAAAGGGTTAAATCCATTGTCTGAACTTTAAATTTTGTAGGCGGCAATGGCCGCAAAAACCAGATGTTTTAAAAAATCAGCTACTTTAACTGTTACATTTTCTCCGGACTTAATATCCGTTAGGGCAGGCAGATGCTGCACAAAGTACGTTTGTTGGTGAGTAGCTTCCATTATTGTGCTAATAAGCGTATGCGGATACGGGTAGTCCGGGGCAATCTCCAGAAGAACCGTAGCAATTTTTCTGCATAGTGTTTTATACTCCTGAAAAAACTGCGCTTTGTTATCCTCATCCACTCCTTTGGTTAAATAAGCTTTGGCCGCATCGGCAATAACAATCCGGTGCAAGGCAGCTTCATCAATGTAAGTAGTCTGCAAATTATCCAAAGAGGCCTCGGTTAGTATACGAATGATAATGCCAAGTCGCTGTGCCGGATCCAAAATGTTATTCGTCTGAAAGCTTATTTGATAATCGAGCCACACCCAATAATACGATACGAGGTAAATCAACAGTTTGTGTTTATTCTCAAAATACCGGTACACCGACGCTTCGGTAGAGTTAATTTCCTGCGCTAACTTTTTAAAGGTAAATTCTTCAAAACCTAAATAGTCGATCAGACGAATGCTTTCGGCTATTATCTTCTTTCCCAGCGCGGTTTCTTCGGGGTTCCGGAGGTAGGATTTATGGTTTAAATTAATTTTCAATACGGTGTTCACCTGATTTTTGCCTTAAAATTAAATCTGAAGTATTAAAATGATATTAAAACTATTGAATAATATACAAATATTATTAAGGTTGATAGTAATACTATTATAATGGTGAATGATTGCGTTGCCGGAAAACTTAACCTTTATTTAACCTAACAAAGTCTGATTCTTACAGGGGGGATTCTGATCTTGGTGCCTTATTGCTTTCTTCTGCACTGGCGAAAGCCTTTGTTTGCTGAAATGAAAATTAGTTTGTTAATTTAAAAACAGCTTCTACTGGTTTTCCTATTAATAAGTATTTACCTCTCTTCACCATGAAACAGAATCTAGGTAGCTCCCGACGCGCATTTCTTAAAAAAACCGGCATTGCTTCGCTTGGCTTTATGGGCTTACATCATTTTGTCCAAAATCCTTTATTGGCGAGCAGCAATCCGGTTGGCCCGGTTGGTTACGGACCATTAATCCCCGATCCGCAGGGATTGTTAAGTTTACCCCAGGGCTTTTCTTATAAAATTATCTCGAAAAAAGGTAATCCGATGAGCGACGGCTTGCTGGTACCGGGTGCTCCCGATGGTATGGCTACTTTTAAAGGCCCCAACGGACGGGTTATTTTGGTGCGTAATCACGAACTAAGCGCCAGCCCGGATAAAGGGGCATTTGGGGCAACGAACGAAATGCTTGCTAAGATTGATAAAAGTAAAGTTTACGATTTTGGTAAAGGTAACCCGGAGTTAGGGGGCACCACCACGCTGGTTTATAACCCAGCCACCGGCCAGGTAGAAAAAGAATTTTTAAGTTTAGTGGGCACTACCCGCAATTGTGCCGGCGGACCAACTCCCTGGAATACCTGGATAACCTGCGAAGAATCGGTTTTAAAACCGGAGCAGGCTAATAGTTGCGAAAAAGAGCACGGTTATAATTTTGAGGTGCCCGCCAGTGATAAAATGCAACTCACAAAAGCCCTACCCATTAAAGCCATGGGCCGCATGAACCACGAAGCAGTAGCGGTTGATCCGCGAACCGGCATTGTTTACATGACCGAAGATACCTCGGATAGCTTAATCTACCGCTTTATCCCGAACAAAAACGGACAATTACTAAAAGGTGGTAAACTGCAGGCGCTGGTGGTCCGGGAGCAGAAAAGCCTCGATACCCGCAACTGGGAAAAATTAACCACGCCACCCATGCCCATTGGGCAGCCTTTTGCAGTAGATTGGATTGATATTGAAAATGTAGAATCGCCGGAAAATGACTTACGCTTGCAGGGCTACGACAAAGGAGCTGCCCGGTTTGCGCGCGGCGAAGGCATGTGGTTCGGGAACAATGAAGTATACTTTGCCTGCACCAATGGCGGAAAGTTTTCTTTCGGGCAAGTATTTCGGTACACACCCAGTTTGCACGAAGGTAAACCCGAAGAAAAGAAACAGCCGGGCAAATTGGAGCTTTTTGTTGAATCGCATGATTCTACCATTGCCAATGCCTGCGACAACATGACGGTATCGGCCTGGGGCGATTTAATTTTATGCGAAGATAATGCCGCGCCATTTGTGGTAGGTATTACTCCCAAAGGAGAGTTTTATAAATTAGCCCAAAATATTGGCTCGCCAAGCGAATTTGCGGGTGGTGTATTTTCGCCCACCGGCGAAACATACTTTGTAAATTTACAAGGGGTTGGCCTAACCTTGGCGATTACTGGTCCTTGGCGTACCGGTTCGGCTAATTAATAAACTTTAAGTTTCTCTAGCCGGCAGTTCTATATTATTGCCGGCTAGAGTATTATTTATATGAAGTTGCTAGTTGTATTTTGTAAATAACACTAAGTGATTTCTAACTATAGGCTGGTTGAAGAATTTTAATTTAGCCTAGTGGTTAAATCAATCTCCCGAAGGGCTTAATTAAAAGCATTTGATAGTGCTTAATAAGAAATGAGCAAAAGCAAAAATTTAAAAATTGGGTTGTATTATAAACGAAAGCTTAGCCTGATTTTTTAAATTTTTTAAATTTAGGTGATCCAGTAGAAAGGTCATCTACCATTATCTACCTGTTACTTTTTCTTTTCTTTCACCAGAACATCATCAATTAAACCGTAATCGCGGGCTTCGTCGGCTTTTAACCAGTAATCGCGATCCGAAGCGTCATGTATTTCCTGGTAAGTTTTGCCGGTATGATGGGCGATTATCTCGTATAATTCCTGGCGCATTTTTAAAATTTGACGGGCCGAAATCTCAATATCGGACGCAGGGCCCTGGGCGCCGCTGCTGGGTTGGTGCATCATGATGCGGGCGTGGGGTAAGGCCGACCGTTTGTTTTCAGCGCCGCCGCACAACAATACCGAAGCCATGGAAGCGGCCAAACCCGTACAAATGGTAGCTACATCCGGGTGGATGTACTGCATGGTATCGTAAATGCCCAAACCGGCATACACCGAACCACCCGGACTATTAATGTACAACAAAATATCCTTTTTGGCATCTACCGACTCCAGAAACAGCATTTGCGCCACAATAATGTTGGCAATGTTATCGTCTACGGCGGTGCCTAAAAAAACAATCCGGTCGGCCATTAACCTGGAAAAAACATCTACTTCTCTAAAGTTTACCGGTCTTTCTTCAATAACCGAGCGGGTCATGTTTTGGATAGTGGTTACGTATTGGTCAAACGCCAAACCATTCACAGATCGGCCTTTTACGGCAAACTGCCGGAAATCTTTGGTACTAAATTCTGCTGGATACATATAAAGGATGGTTAAATTTTAAAAAATTAGACATGGAGGTTCCTGACCAGTTAAAAAACTAACCGGTACATTTTGGAAAATAGAACTATTCTGGGGCGATCAGGCTAAAAGAACAGGCGCCAAGCGGCAGGTAAATAAAGGGTTATTTCTTTTAGAATACTCTAAAATTAAGGCAGACTATCTAAAATTTAAAAATTTAAAAAATCAGGGAAATAAACGGTTGTGGATGGCATTTAGCTCGGCTCGTAATTGTTGCCGGCCCGCTGCTTGTATAGCCCAATAAGCTACATTTTGCTGATGCAAACCAGCCTGCCAGGTTTGGTTCCATAGTAACCGGATTTGGACATCTTGGGTTTTATCCGGAGGTAAAGTGCCTTTTATAAAGCCTTCTAATGTTTTAATTTCTTCCAGTTCGGGCCGCATAGTTTTTAGTTCTTTTTATAGTTTTTGTAACAGGTTAATGCCAGCATCAAAAGAGAATTTTAAGCGATTGAAAAAGCGAAAAATTTAAAAAATAAGAAGGTTGCTACTTCCCGGAATAACCTGGATAGTTGAAAAAACAGTTGCTCTTCTTTTACCGGAAATAATGAACTGAAAAACCAGCTAAGGATTTACGCAGCCGCTCCAGGCATTTAAATTTTTGGACGGTAGCGCTGCGGATGGTGCGGTAGCTATTTTGTTCGGCAATAGTTGCCATTGACTGACCGAAATAGTAAAACGAAGTTAAAATACCGCGGCATTTCTGACCGAGTTGGTCCACAAAATATATCAGTTCCAAAACGGGTTGTTCTGATTTTTCCGGTACCGGTTCTATTACAGGGTTAGATTCTGCAGTAGTCAGGTTTTTTTGGCGTTGTTTTTTCTCCAGTTCCTGGTGCCACAAATTTTTGCAAATGCCCATCAGGTAGGTGGTAATTTGAGCCGTTAGTTGAAACTGCTCCTGCATTACCTTCTCGTAGAATACAATAATGGCTTCCTGCAACAAATCCTGCGCATCTGCGGGCTGGCCCTCGTGTTGAATGACGTAGTGTAAGACCTTGGGGTAAGTTAAAGCATAAATTTGCGTTAAAGCTTTTTCCCGATTGGCTGTAAAAGCTTGCCGCCAATCGGTATTTGTTACGGAAGAAAGTACGGTTTGCATGCGCTTTTTATCTTTAATCGGGTTTTTGCAAAAATATCACCCGATAGTAAACAAAATTTTAAAAATTTTAGCGCGCAGGCAGCGGTAAATAAGCTAACCTAATTAAAATGTTGTTCTATAATTTCCTGTAAAGCTTTTTTAGACAGCGGTTTGTTAATAAGGCCGGCAATTTTGGCTTGTTCCACTTTTTGCACATCCATCGGGTTCAGGGAGGTAGTTAGCACAACAATAATAATATTCTGCTTTTCCTTGAAATTTAACTGCTCATATGCCTCCAGAAATTCAAATCCATCCATAATAGGCATATTAATATCCAGCAAAATAAGGGTAGGGCAGCCTTTACCGGGGCAATTTTCCGTAAGTAACGTAAGCGCTTCTTGCCCATTATGGGCCACGAGTAATTTTTCAGTTGCTTCTAATCTTTCAAAAAGTAACTGATTTAAGTAGTTGGCTGTATTATCATCATCTACCAGTAAGGTACAGGCAATTTTATTCATGCTGGGTGCCTCCTAAAGCGTTTTAACCAAGTTCAGGTAATTCTTTTTATTACGCGCTTAAAGGAAAAAATACTTTAAATGTAGATCCTTCTCCCACTTTACTCTCTACTGTTATTTTACCGCCGGCATTTTCTATTATTTTTTTTACCATGTATAAACCAATACCAGTACCCTCTACGTGGTTGTGCATGCGTTTAAACATGGCAAAAAGTTTATGCCCCTGCGATAAATCCATGCCTAAACCATTATCCTGGACAGTTAAAACCTGGTATTCGGCGGCGAGATAACAGCGCACCGCTATTTGGGGTGTACGATCCGGCGAATGGTATTTAATAGCATTAGAAAGCAAATTGTAGATTATGCTGCGCATATTCTTTTCTGAGAAACGAATGGGAAGGCAGGAGGTTACATCTACCGTGAGTTGGGCTTGGGTATTTTTAACCAGAGGAGCCAGATCTAGCTGCACTTCGGCAATAATGGTAGCCAAGTCTACCGACGATGCTTCGTCGTTATTTTCTTTTTGTAGTTTGGTGATTTCGGTTAAATGGTCGATGGTGCGTTTAAAGCGCTCCACCGATTCGTTGATGAGCTCGGTAGTACGCTGCACCGTGTTAATTTTTAAAATTTCTTCCGGTAACTGTTCCAGTAGTGCCTCCATTAACCCTTCTATATTGGAAATTGGTGCTTTTAAATCGTGCGAAGCGGTGTAAATAAAATTATCCAGGTCTATGTTGGTGCGCGTAAGTTGCCGCTGCAACTCAATTTGCTCATGAATTTCGATATTTACTCCGCTAAAACCTTGAAAGCTACCATCCTCGCCCAATAAAGGCTGAATGCGGGTAATAGACCAGCGGTATTCCCCGTCGCGGCGGCGCATGCGGTAGGCCGGGCTTTCCCATGCTTTGCCCGACTGAAAGGCGGCAGCTAAGCCCAAGGTAATATCGGGTAAGTCTTCCGGGTGAATCAGGCTCCACACTTCATCTAACCGGGCTTCGTGCCGTACCAGGCCGCTCCACACAAAAAAGGTTTCGTTTACGTAGTTAAGGTGGCCGGCGGCATCGGCCCGAAAAATAAATACCGGCGCGTTGGACGCAATCATTTGCGATTCGGCTGCCGACTGCGCTAAACGTTGCTGCGCTTCTACCTGGTCGGTAATGTCCTGCACCATGCTGTAAAAACCAACAACTTTACCATCTTGTATATCCGGAATGTAATTGGTGTGAATGTGCCTGGTAAAACCGGGCCGGTAGTGCATAGTGATATCAAAACTAAAACGCTCGCCGGCTAAAGCCCGATCAATGTATTGTTTTACATTTTTATACGCTTTTTCCCCGATTACCTCCACTACTGGTTTACCCAGCATAGCATCGGCTTTTAAATTAAACCAGGCTTCGTAAGGGCGGTTGGCAAACCGGTACTTTTCCTGGGTATCCACGTAACCAATCAATACGGGTAAATTATCGGTTACCAGGCGCAGTTGTTTGGCGCTTTCTTCAACGGTGCGGCGGGCTTTTACCTGATCGGTTACCTCGTAAGCAAACGCCAGTGCGCCATCAATTACACCCTGGGCGTTGTAGCGGGCCTGGTAGGTAAAGGTCCAGTAAATTTCTTCCAGCGGGCCACCTTCGTTACGGGCCAGCAATAAAGGCATTTCCTGGGCTACGTAGGTTTTGCCGGTGCGGTAAACGTTTTCCAGAATGGCCGGTAATTGGGTATCTTTTAATTCCGGTAAGGCTTCTAACAGTTTCTTGCCCAGTAGTTCCCGGCCCGGAAAAATGCGTTGATAAGCCGGATTTACCAATTGATAAACCATCTCGGGACCATCCAGAATTACAATGGGGGCGGGCGCATCCATAAACAAGGTTTGCAACATTTTTTGCTGCTGATTGGCTTCTTTTCGGGCCAGTACCTGGTTGGTTACATCGTAGGCAAACACCGAAATTCCTACAGTTTCCCCGTTTTCTTGATAAGCTTGATAGGTAAAGTTAAAGTAAGTATCTACTGGCGGTTTTCCGGGTTCTTGTTCTATTGCCAGCAGCAATTCATTCCCGTAAAAAGTTTCGCCGGTTTGGTAAACCCGATCGAGTAAGGCAACAAAACCTTGTTCTAAAGCTTCCGGTTGAATTTCGGCTATGGTTTTACCCCGCATCTGCCGACCAGGAAACAACTTTTGATAGGCTAAGTTGTAATAATCTACCCGGTGTTCCGGGCCACGCAGCAATACAATGCAAGCCGGCGTTTGTTCAAAAATCTGGTAAAACGATTCCCGTTCCTGAACCTGGCGCTGCGCGGCCGCCAATACTTCGGTCTGCAATATTTCGGCCCGTTGCTGCGCCAGTACCTGATCGGTAACTTCAAAAGCAAACACCATCACCCCATCTACCCGGCCTTTATCGTCGTAACGGGCCTGTTGAATGTAATTAAAATACAGGTCTTCCAGCGGTCCGTCTTGGTAACGGGCAGCCGGAAACAGAACGCCGTAAGCTTCGTGCGTTCGGCCCGATTGGTATACTTGCTGCAGGGTTTGATAAACCGGATGGTCTTTTACTTCGGGCAGGGCTTGCAGGATGGGTTTACCTAACAACTTACGCCCGGCAAACAATTGCTGGTACCGGGGATTTACCAACTCGAAAATTAACTCCGGCCCGTCCAGAATGCAGATGGCTGCGGGAGCTTGTTCAAAAAAACGTTCCAGACGGGCCCGTTGTTGTTCGGTAGCAGCTTTAGCGGTTTGTAATTGGTTGGTCCGTTCGAGCACGCGTGCTTCCAGTTCTTCGTTCAGGTGCTGTAAGGCTTTCTGGGTATCTAATAACTCCGTATTGGTAGCCAGCAGCTCTTCGTTAGAAACCTGAAATTCTTCGTTTAAATCTAATAATTGCTGATGGCTGTATTCTAACTGGCGATGTGCCCGTACTTGTTCGGTTACCTCGTAGGCAAATACCATGATGCCGTTAATTTTACCATTTAGGTCGCGGGTAGCCTGATATACAAAGTTATAATAATTCTGGCCCAGGTCGCCGCCTGCGTTATTATGGTCGAGTTGCACGAGCATTTCCTGGGCATAATAGGTTTCGCCGGTGCGGTAAACTTTATCCAGTAAACCAAAAATTGGCTGACCAGCCAGTTCGGGCATGGCTTCGGCAATGGGTTTGCCCAGCAAATCCCGGTTACCCACTAAACGCTGATACGGCGGATTTACTAATTTAAAAACATGCTTTGGCCCTTCAAGAATGCAGATCATGGCGGGTGCCGCCATAAAAATAGCCTGTAATTGCTGCTGTTGTAATTCGGCCTCGTCGCGGGCGGCTTCTTCGCGGGCCTGGCTTTCGCGCAAAGCTACTTCTACCGCCGAACGGTTTTGGGTAGCTGTATCGCTAAAGCTTACCAACAATAATTTACCCGTGCGCTGGGCCGCTAAATGAAAGTAATTATCCAGGCCATCGTGTTGGTAATTAACTTCATATTGTGCGGCCTGGCCGGATAAAAACGTATCGCGGTAAAAAGCAAAAACCCCGGTGTCGTGGGTATAAGGAAATTGCGTGAGTAAGGTAACCTGGGGCCGCTCCGGTAAACCTACCATCTGCTGCCCGGCAGGATTCACGTATTCAATAACAAAATCAACTATTTCGGAAGATCCGGGTTGAAATACCGGCCGTAACAGATTAATGGCCGTTAGCGAAAGATGAAATAAATTATGTAACAATTCATCCGTAGAAACTAAATCTTCGGACAAAAAGGCCAACGGCTTAGCAGCAAAATCAGACATTCAAATAAAAATTAATAATTCCGGACTCCATAAACTTTCGCTCTTTAAAGTAGATAAAAGGTACGTTAAAGAAGCTAATTTTAGTTTTAGTACGGAGCGATACGTTTGTTGCGGAAAGAAAGCTTACTTGCCAAACTTTGCTTTTGGTGCTATACCGTTAATCTAACTTTATTTTAAAAGCAGGTAAAACCATGCACCGGAGTGCTCTGATAAAAGTAAAATTCAGGTATCTAATTTGGTTGCGCTATTTCCCCAAAGTAATACTACACTTGGGTAGCAATAGTTTTGTTATTTCGCGACCATTCGCTCCAGGAGCCTACGTAAAGTACCGGTATATCCAGGTCAGCCTCGGCCATGGCCAGCAGCGTATGGCAAGCGGTAACACCCGAGCCGCAATGAACGATTACCTGGCTGGGTTCGCGGTTGCCCAGAGCTTCTGTGTATTTTGCTTTCAATTCTTCGGCTGGCAAAAAGAATCCATTAGGGTCTAAGTTGGTGCTAAAGGGTATGTTTACGGCTCCCGGAATATGTCCGGCCACTAAATCGATGGGTTCTTTTTCGCCGCGGTACCGCTCGGGCTCGCGTACATCAATCACTAAAAACTGCGGATCGGCGGCAGCTTTTTCCACTTCTGACAGGCTGGCCGTAGCTAATTGCCACGTGCTTACCGGATAAGGCGCCACTGGCGCCGGGGTTTCTTCGCCGGACGAAGTAGGATAACCAGCCGCCAGAGCTGCTTGAATGCCGCCGTTAAGTACCTGCACTTTTTCGTGACCGACGGCGCGTAACATCCACCAGAACCGGGCTGCTGCGTTGGCGCCGTTTTTATCGTCGTATACTATTACCTGGCTGTCTGGGGTTATTCCTAATTTAGCTAAAACCTGAGCAAATTGGTTTATATCGGGTAGGGGATGGCGGCCCCCTTCGGCGGCACTGGCTTTTTTATGCGAAAGTTCTTGTTCCAGATCAACGAACCGTGCGCCCTGTAAGTGCAGTTGTTGGTAATTCGCGCGCGATTCCGGGCCGCTGCGGGCATCCACCAAAACCAACTGCGGGCTTTGTTGTAATAAAACTAATTCTTCCGGGTTTATAATCGCATTCATAATTTTTTAAATTTTAAGGAAAATACGCCAAATAAAAATCTGGTGGTTAGCCACTTTAAATAGCTTCTGGTTTTTAAACTTTCTGCAGCAATTTAAACTACCGGCCGGTTTTTTCCAGCGGTTAGCACATAATAGTTTTAAAGTGTTTAACCTACCCATTTAATCAACAAGCGCCATTTTGTTTCTTATGGTACGTAGGTTTTATTAAGTACGAACCTGTTAATCGAGTTAGTACGCCTTGTTCCAGAAATAATTTCTCAGGTAGCCTAATCTATACAGATATGTAAGAAAAAGAGAAAATTTAAAAAAAAACGTAGCGAGCTAGCTAAAAATATAGGCTTATTGCTGCAACTCACGCCATAATCCGGGAAATACTGAAAAAGCGCTGGTATTAAAGTTCTTAAACCGGCAATTAGCTCACGGATTGTTCTAAAATGGAACACATTTTTTTATAAATGGACAGTTATTTAATCTAAGTCAGAACAAAAAGTTTATTACGGCTTACCAGAGGCTTTTTTTAGAACTGGCTTAGGGCTTGTAATGGCTCAAGTAAAACAAATAATAACCAAGCATTTTTTTAAAATTAAGCGTTTTGAGTGCCGGTAAAAGCTATCTTTTTTAAAGGTAACTTGCTAATAGGCAAAGTTTTAGGTGCCGGAATGCAAATGAGCAATATTGCCTATAAAATTGAGTACTAGTACTTATACCGTTCGGCTCAGGCACCTATTACCTTTGTCTTATTCTAAAGCGGAATTAATATAATCGCCAGAAAACTAAAGAACTAAACGACTATTTATACCACATAAAAACTTAATCAAACCATGAAAAAAATTGCTAAAGCTTCCGTTCTTTTTGCCTTAACCTTATCCATGACTAGCTGCGCTACTTTGTTTGGGGGCAAGGTAACCGCGTATCAAAAAACAACGCCGGCTCCGGGCCAGCCACAACGCCAAATTCGGGTAGGTGCCTTAGTGGCCGATGTGCTTTTATTCTGGCCCAGCTTAGCCGTAGATTTTGCGACAGGCGCTATTTACAAACCGCAGCCTAAAGCTGCCGCCGCTACTCCAGTGCCCGCTGCCACTAATTCTGCTTCAACTGCCAATTAAATAAGGTTAAAGGCCAGCCCGTAAGCCGGCCGCCTTATTGCATGCTCTTAGCTACTATTTTCTCGGGTATATTTTTATTTACATTCATTAATCAATCATCCAACCTAAACAATAACAATCCTATAAAACCATGAAAATTTTAAGCTTTTTACTTCTGTTTATTTTAACCGCTACCTTGGCTTCGGCGCAAGTAATGTTGGGCGAAAGCGCAAAGCAAATTTTTGCCAGTCCGCAACTTAAAACGGAAATTGGCCAGCATAAAACAGTTGCCATTTTACCTTTCGCGGCTAAAATATCTTACCGCAAACAACCCAAAAACTTTAACGCCGAGGCGCACCAGGAACAAGAAGAAAACCTGGCCAAAAACATTCAGGCCAGCATGTACACGTATTTGCTCCGGAAATCTAAATCGTACTCAGTTACTTTTCAGGATGTAGAAAAAACCAATATTCTCTTGAAAAAAGCGGGCATGTTCGGCAAACTAGACGAGTTTACCCGTCAGGAAATTGCCGAAGCCTTGAGCGTAGACGCGGTAATTGGTGGCAAGTTTGATATGGAACAAACCCGCTCCGATGGGGCTGCGTTTGCTACGGCGGTGGTATTTGGGGGTTATGCCGGTAAAACCGGTTCTGGTTCCTTAACCATGACCATTAACAACGGCAAAGACGGCGAGTTGCTGTGGCGCTTTTTCAAAACCATGGACGATGATTTTACTTCATCCACCGACGACTTAGTGGAACGGATGATGCGCAAAGTGTCCCGCAATTTCCCTTACGCCATCTAATTATATAATCGGGTTAGGCGGCTACTTACCCAGCCCTTAACTACGCTGCAATAAAACTATGTAAAACTTATTTATGCGGCTCTTCTAAAATGTAAATAGTAGGCCGCATAAATAAACCACAATCAAACCAGAATTAATCAATCCAAATTAGCTGCTTATCCGGTGTATTTTCTAAAAATTTAAAAATTTAGAAAGTTGCCGGATAGGCATTTAGCTCCAGTCTGCATTTTGCCTTTACTATGAAAATTGTATTCTTATCAATCCTGTTAATTTTAACTTTTGTTTACAACGGTATATTTTCGCCGAATCAAGCCAAAGTAAATTTTACCTTAGATCCCGATAAATCCATAGTAGAGTGGTCGGGAGCCAGCCCGAAAGTGTCGCATCAGGGTTCTTTTGCTGTTACCTGCCAGGAGCTGCAAATAACCGACGAACAAATACAAGGTGGTACTTTTGTGATACCCATTGCTTCAATTAAAAATTATGATTTACCCAAAGCGATTAAACCTGTATTGCTCAAACACCTGAAAAGCAAAGACTTTTTTAATCTGGCCTTATACCCCGAAGCCATTTTTAAAATTACGCAGGTAGAGCCCCTTATTGTCCCCGCCGTAGGCGATACCACGGCAGCCAACACCCGGGTAACCGGCGACTTAACCTTGTTGGGCCAAACCCATGCGATATCGTTTCCGGCTAAAATTGAAGTACAAGAAAATAACGTACTCGTGGACGCTGCTTTTAAACTTGATCGCACGCAATGGGGCATGAACTACGCCGCCGATCCGGCCCTGGATAACCGCCACATTTTCCCCGAAGTAGCTATTCGCCTGAAGGTAGCAGGTAGCAGAAACTAAGCTGCGCCCGGCTTGCCTAAATTTTAAAAATTTAAAAAACGCCGCAAGATTAACATTTAGTTAAGCTTTACTTGCTTAATTTTTAACCGACTTAAAGGAAGGATATTTGCTCCACCAGCAAGTGCGCTAAATAGTTGGCTAAAAGCTGATCTTGTAATTAATGCGAAAAAAGGCCTTGTATTATTTGGTTGTAATGAATAACCCGGAATAAATTGTTTGCAGATTTAAAAAATGAAAAGTGTAATCGACCAGTTTTTTAAAAATCAGGTTGGGTTTACAAACGAGTTTTATCCACCCGGCAACCTGAGTCAGGTTTTACAGATTGAACAGGAACTTGATTTGACCTTACCCGAAGACTACAAAGCATTTATTAAAGTAACTAACGGCTTTAAAGGTTTTGTGGGGGAAAATTACTGCACCTTTAACAAACTGGAAGAACTGGTAGAAATTACCGAAGGGTACTGCAAAGAATATTTCCCGTGGGCGGTGCAGATTGGCAGCGATGGTGGCGGCGAAATGTATGTTTTAGGCAAACGAAATAAAAAACTAGTGTATGGTATTTTGCCTGCTTTCAGCGAGGAAGAAGACTTTATTCCGCTGGGTACCAACTTCGAAGAGTTTATCAAACGCTTGTATTACAACGATTATCATAGTAGTTGATATTATATAAGTCCTGTTTTAGCACCTGAAACTTTCGGGAAATAGAAATTTTTAAAAATAATCGGCCGCACCCAGCGGCCGGTTGTTTTTCTGACCATCTTTTAAAAGGTTTTGTGCTGTTCTATTGATTTGATTATCAAAAATTTGCCTAGATAATAAACACCTTGTGGAAAAATTTAAACTGGCCGGAGTATAGCGAAATAAAGAAGTATTATCCAATTTAGGGGAAGGAGAGCCGCCTCAGCTTAATTTATTATTGGCTTTCTGTTGACCTACTTGTATTATGTTCGCACAGCTTAAACTGGAAGACCTGCTTTTTATAGATATTGAAACGGTGCCGGGTCAGGCCAACTTTGCTGATTTAGACGAACGGTTTCAGGAATTGTGGGCTAAAAAGTCGCGGCAGTTAGCCAAAATAGAACCCGACCCCGCCGATATTTACGAACGGGCTGGTTTACACGCCGAGTTTGGCCAGATTGTTTGCATTTCCATCGGCATCTTACGCGAAACTTCGGCTGGCCATTACACCCTGCGCCTGAAATCTTTTGCCAATACCAAAGAGAAAGAATTACTCCTGGAGTTGTGCGAGTTATTAAATACCAAGTTTACCGGCAAAAGCCATTGTTTGTGCGGCCATAACATTAAAGAATTTGACATACCGTATTTGTGCCGCCGCATGTTGGTAAACGATATCTGCATCCCTAAACTAGTGGATTGCACCGGACTAAAACCCTGGGAAGTACCGCACCTGGATACCTTGCATTTGTGGCGTTTTGGCGATTCGCGCAGCTACGTATCACTGGACTTGCTGGCGGCACTTTTTAAAATTCCGAGTCCCAAAACCGAAATGGACGGCTCGGATGTGGCCCGGGTATTTTACGAAGAGTGCGATTTATTAAAAATTAGCCGGTATTGTGAGCAGGACGTAGTAACGGTGGCCCAGCTTTTACTCCGGTTTAAAAGTTTACCCATGCTGCAACCCGAAGATATTCTGCTGGCCTGATTTACTTAGCTTACTGCACCAGTTCCTGTAAACGCCGGGCATTATAAGGAGCGTACCCGTGCATGTCGTTATCAAAATAAATAAAAACTTCTTTGCCGCTTTGTTGCCAGGCTTTGCACCGGCTGGCCCATTCGGTTAAGGTTTCTTCGGAGTAGCTGCCATCGTACTTATTCACTGGCCCGTGCAGGCGCACGTATACAAAATCAGCGGTAATTTGCAGCGGCGATAAATGGTATTCTAAATCGTAAATACAAAAAGCTGCTTTATGTAATGCTAATAATTGATATACCTCGGGATTATACCAACTATGATCCCGGAACTCGAACGTATAGCGGTAATAAGGTGGCAGGGCTTGCAGAAAGTTTTCTAAACGATCTACATTGCAGGACCATTGCGGCGGCAATTGAAACAAGATTGGGCCAAGCTTTTCTTTTAAAAAACTTACATTTTCCAGAAACCGAAGCAGCGATTGCTGCGGATCTTTCAGCTTTTTCATGTGGGTAATAAACCGGCTGGCTTTTACAGCAAATAAGAAGTCGGCCGGAACGGACTCGTACCAACCCGTAAACGTTTCGGGAGTAGGTAAGCGGTAAAAAGAATTATTAATTTCGACGGTGCTAAAATCCTTTAAGTAATACGCTAGATAATCCGGGGTAGCCGTGCCAGCCGGGTAATAAATATTGCGCCAATGCTTGTAATGATAACCCGAACAGCCCACCCAGATTTTGCGCGTATCCTCCATTTGCTTTTTACCCCGGTATACCTGGTTTCTAGATGCAGGGTTTAGTGTTAATTTTTTAAAAAATTATAATTCGGACTCGGGTAAAAATGCCACTAACCTGCTTTATATAATGTTCCCGCGTTATGCGGAGCGTTCGCGTGATCGGGCTCTCCGCAATTTCCGGACAAATAATATCGGATTGGCGTTTACCAGCATTCAGATATACAGATACGCCAATCAGAGATTGGCGGCACGAAAAGTACTTAGAGCGCTATGCTAACTCTAAGTACAACTCATAAGTGCTTGAAACATTTCGCTAAATCTAAGTACAAGTACAACTCCCAATACAACTTGGTGTTTAAAGAGAAATTTTAAAATTTTGTTATTCTTACTTCCCGAAAAATAAAAAAGTCCGGTTTTTACACCGGACTTTTAGGATGGATTGCTAATTGTTTATAAAAATCTTTCTGGTAAATACCTTTGCTTCTTTAATTGTTACCACCGGCCCGGTTTAGTTCTTCCAGGTTGGTGTTGCGGTTCTTCTCTTCAAATTTGGCGCCTTTGTTAAACCGGTAGCGCAGGTTTAGCCGCAAGCTCCGGGAGCCAAAATACTGGTCGAATTCGTTGATGTTGCCGTTGTAATTAGCCCGGCCGATTATTTGCTGCCCCCGGAAAATATCGTTTACGTTTACTGAGAACTCCAGCTTGTCGTTCAGGAAAGAGCGTTTCAGGCCCACATCAATACCCCACAATCCGGAAATGCGGTACAAGGCATACGCTCCTGGCCCCTGGTAGAAGGCGTTTACCTCCAGGCGCACTTTTTTGGGTAATTGAATATTCTGGGTAGATTGGCCGTAGTAACTTAACAGCTTGTTCCGCAACGACCGTTCTTTTTGTTCGATGGTATAATCCTGGTAAGCCACGTTAAAAGTGTTGTTCATATCCCAGTTCTTCGAAATTTTAATGGGTAATACCAGGTTGCTGTTCACGTTTTCGTAGCGTTTCACGTTGCTTTGCATAAACACGGTCCGGTTCAGCTCGGGAAATTGTTCCGGCACTTCGGCAATAAAGTTGGTAGTAACCGCGTAGCCCATTTTAAAAATATACTTACTTTTTAAAGTTTGCGTCACTTCAAAAGAGTTGGTATAAGCCGGGCGCAAGCTCGGGTTACCCTGCGCATAGGTATACGGGTCGATGTAGAACACAAACGGGTTTAAGCTTTCGTAGCGGGGGCGGTTAATGCGGCGGCTATAGTTATAAGAAATCTGGTAATCTTTGCTGATGTTGTTCATCAGGAAAATACTCGGGAAAAGATTCAGATAATGGCGTTTAAAAGTAGTGTTGGTGGTAATCAGGTTACCTTCGCCTAAAGTTTGTTCGGCGCGTAAACCGCTTTGCAAACTCCATTTTTCGCTTAGCTTGGTGTTAAAGTTGGCGTAGGCGGCCAGTATTTTTTCTTTGTAAATAAAGTGGTTGCTTTTTAAAGCATCCGGCACGTTCACGTTATCTACGTTATAAAAGAAACGTAAATCGTTATCCGAAACTACCCGGCTAAATTTAGCCCCGAGCTCCAGTTTGGTATCTTTGGAGTAAGGCTTAGTAAAATCGGTTTTGGCCGAAAAGATATTGTAGTCCGAAGGGTTGTCGCTGCCGGGTAAAACCAACCGCGAATTACCGTTATTAAGCTGCTGGTATAAATTGTAAAACCGGGAATTAGAGCTGTTATTAATCATTACGTAATCTACATCCGCAGATAGGGTAGTGCCGGCCGTATCGAGTTTGCCCATGTAATGGCCGTTAAAGGTGTAGTTTGAAAACTGACCGTTAATTAAGTTAGTAGCTGTAATAAGCGAATCTACTTCGGGGTTGCCATTGGAAGTGAACGTACGCGTTATAAATTCACTATCGAAATCCTGGTAATACAAATTAGCCGTTACGCCTACGCTGTGCTTATCCGTAATATCGTAATCGGTGGTTAAGCGCATGGAAGGTACTTGCCGAATATCTTCTTGCCGGCCATTTGATTTTTGCTTACTGCTGCTGCTATCGGTATTAAATTCGCGGTTAAACATGGCATTGCGGTAGAATACCCGGCGTGCCGCATCAATATTGGCCGAAGTACTCCATTTTCCTTTTTTATAATTGAGGGTACCTCCCGTACTTAATCCCGACATGCCGTTGTGGAAGCTGCCCACGTACACGCTGCCGTTCATGCCGGTAAGCGAGTTTTTTTTCAGGTTAATATTTAAAATTCCGGCGTTACCTTCGGCATCGTACTTAGCTGAGGGGTTGGTTATAATTTCAATATCTTTTAAATTTTCCGCCGACATGCCCTGCAGCATGGTTTGCAGCTCTTTTCCGGATAAGTACGTTAATTTACCATCAATCATGATTTGAATGCCGGCTTTGCCGTTTAGCTGAATGTTGCCATCCTGGTCGATGAATACGCCCGGCGATTTGGCTAAAACTTCGTAAGCAGTGCTGCTGGCGGCAAGGGCAGTACCATCCACACTCACCACCATTTTATCGGCCTGAGCTACCACTTTGGGGCGCATCGATTGTACGGTAACTTCTTTTAATAATTTGGCATCTTCCTGCACGGTTAAAGTGCCAAAGTTTTTCGAGAACTCCGCGCTGTTTACTTCAAAAGGGGACGTATCTAAAGTGGTAAAACCAATAGCGGTAACGCGCAGCAGGTAAGTGCCGGTAGCCGGACTTTTAATGGCAAATGTTCCTTGTTCATCGGTGGTAGCGCCGGTAATTATAGCTTTGGTATTGGTTTGTACCACGGCTACGCTGGCGTAAGGCACTACGGTTCCTTTGGCATCTTTTACTATACCGGTAAGTTGGTTAGCCGTTTGGGCCAGGCTTTGTTGGCAGGTAAAAAGCAGGAGAAAAGCACTAAGATAACGGTACAAGTTCTTCATGATGTTTTTGTTTGAATAAGAGCTGGAGTTCTTATGCTATCATCTTCTACTTTTGTACCAATCTGGAAATTAATTTTTAAATATCTGATTTTTAAATGTTTGTATAATATGGTGTAGGTTTAGGGACTAAAATAGTGTACGATAACGTACAATTCTGTAATAATTTCGAACAGTAAAACTGATGAGAGAAAGGCGGATTATTGAAAATTTAGGTAGGCGCCGTGCGGGACAGATAATTTTAAAAAATTGAGTTATGGCGAAAATTAGCGAAAGGATTAAAATAAAAAAAGCTTTTACTTCCTGCCTCACTGCTGTCGGTTTCCGGACAAAAATGATTTAGGAAATAAAAGCTTTTAAGGGAAGCAACCCCGCAGGGCTAATTTATTATTAGTTACTCTGAGTAGTTTTTTGAGTAGTATTCTGACTGGTATTTTGGTTGGAAGGTCTTTGGGTAGCGTCCAACTGTTTTTTAAGTTCATCTATTTGTTGTTGCTGCTCTTTAATGGCGGCTACTAACAAAGGCACTAAACTCTCCAGGTCGGTATTTTTTAAAGTAGTATTGCGGTAGGTGTTTTTGGCTACCATATACGACTGCGACTGTGAGCTTACCAAATTAGGTAATACTTTTTGCACGTCATCGGTCAGAAAACCGTATTGCTGACCGACTGGTAAGTTAAGCCTATTAAAACGGCGGGTATCGTACTCGTACGCTTTAGGCTCTAACTTTTGCACATAACTTAAAGCATTTTCCAAGGGCGTGATATTCTTTTTTAATTCTTGTTCCGGAATTTGCTGGCCAAAACTTAACGAAGCACTACTGAAAAATACAATTACGGCTGCGGCTATTTTATATTTTAAGATATTCATTTTATTTGAAATTTAGGGGTTAAACATTTATTGTTATTAATTAACACAAAAGTAATTTCTGTAAATTAAAAGTAAATTAAAGACACATTAAAATTAGATTAAAATTTAACAATTTTATAGGTTATTAAGGTATATACTGGCTTATTATTAAAATTGATGCAATTTACATCCTTTTTAGAACTTTTAAATTTGTAATTTTTTAAAAATTTGATTTTCTGATTTAAAAAGTTCCGGTAAAAGTTAGACAGGTTTTATTTAAAATGGTGGATTGCCCAATCTCATTAATAAGTTGGTTTGCAAGTTGTTTTCACGAAAAGATGTGTACTTGGAAATATTATATTTATATCGTTTTGTGAAAACCGGTTGAAATTAAAAGTGGTTAAGTTGAAAATAGCATGAAAAATAAGATAAGCCATTAAAAACAAAAGCCTCATTTTATTAAAATGAGGCTTTTAAGAATTTAGAGGTTAAAATATTTTACCTCAGGAAAGGTATAGCTTCTACGTTTCCCTGGCTCAAAGCCATATCTAATGCCGTCAGGCCCCGGCTGTCGCGGATAGATAAGTCAGCTCCGGCTTCTACCAAAATCTTCACGATTTTATTTCGCCCGAACATGGTGGCAAACATTAAGGCCGTGCCACCGCTGCCATTCTGTAAATTTAAATCGGCTCCATTAGCAATCAGTAATTGGGCTATTTCGGGATAACCTTTAAAACTAACGCCCATTAAGGCGGTGTTGCCGGCTAAATCCTGGTGGTTTACGTTTGCGCCCCGTTCAATTAAGTATTTGGCGGCTTCCAGGTGTTCGTCGTAGGTAGCTAAAATCAGGGGGGTAAAACCGCGGCCATTCTGCACATCAATATCGGCTACCTGGCTCAACAACTCCTGAATCAGGGCAACATCGCCTTTACGGACGGCATCAAAAAGCAAATCAGAAGGTTCGGAAGAATAAAAAGACATATCTAAAATTTAAAATTTTTAAAAATAATTGCTTAGCTCCAAATTGCGTAATGGCGCGAACTAGCATATAAAGCTCAAAAATAAGAAATTGAACCGAAGATTATAGCAGCTACCATTTGCAGCAACCAACCGGAAAGCAACTTGCAGGCGGTTTATGTTAGATAAAGTACGGCCATACTACCAAAATGGCTCAACAAGGTTGGGAATTAATTTGGCTTACCGGTAAGATATACATTCAGAGTAGAGAATCTTAAATGCCGGTGTTGCCGTGATTATCGGGGTAACGAGGGTGAAAAATAATGATAACGAAAGAAAAATTCGGAAGTACGTTTTAGCTACAGCTTAATGGATTAAGGAACTTGCATTTTTAAATTTTTATCAAAGTTGACGGGGTTTGAAGGTGTAAAATTTGAAATTTTTAAAAAACAAAGCTACTTCTTATTTTTTAGTTAAATAAAGGCAATATTGGTTTGTTTCAGCGGCTTTAAAAATGATGGGTTATGCAATAATTTTTTAAAGGTTTGTTAAAAAATGCCTGTTTTATTTATCATGTTTGTGTAGTATTACTATTTCTGCTGGCACTACAGCTTATTTGTTACCTGCATGTTTACAAAAAGTAGTATTCGTATTTTTATTACCGCTGCCGTTTTATTTATTTCAGTTAAAGCTAATTGCCAGGATAAAGTTCTTTCCTTACCCGAGGCCCTGCAAACCAGTTTGGCCAATTACGGGACCATTAAAGCCAAAACCAATTACGTTCTGGCCGCCGAAGCCGCAGTAAAACAAAGCCAAAAAGAATATTTGCCGGATTTCAGCATTTCGGGGCAGCACGATTACGGCACAATTAACGGACAAAACGGAGCTTTCTATGGCTTCCGGGGTTTAAATTCTTCTTCTTCGGGCCCACCCATGGAAAACCAAAACTGGAACGCGGCTTTTGGTTCTTTGTATCTGGCAAACGTGAGCTGGGATTTTTTCTCTTTTGGTAAGGCGCGCGAAAGGATTGAACTAGCTAAAGCATCCCGGTCGCAGGACGAAGCGGATTTAACCCAGGAACAATTTCAGCACCAAGTACGGGTTGCGGCCGCTTATTTAAATTTGCAAGCCGCCCAACGGCTTACCCAATCGCAGGAACGCAACCTGGAACGGGCTTTGGCTTTGAAGCGGGTAGTAGTTGCCCGGGCGAAAAACGGTTTAAACCCCGGGGTTGATTCGTCGCTGGCCAACGCCGAAGTGTCCAGCGCCAAAATAGCTTTAACCCGTAGCCGCGATACCGAACAAGAACAAAGCAACCAACTCGCCCAGTTATTAGGAATATTGCCCCAAGGTTTTCGCCTGGATAGTACCTTTATCACTAAAGTACCGGTAGTTTTTGCGGCTACTACCAACTCGCCAACAGAAGGCCACCCGGTTTTAACTTTTTACCGGCAGCGGGTAAAAGTAAGCCAGGAAAGGGAAAAGTATTTTCGCACCTTACAATATCCTACATTTTCGTTTTTCAGTGTGCTGCAGGGGAGGGGCTCCGGTTTTGGGTACGATTACAACGAATTAAATACCCAGGCTTACACTAAAAGCTACCGCGAAGGCATAGTACCCACCCGCGGCAATTATTTGGTGGGCGTGGGCCTGGTCTGGAATTTAACCAGTTCGTTGCGCATACACCAGCAGGTACAAGCCCAGGAATATACCACCCGGGGTTTAAATGCCGAATATGAACTAGCGAACCAGCGGCTGCAAGCGCAAAAAAACCTGGCCGAAAACAAAGTGCAGAACGCCCTGAGCAATTACCGCGAAGCGCCTATCCAGATCCAGGCAGCCTCGAACGCCTATCTGCAAAAGAATGTACTATACAGCAACGGCCTGGCCACCATCGTGGATATCACCCAAGCTCTATACACCTTAAATCGGGCCGAAATTGACCGCGATATCGCCAATACCAATGTCTGGCAAGCCTTACTGCTCCAAGCCGCCGCCGCCGGTGACCTGAGTATTTTTACAAATGAATTTTAGAAAATAGACACCCATGCTCCTCCTAAGCTTAGAAGGAGAGTTTTCATATTATTGCTATCTACTTAACCATGGTAATTAAAATGTTTATGAAGGAATTAGGTGTATCACTCTCAAAGGATAATTAAGTGATGTGACACAAAGAAGAGGCTTACACACTATGTAACGATGTTGCTACATAGCCAAATAGTTTCGGAATGAATGACAAAGATTTTTAAAGTTTATAAAAATCAAATTTTTAAATTTTTAAGCTAGCTATGCAACAAGTAGCCTTATCCAAGTGCAAAGATTGACGCTAAACTGTTTGAGCGGCAGCGATTTTTTAGCGTCTTGACTTTTTTGGTTCTTTTTGTGTCAAGACAAAAAGAACAGAACCTGAGCAATGAAGTAACTTCACTAAGAAACTAATGCTAGGACTGTAGCTATGCGAACGAGAACTTTTTTTGAATTAACAACTTGCACTGTTCTATAAGTCACGGAAGTAACTTCCGCGCCATAATAGAGAAGCAAGGCATGAAAGTAAATGCGCGCTAAAATGCGCGATCAAAATTTTAATTTCACTAATTATCCACGATGGATTTAATCAGGAGTGCGCTACGAAAACCCATTACCATTATGGTAATTGTGGCGGGAGTGTTTTTCTTTGGGATCAATGCCATTCGTAACATCAAAATAGATATTTTTCCGGACCTTAAACTGCCTGTAATTTACATTTCGCACCCGTACGGCGGCTACACCCCGTCCCAAATGGAAGCCTACTTCGGGAAACAATACGTAAACCTGATGTTGTACGTGGCAGGGGTAAAAAGCATAGAAACCCGCAACATTCAAGGGCTTACCCTCATGAAATTAACTTTTTACGAGGGCACCAACATGGCCCAGGCCGCCGCCGAGGTAACCGCCTTTACCAACCGGGGGCAAGTGCTCTTCCCGCCGGGGTCGCAGCCGCCGTTTATCATGCGCTTTGATGCTACTACTTTGCCGGTGGGGCAATTGGTTTTAAGTAGCGCCATCCGCTCCAACAACGAATTGCAGGATATGGCCAATACCTATTTGCGATCGTCGTTTACCTCTATTCCGGGTTTGGTGTCACCGCCACCGTTCGGGGGAAATGTGCGCACTATTGTGATAAAAGTTAATCCGGAATTATTGCGATCGCATAATCTAACGCCCGACCAGGTAGTTTTGGCGATGCGGGAATACAACCAAAACTCGCCCGCGGGTAACGTGCGCATCGGGGACTATAATTATTTAACGCCCGCTAATACCTCTATTAAACGGGTGCAGGATTTTGAAAATATACCTTTGTATAAAGGCGCCATTCATAACGTGTATTTGCGCGACGTTGCCACCGTGGAAGATGCCGCTGACGTAACTACCAGTTATGCCTTAGTAAACGGGAAGAGGTCGGTTTATCTGGCAATTACTAAATCTGCGGATGCTTCGACCTGGGAGGTAGTTAAAAATTTAAAAAAAGCGCTGCCCCGCTTCCAAAGCCAATTACCGCCCGACGTGAAATTATCGTATGAGTTCGACCAGTCAGTTTACGTGATTAACTCCGTGAAAAGTTTGATATCCGAAGGAGTAATCGGGGCGATTCTTACCGGTTTAATGGTATTGTTTTTCCTCGGCGACAAACGGGGAGCGCTCATTGTGATATTAACTATCCCTACTTCCATCATCGCCGGGGTTTTATTCCTATATCTTTTCGGTCAAACCATCAACATTATGACCTTAAGTGGTTTGTCGCTGGCGATTGGTATATTGGTTGACGAATCCACGGTAACCATCGAAAACATTCACCAGCACCTAGATATGGGTAAACCCAAAGCTTTGGCTATCTGGGATGCTTGTCAGGAAATTGCTTTTCCCAAGCTGTTAATCCTGTTTTGTATTCTGGCGGTGTTTGCCCCGGCTTTAACCATGAAGGGCATTCCGGGAGCTTTATTTTTGCCGCTGGCTTTAGCCATTGGGTTTTCCATGATTACATCGTATTTGCTGGCGCAAACTTTTGTACCCATTATGGCAAACTGGCTCATGCAGGATCATCATAAAACCAACCACGCTTTGCCGCCATCCCATACCAACCACGACCTGGAAGATACCTGGGATCAAAAGAAAATATTACTGGAAGGCAGTAAAGATGGGAAAGTAACGCGTTTTGATAAATTCCGGTTGCGTTTTCTGCGATGGATCGAAGTTATGCTGCCGCGCCGAAAAGTAATAGTGTTGGGCTACGTGGTGTTGGCGCTGGGCATTTCGGCGGTATTACTCACTACCATTGGCCGCGATGTGTTACCCAAAGTAAACAGCGGCCAGTTTCAGGTGCGTTTGCGGGCTCCCGATGGAACCCGTATCGAGCGTACTGAAGCTAAACTGGTAAAAACTTTAAAAGTGCTCGAAAACATGGTGGGTAAAGAAAATATTGAAATTTCTTCCGCCTTTATCGGGCAGCATCCGGGTCAGTATTCTACGGCGCCTATTTATTTGTTCATGAGCGGCCCCCAGGAAGCCGTGTTGCAGGTAAATTTAAGCGAAGATTACCACGTGAATATGGACGAACTCAAAGAGCGGTTCCGGAAAGAAATTAAAGCCGCCATGCCGGAGTTGCGGGTATCTTTCGAGCCTATAGAATTGACCGATAAAATTTTGAGCCAGGGTTCGCCTACGCCCATCGAAGTAAAAGTATCGGGCAAGAACAAAAAGCTCAATGAAGAGTATGCCCAAAAAGTAACGCAAAAACTAAAGCAAATTGCTTACCTCCGCGACGTGCAAATCGGGCAGGCCATTAAATACCCGACCATCAACATTAATATCGATCGTACTCGGGCTTCGCAGCTAGGTTTAAGCGTGTCGGATATTTCCCGGTCGCTGGTAGCTTCTACGTCGTCGTCCAGGTTTATCGAGAAAAACGTTTGGGTAGATGATAAAGCCAGCCAAACCTACAGCGTGCAGGTAGAAGTGCCGGAATACAACATGGCCAGTATCAACGATATCCGGGAAATCCCGTTGATGGCTAACCGCACCCGGCCGGTTTTAAGCGATGTTGCCGATATAGAACCAGCCACTTCTTACGGCGAAAACGACAACGTGGGTGTTTTACCGGTAATTTCGGTAACGGCTAATTTAAACCAAATAGACTTAGGTACGGCTTCGGCGGACGTGCAGGCGGCTATAAAAGCATTAGGTGAATTGCCCCGCGGCTTAACCATCGAAACTACTGGTTTATCCCGCACCCTCGACGAAACCCTGGATAGTTTGCAGTCGGGTTTACTGGTGGCCATTGTGGTGATTTTTTTAATGCTGGCTGCCAACTTTCAATCATTTAAAGTTTCGCTGGTGGTATTATCCACGGTACCGGCCGTAATCTTAGGTTCTCTAGCTTTGCTACTCTTAACCGGTTCTACGCTTAATTTACAATCGTACATGGGCATGATTATGTCGGTGGGCGTGTCGGTGTCTAATGCGGTTTTACTCGTAACCAATGCCGAACATTTGCGGCGGCACAACGGCAATGCGCTGGAGTCGGCGAAAGAAGCGGCGGCTTTGCGGCTGCGACCCATATTAATGACTAGTTTGGCCATGATTGCCGGTATGATTCCCATGGCCTCGGGTCTGGGCGAAGGCGGCGATCAGGCTTCGCCTTTGGGCCGGGCGGTAATTGGGGGCTTAATTGCTTCTACGTTTGCGGCTTTGCTTATTTTGCCGTTGGTTTTTGCCTGGGTGCAAGGTAAGGCCAGCACCCAATCCGTATCTTTAGATCCGGAAGACAAGGAAAGTAAATTTTATATTCCCTCACTCCATGAAAATTAATTTTTTAAAAATAAATGCTTTTTCGGGCAAAATAATAGTGGGTAGTAGTCTGGTGTTGCTCTCGTGTTTTTCCGGTTGTCACTCGGCCAATAGTAAAAACGAAGAAAATGCCGAAATGGTAGAAGCTCCTCCCGTAGAAGTGATTACGTTGCAAAAAGGAAAAATTTCTTCTAACCTACAGATTCCCGGCGAGCTGTTGCCCTTTCACCAGGTTGATTTGTACGCCAAGGAAAATAGTTACGTCCGGAAAATGTTCGTGGATGTGGGCTCGGAGGTAAAGCAAGGGCAATTGCTGGTGAGCCTAGAAGCGCCCGAACTAAACTCCCGGCTCGCCGAAACGCAGTCGCGGTTAAAATCGCAGGAAGCTTTGTATACCGCCAGTAAAGCGCATTATCAACGTCTTCTGGAAACCAGTAAAACGCCCGGCACCATTTCGCCCAACGACCTGGACCAAGCCTTAGCTAAACAGAATTCGGATTTTGCGCAGTTAGAAGCCGCGCAGGCAGCTTACCGGTCGGTAGTGGCTACCCGTAATTATCTGGAGATAAAGGCACCCTTTAACGGAGTGGTTACGGCTCGGAATGTCAGCGTCGGCGCTTACGTAGGGCCATCTGGTAAAGGCTCGGAGTTTCCTTTGTTAACCTTGCAGGAACAGAAAAAACTGCGTTTAGTGGTATCGGTGCCGGAAATGTACACCGGCCTGTTAAGCAAGCAAGACCAGGTAACGTTTAAAGTGAAATCCTTACCGAACGAAGAATTCAAAGCCCAGGTAAAACGCATGGCCGGGGCGCTGGATACCCGTTTACGCGCCGAGCGCCTGGAAATGGACGTAGCCAATACTAACGGTAAACTATTACCGGGGATGTACGCCGAAGTAAACCTACCTTTACCCGCCAAAGACAGCACCTTTGTGGTGCCTACCAGTGCGGTAGTGGCTTCTACCGAGAAAATATTTGTAATTAAAGTAGCCGATCATAAAGCCCAGTGGGTAGAGGTTCATAAAGGCCGCCAAGCAGAGGAGAAAGTAGAAATCTACGGAAATCTAAATCCCGGTGACCAGTTGGTAACCGTTGCAACGGATGAAATACGCGATGGCTCGGAGTTGCCGCGGGTACAATTAGGGCAGTAAGTTTTCGCTAGCGCGAGTGTGCTGTTTGTGCTTGCTGTATTAGTTTGCATAGATGATAAATATGGCGCGTATTTACATCGTGCTTTGCTATTTCCCTTACTATGGCGCGGAAGTTACTTCCGTGACTTGCAGATTCTCGTTCGCATAGCCGCTGTACCAGCCCTTTCGAATCAAGTTAGCTTAAAAAGTTCTCGTTCGCATAGCTACAGTCCTAGCATTAGTTTCTTATTGAAGTTGTTTCATTGCTAAGGTTCTGTTCTTTTTGTCTTGACACAAAAAGAACCAAAAAAAGTCAAGACGCTAAAAATTCGCTGAACGCTCGGACAGTTTAGCGTCAATACTTGCACCTGGTTACCGCTGTTTATTTCATAGTAGATTAGCAGATTTTTAAATTTTTTAAAATTTAAAAATCTTTAAATACTGGTGCGAGCGTCCACGCTCGCGATAGGTTAAGGGCGTATAAATACCTTTTAGAGAGATAAGAATAATTTTATTAAGTGACTGGAACCACAACAAAGTTTAACTTTCGTGGATGCGCGGGTAGTTAATTTTTATTAAAGTTATTTAGAGCAGAACCCAAACAACAATCCCCAACTATCATGACAGTTTGGGATTGTTGTTTAAATCATTCAGAAATCAAAAATTTAAAATTCTAAAAATTTAAAAGATTATAGGCGGTAAGCTAGTTCGGTGGTGCCGCCGGAAGTGCTCATTTTAACCGGAATGCCGCCGCCATTTACGGTACCTTTTACCCGGCGGGTGTCGGAGGTGCCGTTAAAGTTGGTTAAAGCGGTTTTTACCCGGTTGCCTTCTAAATCCAAATCCAGGCCTTCGCCGCCAGGGATGGTGGCGTGCACACTGCCGCCGCTGGTTTCCAGGGTTAAATATTTGCCTAAACTGGTAATATCGGCATGGATGCTGCCGCCGCTGGTGTGGGCATCAATGTCGCCGGCTATGTCGTGTAACTGAATGCTGCCGCCGCTGGTATGGGCTTTTACCCGGCCTTTGGCATCTTTAATGGTAATAGAACCGCCACTGGTTTGCGCATTTAAGTTACCTTGGTAATCATCCAGCGTAATGCTGCCACCGCTGGTATGGGCATTCATGTTGCCTTTTATATTTTTAAAATCGAGGCTGCCTCCGCTGGTCTTTACTTCTTGATCGCCGGTAACGGAGGCCAGATTGATGCTGCCGCCGCTGGTGTGCAGGTTGCAAGCCATTTGCTCCGGCACCTCAATTTCAAAACCAATGCTTAGGGCGTCTTCCTTGTTCCAACCTTTATCTTTACGTTCGGCAATGGCGTAAATGGTATTACCTTCCTGGCGCACATCAATGGTGTATTTGGCCAGGGCTTCCGGCGACGGGGCATCTAATCTTTTTTTCCAGTTGGCGGGGGTAACAAACACCATTACTTTAACCTGGTTGCCAGAGCCACCGGTTACTTTAATGCTGCCACCCGAGGTTTTGGCTTGCAGCTTGCCCACTCCATTTAAAGTAAATTCTTTTACCTGAAAAGGTTTTTTATCTAATGCCAGGCTGGCGAAACTGGTTGCCAAAGTGGCCAGGGTGAGCAACAAGGCGAAAGAGTATGCGGTAATCTTTTTCATAGCGGTTTATTTTAGGATGATTAATTGAATAAGGGTGATTTACTAACTTAGATGCTGCTTAGATGCCGAAGGTTGCCTGATTACACAAGCTTTCTTCGTTAATTTTTAAGTAGTAAAAAGTAGTAAGCGCAATTACGGTTTAATACTTATTTAAATGCCAACATAAGTATTGGCCTTAGTTTAAGTTTGTGTTTTGATTATGTTAATAAGTTTACAGTTAGTAAATTATTAAATATATCGATAAGGTTGGCCTGAGCTGCATTTTTTATTTAGCGCTACAAAAGAGTGAAAATAGATCAATAAGTCTAGGCTGTTAATGGAAATGCAATGAAGCTTTATCAATCCATAAAAATCAAAATAGGGGTTAGTGCCGTATGGCTGATAGGATGTTGTTTGGGGTAAGTAAAGGGTAGGAAATATTTATTTTACCAATATGCCGATTATCTTTTTACCTTAACTTGCAAACCATATTAGCAGTAGCTACCAAATTTTTTAAAAATTTAAATTCTTTGCCCGAAAAAATTATTAAAATAGGCATTACCGGACCAGAATCTACGGGTAAATCTACCTTAGCCGAGCAATTAGCCAATCATTACGGAGCTGTATGGGTTCCGGAATACGCCCGCGAATACCTGGCCAATTTACAAAGGCCGTACACGCAAACGGATGTAGCGCAAATTGCCTCCGGGCAGTTGGCCCGCATGGACCAGGCCTTAAAGCAAAACCCTAAACTTATTTTCTTTGATACCGAATTAATAGTTTTAAAAATATGGCTGGAAAACGCTTACGGCACTAGTCCGGATTGGCTGCGGCAAGCCATTGAGCAACAAAATATAGATTTGTACCTGCTCATGGATATTGATTTACCCTGGGAACCCGATCCGCAACGCGAGCACCCGCACCTGCGGCAGTTTTTTTACGATTGGTACCAGCGCGAATTAAAAGCCCATAAGTTTAACTTTGTCACTATTTCCGGATCTTACCAACACCGGTTACAAGCTGCCCGCCAACAAATAGATAAGTTGCTGGCAAGTAATTAGACTTTAGATACTAGATGTTAGACTTTTGGTATTTAAACAACAGGGCTACGCCAAATTATGAAATAAGAATTAATGCGCTCTGCTTTTCTCTACCAAATGAAAACTTGCGACTTTTAACTTAATACTTTCTACGTAAAACCTGTAACCTGCAACCTGTAACCTAAAACCTCCCATGATGCATACCCTACAAAACAGTACTTACCAGATTGGCGTGCAGGAACACGGCGCCGAATTGTGCAGTTTTAAAAATACGCAAACCGGTTTAGAATATATCTGGCAAGCCAATCCGGCTATCTGGGCGCGGCATGCTCCGGTTCTATTCCCGACGGTAGGTAAACTCAAAAATAACCAATACACATATCAGGGTAAAAACTATACCTTGCCGCAACACGGTTTTGCCCGCGACTTTCCGTTTGTTCTGGAAAGCAAAATCGAAAACGCTTTAACTTTTTTGCTGGAGCAATCCAAAGCTTCGTTGGCTAATTATCCTTTTAATTTCCGGTTGTATATTCGTTATCAACTAGATGAAAATGCTTTAACGGTATCTTATCGGGTTGAAAATCCGAATAGCCATGATCTGTATTTTTCTTTGGGCGCTCATCCGGGTTTTACTTGTCCTTTGTTCCCCAAGGAACAGTTCTCAGATTATTACTTAGAATTGGAGCAGCCTGAAAATTTAGAAAGATACTTACTCGATGCTGGCTTGCAGAATGGCGCTACAGAACCGGTGCCGCTGGAAAATAAGAAGCAATTGCCGCTTACCTATGAATTGTTCGAGAAAGATGCCATTGTTTTAAAAAATTTAAAATCCCGGAAGATTTCTTTACGCAGCCGTAACCACGAACATGGCCTGGATTTTTTATTCCCAAACTATCCCTATTTTGGCATCTGGACTAAAGAGAAAAATGCGCCCTTTATTTGCCTGGAGCCCTGGCACGGCATTGCCGACAGCGTGAACAGTTCCGGTGAACTTACCCAGAAAGAAGGCATTATAATGCTGCCTCCCGGTCAGGATTTTACTTGTGCGTATACGATTGTTGTAAGGTAGAAGGAAATGTAATATTAACAGGATTTGAATGTATTCAATCAAAAAAGCTTTTGCTCTGATGGATGAAACCTCAGGGCAAAAGCTTTTTTAATTTTTACGATTTTCTACTCAGGAATATACTAACACGCCATCTTCGCGCACAAAAATGCGGGGCGTAGGCTTATTATAGTCCGGTTCAAAATCACTTACTGGCAGGGAAATGCCCGGCGGTAAATCCAGGTCTGGTAAGTCTAAACCAATTGGCTCGCCACCATCATCGTCACTGCCTTCTGACGAAGGTCTATTGTATTTGCGGCGGGGCATCACAATAAAATATGCCAATATCGTAAGCACCGCAAAGGTATAAAGTAGTGAAATTAACATAATATTTAGTCACTATTAAAGGTTAATCTGCATAAAAAGCCATAATGATGTAACGTAATACCCCCTAAGAGGTTTTTAGTTTGGGTCCTGATTCCCAAAGTATTTTATTACTCTAGTTCAAGATAACAAGATAACAATTAAAAAGTATAATGGATATAAAATTTGTAATAAAAAAAAATGCCGCTACCTTTGGCGCAGTTTAGGGGTGCCTTATAATTTCAGGCTGAGATCATACCCATTGAACCTGATCCGGGTAATGCCGGCGAAGGGAAAAACGGATTTTCTTTTTTACTGCTCTTTTGTCGGGCACTCCTGCTTCTATTTTTAAAAATAAAAAATTTAGCGGGATGAAACACGCACTTTTACTTAGTTTTTTAATTTTTTGCCCTTTATTTGTTTTTGCCCAGTTTACCGTAACTGGCCAGATTACCGAAGCCGGTTCCCAAAAGCCTTTGGTGGGAGCCACCGTGCAAATTAATCAAACCGGCACCATTACCAACGAGCAAGGGTATTACGAGTTAAACGCCATTCCCTCCGGAAAGCAAGTATTGCAGGTATCGTACGTGGGCTACGAAGCCAGTAAAACGGAAATTACCGTTAATCAAAATACTACGCGTAACTTAACGCTCAACCTCAGCAGCATCCGGGCCAACGAAGTGGTAATACAGGCTACCCGCGCCAACGATAAAACCGGTACTACTTTTACCAACGTCAGCAAAGAGCAAATTGCCGCCCGCAATTTTGGGCAGGATTTACCTTATTTGCTGGAGCAAACGCCTTCGGTAGTAGTTAATTCCGATGCGGGTGCCGGTGTGGGGTATACGGGTATCCGCATCCGGGGCTCCGATATTACCCGCATTAACGTTACGGTAAATGGTATTCCGGTAAACGATGCCGAGTCGCACGGGGCTTTTTTCGTGAATATGCCGGATTTAGCTTCGTCGGTGCAGGATATGCAGGTGCAACGGGGCGTAGGAACTTCTACCAATGGCGCTGGTGCCTTTGGGGCCAGCATCAACATGCGCACCATAGGGGTAAACCGCGAAGCCTATGCCGAAGTCAACAATACCTTTGGGTCTTATAACACCTGGAAGCATACCGTTGCTTTTGGTACTGGTTTAATTAATAACAAGTTTACGGTGGATGGCCGCTTATCCCGGATTTCGTCGGATGGTTACGTCGACCGGGCTTTTTCCAAATTAAAGTCGTACTACCTGGCGGCGGGTTACAACGGTAAATCGGGCATGCTCAAATTTGTTACTTTCTCGGGGCAGGAGCAAACCTATCAAGCCTGGAATGGGGTACCCGAAGATTCGCTTAAAACCAATCGGCGGTATAATTCTTTAACCTACGACAACGAAACTGATAATTACCAGCAAGATCACTACCAACTGCATTATTCTAAAACTTTCGGGCCGCAGTTTGATTTTGGTGGCGCTTTTCATTTAACCCGCGGCAAAGGCTACTACGAACAATACAAAACTGACCAGAGCCTGGCTAATTATAATGTGCCTCCGGTAGTATTGGGCGATACTACCATAACGAACACCGATTTAATCCGCCGCAAATGGCTCGATAATTATTTTTACGGGGCAACCTACGCTTTAAACTACCGGGCGCCCCAAAGCACCTTCTCGGCTACCTTGGGTGGTTCCTGGAACCGCTACGACGGCGACCATTACGGCGAAATTATCTGGGCGCGTTACGCTTCCAGCAGCGAAATTCGGCAGCGTTATTACCAGGGCGATGCTTTAAAAACCGACTTTACAGTGTATGGCAAAGTAAATTATCAGGCGAACGAGCAATTGGGCTTTTTTGGCGATGTGCAATACCGCACCATTACTTACGACCTGAAAGGCACCGACGATAACCAGCGCAACGTAACGCAGCAAGCTGATTTTCAATTTTTAAATCCGAAGGCCGGCGTTACTTACGCTTTTACTCCGGGCCAGACTATTTACGCTTCTTACGCCGTAGGAAACCGCGAACCCGTTCGCAGCGATTTCGTGGACCGCAAAGGAGCCGAGCAACCCAAGGCCGAAACCATGTACAACCTGGAAGCCGGTTACCGTTTACGCGGTAACCAAACAAACAGCAACGGCCAGCCCCTCACGTATAGCCTGGATGTTAATTACTTTTACATGGATTATTACAACCAACTGGTGTTAACCGGCCAGTTAAACGATGTGGGTTCGGCGTTGCGCACCAACATAAAACGCAGCTACCGCACCGGGGTAGAACTCGCGGGTTTGGCTAACTGGCGCAATGTGGTGGAAGTGAGTAGCACTTTAACCTTAAGTCGTAATAAAATTAAAAATTACGCCGAAACGGTTTACGTGTACGATGCTGATTACAACGTAGAAAATACGGTAGTTAATAATTACGCCGAAACTGATATTTCTTTCTCGCCCAACGTAGTGTCGGCGCATAAAGTAGAGGTACAACCAGTAAAAGGTTTTAAAGCAGCTATTTTGTATAAAACCGTGAGCAAGCAATACTTGGATAATACTTCCAGCGAAGAGCGTAAAATAAACGGATACCAAGTGGCCGATCTACGCTTCCGGTACGTTGTTCAACCCACTTTTATGAAAGAACTGGAATTGGCTTTGTTGATCAATAACGTTTTAAATAAAAAGTACGAAGCCAACGGCTATACTTTCAGCGAACAATACTCCGGCGACCCCACCCGCTACGATTATAATTACTATTATCCGCAGGCCACCCGTAATTTCCTGTTATCGGTAGGCGTTAAGTTCTAGATCGCAGATTTTCGCGGATTTGGCGGATTGCGCGGGTTCATTAATATGTAGCGTTTCAAATAAAATAAACTTGGATAAATGTTAGAAAAGGCTTCTTCGGAGGTCTTTTTTGTTTTGCACCAACGGGTAGAAAGAAGTAAGCAGGAAAACATTGGGAATGGGAGAGGAAATAAAATCAACTTATTTTATCTAAACCATTTCTAAACTCAATAGAATTCTAAACTTTGGTAACAGCACATCTCCATCCAAGATTAAATAGTATATTTAGATTTACGATAAAAGAACCCGGATACTGTTGCTTAGTAGAATAATAACACATTCTGTGAAATCCGTTTAATCTGCCAAATCCGCGATTTATGACTGACTATTTTAAAATTTCGGACCTGCTCACCGACGAACACCGGCTCATTCAGCAAACCATGCGCGATTTTGTGCAGCGCGAAATTTCTCCCAACATCGAGCAATGGGCGCAGGAGGCGTACTTTCCGCCGGAAATCGTGCGCAAGTTTGGGGAGGTAGGGGCGTTTGGGCCAACCATTCCAACGGAGTACGGTGGGGGCGGACTGGATTATATTTCGTATGGCCTGATCATGCAGGAATTAGAACGCGGCGACTCAGGCATGCGGTCTACGGCATCGGTGCAAGGTTCGCTGGTAATGTTCCCTATCTACCAGTACGGCTCCGAAGAACAACGGCGGAAATATTTGCCTAAACTGGCCAGCGGTGAATGGTTAGGTTGTTTTGGTTTAACGGAACCCGATTATGGTTCTAATCCGGGCGGCATGCTCACGAACATCAAAGAAGAAGGCGATTATTATATTCTGAACGGATCCAAAATGTGGATTTCTAACGCACCAGCTTGCCAGGTTGCGGTAGTATGGGCCAAAAATGAGGCCGGTCGCATTAAAGGCGTGATCGTGGAGCGCGGCATGGAAGGTTTTTCTACGCCCGAAATTCATAATAAATGGAGTTTGCGCGCCAGCACTACCGGCGAGTTGGTTTTTGATAATGTAAAAATCCCGAAAGAAAATATTTTGCCCAACATCGAAGGTTTAAAAGGACCATTAAGTTGCCTGGATTCGGCCCGGTACGGTATTGCTTGGGGAGCCATTGGTGCCGCTATTGATTGTTACGAATCGGCGCTCCGGTACGCTCAACAACGCATACAATTCGATAAACCTATTGCTTCTTTTCAGTTAATCCAAAAAAAACTGGCCGAAATGCTCACCGAAATTACCAAAGCCCAACTGCTAGCCTGGCGTTTAGGTATGCTTAAAAACGAAGGCAAAGCTACCACCCAGCAAATATCTATGGCCAAGCGCAACAGTGTAGATATGGCTTTACAAGTAGCCCGCGAAGCCCGCCAAATCCACGGGGGCATGGGCATAACCGGTGAGTACCCCATCATGCGCCACATGATGAACCTGGAATCCGTAATCACCTACGAAGGCACCCACGACATTCATTTACTCATTACCGGCGCTGATATTACCGGCATTCCAGCTTTTAAATAATATAAATTTTAAAAATTTATATTATTTAAAAGCTGGAACTAGCGCAAGTGTTAAGCCTAGCGTCACTTGTGCTCCATAGACAACTGGAAGTCTCCCGACTTCTGAAACAAATGAATAATTCTTGTTTTACCATTTAATTAATATACCCACAATGACTAGACAAAATATTGCTTCGGGTGCTATTTGGGAAGATGTGGTAGGATATTCAAGAGCCGTACGGGTTGGAAATGTAGTGGAAGTAGCCGGTACCACCGCCGTAGCTGGTGACCTGATTATTGGCCTGGACGATCCTTATGAGCAAACCAAATTTATTTTAAGTAAAATAGAAAAAGCGTTGCAGGAAGCTGGAGCCAGTCTGGCAGATGTAGTCCGGACTCGGATGTTTGTGGTAGATATTTCGAGTTGGGAAGAAATTGGGCGGGCGCACGGCGAATTTTTTAAAAATATTAAACCGGTAACTTCTATGCTGGAGGTAAAAGCCCTCATTCAACCTGGATTATTGGTAGAAATAGAAGCAACTGCTATTATTCCGGATTAAAAAAACTCTTAATTAATATTGCCTAATACAATGCTTTTAGTTTAAGATAATCCTGCCGTAAACTTAATTTTAATAGGGCTTAGTTATTGATATGTTTTGCTAATTAAATTAGAAATTATGTGTGAATAATTAAAATATTTAGTTTTTTAGTTGATTTTCTTACTAAAAAGGAGCCTTTTACCGGCTAAAAGTGTTATCTTTAAGTTATAAAAACGGACTTCGAGTTATACTTATATGCGTGAAGATTATTTAAGCGGCGATGACGAAAACATGTCGCAGGCTGAAAAAGAAATAGATAAAGCGCTCCGGCCCCTTAGTTTTCGGGATTTTACCGGTCAGGATAAAATTGTCGAAAATTTAAAAATATTCGTGTTGGCTGCCCGTCGCCGCGGCGAAGCCCTCGACCACGTCCTCTTGCATGGGCCTCCCGGTTTAGGTAAAACTACCCTATCGCACATTATTGCATCGGAACTGGACGCCAATATTAAAATGACTTCCGGGCCAGTACTGGATAAACCAAGCGATTTAGCCGGTTTGTTAACCAATTTAGAACGTAACGATGTTTTATTCATCGACGAGATTCACCGGTTAAACCCTATTGTGGAAGAGTATTTATACTCGGCCATGGAAGATTATAAGATTGATATTATGCTGGACTCCGGCCCCAATGCCCGGACTGTGCAAATCAGTCTGAATCCGTTTACGTTAATTGGGGCTACCACCCGTTCGGGTTTATTGACATCGCCACTACGAGCCCGTTTTGGCATTAACTCGCGGCTGGAGTATTACGATTCTGCTTTGTTAACCAGCATTGTCAAGCGGTCGGCGGATATTTTGGGTTCACCTATCCACGATGATGCAGCCTATGAAATTGCCCGCCGGAGCCGTGGTACCCCGCGTATTGCCAACAACTTACTGCGACGTACCCGCGACTTTGCCCAGATTAAAGGTGATGGTACCATTACCGTAGAAATTGCCCAGTTTGCCCTGAATGCCCTGGACGTAGATCATAATGGCCTGGACGAAATGGATAACCGAATTTTAAATACCATTATCGATAAATTTAAAGGTGGTCCGGTAGGGTTATCTACCATTGCTACAGCTTGCGGCGAAGAATCCGAGACCATTGAAGAAGTATACGAACCATTCCTGATCCAGGAAGGCTATATTAAACGGACGGCTCGCGGACGGGAAGCTACGGAATTAGCTTATATCCACCTGGGTAAAATACCGCCCCGGCAAATTGGTACTTTGTTTGATTCGCCTTTATCTTAAAAGCTAAAATTTAAAAATTTTAAAAAAGCAGGCTACGTGCCTGCTTTTTTGCTTTTATGGGCAGTAACCGTGCTCAAGAAATTTTTTGTAATTGAAGCTGGATGATAAAAGTAGTCGTGGGTAAGGATTAATTTTCTTTTAATTTTGTTATCGGCCTAAAGTAGGAAATCCATTGACACCAACGCAACACTATACCCATTTAATAAAGCAAAAAGCAACCGAGCTGGGTTTTATGTATTGCGGTATATCCCGGGCTGAATTTCTGGAAGAAGAAGCGCCTAGGCTGGAAAACTGGCTTAACCGCCAGATGCATGGCCAAATGCATTACATGGAAAACCACTTCGACAAACGCCTGGACCCGCGCTTGCTCGTAGATGGCGCCAAATCCGTAGTTTCATTATTGCTCAATTATTATCCCGAAGAACAGCAGCCCGATGATACTTTTAAAATTTCCAAATACGCCTATGGTCAGGATTACCATTTTGTTATAAAAGATAAATTGAAAAGTTTGCTGGCCTACATTCAGGAAGCAATCGGGGAAGTAGGAGGTCGGGCCTTTGTGGACTCGGCGCCGGTACTGGATAAAGCCTGGGCTAAAAAAAGTGGTTTGGGTTGGGTTGGTAAAAACAGCAATTTAATAACGCCGCAGGTAGGCAGTTTTTATTTTATTGCCGAGTTAATTATTGATCTGGAACTGGAATACGATGGTCCGATAAAAGATTACTGCGGCACCTGCACCAAATGCCTGGATGCTTGCCCGACCAATGCTATTCTGGAGCCTTACGTGGTAGATGGCAGCAAATGTATTTCGTATTTTACCATTGAATTAAAAGACCAAATTCCGGCCGAGGTAAATGGTAAGTTTGGCAACTGGGTATTTGGCTGCGACATTTGCCAGGATGTTTGCCCCTGGAACCGTTTTGCCAAAGCCCATCAGGAACCAGCTTTTACGCCGCACCCGGGAATAAAAGAATTTTCAAAAAAAGATTGGCAGGAAATTACCGAAGAAATATTTAAAGAAGTGTTTCGTAAGTCGGCCGTTAAACGCACTGGTTATAACGGCCTCTTACGAAATATTACATTTGTGACGGAAAAAAACGAAGATTAATTAACTAGGAAGCTTTCGCAAAAACCCGGTTGATGATGCCATGATAAATGCCGGAGAAGCGGACGTAGCACCATTTCCGTAATTCTTCTAGTTCTTCCTGAATGAGCATTTTAAAAGCTTTACGCAATTCTTTCTCAAATAACCGGACATCAAAACTTACTTTAACAAGAATAGTTTTAACATACTCTAACATTTTGTTTGTTTATTTTAAAAATGAAATTATTCTTTAAACTACTCAAACCAAGTGCTTGTTTTGAGCTATCTAATATACGGGAATGTAGCTTAGATGTTGAATTAATTTTAAAGAATTGTTCAAATTTTAATAAACATGTTAATAATTAAGTTGTTAAAAATAGATTGGTTGTATTTTTTTAAATTCAAAAAAATATTTAAATTTTTTAAATTTATAACAAAAAAGGACGGGTTGTCCGTCCTTTTTAAGTATTACTAGGGAAAGCTTGTTTAATTTTTTAAAAAAGGCGTAACGATCGCTTGTATTTGTTCGGTACTTAAGGTCTCATCGAATGCTTCTGAAGCAGCCGCGTCGCTGATGGATATACCACCAAAAGTGCCCGTAATTTTTACGCCAGCCTGGGTGGTGGCTTCTTCTCCGTCGTAAATAGCCTGTACTAAAGCTGGTAAACCGCCCCGGTCTTTACCGGTAATCCAGGGCTTTTGATCAGCGGGAGCAGCTGCAAAATCGCGGCGCATGCGCCGAATATGGGCTGCGTGGCGTGCTTCTACCGAGTGAATTTGCAAAGCAGCCTGTAGTACGTCGTTGTTGCTGATTAAAAAGGCCGCTTGACCTTTGTAGGCACGTACGCCGGTGTCTTCAAAAGCTTGAGCTACGGCCAACATTGTTGGGTAATCTTTAAATGTCATACCGCCCAAAGCGCCTTTAGCATCAAAATCAAAGCTGTCGGCGGTGTAAGTAGGAGCATCAGCACCCAGTGCACCTTTCAAGAAATTTACGTGCGCTACTTCGTGGTTCCGGATGGTTTCAAAAGCTCCTTTACCAGCGGCACTGGCAAAAATATCGGTGGCAGCAGCTTGTTTGTAAAATTCTGCTTCCAGGTTTTCTAATAAGTAAGCAAATTTAAGTACATCGGTAACCGAGCGCGTAGTTGTTTGGCCATAGGCTTTGTTAAGCATAGCACCAAAAGCCAGGGGAATGGCGGTGGCAGCTAACTTTTTGCCAAAACCAGCAAAATGTTTAAATACGGCCCGGCGCGAATCTAAACGCTCGTATATTTCCGGATCAGCTTTTTCTATTTGGGTAAGCAGGTTATATATATTCATGATTAGTTTCTCCTGATTTTAAATTAAGATGTAGGTAATTTGCTGAAATCAATGGTTTCCTTAATAAAGGATTTAGCGGCGGCAAGAACTTCGGATGGCATTTTAGCATCATCAAAACCATTGGCATTGTTAGCCGTGTTGGCAAAAGTTCCGTTCGAGATCAGGTCAGCAATTTCAGCAGCATGACGCGCTTCCACCGAAACGATTTTACCCGCGATAGTTAAAAAATCCGGATTGGTTAATAATTTGCCGGCGCCGTTGTAAGCCGTAACACCTAAATCTTCAAAAGTTTTAGCAGCGGTTAGCACAGCATTTCGGTCTCCGAAATTAATAGAAGAAAAATCGGGAGTTAAGGCCGGAATAATGGCTGTAGGAGCAGCGGCGGTAATGGCTGCTTTAAAGAATTCGCGGTGCGCAATTTCGTGATCGCGAATGTCCGTGAAAATAGAAGTTTCCAGAGCCGTCATGCCCGAAAATTTGGTAGCTACCACTTGGGTGTAAAAAGCAGCTTCTAATTGTTCCAGCGCATACGCATAATTTAAAATTCCTACATCGCCCGAGCCCAGGCTTACGGCACCAGTACCGGTAGTTGGGGGAGTATCTACTACGCCGTTAAATTTCCCGTCATCGTCGTCGTTACAACCAGATATCAGGAGGGTAGTTAATGCGGCTCCCGCTCCGGCAAATTTAAAGAAGCTTTTCCGGTTAATGGGTTTATTAACCGACTCGGTTAACCCATTACCGCTTGCATTCGGTTTTGATAGTTTCGTCATAATTAGGTATGTTTTATAGAGTGTAACAAAAACTCTGACGAGCTGCCGCCAACTTTAATCATAGCGAATGAGGTAGCTGTTTCTCTTCAGATTTAACCGACCTACGAAGTATGTCCGGAGTCTGGATTTTAAGATTTTTAAAAAAACGCGGTTTTATTTCTGATTTTTTAAAAAATCTGATTTCTTGATTTTGTGTAATGGTGTAAGTAATAGATTATCAATTATTTAAATTGGGTTGATATTTTGAGTAGTATAAATTTGAAAGAATAAATTTTAACTTGCCAACGTTGTTTTTACTGGAGATTTAAAAGACTCCGGTGTTTATTAGCTATTCTGTGTTAAAAAAATATATTCTTTTATGTTTGTTTGGGTTGGTCTTACTCCCGGTTTACGGGCAACAGATTAGCATTGAGTTTGGCCCCAATCAAATCCCCATCGAAACGTATTTTACCATCTCAATCCGGTTAAAAGGAGAACCTTTAAAAGAGGCATCGCCTTTTCCCGAAATCGAAGGATTTCAAAAAAGTAACCGCTTTTCGAAGAAAGTTACTTTAAAAACGGGCAATAACTTGGTAGAGGAGGTGCATACCCAAAATTATGCGGCTTTAAACGAAGGTACTTTCACGATTAAACCATTCTCTATAACCGTTAATGGTCAGGCAGTAAAAAGTCCGGGAATAACCGTGCAGGTTGGCCCGGTCAACGACGATGAAGTGCCCGGTACTGTAGATGAGCCCGATGCCGAGCAAGCAGAGTTACCTAATACGGGTGGTCAATCTTTTTTAAATGTAGAAGTAAGTAAAAAACAAATTTACACCGGCGAAGGAGTACACGTAGCTTTGTATTTTTATTTATCATCGGCCGAAAACGGACAACTGGAATTTTATGATTTTTTGCAGCAACTACCCGAAATATTTAAAAAAATTAAGCAGCCAACGTGCTGGGAAGAAGTATGGGAACAAAGCGAAGTTTTGCCGGATACGGTAATGGTGAAAAAAGAAAAGTACATCCGGTACAAATTATACGAAGCGGTAAATTATCCGCTTAATGCCCAAAATTTGGTGTTTCCGGCCTTAACTTTAAAAATGCTGAAATATACGCCGGCTAAAGACGCCACCTTTGCCGATGAAAAGCGGCAGTCTGAAGTTAAACTGTTTTATTCCACGACTAAAATGGTTGCCGTAAAAGCTTTACCTCCTCATCCGCGCCGGGAGTCAGTGCCGGTTGGTATTTACCGGTTAGATGAAAATCTGGAACGTGCCAAAGTGCCTATTAATCGGGCGGTAAATTATAATTTTTCTATTATCGGGGAAGGTAATATTGCCGCATTGCCAGCACCGGTTTTGCAAAACCTGCCTACTTTAGAAATATATCCTCCCCAAATTAAAGAAAGTATATTGCGTCAGCAGCAACGCATCTCAGGCTCTAAGCAGTTTAACTATTCCATTATTCCTAAAACGCCTGGTAAAGTGCCTCTTCGGCAATTAATGCAATTTATTTACTTCGATCCCAAGCGGGAGCGATACGATACGCTTCAGTCCCGGTTTACCTTACAGGTAATAGGCACCGTAGACCGCGACGCCGCAATTGGTACCGGAGTAGCCGGCGACTTCTATAATCTAATTCAAACAGAAGATAATAACCTGGTCAGTATCCATAAATTCGAAAAACTTAAATTGTATACCAACCTGATTGTATTACTTTTGCTGGCCATATCTATTTACACTTTTTTTAGAAAAACATAACAGCATGAGTAATTCGTACGGTAAAATTTTCCGGATAACTACTTTCGGCGAATCACACGGGCAATCGGTGGGCGTGGTAATTGATGGTTGTCCGGCAGGTTTAGAAATTACGGCCGAAGAAATACAAAAAGAGTTAGACCGGCGGCGGCCGGGTCAGTCTAATATTACTACCCAGCGTAAAGAAGAAGACGAAATTTTAATTTTATCCGGACTGTACGACAATAAAACCACGGGCACCCCCATTGCCATGATGGTAAACAATAAAAACCAAGCCGGCAAAGATTACTCGCACCTGGAGCATGCCTTCCGGCCCTCGCATGCCGATTATACCTATACCGCCAAATACGGCTTGCGCGATCACCGGGGTGGAGGCCGGTCTTCGGCCCGCGAAACTTTGGCCCGGGTGGCCGCCGGAGCCGTGGCCAATAAATTTTTAAAGCAGCAAGGCATTCAGATTGCTTCTTATGTTTCTAGTGTGGGGCCCATTAGCTTAACAGAAACTTACGAACAACTCGATCTTGATCTGATTGATAGCAATAAAATCCGGTGCCCGCAGCCGCAGGTAGCCGAAGAAATGATTAAACTGGTAGAAGAAACCCGCAAAAACCGCGATACCATTGGGGGGTTATTACCTGCGTGATTAAAGGCACTCCGGTTGGTTTAGGTGAACCGGCTTTTGATAAACTGCACGCCGAACTAGGCAAAGCTATGTTGAGCATAAATGCCGTGAAAGGTTTTGAATACGGCAGTGGTTTTGAAGGTACTAAGCTATACGGCTCCCAGCACAACGATGAATTTTACACCGACGAAAATGGCCAGGTGCAAACCCGCACCAACCATTCGGGAGGTATCCAGGGTGGCATTTCCAATGGGCAGGATATTTATTTCCGGGTAGCATTTAAGCCGGTTGCTACTATTTTACAGCCGCAAACCAGCATTAACGACCAAGGCGAAACCATTACGCTGGAGGGCAAAGGCCGCCACGATCCTTGTGTGCTGCCCCGGGCCGTACCAATTGTGGATGCCATGGCCGCTTTGGTATTGATTGATTTTTTACTGCGCCAAAGAACCGTTAAGATTTAATCCGACCTAAAAGATTACGGCGTTCTATTAAGGTAAATGCTAGAAATTTTAAAAAGCCACTTTCTTGTAAGGTGGCTTTTTTATTTATTTAAAAATTTGGCATATTTTTTCCTTTAAACTTAACTATCCTTAAGGTTTCCTCTTTTAAACTTTAAGGCCGCCCGCACCTAAAAACCTATTCGCATGGAACAATTATTCACAATCCCAAAACACTTTATTATAAGCAAAATTTTACCGTTTGGCTTATTGGTGCTGCTATCTGCTTGTTCTAGTGGCAAGCAGTCATTTCAAAAAGGCGATTATGACCGGGCCGTTTATCAGGCGGTTAATAGGTTGCAGAAAGATCCCGGTAACAAAAAAGCCGTAAGCACTTTACAACAAGCCTATAAATTTGCCCAGGAAGATCACCAAACCCGCATCGAAGAAGCTATGAAATCTTCGGAAACTTTCCGGTGGGAAACGGTAGTGCAGGAATACGAAAACCTGAATAACCTGATAGTAGACGTGCGGCAGTGCCCCGCCTGCCGTTCAATTACCGGAACCAATACCAAGTACCCGGAGCAACTAAGTGCCGCTAAGCAAAAGGCTGCTGATGTGCGCTATAATCTGGGGCTTACATTATTAAAAGAAAACAATCGCCAAAGTGCGAAAGAAGCTTACCAGCATTTCGAGAAAGTAAAACAGTTTGTACCGGATTATAAAAACACCCGGCAAAAGCAAGACGAAGCTTACCAGGCAGCTCTACTAAAAGTAGTAGTAGAACCGGTAGAAGTAAATAAAGGTATTTACCAGTTAAGTAACGAGTACTTTCAAAACAAAATATACGAGTACCTGGAGCATTACGAACAGAAAAGTTTTATTAAGTTTTATACTCCCCAGGAAGCCGGTAGCAAAACCTTAGTGCCCGACCATGTGCTAACATTAACATTCGATGATTTTGCCGTGGGCCAAACGTATTTAAAAGAAAAAGAACAAAACGTAGCACGGGACAGCGTAAAAACGGGCACCGTTGAAGGAAAAGAGGTGTATGGAACTGTAAAAGCCAAGTACATCACCTACGAGAAAACCATTACCTCCAGCGGCTTACTCGATTTCCGGGTGATGGATTGGAAATCGAAAAATATTATAACCCAGGAGAAAATGCCCGGTACTTTTGTGTGGCGTGACGAGTGGGCTACGTACAAAGGCGATGAACGCGCTTTAAGTAAAGAACAGTTAAAAAGAGCTAAACGGCGGGAGAGTGCTGTGCCTAACCCGCAATTTTTGTTTGTAGAGTTTACGAAGCCTATTTACAACCAACTAACAAGTAAAATTTCAAATTTTTACCGGAGATATTAACTCTTTTAACCTTACCAGTTACGCCTAATAATTGCGTTTGATAGTAAGCAAGTGGGAAGTTATTTTTAAAAATTAATAATTGAATGATTAAGTAAATAAAGGGGTAATATCAAAAATCTTGATGCTGGTGTTTCTTTATAAATAAATCACCAACAGCCAAATCAAGAATAAAACTGGCAACAAAAACGGGATGGAAAAGGCGGTAATGTATTTAAAAAAACTCGGCATTTTTACACCGGCTTCTTCCGCAATAGCTTTTACCATAAAATTAGGCCCGTTGCCAATGTAAGAAAACGCTCCGAATAGAACGGAACCTATCGAAATGGCTTCGAGTAAGTGAAAAGTTTCGGGGGCTTGCGTTAAACCGTACGCAAAGTTTTTAACGTGATCTACGCTGCTGTAGCTTAAGCCGTATTTAGCCATGGCTAAAGATAAAAAGTTGGCGTACGTGGGGGCGTTATCCAGAAAACCCGAAAGCGTACCTGCGCTCCAGTAAAGCGTATTGGCATTTAATAATTGGGCAAATGCCGGAGAACCCGCCACATAGGCTGCGTACTGTAAGGCTGGCATCATCGTGAAAAATATTCCGAAGAAAAGAAATACTACCTCCAGAATGGGGCCAAAGCTAAAATGATTGCCGTTTAAGGCAGTTTTACTGGCAAAATGGTAACAGAAAAAGGCTGCCGTTAATTGAATAACTTCGCGGATATATGAAAATTTAAATTCGTGAAATGGAATGTGCGGTAAACCCGATAATACATTCGGATCGAGAAAAATAGCCCCAATAATAATAGCCAGCCAAATTAAATTACGTTTACCGGTAAAGAAAAATTCTGTTTTCTGATTTATCTTTTCTAATACTTCTTCTTTGGGTTGATAATTTAACCACACATGGCGTCTTTCCAGGTAAAAGAAAATGGCCGCTAAACCCAGAATTGCCATAAGCCAGGGCAAGAGTAAATGCTGCAAAGTCCAGAAGAAAGGAACTCCTTTTAAAAAACCAATAAACAATGGTGGGTCGCCGAGTGGCGTAAGTAAACCGCCCGCGTTGCTCACGATAAATATAAAAAAGATAATGTGGTACGTGCGAATTTGGTTGATGTTTAACCGGATATAAGGCCGGATGAGCAGGAGGGAAGCTCCCGTTGTGCCAATTAAGTTGGCCAGCACCGCTCCGGTAATTAAAATAAAAACGTTGATAAAGGGAGTGGCCCGGGCATTTACGTTAATGTAAATGCCTCCTGCCGCAATATACAAGGAACTCAGTAAAACCGCGAAAGAAACATAATCTGCCAACGTTTCGGCTGGCAAGTGGGTGTCGTGGAGTACCACTAAATAGTAGAGTAATATCAATAATCCTAAAGTTACCGCAATAACCCGGTAGTAATGGTGCCAAAACTTCTCGAAAAAGATGGGGCCGCAAGCAATTAAGCCGAGTAAGATTAAAAAAGGGGCAGTGATATATAGGGGTATCGGAGCTATAGGGGCAGCGAGTAACAAATAGTTAAGCATACATCAGAGTTATATCAGCTGACTTGCTAATCAGCAACTTTTCCGGCGAAGGTAAAGGCTTTTAAACATTAGGTCAACGAACTTGTTTTTTATTTGCGGCGCTTACCCGTATTTTGCCTTTCAAATAAACTACCCACCTAGTGGAATATTCTTAAAACCTGTTACTTTTGAAACTTTAATAATTATTACTAAGTTTTTACCTTATTAAGGAAGCAATCACCATGATAGAAAATAAAGAAAAAGCCGTTTCGGTTTACGCAGAAGCGAACCCGAACCCGGAATCGATGAAATTTGTGCTGAGCACCATTTTGTTACCCGATGGCGTTAGCGTAGATTACCCTAACGTAGAAGCTGCCGCTAATTCGCCGTTTGCGCAGGAGCTGTTTAATTTTGATTACGTTTCGCGGGTATTTATTGCCAGCAATTTTGTTACCGTAACCAAAAACACGAATGATCAGTGGGTGCAGTTAATTCCGGAATTGCGCTTGTTTATAAAATCGTACGTAGAAGCCGGAGGGCCTATATTCCTGCAAGATCCGGTGGCCGAGCAAACCCAGGCAGTTACTGATGTTACCGGCGAACTAAGTGGCGATGATGCCGTTATTTCGCATAAAGTAATTGATTTATTAGAAAATTATGTGCGTCCAGCGGTAGAGCAGGATGGTGGCAATATCACTTTTAAATCGTATAAAGACGGGGTTGTTACGGTAAATTTACAAGGTTCTTGCAGTGGCTGTCCATCTGCTACGATTACGTTAAAGTCCGGCATCGAAAACTTGTTAAAACGGATGGTTCCGGAAGTAACCGAAGTAGTTGCCGAAGGCGTTACCGAATCCTGGTAATTAATCTCTTTTGTTAAAGAATTTAAAATTTTTTAAATTTTTACTTTTCTTAGAAAAACAAAAAGCCCGACCATTTAGGTCGGGCTTTTTGTTTTGCACTTGTATTGTACTAAGACCGTACTTTTCCGGTAGCAGCCAATTTAGGCGTAACCGTAGCTGCCGCTACGTTTGATTTATCATCATCAATGGTATCAAGCAGGATAGGAGTAGCAATGTATAAGGTAGAATAAGTACCTGAAATTACCCCTACCAACATGGCGTAAGAGAAGCCACGCAGGGTTTCGCCCCCGAATACAAACAGAATTACTACCACAAATAACACGGTTAAAGAGGTAATAATGGTCCGGCTTAAAGTATCGTTCAAGGCCGGGTTAATCACGTCTTTAATGCGGGTTTTCGGATGATTCGTTAAATGCTCCCGGATCCGGTCGTAAATAACTACGGTATCGTTAATAGAGAAACCGATAATCGTTAAAATGGAAGCAATAAACACCTGGTCCATCTCGTAATTTAAACCAAATAAACGACCAATCGCGAAGAAAACAGTTACCATTAATGCATCGTGAACCAATGCTATAACCCCGCCTAAGCTATATTGCCATTTCCGGAAACGCAGCATCACATACAGGAAGATACCCGCAAACGATAGCAATACCGAAAGTACCGCAGTTTTCTGAATATCATCGGCCATGGTAGCGCCTACTTTAGACGAGCTTAATACTTTTGGTTTTTGAGCACTAAATTGCTGTAATCCCGCTTCCAATGCTGCTTGTACCGTTTCATCGGCCTTGGTAGATTCATCTTCGGCCAGGTAGCTGGTAGTTACTTTTAAGCGGTTCGAAGCGCCAAAGGTTTTTACATCGGTACCAGAACCTTTAAACTCATCCAATAACGCAGTTCTTACATCCGAAGCCGGTACAGCCTGATCAAAGTTAACTACGTAAGCCCGGCCGCCTTTAAAATCAACACCCAGGTTAGGCCCACCCTGAATGTACATTAAGATAAAACCAAAGACAATAACGGCACTAGAGCCGATATAGGCCATTTTGCGGTATTTAATAAAATTAAAATTAAAGTTCTTGAACAGATTTTTAGAAAATGCTGTCGAGAAGCTCATCGTATTTACTTTTTTGCCACTGGTCATGTACTCCAGAATTAACCGGGATACGTAAACGGCAGTAAAGAACGAAGTAGCAATACCTAACATTAAGGTAATAGCAAAACCTTTTACCGGACCAGAACCAAAAAAGTAAAGAATAACACCGGCAAGTAAAGTAGTTACGTTCGAGTCGAAGATGGAGCTGAAAGCCCGGTCGTACCCTTTATGAATGGCATCTTTTATACTCACTCCCATGGCCAGTTCTTCCCGGATCCGTTCGAAAATAAGTACGTTCGCATCCACCGACATACCCATGGTTAAAACCATACCGGCAATACCTGGTAAAGTAAGGGCCGCGTTAAATTGGGCCAGAATACCCACGATAAAGAAAATGTTGAAGAACAAGGCTAAGTCAGCTACAAAACCACCTTTGCTGTAGTAGAAAATCATAAAGATTACTACTAAACCCATAGCAGCTATTGAAGATAATAAACCTTGGTTAATGGCTTCTTGACCTAAAGATGGGCCCACAATAGCTTCTTCTACAATCCGGGTGGGAGCAGGCATTTTACCCGCTTTTAAGATATTAGCTAAGTCTTGAGCTTCTTCTACAGTAAAATTACCCGAAATAGAAGAGTTACCGTTTGGAATTTCGCCTTGTACTACCGGCGCCGAGTACACGTAGTTATCCAGCACAATCGCAACCTGGCGCCCAATAGAAGATGCCGTTAAACGCTGCCATTTTTTAGCCCCAGCCACATTCATACCCATATTTACTTCCGGACGACCTTGCTGGTCGAAGTCCTGGCGGGCATCACTGATGGCATCGCCACCTACCGGCGCTTTGTTATCGCGGCCTTTTTTAATGGCGTATAATTCTATAAATTCTTGTTTTGCTTGACCAGCCTGAGCAGTTGGTAAGGAAGTAGGCTTAACAGCCCATAAAAACTTCATGTTCGCCGGGAACAGAGCCCGTACATCCGGACGATGTAGTAAAGCATTAACTTTGGCGGTATCGCGCACGTTTGCTTGTAAAAGGCCAGATTGTAAAAGCGGGAATAACCGGGTAAGCTGGGTGCTTTGATTGGTAGCTAAAGAATCTGTTTTGGTTGAATCGGTTTTAGCAGAAGCTACGCTATTGGCGTTTGCCGAATCAGTTACCGGCTTGCCGGTTAATGGGTCGATAGCGGGCTGGGCAGATGCTTTTGTTAATACATCAGCATCCGCTTTGGCGTTATCAGATTTGCCAGCGGTTAATTTATTAGCAGCTTCTTGCTTAAGTAAAATCTCATTTAACTGGCCAAAATAAGGAAAATACTCTTCGGGCTTCCATACTTCCCAGAACTCCAGGTTAGCCGTTCCTTGTAACAGCTTACGCACCCGGGTAGCATCGGTAACCCCGGGTAATTCAATCTGAATTTGGTCGGTGCTTTTTAACCGCTGAATGTTGGGCTGGTTTACCCCAAATTTATCAATCCGGGTTTGTAAAATATTAAAAGAACGATCGATAGCCGCACTTACTTCGGTATCGATGGCAGCAATTACCTGGGCATTGGTAGAGTTGTAGTTAATTCGGCCCTTATTAGCAGTGTTAGAGAAAATAGCCGCTAACTTGCCACTTGGGTTAATTTCGCGGTAAGCCTGGGCAAATAAAGTAGTAAATTTAGCCTGGCTGCTGGATTGGCGTTGTTGCGCTACTTCAAGAGCCTTTAAAAAGCTGGGATCTTTGCTGTTACCCGCCATGGATTTAATAATTTCCACGGGCGAAACTTCCAGCACTACGTGCATCCCACCTTTTAAGTCCAAACCTAAGCTTAATTCGCTGTTCTGGATTTCTTCGTAAGTATAGCTTATACCTAAAAAGTTAAAAACAGGCTCTTTCCGAACCGAGTCCAGGTAAGCAAATTTTTTGTTTGTGTTTACATTGCCTTTGGCATCCGTGGCATACGCTTCAGCTTGTTGTTGCACGCGTTTGGATACAAAGGTAAACGACAGGTAATACGCGCAAAGGGCGGTAACCAATATCGTTAACAACAATATTCCGGTTTTGTTACGCATTGATGATTAATTAAAAAATGATGAATGGTGAAAATTTAATATTTTAAAAATTTAAAAGCAGATTTTTTGGGCTCCGGAAGAGCCACTAAAAAACCACCTTGCCGGGTGTTGTTGGTTTCCGAAATAGTTATGTAGCAGCAACAAAGCTATTGTGGGTAAAATTCGGAAACTACCCGAAAATTTAGGGGGCGTTTGGAATTATGGTAAAACCTAAAAAAACGCGAAAGAAGGGAATAAAAGATTCCTGGAGTGGTAGCAGCTTAACCGTAACACGTACCGGATTGAAAAAATCAAAAGATAACCAGCGGGTTAAATCAACCAGATGTAAAACAAAATACGTGTTAGTGGCTTCAAAACTAACTTTTTGCTTTACAATGGTTTTCTGTTTTTTGGAGCTCTGTAAATGGCTATTGTTCTCAGGGTTTGCTTTGGCAGCAACCGAAGAGTAGGTAGGTACTTCCTGGTTGTTTAATAACAAAACGCAAAACAAGGTTACTGCGGTAAACAGGAACCTGATATGTTGCGTTATGGTACGTGTAGCTGCCATTTAAACTGCGAAGTTACAGTATTTTATATTTTTTCAATAATTAGCTGGAATAACTTTTAATTTTTGATCTTAAAAAAGTGACTAATACCTCTAAACCATTCTCAAACTGGCGATTATTGGGTATAATCAGGTCGGATTCGTATTTGTAAGGCCGAATGTACTTTTCGTAGGTGGGCACTACGTGGTTCGAATACCGGTATAATACATCATCTAAACCGCCGTAACCCCGCTCTTTAACATCACGCAGTATCCGGCGTTGTAATTTCACGTGTTCTTCGGCGTCAATGTACACCCGTAGGTTCAGGTGACGGGCTACTTCTTCGTAGTAAAAAACAAAAATTCCTTCTACCACCACAATGGGGGCAGGTTTAAATTCCAAATCCCGCGGAATAATATCCGGGTTGTTAAAGGTATATTCTTTACGGGTAACGGTTTCGCCGTTTTTTAATCTGAAAACGTCGCGGGCATAAGCGGCGGAATCAATAGAAGAAGGTAAATCAAAATTTATAACGCCATTAGCGTCTAATTCCTGATCGTCGTGGGGATAATAGTAATTATCTTGCGAAATCAGGCAGATTTCTTCTGGCTGAAAAGAAGAAATTAATTTTTTTAAAAAAGTAGTCTTGCCCGAAGCACTACCCCCGGTAATACCAACAATAAAAGGTTGTTGCATGCTAAAATTAAAAACAACGTCGCAAAAAAAGATTTGTGCTGTTTCTGAACGTCCCCTCGGAACAGCAAAATAAAATTAAAAGTTTAGGGAGCTTTAAATCTTTTTAAAATGAATATTAACCTGGGAGTCGTAGTACATGCCCAAAAGTTCCGAAGCGTGCCCTTTGTTGATGCCAATGGATAACCACCCCTGGTGATTATAAAAACACACCACATCGCCTTCGTCTACGTGCGTAAAATCCTTGGAAATTTTCTGTACCGATTCGCGGGCAAAATGCACGGTAAAAGGCCGGTCGTGCCCAATCGCATCCATACTGTCCTGGGATATATTGGTAATTAAGTTGCCGTAATGATCTACGTGTACGACGTGCCCGGTAATGGCATGATCGCTCAGGCGCAATTGGCGGTTAATTAACTGCCGGTAATCGGTAAGGCCGGTACCTAAATCGCTTAGATCGGCACCCGTAGCCAGCGCCAGGGCCGCCGGCGCCAATACGTCTTTTGCAGCAAAAGTTGTAGGCAATTCTACCGGTAACTCCACCATGGTTGCCGGTTGTGATTCAATAATTAAAGATAAAATGCCGTTATCGGCGGCCACAAAATAATGATCCTGAAATTGTACCGCCAGATAGCGGTCTTGTTTACTGCCTTGAGAATCAACTGCTACCAGATGAACCGTGCCAACCGGAAAATCGCGGAATAAGGAATTTAGAACAAATGCGCCGTGGGCAATGTTATAAGGTTCTATAGCGTGCGATATGTCTATAATGGGGGTTTGCGGAGCAGTCCGTAAGATTCTGGCTTTTACTGCGGCTATGTAATGATCGGTATAGCCAAAATCCGACAAAAAAGTAATCAAACCCATACAAACGAACTATAAATTTTGTATTATTGTATTATACAAAAGTAAGAACTATTTTATTTTTAAGTTAACTGTATACGCAAAATAAGCTAAGCATTTGGTAGAAAAAGTAATTACCTTAGAAAATGTATCTTTGATAGATTTCCTAGGAACTGAGAATCAAAATATTAAACAATTAGCGGCAGCATTCCCGAGCAGCAAAATAATTTCGCGGGGTAATGAAATAAAAATTCAGGGCAAAACCCCCGAGATCACCAAAATAAACGAAATCTTAAGTTCGCTGATCGAACATTATCATAAGTTTGGTAAAATAACCCATACCAGCGTGAACCACTACATTGCCGCAGACGGCGACTCAGAAGAAGAAGTAATAGCCACTTCGCCGGATGTAATTGTATATGGGAGCAAAGGCGGCATTATTAAAGCCAAAACGCCAAACCAGCAAAAACTGGTAGATGCCGTTGATAAGCATGATTTAGTTTTTGCACTGGGGCCTGCCGGTACCGGAAAAACGTACATATCGGTAGCCTTAGCCGTGCGGGCGCTGAAAAATAAAACCGTTAAAAAAATCATTATCTCACGACCCGTGGTGGAAGCAGG